>CAZNJD010000087.1:0-12024 GCA_964573285.1 uncultured Sulfurovum sp. | reverse complement strand
TGATTTAAAAATTAGACCAATCTATCATTGGAAACCAAGTAGGGTTAAAGCTCATTTAGCTATTAGCTTTATGGCTTACACCTTGGTTCGACATTTAGAGCATAGAGTTAGACTTCAATATGTTAAATTATCTCCACAAAGGATTAGACAGCTTCTCCTTAATGTTCAGGTTAGTAGGCTATTTGATACTAAAACTAAAATGAGATTTGCCTTACCATCTGCTATTGCACCTGAAGCTGTTAAGATTTATAAGCTTATGGATGTTTCTGTTAAGAGGTTGGCTTATATTTTGTAGTGCCTTTTTAAAAAATGAAATCCCTATTTTGTGGGGTTTAGTGCGATTTGATGGGCTAAGTTAGGAAATAAAAACCATATTAAAAGTAATATAGAAATAATAAATAAAAATGGTTCTAGCATTAAAATTCACTATAAATTAGTACTACTCATTTTTAACTTTTAATATCAAAAGGTTTTTATCTCTTGCAACCTCATTGAAGAGATTATGATTATAGTTATTAAGAATTAAAGCTTGTATTAAAAATGAGTTATATAGTTTTTTATTTGTTATTAACATATTTTTATCATATATTACTACATAAATATTATTTGGTGTATTATATGATTTCTTAAATTTTATGCTAGAACCATTTTTAATAGTAATCTCTCTTATATCAGCATTTTCATTCGGATTTGTTGATATTATCCTTCCATGCTCTATATCTATACTCAATTGAGTTGTTGTTTTTAGTAATTTTTGAGAACTATTATATTTTTTAGATAAATATCCTCTATCTATAAAACTACTATTATAACTCTTTCCAGTTTTCAAATCTAGATTGGAGTACATCTCTATATTAGATAATGTATATAACATATTTTTATGTAGAAGAATATATACTTTTCTATTTGATTTAGGTAATTTAAAACTACTATTATTTAATTTGTTTAGATATGTTAATGAATAATTTTTAAGAAAATAGTTCATAACCTTATCAAACCCCTTTTTTCTACCTTCTATATATTTTTCAACAAAAAAGATAGAGCTATTTCTGACAAAATTTTGATTATTACTTAAAAGCATTTTTGAAATAATAAAGTTATCTTGCTGATGCTTTCCATTATCTAATAGAGTATTCTTATTATTTAGATAATACCATAATGGCCATCCATACTCCCACCAACTCAATATAAAATCATCTTTATCTAACTCTCTTTTAAATTTATCTAAAGTTTTAATATCTTCTGTTGATGAGAAAAAAACAGGTTTTATTTCTTTATTATAATTAATAATAGTCATAAGAGCAAAAATAGAAACTATAGTAAGAAAAATAGCTGTAGCTATATTTAATACTTTTTTTGAAAATTCACCCCAAGTTATAAGTATATTCTTAAAAACAATATATACTCCAAATACCATAGAGAATGATAATATGGTGACACCATATATTGTAAATCTTAATCCTGCTATCATAGATAAAAAGGCAATTCCAATTAAAGGAAGTGTTAGAAGCATACTTTTAAAACGAATAAGTAGTGCTAGATAACCAATAATAGCTAATATAAAAAATGGCATAGCTCCAGATACCCTATGAACCATTTCAGATAAATTTATATTCTTAGCTTCTATTACGCCATCTAAATCCGATTTAAATTTAATCTCTCTATTTTGAGAATTTTTAACTATGATTGATGAGGTTTTATTTATATAACTATTGACTCTCTTATAATATTGTGTTGTATCACTTAAAGATATAAATCCTAAAAAAATAATAAATAAAGTTAAGATATAGACTTTATAATTTATTTTTTGATATTTATTAAGAGAATAAAAGAGGATGCATAATGTAATTAATATTAATATTTTATATATAAAAGCTAAAGGGAGTATAGAGATACTTAAAAGAAAAATGGTTTGATAAGCATATATGGATTTTCTCTCATATATAATAGTGTATATTATAAATATAAAAATAGTTGCTATAATAATAGAGATGGAAGAGTGATACCAAAAATTAAAAATAGTTAAAACAGATGAAGCAATAAGTGCATCTATTAATTTTTTATTGATACTAAACTTTATTAAAAAAAAGATAGCCATAAGTGGGAAAAAGGCATTTAATATATCTGTATCATAATAGCCAAGATGAGTTCTATAGTAATAGCTAGTCATTAAAGAACCAATAATAGCACCATAAAATCCAAATTTTACCAATTTATAACTATTGGCAATTAAAATAATAGGTATAACAATAAGAGATGAGAGAAAAGCAGGAGTAAAAAATAGAGCTGTATTTAAATTAATTCCTGTCAATCGTATAATTCCATAAAGTAGATAGGCTGGTGTATATTCTGAAATAAAGGGATAGGATACCCCTTGTAGTAATTGCTTCGTATAATACCCATATAGACCAGCATCAGGAGTCCAGAGTGGTATTATATACCCATTATAAAAAAAGTCATTGTTATTAGAAATTTGATAATATAATAGTAATCTTATAGACAGACTAATAATATATGCTATTATTATATATATAATCAGTTTTTTATTATTTGATTTTTTATTTTTTAGTCCTAGTACTCTTTTTATTTTTCCCATTAATTAATCCTATATTCTCGATATTGAAAACATATTATAATTAAAAAAAATTAAATATGACCATTGTATATTAAAATATTTTATTTATACATTTAAACATAGAAAATTATCATATAAATTCCATTTTTCAATTTTTTATAGAACTTTCAAGTATTATTTAAGAGTAGTTCATGTAGAATACATTCATGACAGATTGTTTTTGTATAGTAAAAAATAAAATATACTAAGAAGATCGTCTACATACAACACACATACACAGATACAAAAGGAGATGTTTAATGTACACAAAAAAAATGTTATCTATAGCAGCTGTTGCTGCTATAATGTCAACAGGAGCTTTAGCTTTTGATACTGACACTAATGGAAAATTACTTTCTTCAACAGCTACTGCACCGGGTTTATATGATGGGAATAGAGCTAATCCTGCAGATGCAAATGCAGTTACTTCTAGGATTATAAAAAATGGGCCGGGTGAAATTGGTGATGCACTTATTTTCCCAGCATTCTTTGCGGGTAATCCTACCGATAATAATTGGGAGTCAGAGTTTTCTGTTATAAATACAAGTAACCATGCAGTTATTGCAAAAGTTGTTTTATATGGAAAACAAGATAGTGTTGAATTAAGAGACTTTAATATTTATCTCTCTGCACATGATGTATTTAGAGCGAAATTAAAAGATGGAAATATTACATCTATTGATGGTTCTACTGTTTTACCAGGTTCTGATAATGGGAATGTAGTAGAGAATACTTCTGATAAAGCTTATGTAAGTGAATATAAATATTCAGATAATGGAGAGATGGTTAGTAAGGATAATCCATTAAATATTGAAGTAGATGGATTTGGAAATCAAGGTTTGGATGATAATGGAAATGTAGTTCCAGAAAGCTCAGGATATATTGCTGTATTTGCTATGGCAGAGGCTAATAATGCTTATGACCATAAACATAAAGAGTTATGGCAAGATTATAGACATTTGATTGATACATGTCGTAGTAGAAATGAATTAAGAACAGCTACTCACACTGGGACATATCAAGATATTGAATGGAGAAAAGGTATTACTCAAGGGTTATATAATATTCAACAATTTAATAAACCAACATCAGTTAATGTACCTGATGTAAATATGAGTACAAATGAAACTGATTCTAGTAAACCTGGATTTTATGTTAATAACTGTAAAGTAGTTAAATCTGTAATGGGTGGAAATGTTAACTTTAGTTCTCCAACAGCCTCATTAACTGGTTCTATATTAGTATCTCATGATAATTCAGATGGCAATGGTAGAAGAGATTTACTTCTTAAAGCTTATAGTCTAGATAATTTTACTGATAGTAGAAAAAATCAGGGTCTATTATGGAGTGAAGGTGAATTTGCTCATATTGCTGATAGATGTATTGAGGGTTACTCTGATGGAAAAGGAAATACACTTGCTAGATATAATAAATCATGTATAAATAATGATGCTAATATATTAAGAGTAAATCATACTGTTTTTGAATATTTTACACAAGATGCAAATAGAAGTGCATTATTAGTTACTCAACCATATAAAAGAGTTCTTTTAGAGATAAATAATGTAAGTAATGATCAGATTGATGCTTGGAAAAATTTAAATGCCTATACTAAAAAAGATGGTGAATTTGATATGAGTATGGAACTTTATAATGATAATGAAGATCACTTTACACCTGTACTTGGTGGATTTACTGTATCACCTGCAACAACATCAACAACATCAGGTATTCCACATGAATTATCAATTTTTAGCCCATTTAAAACTATAGAATTAGATGAGAGTCAAAAAGAGATGTATCAAAAAGGTTATGCTATCTTAAATTTTGAAAATGGTAGAAGTACAACTGGTTTAGGTCTTTCTGCAATTGTTACACAGATGAGTGCAACAGTACATGCTGATAGTCAAGCTGAAACTAACTGGATTTATCCATATTCATATTAAGAGAAAAGGATAAACATATGAGAAATATTATTTATGCACTTGCAATAAGTTCATTACTTATTGGTTGTGGCAGTAGTGGAAAGTCATCTAACGGTGCTACACCACCAACAGCTACAGCTACGGCTACGCCAACGGCTACAGCTACACCAACAGCTACGGCTACACCAACAGCTACGGCTACACCAACGGCTACGGCTACACCTAGACCACCAGTAGGTGATGGTCGTTATTTACCTTATTAATATAAGGTATTAACTTCTATCCTCTTTTTTCTATGAGGATAGAAAGATTATACAAAAATAGAATTCTTAAAAGAAATCTATTTTCTCCGCTTAAATTTAATCTTATAGGAATTTTCATGCTAAAGAAATATTATATTTTTATAGCGCTCATTATAATTTTTTTAATTAATGGATGCAATAAAACAGATATTAAAAATAATATTAATAATAAAAGATTTATTAAATTAGTTAAGGTTAATAATCATATTATTACAACTCAAATTTTAGGTAAAAGAGGTGAAATATTTAAACAATTAGATAAAAGAACAAAGAAGAAAATAATTGAAAAACTAGTTAATGATGAAATTTTAATCCAATATATTTTTGATAAAAATAAAACTTATTCTGATATTAAAGATGAAAATAAACGAGCAAAAGTAGGATTGTTATTACTTTCTAGATATTTTGTTAGCTCAACAGAAGAGATAAATAATACTACTTTATTCAAACTTTATAAAAAAAATAAAAAAAAATATTGGCATGATAGTTTAGTCGAAATTTCACATATAGTAGTGAAAGATGAAAATGAAGCAAATAAGATATTAAATAAGTTAACTTATAGTAAAGATTTTAATAAAACATTTATTTCCATATGTAAATCTAAATCAATCGATAAAAGAACATCAATGAGTGGTGGCTATTTAGGTAGATTAAAATCTACTCTTATACCAAAATCTATTAAAGAAACTATAGATAAATTAAATAGTAATCAATATACAAAAAAACCTATAAAGACAAAGTCTGGATATGAAATAATATATTTACACTCTAAACTACCTAAAGGATATTTTAGTTTTAAAGATGTAAAAAATAGTATTATTTTAAAAACAACTAAAGATAAGATGAATAAATGGGCAACTAAAAAATTAAATAAACTAAAAAAAGATGTAAAAATAACTTATCTTTATAAATAAACTACTCCATTTTTAATAAAATGGAGTACCATCTACTCTGATTTGTTCATTAGTATCGGTATTAATTATCTCTAAATTTGGAGTATAATATCTTCCTGCAGCAGTTATTTCTTCCAAATCTTCTCTAATATGAAAGGTTAGATTAAAAATTTTATTTTGGTTAAGAGCAGTAATATCTTTTGATATTTCTTCATCAGAAGAGTATCTATGTTCATTATTTAAATCAATATATAGTTTTAATTTATATCTTCCTGTCTTATGAAATGACATATTAATAGAGGCATTATATATTCTACTTTCAGAATCTAAATTATTAGTAATATTTACATCTACATCTTTTTCACTAAATCTATCATTATCTTCTATATCAACAGATTCTCCATAAAATCTACCAACAACCCTTACTAACCAACCTGTATTTTTTATTATTTCTTCATTAGTTTTTATATTTTTTATCTTAAATGATAATTTAAATCTTCTTTCATCAGCCATATTTACACCTATATTAACAAATCTAAATTTCTTAATACCCAAACCTATCGAAGATTTTTCAGATACAAATTTATGTTCTCGATATGAAGAACCCTCTTCTTCTATCAATAATCCTGTAACTTCAAGATTATTAACATCATCTATTGCACTGTTTTGTATCTCTACAGTTACTAAAGATTGATATCTAATATGATTATCTGGTTCTGCCTTTAAAAAGAATTTTGTTTCATTTAATATCGTATTATTATTTACTATAGGTGTATTATTTACTATAGGTGTATTGCTGTTGGTAGGTTGAGAAGGAATTGTAGTAGCTAAAGGCTCTTTAGATATATTGCTCTCATTTGAAATATTTACATCTCCTTGCATCTCTTTTATAATACTATTTAAATATAAATCATTACTTTCATTATTCTCAGATAATTTACATGATATATTTTCATCTGTTAAAAAAGGAATATCTAATTCTGTAGAACCATTTGCATCTAATTGAATTGTAATAACTTCATCTATATTATTTACTTTACATTGAAAAATTTTATCTGTATTTTTTGTATCTATTGCATATTCTATTCTTTTATTATAAACTTCTAAATTATTTATTCCTACTTGATTAAAAGCTTTTTCTAAACTATTTTTTAGTGTATCTATAGTGGTTAAATTGGTCTGAATATTTGTAAATCCTGTTGGGTGTTTTAATGTTAAATGATATAAAAGTATTGCTGGTGAATTTTCTGCTAATTCAAAACTATCGTTACCATCAAATGTAAGAAAAATTGAACTCTCATCTTTATTTCTAACTATAAAAATATCTTTTTTGGGAATAACTATAGATTTATTAAATTCATAAAAGATTTTAACATTATCTCTTGATAATTTTTCTAAAGGCTCTATTGAATAGTTTTGATTATGTTTTATATAATCTTTAATAGAATTCTCATTCTCATTTCCTATTGGGGTCAATTGATACTCTGAATTATCTGTTAAATATCCTTTTATATCATCTATTGATAAAGTTGAGGAACTATTATTTTCTACCGTACTATTATCAACTACTATATCAGTGATATTTTTATCACTATTATTTATATCTTCTGATATATTAGTTTCTGTATTTATTGCAATATCAGTACCATTAGAACCTTCTACATTAACTCCACAACCAACTAAAAAGATAAAAACAATAAGCATTAAAATATATTTCATATATTTCCTTTAATTTAAAATTCATCTTATTTTAAGATATTTTAAATAAAATGGCACTTAAAAAGATTATCGTCTATGAACTTGCAAAAGAAAAAAGCTTTTACTCTACTAGAAGTACTCATATCTATTACATTATTATCTTTAGTTTTAATGGCTCTCTATAGAAGTGTTGATATACTAAAAGCTTCAAATAAAAATCTTTTTCATCATTTAGAAAAAAGTTCAAATATTATAAAAGGAGCTAATAGCTTATATCTTGATATATTGGAATCTAATGGAAGATTAAAAATTACTCATTTAAAAAAATATCATCGTATAGAGATAGAAAGTACCAAACATTCATTATATGGATTATATAGATGTAAAGTTATATGGCTAGTATATAAGGAAAACAATACTCTTCTTCGATTAGAAGGAAATAACTATAATTTACCTTTAAAAGAGGAAGATAATATTGCTATTGATAAAATCACAGAAAATATGGAAATTTTTAATATATATAAAAATAAGAAAAAAAATAAAATATTAGTAGTTATGAAAATATTAAATCAGGAGGTACAAAGTTTTATGATACAAAATTTAGATATACAATTTAGAACATATGGGAAAGATGAAATACATATTAATATAATAGGTGGAATCAATGCAAATAAAGAAAAAGATAAAAATACATTTATACTAAAATAAAAAAAAGAAAGATATATGCTATATAAATACAAAGGTATTACAAAACAGGGTAAAAGCGTTAGTGGAACAGTGGAGGCTTCGGGTGAAGATGAAGCTAAACAGAAACTAAAAAATCAAGGTATATTTTATAAAGATATAACTCCCACAAAAGAGATAACTCTAAAGAACTTCTCTCAAAGAGAGATGCCTGGACCTCTACTTAGTTCTTTTGCCAAAGAGCTTTCTTCTTATCTCAACTCTGGTATGGCAATACTCACAGCTATTAGACTAATAGAGGACCAACACCAACATGAAAAGAAATATGCTTCCTTTTTAGCATCTCTAAGAACTATGATAGAAGAGGGGAAATCACTCTATCATGCTCTAAACTCTCAAAGTGTTTATGGTATGCCTGATTTTTTCTTGCAAAGTATTAATGTAGCAGGGCAGAGTGGTAAAATGGTGCCTGTACTTATTCAAATGGGAAATTTTTTCTCTACACAAGCCAAAATAAAAAAACAGGTTGGTAACGCTTTGGCTTATCCTATGTTTATCTTTATAGTTGCTATTGGTATGGTTGGGTTTCTTATTACATTTGTTGTTCCTAAAATTACAGGAATATTTAAAGATACAGGGCAGGAGTTACCAGAGATTACACAGTTTGTTTTGGCTATTAGTGATTTTTTAAGTAGCCATTATATTGTTTTATTACTAGGTATTGTCGGAACTATTATAGCTTTTAAACTATCGTATAAATATATTTACTCTTTTCAAAGGTTTTATGATAGTTTAGTTTTGAAAGTACCAGTCATAGGTGCATTAATTCAAAATCATGAACTTGGTCGCTTCTCATATATATTATCATTGATGTTAGACTCTGGAGTATCTTATGCTCATGCCGTCAAACTTGCTACTTCCACTTTTAATAACTCTGCATTCAAAGAGTCATTTGAAGAGGCATCTAAACGAGTTATAGAGGGAAATAAACTCTCTCATGCACTCCAAAGAGGTAGAGGAGTAAAACCCAAACGAAACTTTATGCAGGCACTAGCATTAGGTGAAGAGTCTAGTGAAGTAGCACAGATATTAAGTAATATTGCCTCCCTTTATCAAGAAGAGAATGATGATAAGCTGAAACTCCTATTAAGTCTGCTAGAACCATTTATGATGCTTTTTATTGGTGGAGTTGTTGGAATTATCGTAGCCGCAATGTTATTACCTATATTCTCTATGAATTTAGGTGCTAAAATGTAATGAATACTAAATAGTTAATATGATAGAATTGGATAAATTTTAAGGAGGTTTTGGTGAAAAAAATATTTTTTATTACAGCAATTACTACTACGATAGGCATGGCTGATTTTATTGGTGGAGAGGTTGATTTAGGTTTTTATGCTCATAATCCTAGTGGAATGGCACAAAATGGAGGAGATAGTGTCGATATAGAGAAGGATTTAAATTGGAAAAATGAAAATGATATTTTTTTCAAAGCTTACTTTGAACACCCTATACCTATTCTTCCAAATATAAAAGTAGGTTATAGCAAATTTTCTCATGAGGGAAAGGGTAAGGCCTCAAAAACATTTTCTTGGAATGGAATTGACCTATTTAGAGTAAATGATGATATATATTCTAATTTAGATTTAGATATTTATGATTTTACTTTATATTATGAACTTCTTGATAATTGGTTAAATTTTGATATGGGATTAAATGTTAAATATTTAAATGGTTCTATAAAAGTAGATAATGATAATACAGATATAGATTTGCCAATTCCTATGTTATATGCAAAAGCAAAAGTGGATATACCATCTACAGATTTAAGCTTTCAAGCAGAAGGGAATTATATTAGTTATGATAAAAATAGTTTATATGATTTAGAAATTGGTGCTAGATACTCATTTACTTTAGGTTTTGGTATAGAGGCCGGATATAAAGCTATGAAAATCAAAATAGATGATATAGATGACTTTAGTATGGATGCAGATTTTAGTGGTGCTTATGGCAAAGTTATTTGGGATTTCTAATGGCAAAACAGAGATTTAGAGATGTCAAACAAGGTAGAGTTAAAAAGATTAAAAAAACTAAAAAATCTTCTAATCTAAAATTTGCTAAAAATTTTTCAAAAATTAAAGCAGCTATTACTGATAGTTTTATGCTTTTGATGCCAATAATGTATATTGTATTTTATCTAGTAATGGATGGAAGAGAAGGATTTGCACAACATAAATTAGAGGGCTGGATATATATATTAGTTCCTTTTATTATAGTTCAATCTCTTTTTATGTTTAAAGGAGATGGTCAAACCCCTGGTTACAAAAATTATCATCTAAAAGTAGTTGATATTAATACCAATCAAAGACCC
The DNA here is from genome assembly GCA_964573285.1 of uncultured Sulfurovum sp. Taxonomy (GTDB): domain Bacteria; phylum Campylobacterota; class Campylobacteria; order Campylobacterales; family Sulfurovaceae; genus UBA1140. The sequence goes on along the minus strand of CAZNJD010000087.1, from coordinate 1,537 downwards.
CCTCTATTTTCTATATTTTTTAGGAATGTGGCTATGATTTTATCTATAGTTACTATATTTGGTTGGGCTATGATGTTTGTACGAAAAGACAAACGAGGGTTACATGATTTATTAAGTAATACAGCCATTGTTTCAGTAGAAAATGAGAATTAGTTTAGCTCTTTTTTATCTCTCCTATTTTGCAATGATTGGAGTTTATATTATATTTATGCCTAAAGTCCTTTTGGATTTTGGGTATAATAGCATGCAGGTTGGAATTATATATTCTGCTGCTCCTTTTATGCGTTTTTTGCTTCCTTTTATATTTCAACATTTAGTTAAGCTTACAGCTAAGATTTATCTACTCTCTCTATTATTTACATTTATAGCCTCATTAATATTTTTGAATACAGTAGAAAATTTTACACTATATCTTATAGCCAATCTACTTTTTGGTGCATCTATGGGTATATCTTTACCTTTTGTAGAGACTATAGCACTAGGACAATTATCCAAAAAAGAGTACGGTCGAGTCAGACTTTGGGGTTCTATTGGGTTTATATTTATAGCATTATGGTTAGGTAAAATGCTCTCTACAAACAATGAAGCATTATATTATTTAACTGGTTCAGCATTTTTTACATTATTATTTGGTTTTGTGGTTTCAAGATTTGATAATCATGATAAATTAATATCACAAAATAGTGATAAATCTTTTTCACTTATGCGTTATTGGGCATTTTGGGTTAGTATATTTCTTATGCAATTAGCTTTTGGTGGATTTTATAACTTTTTTACGATATATGAGACTGCTCATGGTATTAGTTTGGAGATGACTAGTTGGATGTGGACATTTGGTGTAATATGCGAGATATTTATGCTATTTTTTCAAGGTAGCCTGTTACAAAAAAATCTGCTCAATATTCTAAAGATTGCAATAGTTGTGACAACTATTAGATGGTTACTTTTATATCTATATCCTGATAGTATCACCATTCTGTTTGCTTCACAATCACTCCATGCAATTAGTTTTGCACTATATCATACAGCAACTATTACTTATGTATTTTCTCTATATTCTCAAAAGAGATTAGCTCAACAGTTCGTTTTGGGAATTGGATTTGGACTTGGTGGCTCTTTAGGTGCATTATTAGCTGGACAGATTTATGGAGAGTATCTCTTCTTGATAGAAGCGATTATTACATTTGGAGCTTTTTTAATGTTGATGGTTCATAAAACTCACTATCTTTGAGACTTCTAGCCTCTAAATTACGAGATTTCTTAAGTTCCATATCTATATATTTTAAATCTGCTAATATAGTTGGACTAGCAATAGTGTATGGACGAACTCTATCCCCCTTAGAGATAAAAATATTAAATCCATTCTCATATAATCCCATACGAACAGCAATAGCTATTGAGTAGGTGGTTAAAATAGTATCCTCTTTGCACAAAGCTTTTATATCAGCAAAATACTCTTTTGTCCATAATAATGGATTTCGCTTTGGACTAAAAGCATCTTGATATATTATATCAATTTTCTGTTTTATTTGTGGGA
>CAZNJD010000086.1:0-26531 GCA_964573285.1 uncultured Sulfurovum sp. | reverse complement strand
AATCTAAAAAAATACATAGAGCTATAAAAAGAGGAAAAATAAATGTTAAAAAAACGCCTAGATTACTATTTTGATGAGTCTCAAAAGCATATCATCAAAATCCAAAAAGCCAATGAGGTTTTAGAAGAAGTTATGCCTATAAATGTAACTACATTAGAAAATCTAAACGAACAACAGCAGGATAAGTTGGATATTTTGGCTTTTCGTTTCTCTAAACTCCAAGACCTATTGGGCGATAAGATTTTTAGAAATATATTAGAATATAGTGGTTTTAATGTTCAGCAATCTTTTGTCAAGCTACTAAGTGAGCTTGAACGAGAGGGGATTTTGGATTTGAATCAGTGGATAGAGATGAGAAATGCACGAAACAGAATTGCTCATGAGTATCCTGATAATGAAGAGATTGTGACAAGTTCTATCAATTTTATCTATGAGCAGAGCAGTTATCTAATAGAGCTAACCAATAGACTAGAGAGGTATTTTGATGAGATTACAAAAGAGCGAAATAGCTCAAATTAGAGAAACGATTATAAAAGAGTTTGGAGAGTGTCAAATATATATTTTTGGCAGTCAACTCAATGAGAGTAAAAGAGGTGGAGATATAGATATATATATTATTCCACAAGAGCAAAAAGAGTTAAGAGCCAAAGAGTCAAAAGTAAAGTTTATACTTGAAGAGAGATTATTAAAACCGATAGATATTTTGATTCATAGTGATTTTAGCAGAGAGATAGAAGAGATTGCCTTAGAGGGTGTTAATATAGGAGATATAAAATGACAACAGAGATAAAACCGTTTTTTATAAAAGCAATAACCCCACTTCATGTAGGAAGTGGTAGTGATTTGGGTGTGGTAGATATGCCAATTCAGCGAGAGAGCCATACTGGGTTTCCTAAGATTGAGGCTAGTAGTTTGAAAGGGAGTATTCGGAGTGAGTTTACAGAACAAAATAGTGAAGAAGATGCTAAAAAGATTTTTGGAACAGGGGATAAAGCAGGAGATATAGGTTTTAGTGATGCTAAAATTTTATTTTTTCCTGTAAAATCAGTCAAAGGGGTTTTTGCTTATATTAGTTGTCCTATGGTTTTGAAGAGATTAGAAGAGGATTTAGAATTAGGCGATAATGAAGAATTTACTCTTCCAAAAATCAATGTAAGTGATGAAGAGTGTATAGTTTTTAGTGACAAAAATAGTATAAATGCTAATGTGATTTTAGAAGAATATAGTTTTATTATTGCTAATAAAAAAGATGCTAATAAAAAGATGATATTTGAAACTTTTAATATTGTACTTCCAAGTTTTAATGAGCTTAAAACTCGTTTAGTCATTATTTCAGACGATAACTTTACTCATTTTGTCAAAAACTCTACAGAGGTTATTACTAGAATTAAAATAGGAGAAGATGGAGTAGTTGATAAAAAAGCTGGAGCTTTATTTACCGAAGAGTATCTACCAAGCGAAACTATAATGTATGCTTTGGCTTTAGGAGAGATAAATAAGTTTATAGAAAATACTCCTGATACACTTCAAATAGGAGGAAATAGCACATTAGGGAAAGGGATTTGCGAATTAACAATTAGTGTAAAAAAAGAGGAACAGAGCAATGGCGAATAAAGATTTAGATAGAAAAAGAGCAGAATTTTCCTACTCTTGTGTTAAGCAATTTATAGGCAATGATGAAGATAAAAATAAAAAATATAGAGGTTATATTAGAAATACTCCAACTATGATATTAAATAATGGTTTAGGTGCTACTTTTGCATTTATGTTTTCTAAACGATTAAAAAAGGATGGAGAGGTTTATAATGCTATTGCTGAAAATATTTATGATTGGATTATAAAAGATGAAAATAAGTATTTGTTGACACTTGATAGCAAAAAAAATGCACAAGATAAACTTGAAGAGTTAATGAATCAAGTAATAGAATTACCTTCTTCGGAATATAGAATGGTAAGCAATGAAATATTGAGTCTTTTGGCATGGATGAAACGCTTTGTTGAAGGTTTGGTTGAGGGAGAGGATAATGCCAATTAAAAAAGTGAGTCGCGAAGAGGCTATTGCTAGTAATATGAAAATGGAGGAAGAGCGACAAAAAAAGTCTAAGGTTAAAATTTTATTTCCTAATATAAAAATTCCTAAAGATACAAGAGAGACTCTAAAAGATTTTAAAGAGATTGATAATTTTCATCTAAAACTCAATAAATTTGCTAAATTCAATTATAATGATGGTTATAAGTTACAAAATCAAGATATTAATAAAAATTTTTTTTCTAAAGGTTGGAAAGATTTCTACAAATCAAAAATAGATAAATATTATAAAGATATAAGAGAACTAAATCTAAAATTTTTAGAAATAGAATTAAAAACAGACTATCGCCTAGTAATAGGCTCTGAACAATCTATATATGAAACCTCTATACGACTACACCATATTTATGGAATCCCTTTCATTCCATCATCTGCTATAAAAGGAGTGGTTAGAAGTTATATAGAAGAGATAAAAAGATTAGATGAATTTATTGATATGTTTGGAGATAATAAGAGAGGGCAGATAGTCTTTTTCGATGCCTTTCCAATAACTGAACCTAAAATAAAAATGGATATTATCAATCCAATGGAAGAGAATAAAATTATCAATTTTTTGACTGTAGAAGATACCACCTTTCAATTTCTATTAGGTTTTAAAGATGAGGTAGATAGTAGTTTTATTGATTTATTTGAAGAAGCCCTAACCGAACACGGCATAGGAGCAAAAACAGCTGTGGGGTATGGATATTTCCGATAAGCGATAAAGAAAATAGAGTTTTTAATATAGGGCAAATTTAAAGAGAATGTTCTAGGAACTAAATATATATTAATTAAATGACTTTTTTGATATACTACTGAAATTCTAAGAAAGTGATTTATATATAAAATGGAAAAAAAAACAAAATCAGGCTTTATAGCTGTAGTAGGGCGACCTAACTCTGGTAAGAGTACACTTCTAAATCATCTAATTGGTGAGAAACTAGCTATGGTCTCCAAAAAAGCACAAGCTACACGAAAACGAATGAATATCATTGTTATGTATGAGGGACATCAACTTATCTTTGTAGATACTCCTGGTATTCATAGAAAAGAGAGGCTTATTAATGAATTTATGCTCGAAGAGGCTCTTAAAGCTATGGGTGATAGCGATTTGATTATTTTTTTAGCACCTGTAACTGATAAATTAAATGAGTATGAGAAGTTTTTGGCATTAGATGAGTCCAAAAGAGCTAAACATATTGTACTTCTAACTAAAATAGATTTTGTAAGACAAGGTGATATACTTAAAAAATTAGGTGAATATCAAAAATATCAAGATGAATTTGAAGCTATTATCCCATTTTCTGTTAATAAAAATGTAGGGAAAAAAGCTCTGCTTGATGAGGTTGTTAAATATATACCAGAGTCTCCTGCATTTTTTGATACTGATATAATGACTACTGATAATATTCGTGATATATACAAAGAACTAATCCGTGAGTCTGTTTTTGAAAATTTAAGTGATGAAATACCATATGAATCAGATGTGACAATCGAAAAGATAGATGAAGCTGATAATATAGATAGAGTTTATGCTACTATTATTGTGGAAAAAGAGACCCAAAAAGGTATTATCGTAGGAAACAAAGGTGAGGGAATAAAACGAGTTGGTAAATTTGCACGACAACAACTCGAAACATTCTCCCAAAAAAAAATATATTTGGATTTACATGTATCTGTCAAAAAAGGTTGGACTAAATCTCGTGATGGGTTGGAAGACCAAGGATACATTTTTTAACTCTATTTAACCCTATTAAAATATTCTCTTAAAAAATATTTTTAATAAACAGTAAATGTTATTCTTATAATATATTTTTAAGAATAACTCTCCTTAAATTAATCTTACAAGCAATAATTAACATTATTCTTAATATAATAGGAATTAATATATTATAAAAGGGATGGTAAATTAAACAATTATGTCAAAAACAATAATAGATCCTAGAATAAAAAAATTTAAAAAAATTATTACAGTTGACTCTTATACAGATAAAAATTATCAATATCGAGACCAAACACTTAAACCTTTGGCAAATCTATCATTTGATAATAGTAATTTCGTTATATCTTATATAAAAAATAGAGATATGATTATCGCATCATTTGATTTGGGCTTTGGTATAGATGAAGCTGAAATTGATGATATGATTTATATGAAAGCTTATGATGAATTGGGTCTTGACCCTGAAAAAGAGTATCTAATAAATCATAGAAAAGCTAGTAATAATACAGATAGCAGTATCTATACTCTTTTTATTATTGAGCCTGAAATTATAGAAGAGAGTTGTGCTAAAACAGTTGAAAAAACTACATATATCGACCTGTTAATTCCTGCACCTCTTTTATATGAGACACTCTATACTACTAATACATTAGAAGCTAGTGAAGCACACTGTTTTATCTATTTCACTATGGATGATGCTTTTGTGACTATATATAAAGATGGTGAATTTTTATACTCTAAATCTTTGGAGTTTTCATTGACTCAGATATATGATAAATATTGTGCTATGATTGGTGAAAAAGTTGATGAAAAAAAGTTTTTTGAAACATTAGAAGCCGAAGGACTAAAAGCTACTGATTCATTTTTTCAACAAAATATTATGAAGCTATTTGGTGAAATATTTTTACAAATCAATGATATTATCATTTATACCAAAAGAGCATTTGGTATAAATGTAATACAAAGACTATTTTTAGGTTCTATCAAAAGTCCTATTATAGGATTAGGCGATTATGGTTATAACTATTTAGGAATACAAACCTATAATTTAGATTATAACTTTGATATAAAAAATGATGAGTGGTATGTTGACCAATTCCAATATATGATGGTACAATCTGGACTTGATTATATTCAAGCTACAAATAAGATTGTAAACTTAACCACTATACCTAGACCACCAGTTTTTAGTAAACGAGCTAGTGGTCAGTTTATTATCAGTACTACTATTGCATCACTATTAGCAATTGGATATCCACTCTTTTTTCTAGTGAGTTCGTATATGATTGATGCACATATTTTTAAACTCTCTGCTGATGATAAATCCTTGGCTATAATAACTAATAAATATAAAAAGATATTAAATGGCAAAAAAGAGATAATTACTCAAAACAAAAAAGAGTTACAAGGACTCAAAAATATTTTTGAGGGGAAAGCAAAAACTCTAACCTCAATCTATAATAAAAAGGTTGATTATAAATTAAAATCCAATCTCTTAAATCAATTTGCAATGGATTTAGTCAATCATGAGGTAAAATTAGAAGAGATGCAAAGTAGTGAAGATAATTTCACTATATATATAGTAAGTGATGATGATAAAAAAATCACAAAATATATTAAATATATATCAAAAAAATATTTCGATAATATTAAAAATATTGATATAAAAAGAATATCTGTTAGTGATGATGGTTTATATAGAGGTATTTTGAAAGTGAGTTATATATAATGAATAGTTTTTTACACAGTTTAGATGAGTTTTTCAAAGATAAAAGTGAAAATGAAAAATGGATGATTATTCTTATGATAGTTGTGGTAATTGGATATATGGCTTATAGCCTATTTTTACCTTATGCCCAAGAGAAATTAAATAGTTCTACTCAGCATAGAAATTCATTACAGAAGAGTATAAGAACTCATAAACAGTATATTCAAAGTATTACTGTAGGAGGAGATAGAGACTATTATATAAAAAAATATGATAAAGATATAATAAATTTAGAAAAAAATATATTAAATACCAACGAGAATATTAATTTTATATCAGCTAAATTAGAAGAGTTGTCTCCATTACTCTTTAATAAAAAAAGTTGGTCTATATTTTTGAACAGTATTACTAAACAAGCCAAAAAACAGAATGTCAAGATTGAGTATATCAATAATAATTATATTGATAACAATGGAAGTTTCGGGCATATTTTAGAGATTGCTGTTGGGTGCAAAGGTGAATATAAAAATATAGCTAAATTTATGAATAGACTTGAAAAAAATGTATTAGTAACAGATATATATGGTAGTAATATATATATGGACAAGAATAAAAGCATAACAATAGCAGATATTAATATTTCGGTATGGGGGATTAATCACTAATGAAAAATATAATTATAAAGATAATGATTATTTTGCCACTATCACTATATTCTGCCTCATTGAGTCATCAAGAGATAACTATGATGGTCTCAAAGATAAAAGATGAAAGACCAGGTATTAGTTTGGAAGTTTTAGAAAATACACCTAATCCTTTTGCTATTGTTGAAAAAGTAATAAAACAAGAGATAAAAGAGATTAAAATTGAAAAACCAAAAGAGATTATCCCAACAGAGAGTTATACAATAAGTGCTGTTTTAAATCATGCTGCTTTTATTAATCAAAAATGGTATAGAGTAGGGGATACAATAGGCAGTTATAGAGTTATTAGTGTGGGTAAATCTTCTGCTAATCTAAAGAGAGGAAAAGAGATTAAAAAACTTATTATAGAACGAAAAAAGAAAAAATTTAAAATATTTAAAGGAAATTAAAATGAGATTTTTAAAAAAAACTATAAAAATAATATTACTATTATCTCTATTTATGGGTTTGGGATTATCACAAGCAGAGGCTAGAAGTTGTTCAACTCAACTATTTACTACTACACTTGATAGTTCATTAACTTATGCTGATGTAATAGAAAATATCGCCGATACATGTGGTTTAACACTTCTGGTCAAAGATAGAGAGGCAAAAAAACGACTACAAGAGCATTTATATTATGTTAAACTCAATAATGCTTCATTGTATGAATTTTTGGATACAATTTTAACTGAGAATAATATAGGATATGAGTTAAATGGTAATAGATTAAAAATATTTTATCTAAGAACTAAAACTTTTAAATTAGATTATTTATCAGGTGATAGAACAGGAAAAAGTAATGCACATGTAACTATTGCAAATAACAATGGAAGTGGAAATTCTAGTGGAGGTGGAAGTTCTGGTGAAAATGGTTCTAAAACAGGAGTTTCTATTGAGAGCAATGATGATTTTAAATTTTGGTCAAAAATACAAAAAGAGTTACATAGTCTAATTAATAGACCAGAAGATAATTATGACGCTCCTGAACCAATCGTAAATCCAGAAGTTGGTATGATAACAGTTACAGGTACACCACAACAGCTAAAAAGAGTTTCTAAATATATTAATGAACTTTCAAAACAGTTAAAAAGTCAAGTACTCATAGATGTAAGTATTTTGAGTGTAACCTTTGATGATAGTTCTACTACAGGGATAGATTGGTCACAGTTATATAGCTTAGAAAATATGGGTATAGGTACATTTGCCATAGCAAAGAAAAATTTAACTAGTGTGGATTGGTCAGGTGATGGTGGAGGAAATCCAACTATTAGTGGTGGAGAGCTTGGAACAGGTGGATTGCCAAATGCCAGAGCTATAGTAGCACAAGGTTCAATGCAAATGAGTGAAATTGTTAAATTTTTAAAAACACAAGGTGATGTTAAATCTATATCTAATCCAAAGGTATTAACACTCAATAATCAACCAGCACTTATCTCTGTAGGGAATGAGCTATTTTATAAAATCCAATCAACCTCTGTAATGCAAGGTGCAAGTGGAGCAGGGACACAACAGAGTGGCGAAACAATAGATTCTGTATTTGCAGGAATATTATTAGATATTACACCTGAAATATCTGATAATGGCTCTATTACACTAAAAATCAATCCATCTATATCAGATACACTAGATGCTGTACAAAGAGATAATACAGGTTCAAGAAATATTCCACCTGATTTATCACGAAAACAAATCTCTTCTGTAGTAACAATGCAAGATGGACAACATGTTATCTTAGGTGGGTTAATCTCGTCTAAAACAGGAACAAAGGTATCTAAAGTTCCTCTACTTGGAGATTTACCTCTTCTTGACCATATTTTTAAACGAGAGGTCAAGATTAATAGTGTAGATGAGTTAGTATTGATTATCACTCCTCATATTATAAATAAAGACAAAAAGCTATCCCTAGAAGATTTGGGTTATAGGAAATTACAAGATGAAGAGAAGTAAATATAGTGATATAAAAAATATTTTTATTGATACAGTTGATAAGGATAGTTTTGTAGAATTAGAATCAACTGCTTTTAATTATCAAATCTTAGAAGAGAGTTTGGATAAACCTCTAAAAATGATACTTCTTTTCGGAAGACCTGGAACAGGTAAGAGTATGATTTTAAATAGACTCTATCATAATTTAAAGGCAAGTAGAGAAATTCACTATTTTGAAGCACCAATATTGAGTGAAAAAGAGTTTTTGAGAAATATATATGAATCAATATCCTCTCAAAGAATTCCTAAAAATATGCGTGTAAATTTTGATGGATTATTAAAATATTGTCAAAATCTAAGAGGTCAAAGAGAGGTAATGTTTCTACTAGATGAGTGTCAACTCTATAGTGAAGCATTAATGGAAAAGATTAGACTACTATCTGATACTAGAGTAGTTAAGTTTGTTATTACCCTACATAAAACAGAAAATGAAGATATTATAGCCAAAGAACATTTCAAAACTCGTATTTGGGAAGTGATAGAGCTAAAAAATGCAGATATTCAAGATTTGGAAATCTATATACAAAAAAAATTATTTCAAAAAGGTTTTGTAGAGGTATCTAATATGATAACCAAACGAGATATAAAGTTTATTCATGCTTGTACCAAAGGTAATTTTCGAGAGAGTAATAAGCTATTATATACGATTTTTAATATTTATGAATATTATGATTTATATCAACCAAAGAAAATTGAAAAAAAAACTACTTTATCTAAAAAGATTTTGGAAATGGCAGCAATTAAAATAGGATATATCCATGATTAATACAAAGGAACTCGAAAAGAGATGGTATAAATACAAGACAAAAGGTATGCTATTGGTGGCATCTATTCTAACTCTCTTATCATTATTAATTTATGGTGGATATTATATCCTCTATAAATTAGATATAAATATAGGTAAAAAAGAAGAACCAAAAGCTGTAATGAGTATAAAAAAAGTCAAAGAAAAAAATAGTTCAATTGTATCTAAACCTAATGTATCTGATGTATTACTTTTACCTACAATTCCTATTATTGATTTGGAAAAAGAGAAACTTAAAGATAGTAGAGCAAAAAAGAGAACTATAGAGTATAACATAGCTAAAAAACGCCATCAACCTCATCATCATTATACTCATAAAACAAAGCTAGTCAAAGCCAAAGTCTCTACCTATTTAACACCTCGTGAATTATCTACAATAAATGGAGAAAAGAAAAGGCTAAATTTTCAACGAACTGGTAATAACTATATGAGTATTATGAAAGAGAAATTTGAACAAAATAAAAACCCAAGAGATGCTCTATTAATTGCCAAAGCTTATTATAATGCAGGTAATTATAAACAAGCCGAAAAATGGTCTTTAAAAGCAAATAATTTAAATAGTAATTTGGATGAGAGTTGGTTGATTTTTGCTAAATCCAAAGATAAAATGGGTAAACGAAGAGAAGCATTAAAGATATTGATAGCATATTATAATAAAAGTAAATCATATAAGATTAAGGCTTTAATAAATAAAATGAAATCAAAGAGTATCTAATGAGAAAAATACTTTTGATTTTGTTATTTAATGTATCATTTTTATATAGCTCTAATCTATCAACACTTTATAACTATTACACAAATCAGGAGTATGATAAAGGATGTGATTATGCAATGAAATATTATAATAAAAATAGAGATAATGAAAAATTTATTACACTTTATGGTTTAGCTTGTTTAGAGACTAATAATATACACCGTATAGCAACTCCTATGATAGTTTTGAAAAAGACAAAAGAGTCACGAGAAAATGCTAGTTACTTCGGAACTATTTTATTACAAAAAGAGTTGCTCCGACAAGCAATAGTAGATAATAAAACATTAGGTAATTTACAATTGCCTAAAACCAATTTTGTATTATCAAAGATTTTTAATTTATTTGTTGCCAAAAAATATACTTTAAAAGATGGAATTTATAGATTAAAAGATAGTGAAAACAAAAATATAAAATATCAAGTATATATAGAAAAAGATAAGAAAAATTATATGATTATAGATATTTATCAAAATGATAAATTTATTAAACGGTATCAGTATAAGTAGGAGAAAAGATGCAAAGAGTTATAGATATATTGATTGACAATGATGTTATCCAACAGAGAAAATTAGATATTTTTATAAAAAAATATGGGGAGAATAGAGTTAATATTGAAAATCTGATTAAAGTAAAGATAATTAATATTACACAAATGGAAGAAGCACTTATAAAAGAGCTTCGTATTCATACAATTGAGTTAGATGATTTAGAACCAATAGCTGGTATAGATACAACTAGATTGCTTAAACGAATAGCTACCAATTTGGATATAGAATATATAGAGATAAATGATATAGATATAGATTATAAGTTGATAGAGAGATTACCATTAAAACAGCTACTTAGGTATAATGCTTTACCACTTTTTGTTCAAGATAGTACTGTAACTGTAGCATTTGCAAATCCTACAGATTATGAAGCAAAAGGTGCTATAGAGCGATTTTTTCATGGTAAAATAATGGTAGTAGCTATTGCCAAAGCCAAAATGATACAAAGAGAGTTGCTTAAACTTAAAACTAATGAAGAGGTAGGAGAGTTTTCAGAAGATATTAAACATGACCTTACAGAGGGTACTGCTGAAGTAGTAGAGGAGAGTAAAGAGTCTCCTGCTGTTTTAAAACTAATTGAGACTATTTTAAAAACAGCGATAGATGGAAAAGCTAGTGACATTCATATAGAAGCTACAGAACATAACTGTATTGTTCGTTATCGTGTAGATGGTATGCTACAAGAGTATTTTAAATTGGAAAAGATTATTTTTGGACCCTTATCATCACGAACTAAATTACTTTCAAATTTGGATATTGCAGAAAAAAGAAAACCACAAGATGGAAGATTTACACAAATAGTTAATGGAAATGTATATGACTTTAGGGTTTCAACACTACCTACACTTTTTGGTGAGTCTATAGTTATGAGGATTTTGGATAAATCAAAAGCATTGGTTAAATTAGAAGATGCAGGAATGAATGCCGAGGCGTATAAAAAATTTACCAAAGGGATTAAATCTCCTTATGGAATTATGCTTGTAACAGGTCCTACGGGGTCAGGTAAAACGACTACACTTTATGGTGCATTAAATGCTATTATAGATGTCAAAGATAAAATCATTACTGTTGAAGACCCAGTTGAGTATCAAATGGATGGTATTCAACAGGTACAAGTAAGTGCTAATACAGGACTTACCTTTGCAGCAGCACTTCGTTCCATTTTACGACAAGACCCTGATAAAATTATGATTGGAGAGATAAGAGACCAAGAGACACTAAGAATTGCAATAGAAGCAGCTTTAACTGGTCACTTAGTACTATCTACTCTACATACCAATGATGCAATATCGGCTATAAATAGGATGCAAGATATGGGAATAGAGAATTATCTATTAGCAGGTGCAGTAATTGGTATTCAAGGACAAAGATTAGTACGAAAAATATGTGATGTATGTAAAGAAGAAGATAAGGCTATAAATCCTGATAATCTCAAAGAGATAGCTCAATATCTACCATCAAATCCAAAATTTTATAAAGGTAAAGGGTGTCCAGTTTGTAATAATAATGGATATACGGGTAGAGAGATGATTTCAGAGGTATTGCTAATATCTGAAGAGCTTTCAACTATGATAGCAAATGGTGCATCCAAGGAGAAAATGAGAGAACAAGCTTTTAAAGAGGGATTTATAACTATGCTTCAAGATGGTGTAAACAAAGCATTGCAAGGTAAAACTTCCCTTGAAGAGGTACTTAGGGTAGCAAGATAATGAATTATTATAAAGTCACTATGACTAAACGAGGGAAACGAACTATAGAAGTTGTTAAGGCTAAAAGTAAAATAAGTGCTATACGAACAGCAAAACAGGAGTTCACAGGCTTTACTATTATAAAAGCAGAAGAGACTACACCTGATATGGGTTCAAAGATAGGTGATATATTTGGAGGTATGAAAGATTCATTTAAACCTAAAATAGATATAGGAGCTAAAATATCATCTATTAGACAAATAGCTGTTATGACTGATGCGGGTATTTCTATTCATGATTCTATTGATGAGGTAGCCAAAAATACAGAAAATGATAGACTCAAACAGATATTTACTACAATAGGAAATGATATTAATGCAGGTAAAGGTATAAGTGATTCTATTGAGCCATTTAAAGAAGATTTCGGTCATGTGGCATTAGCTATGACTAATCTTGGTGAAAAAACAGGAAATATAGCAGGAGCATATCATAAATTAGCAAATATATTAGAGAGTATCCGTGATAATACTAAAAAGTTTAAAAAAGCCATTCGTACCCCTCTAATTACTTTGGCCGCAATGGCTGTTGCTTTTACTATTTTGATTATGGTTGTTGTTCCTAAATTCAAAGAGATATTTGATAAATTCAAAGCAGACTTACCTCTTCCGACACAGATACTTCTATTTCTTGAACATATCTTAAATAATTATGGATTATATGTATTGGTTATATTAGCAGGTGGTATCTTCTTATTTATTCATACCTACAAAAACAATATGGATTTTAAATATAAAGTAGATAAAATTTTAATAAACCCAAAATTCTACCTCATCCACAAGATTATATTTTTTGCAACTATGCATAAATATACTTTAGTTTTTGGAGAGTTGGTTAAATCAGGTATCCCTGTATCTGAGGCACTAGATACAGCTGTTGATATGGTGGATAACTTATATATGAAAAAGAAACTATTAACAGTTAATACCAATATATCTAGGGGTATATCTCTGTCTGATGCATTTGAACAGACAGAACTTTTTGAAAATATGTTATTACAAATGATAAGGGCAGGGGAGACTAGTGGACAGCTTGATATGATGTTAGAAAAAGTAACAGGTTATTATGATAGTAGATTTCAAGATTTGATAGATAATTTAGCTGCATATATTGAACCTATTATGCTTTTCTTTATTGCTGGATTAGTTTTATTGATGGCATTAGGTATATTTATGCCAATGTGGGATTTAGGAAAAGCTGTTCAGTAGTTAATATTATTAATGTAAATAATACACATTTTGATTTAATCAAACTAGAATTAGAATATAAAGCTATTTATATAATTCTATATCTGTTATAATTAAATCAAAAAAGAGAAAATATGCTTGGTAAATTGATTATAGCTTCACTATTAACAGGAATTATTAGTGGGGCATTTATTACTTTTTATGAGTTGGTTATTACTTTTTTTACCTATTTTTTCTTTATGGGTAACCCATTTAAAACTATTCCAACACTACCTATATGGTATCTATATCTATTGCCAACTGTTGCTATATTTATAGTTAATTATATAGTTTCTAAGGATACCAATATCCGTGAATATGGTGTTAATGAGATAGCTGAATCAATATCTCAAAATAAAATGATTTTGAAATTCAAAACACTTTTTTTGAAAATTATAGCTTCTGCACTCTCTATATCTACAGGATTTGCAGTAGGAACAGAAGGACCCTCAGCTGGACTTGGTGCTATGATTGCTTATCAAATCCATAAACTATTTAAATTACCTCCAATGCTAATAAAAATGATGATAAGCGTAGGAGCTAGTAGTGGTATTGCAGCTATATTTGTTTCTCCTCTTACTGGTATATCATTTGCTATTGAAAATATAGCTTATCAGTTAATAATAAAACAGTATATTGGTTATCTGATTTTAGCATCAGTTGTGGCTTTTTCTATAGGGGTAAAATTTTTGGATGCTATTGCTTTTAATCATTCATTAGGTCGAGAGATGCATTATGAGTATATAATACCTATTCTGATTTTTATACCATTTATTACTAGTTTTATCTATCTTTATCTATTTATGAAAAAAAAGCTTTTACATTTTATTGATTTTGAAATTTTTAAAAACTTTTGTAAGTATAGAAATTATATTTTTGCTCTTATTGGAGGAGGAGTAGTTGGAACTATTCTTTTATTAGAACCTCATGCTGGATTTTCTGGCAAAGAGGTAGTAATATATTTTATAAATGAAGAGCATCATATCTCCATAGAACTTATTTTCACTATAATTATTTTGAGAATTATAGCTACAACTGTATCTATCTATTCTAATGCTGTGGGTGGGATATTTTTGCCTTTGATGAGTATAGGTGCATTAATAGGATATGGATTTGGAGAGTTGTTAATTATATATTATGATTTTCCTATAGAGCTAGAACCATTCTATTTTGCAGCCGTGGGTGCAGCTGTTTTTATGGGTGTAATTATGAAACTACCTTTGACAGCAGTGATATTATCAATGGAGACAACTTTTGATTATAATGTAATGGTGGCTACGGGTGTAACGGTTATACTTGTTAGTTATCTATCTAATCTATATTTTGATATTAAAAAGAAGTATATTACTAGAGCAGATAAATTATAAAAATTTAAGAATTTTTCAAGATATTATCCAATACATCAGTAGCTGTTCTACGGCGTTCATCAACAATATGTGTATATGCCCTAGTAGTAGCAGGGTCTTCATGTCTCATCATATCTTGGACTAATGCTAAATCTTTTACTTTACTATATAATAGAGTTCCATATGTATGACGCAAAAGGTGAGCTCCCTCTTTGTCTTTGACAATTCTTGCATATCTTAATAACTCTTTTATTTTATGAGAAACAGAAGAGGCACTAGCTAATCGTTTAGGATTTTGAGGAGAACAAAATAGCAGACCATTAGGACAAGAGTACTCTTTTAACCAACGATTATAATATAACTCTATTGCATTTTGAGGAACCTCAATAATAGAATTTTTGTTACCTTTCCCTGTTATTTTAATCAAGAGGTAGCCATCTTTTTCTTGAATTCGATTTTTTTCTATTGCTAGAGCCTCAGAGATACGAATACCTGTAAGTAGAATTAGACGAATAATAAGATTATAAAAAATAGCTGAACGGTCAGAGATAAAATTATAACTATCCAAGCTAGATAAAAATATCCCAACCTCTTCTTCAGTTAGATAGGATGGGATTTTATTCCCTTTTTTACCTGATAATCCTTGCCAATTAGATAAATTGAGATGATAGATATATCCATTACCACTATTGGGTTCATTTTCATTATGATTAGATAGATAGTGGAAAAAATTACTAATTGCATTTCTATAATTCTTTTTGGTTGCATCACTCATACCAGCTGTATTAGAGGTTAAATAATCAATAACCATCTCATCATCTATCTCTTTAAGTGAGCTTATTCGTTGTAGTAGAAGATACTCAAAAAGTTTACGAACAGGTATATAAAAAGTTTTAACACCTTCAATTCCTGCTTTTCTAACATCTTTGACAATGTCTGAGAGTTCATCTATGGAAATAGGGGAGTTATTGAGTCTAATCATAATCGTTTGAATACTCTGTTGATTTTTTACATTTCGAGAGGATAGGGTATTGACTTTATATTTAATATAACGAGTTATCCAAAATATTAATGACTCTTTGACATTTGTGCCTATATCTAGGGGGAAACGCATATAGAAAATCCTTATAATTTATTAAATTTTTAAATTAATATTTTTATGGTATAATAATTTAAAAACTTATGAATTCATTACAATTTTTAATAAAACAGATAGAAATTATAGAGTATAAATACCAAAAGATAAATGAAAATAGTATTGAGAATTTTAATATTTTTTCTATATTGAGGCGAGAAAATGATGAGGTTAATTTACACTCTAGGTTTATATATGAACTTTTAAATCCAAAAGGTTTACATAATCAAAGAGATATTTTTTTGAAAATTTTTTTAGATGAGATAAATATAGAATATAATGTAAATATTTTTGAAGTATATAAAGAACAATACAATATAGATATACTTTTGAAATCTAAAAATCAAGTAATTATTATAGAAAATAAAATAGATACACAAGATCACTCAAATCAGCTTAATAGATATGTAGATATTATTAAAAAACAAGGATATAATGAGGATAAAATAAAAGTTATATATCTAACACTATATGGAGAAGAACCTAATGAGTCTATAGAAGATATTATCTTGCTTTCATATAGTCAAGATATTAAAAACTGGATAACAAAATGTATAGAAAAGGTTGCACAAAAACCAACTTTGCGTGAGACTCTCATTCAGTATTTAAATTTAATTAATAAACTAACTTACAAAGCAGATAACCAAGGATTTATTATGGAGGTAAAAGAGCTACTTTTACAAAAAGAAAATCTAAAAACTATACTTAATATAGAAGATGCAGTTATAGGAGCTAAAATAGAGATACAACTTAAATTTTGGAAAGAACTTTTAGACTATCTACAAGATGCCCAATATAGATTTGATTTTTATAGTATCTATGGTGATAGAGATATAAAAGCAAGTGTATATAAATATTATACTAAAAAGAAAAATAGAAAAGATTATGGTTTTGAATATCAGATAGATAATAATCTATATTTTTTTATTGAGATACGAGATAATATATATTATGGTTTTTATTTTAAAGATAATACTAATATAGATAGACAAATAGAAATTTTAGATAAATTAGTAATAGAGTGGGAAGAGCCTTATTGGAGATATCCTACCAAAAAGTTAAATTTTGAACAGTTTAATAATGAAAATATTTTAGACTTATTAGATAATAATAAAAGAAAAATAGATATTAGAAGTATAAGTGATGAGGTAATATATCTAATCACAAATTATAAAAAGGAGTTAAATAAATGTTAAAAAAAGTTATATTTATATTGGTATTAATATCATTCTCTAGTTTTGCTATGTCAGCTATTGATGTTCAACAAGCAGATAAAAAGATTTTAGGATGCATTAAAGGAGTAGGGGAGAAGAGACTCAATAATATTCTTATTTATAGAAAAGAGCATAAAATTATAGAATTAAGTGATTTGCTTAAT
This sequence comes from uncultured Sulfurovum sp., assembly GCA_964573285.1. GTDB lineage: Bacteria > Campylobacterota > Campylobacteria > Campylobacterales > Sulfurovaceae > UBA1140. Next base: position 9,423 of record CAZNJD010000086.1, on the reverse strand, counting down.
ATATCAGGAATAGGACAAGTTATTTTAAAAAATATTAAACAGGATATTAAGAAAAAAGCTTGTTTAGTAAATAAACAAAAAGCTCTACCCAAACAGTCAAAACCAAGAATAAGTAAAAAATCTATTGGAGCATTATAGCGTGAGTTTTCTAACCCATGCTACATCAGATAAAAATCATAACATAATATCTATACGAAATAAGCTACTTTCTTTGTTTATATTAGTAACTTATAGTATAAAACCTTGTTTTTAAAATCCATATAATCATAACATAATATAGTATTATGTTATGATTATATAAAAATGAGGTAATTTAGAGTATGAAGTTAGAAAAAAGTACAATTTTAAAAGATTATAATCGTTGGTTGAAATCTTATATACGACATGCAAAACATAGAGAGGTTTCTAAAAATAGTATGTTGATATATAATAGAGTTCTTGGTAAATTAGGCGAATATATAGGAGAACAAGATGAGGCAAAAAAACTCTCTGATATAGATAGAGAGTTTTTTTTCGATTTTATGGATTGGTTTGAGGATAGTTCACCAAAAGGTAGTTTTGCTACTAAAACAAAAACATTATACATATCTGTTTTGAAATCATTTTTTATTTATATCTCTGATAATAATGATGAATTTTATACTTATGAAAAAGAGTTCAAAGATATAATGCCCAAAAAAGCGAATAAAAGCAAAAAGATAAAATATCTAAGTGATAATGAGGTTTCAAGACTTTTAGAGTTTTTGGAAAAAGAATTAAAAAATAAAAAGCACTATTCATATATACACTCATTGGGAATTAAGCTAATGCTATATGCAGGGCTTAGAATTTCTGAAGTTCTAAGTTTGGAATTAGATGATATTACTATATCTGATTTAATGAATAAAGATAACCAAAGAGATTTTTATGAGATTTATCTCAAAGATACCAAGTCCAAAGAGGAGCAGACAGCTATCATTCCCATTATATATATCCAAAAAGAGTTAGAATATTTTAAAACATTAAAAAACAATAAATATATATTTCAAGGACAAGGAAGTAGTAAGCCTATAAATAGAAGCAACTTCTATATATCTGTATCAAAAATTATGCAAAGCTTAAATATTAGAAATAGGGGACTTCATATATTTCGTCATACTTGTGCAATGCAACTATATAGAAAAACAGGAAATTTATTAGTACTCAAAGAGACATTGCGACATTCAGATATTAAAACAACAATGATTTATGCTCATGCAGAAAAAAGGGATATAGCTGAAGCTATGAGATAGTAAAGTAGTTAAAATCATAACATAACATATATGTAAAATAAGAGCTTTTTAACTAGTAGGGTATATTTATTCTATATAAAGTCCTTATTTTTGATAGTCAATTATTTTCAGGAAATTCACCTTTCCTGAAAATAATTGACTCCAATCTTCTAAAGGTGTGTATGAATACACGCCTATAGAATATATCGAGTAGTATCTTCACTATCAACTAACTTGTCAAGTTTTTCTTCAATTAGTACCTCATCAATAGTATATTGTTCCCCTGCAAATTCATCAGCATTGAAACTAATATCTTCTACTATCTTTTCCATAATAGTATGTAGTCGTCTAGCACCTATATCTTCTGTCTTTTCATTTGCTAAGGATGAATAGTTAGCAATACTTCTTAAAGCTTTTTCATCAAATACTAACTCAACACCTTCCACATCCAATAAAGCTTTATACTGTTTAACTAGTGAGTTTTTAGGCTCTGTTAGAATTCTATATAGTGCTTCTGCATCCAAACTATCAAGTTCTACTCTAAGAGGGAAACGACCTTGAAGTTCAGGTATAAGGTCGCTTGGCTTACTTAGATGAAATGCACCTGCTGCTATAAATAGTATATGGTCTGTTTTAACCATTCCTATTCGTGTTTGTACATTTGAACCCTCTACTATTGGTAGTAAATCTCTTTGTACTCCCTCCTTACTTGGGTCTTGTCTGGAATTAGAGTTAGCAGGAACAGCTATTTTATCAATCTCATCTATAAATACTATACCCCCCTGCTCTATTTTTTTAATTGCTAAATCTTTTAGTTTCTCTTCATCAAATAGCTCACTACTTGCTTCTTGAGCTAATATTTTCTTGGCTTCTTTAACTGTTACCTCTTTCTTCTTCCCTTTTTTATTGAGTCCACCTATTACCTTAATAATAGACTCTTGCACATTTGCCATCTCTGGAGGGATGTTTCCAGCTGTTGAGACATCTATGGTAGGAGTTGGTAACTCAACCTCTATTTTTAGATGGTCTAATTCTCCTTTTTCAAATTTTTTTTGCATTTTTACAAATGATTTTTCATAATCTTCTATCTTGGTAACACTCGCTCCTGATGGAAGTGGAGGGAGAAGTTTTTCTATAATTTTGTTTTCTATATAAGCTTCTATCTTCTCTTTATTAAGTTCATTTTGGTCTTCTCTTACTATAGATAGAGCATGTGCTGCCAAATCTCTTATCATTGACTCTACATCTCGCCCTACAAAACCAACTTCTGTATATTTACTAGCCTCTACTTTAACAAATGGTAACCTCATCATACCTGATAGTCGTCTAGCAATTTCGGTCTTACCTACTCCTGTACTACCTATCATTAATATATTTTTAGGCATTACATCTTTTTGTAAATCTTCACTAAGTTGCAATCTTCTATAACGGTTACGCAATGCTACAGCTATTGTTTTTTTGGCATTGTTTTGACCAATGACATATTTATCTAAAAATGAAACAATCTCTTTTGGTGTGAGATTGGTTGATACTGTGTTACTCAATTAAAGCTCCAATAATTTGATATTTGTATTTGTATATATGCAGAGTTCCCCTGCAATTTTTAGGCTCTCTTCTACTAAATTTCTAGCAGACATATTTGCATGTTTATCTAATGCTCTAGCTGATGATAAGGCAAAGTTGCCACCACTACCTATTGAGGCTATCTTGCCATCTTCTGGTTCTACCACATCACCTGTTCCTGATAAAATAAAGATATGTTTTTTATTTAGAACTAACATCATAGCTTCTAATTGTCGTAAATGTTTATCTTTTCTCCACATCTTGGAAAACTCTATAACTGATTTAAGTAAATCTCCTTTTTTATCGTTGAGAATAGTTTCAAACATATCAAATAAATTAAATGCATCAGCCGTACTTCCTGCAAATCCTGCCAAAATTTCGCCATGATAGAGAGTACGAATTTTGGTAGCATTTCCTTTTAATATAGTGTTACCAAATGTTACTTGACCATCACCACCAATTACTGCACTATCTTTACCTTTATATGCAAGGATTGTTGTTGCATCAAACACGAACTACTCTCCCACCACTTCTACCGTAACTATTGCATGAATTCCATGACCAAATTTAATATCTATTTTGAACTCACCTGTACTCTTTATTGCTTTTTTTAATTCAATATGTTTTTTGTCAACTATAATATCTAATGACTCTTTAATGGCATTAGCTATATCATCTTTTTTAACAGAACCTTGTATTCCTACTGGAGCTACTTTTTTAGTTATAACTATTTTATTCTCTTCAAGAATTTTTTTCTCTTTAGTAAATCGTGCTATCTCATCAGCTAACTCTTTTGCCATTTTTTCTTGTTCAGCTTTCCATTTAGCTACAATATCTGGTGTAGCCAATTTAGCCATACCTTTACCAATCAAAAAGTTTTGACCATAGCCATCTTTGACCTCTTTGATTTCACCTTTTTTACCTAAACTTTTTACATCTTTTATTAGTAATACTTTCATCTTTTTTCCTTTTAAAAAAATTATTCTTTTTTTCTAATATATAATTTTAGCAAGTTTTGTTTAGAGATGGGATATAATAGTAATATTAATTATTTTATTTTTAACATTAAATGTTATTTATAATTAATTAATATTATTATATAATAGACATTATGAAAAAAATATTTAATTACTTAACTAAAAAAAACTATTCTCCAAATGTTAATATGCTCTTAAAAAAAGGGTTATATCATATTATCCTTAAAATAGCTGTGTCTATATTTATATTGTCATCTATTCATATTTATCTCTATCCATATAAACAAAATATAAGTAGTATAAATCTTTGGTTTTATATCTCATTTATACAAGTAATATTATCTATATTTTTTATATATTTTATGCTTTCAAGTCAACATCTCAATAAACTTTTTTATGAAACTTCAAAAAATATAGAAAAATATAATAAAGCCAAAAAAAGATTAGATAGAAAAAAGAAAAAATTATCTTCACTTCTTGAACAAGCCCCTATCGGTATATTTTATTATGATAAAGAACTAAGAATTATAAAATATAATAAACTATTCTATCAAATATTTGGATTAGAGACTAATCTAAGAGGGTTTCATCTTGATAATCTCCAAGATAAAAAGGGCGTAGAGGTTATAAAAAGTGTACTCAAAGAGAAATCTTCTAAAAAATATATGGGTTCTTATAACTTTACTTTTCAAGATAAAGTAATGTGGGCAGAACTTACATGTTCTAGCCTACTTGATGATAATGATAATATTAAAGGTGGTATTGGCATAGTAGAAGATAAAACAGTAGAGCATCAGGCATATGAACAGATTAACTATATATCACTTCATGATTCATTAACTGGTATGCCAAATAGAAGAAATTACAAAAATTTTATGTCAACACTTATAAAAAATGTCAAGAATGAAAAATACTTTTCTATACTATTTTATATGGATTTAAATCATTTTAAAGAGATTAACGATACTTTTGGTCACTCGGTGGGAGATTCATTGCTTATTGAGGTAGCAAATAGATTTAAATCTCTAAATATAAAGAATAAACATCTAAGCAGACTTGGAGGTGATGAGTTCACTTTAGCAATTCCTTTTGTATCAGAAAGTGAACTAGACACTAGAGAGTATGCTTCAAATCTAGCTATACAAATCAAAAACTTATTTTTTGAAAAGTTTGAGATAGAAGGACTCAATTTATATATGACGACTAGTATAGGAATTGTGCTAATTGAACCCAAAACTGATAATATAGATACTATTATAAGACATGCCGATATGGCAATGTATCAAACCAAACGAGACGGACAAGATAATATTCGTTTCTATGACCATACACTAGATTTAGAGAGACAAGAGTTAACTGCACTACAACAAGATTTAAATCATGCTATTGATAATGGTGAACTAGAACTCTACTATCAACCTATTGTCAATATCAAAGATGATACACTAAATGCTGTAGAAGCACTTATACGATGGAACCATCCCAAAAAGGGTCTAATTATGCCTGATAAATTTATCCCTATGGCAACAGAATCAGGATTAATTAATCGAGTAGGATGGTGGGTAGCAAATGAGGTTTGCCGACAACTCTCTTGTTGGAAAGATAAAGATATAATCATTTTTCAATATATTGCTATTAATATCAATGCAAGACAACTTCATGAGATAGACTTCTCTAAACATGTAGAGGGTTGTATTCTGAAATATAATGTTAACCCATCTTTAATCAAACTAGAGGTAACAGAGACTACACTTATAGATAGTTTTACCAAAACTCAACAGATTATCAAAGATTTAAAGAAAATTGGTGTAGAGTGCAATATTGATGATTTTGGAACAGGCTATTCCTCACTATCTTATCTCAAAAAGTTATCTTTTAAAGTTCTCAAAATAGATAGAGTTTTTATCAATGAGATTTTGATGAATGAAGATGATTTAGAGTTAGTCAAAAGTATTATTGGTATAGGGAAACAGTTTAATTACAAAATAATAGTAGAAGGCATAGAGACACACGAACAGAAAAAGAAAATTTTTGAAATAGATAATAATGTATGTTATCAAGGATTTTTATGTAGCAAGGCTATTCCTGCAAAAGAGTTTGAGGATAGATTTTTGGTATAATTTCTAAAAATATTTTAAAGGGATTATATTGGCACTTATTAGTCTATTCAATATTGATAAAAATTATGATATAAAACAGCTACTCAAAGGGGTTGACTTCTCACTCAATGAGGGTGAGAGAGTGGCAATTGTAGGTCAAAATGGTTGTGGTAAATCTACACTAATTAAAATTATATCTGGAGAACTTAGCTCTGATAGTGGTCGTAGAGTTATAGATAAACGGATTATTATAGATAAACTTGACCAAAATCCCAAATTTGATACAACACTTATGGTTCGTGATGCTATCGAAAATGAACTAGTAGAGATAAAAAAAGCCAAAAATCGCTATGATGAACTATCCCAACTTATATCAATAGATTATAATAACAAAAAGCTTATAGATGAACATGCCAAAATTACAACATATCTTGACCACTATAATGCTTGGAATTTAGATGATAAGATAGAAAGAGTATTGCAAGAATTTAAACTCAAAGAGTATGAATATCGTAATGTTAATACTCTCTCAGGTGGAGAACAACGAAGAGTAGCCTTGGCTTCACTAATACTCAAAAAACCCGATATTTTACTCCTAGATGAGCCTACCAACCATCTTGATGTTTATATGGTTGAGTTTCTCGAAGAGATACTTATCAAAGAGAAGTTTACACTACTAATTATCTCTCATGATAGACATTTTATTAATACTATTGTAACTCGCATTGTAGAGATAGAGGATATGAATATAGTTTCATATGATGGTGGATATGACCAATTTTTGGTCAAAAAAGAGCAACGAATGCATAGTATGAAAAAAGAGCATGAAAATCTATTACGATTTCTAAAAAAGGAAGAGGAGTGGTTAAGTCGTGGGGTCAAAGCAAGGCTTACACGAAATCAAGGACGAAAAAAACGAGTATTTCAACTACGAGACAAAGCCCAAAAAGACCCTACTCTAATTAGAAAAATGATGATTGATTTAGAGCGAGAAAAAAAGAGTTTCAATTCAGAAGGTTCAATTGCCAAAAAAAAGATGTTATTTGATATAGAGGATTTGAATTATACTATAGCAGGAAAAAAACTTATAGAAAATTTTACTACAAGAATACTACAACGAGACAAAATTGCTGTAGTAGGACATAATGGTTCAGGAAAATCAACTTTACTTAAACTATTATTAGGAAGAATAGAACCCAATAGTGGAACTATTCAAAGAGGTGAGATAGATATAGGTTATTTTGACCAACATCGCGAAATGTTAGATGATGATAAAAGTATAATCGAAACTTTTTTACCAAAAGGTGGAGATAGAGTTATCGTACAAGGTAAATCTATGCATATATATGCGTATCTCAAAAGTTTTTTATTTCCAGAGGAGTACTTGCAAAAAAAGATAGGTCTATTATCAGGTGGAGAGAAAAATCGTGTTGCTTTGGCTCTACTGATGACCAAAAAAGTTGACTGTCTAATACTTGATGAACCTACCAATGACCTTGATATTCAAACTATAAATATATTAGAAGAGAAACTACTTAATTTTCAAGGTGCATTGATATTTGTTAGTCATGACCGTTATTTTATAGATAAGATTGCTTCTAAATTATTAATTTTTAAAGGTAATGGTATAGTTGAGGAGTCTTTTCAAAATTATAGTGAATACTTATCTATAGAAAAAAGTATCAATGAGCTTTATAAGATGGAAAAGGATATTAAAAAAGAGATAATAAAACCCAAAGAGACCACTCAAATTAAAAAAAGAACTAAATTAAGCTATAAAGACCAAAGAGATTTAGAAAGATTGCCTGTAACTATAGAAGAGCTTGAAGAGAAAATAGCCCAAATAAATAGATGTCTATATGACCCAAAATGTTATGAAGAAAAAGGTTTAGTAACTGTAGCTGATGAATTAAATAAATTGGAAAAAGAGTATGATGAGGTAAGTGATAGATATTTAGAACTCTTAGAGTTACAAGAAGAATTAGAGTAAAAAATAAAATCGAACTTAAATTATTTAAATAAAATTACCAAAAAATAGGTTTAAACATTAATATATTTTTAATACTTAAAATTTAAGTTTTTTTGAAGAAATTTCTTAAAATGCTTCTTTTTATATAAAAAACTTGCTATAATTTTCTTGTGAGAGCCTCATTTCCCTAACTCCCCCTTATTTCCCCTTGAGGCTCTCCATTGATAACCTTTAATATCATAATTTTCCCTTTTTTAATTAAAACTTTAAAGGTTGTCTAATTATTTTTAGACAATTTTCTGCACCATTTTAGAAATAGCCTATCAGGATTAATTCTAGTATCAATCTCTTTTACTTCTACAATATAATCAGATAATAATTTTCCCATTAATGGAGCAAAAACAAAACCCCTACCACCCATTCCATTACATATATATAGATTGTTTATCTTTTTAATTGGAGGTTTTGCACCTTTTAAGATTTTGGGGTATCTCTCTAACATATATTTTACATCTATAACACCACCAACTAATGGAAAATAATCTTTTGAGCCAGAACGCATACCACAAAAGGTCTCTTTGAGTTTAAAATCAGTTATATCAATCATGGTTGAGGCTCTCTCTTCCAAATTTTTAAGAGGCTCTCCATTACAAAGCATACATGGTTCTTTGGATTTTACATGAGTTGCACCTAATTTTATTATACCATTTATATTGGCTGATATAGAGATTTGTTTATGCATACTTACTTCTAAATCTAAACTACTTTCATAATCCCCCCTACTCCCCCATGTACCTTTGACACCCATATATCGCATATCAAATAGAGAGTTTTCATATCCTGTAGCCAATACTATTTTTTTGGCTTTAATATTATCTATATGCCAGTAGTTATCTTTATATATTACCTCATCTACTTGATACTGCTTATAATCTATATCTTTTAAAATATCACTGCACATATTAGGGGCATCACATACTCCTGCTTTATTAAATAAAAAGCTATTATGCTCTTGTGTAATATTATATCTATTTAATCTAGTTTTATCTATCCACTCTCTTTTTGCGTAATTGAACTTCTCGTATTCTACAAATTTTTTGGCATCTTCATTATCTTTTGGAATACGAATAATACCTGTTTGATTGAAATATTTTGGGAATTGTTGCGTATAAAAATCTTTGGCAAATTCAAAAGCTTCATTGGTAAGTATTTGTAGTGGTGACCCTCTACCAATTTTAGGTGATATAAATGCTCCTGCTGCTGATGAACCACCAGTTGCTGCAATACCAGAACGGTCAATTACTAAAACTGATAATCCTTTTTGTTTAAGAAAAAAAGCACTACATGCTCCTGCAATTCCTGCACCTATTACTATAATATCATATTCTGTTTTTATCATTAGGTTTAAACTTTGTAAACTAGATTTGTAACTATTCAGTCCTAAAAGCCCCAAAAAGGTAATTTTCCCGAAATATGCTATAATATCAAACAGATTATGAATATAAATATAACCAACAGCATAGAAGAAGCCAGAACACTGTTAGCCCAAGAGAAGAATATAAGTT
>CAZNJD010000085.1:0-33346 GCA_964573285.1 uncultured Sulfurovum sp. | reverse complement strand
TACAAAAATACCTAAAGTTCTTTTTGAACAGTTAGTTGATGGAGGAATACTCTTAGCTCCTATAGAAAAAGATGGTAAACAGATTATTACTAGATATTATAAACAAAATAAAAAAATTATCTCTGAGTCTATTGAACCTTGCCTTTTTGTCCCTGTTTTAGATGGGAGAGTTAAGTAAAATTATTAATATGATTTGGAAGAAATTGTCAGACAAATTGCTCAGTTTAACAGTTCGTCTGATACATGTTAGCAACATTAACTTTTTATTCCAATCTTGGTGCAGATTTTAAAAGCTTTTGAGTATAAGTTTCTTTTGGATTTTCCATAACCTCCTCTACTAATCCTTGTTCTACTATTTTACCCTCTTTCATTACAGCCACCTCATCAGCTATCATAGGTACGATTGATAAATCATGTGTAATAAAGAGATAACTCAAGTTTTCTTCTTTTTGTAATTTTTTGAGTAGTTTAAGTACTTGTGAACGAACAGATACATCTAAAGCAGAAGTTGGTTCATCACAAATAATGAGTTTAGGTTTTACAGCTAATGCTCTAGCAATTCCTATTCTTTGTCTCTCTCCACCTGAAAATTCATGAGGATAGCGATAGAAGTGTTCTTTTTTTAATCCTACCTTTCTTAGAAGCTCTTCTATATCTATATTTTGACTCTTTTTACTTTTTGTTCCTTTATTTAAGCTTACCATTCCTTCTCTAATAATCTCACCTACACTCATACGAGGATTGAGTGCAGAGTAAGGGTCTTGAAATACTATTTGTATTTTGGAGCGATATGGCATTAACTTTTTGGGTGATAGATTTACTATATCTGAACCATTAAATAATATCTCTCCATCTGTAATATCCAAAAGTCTTAAAATTGCTCCACCTATAGTACTTTTGCCACTTCCTGACTCTCCAACAAGTGCTAAAGTCTTACCTTCTGGAATAGATAGAGATACCCCATCAACAGCTTTGACATACCCAATTGTTCTTTGAAATATACCTTTTTTAATAGGAAAATAAACCTTTAAATCTCTAATTTCTAAAAGCCTCTGGTTAGTTGTTATCTCTTTTTTACTTTTTACTATGCGTATATCTTGTAAAAGTTGTTTGGTATATGGATGTGTAGGGTTTGAAAAAAAATTATCAGCACTATTTTGTTCTACTATTTTTCCATAACGCATAACAGCAATTTGGTCTGCCATTTGAGCCACTACACCCATATCATGAGTAATAAATAGTATAGATAAGCTTCTATGTTTTTGTATCTCTTTGAGTAGTTGCAAAACTTGAGCTTGAATAGTAACATCAAGTGCAGTTGTAGGTTCATCAGCAATTAATAAATCAGGTTCACAAGCCAATGCTATAGCAATCATAACTCTCTGTTTTTGTCCACCAGATAGTTGGTGTGGATACCAGTTATATCTCTGTTTTGGCTCTTTGATACTAACTTCATTAAAAAGAGATATAACTCTATTTTTTATCTCACTCTCTTCTAAATTTAAATGGAGTCGTATAACCTCGGCTACTTGTTTTCCTATACTCATAACAGGATTTAGAGCTGACATAGGTTCTTGAAATATCATAGCAATAGATTTTCCACGAACCTTTTGCATCTGATATTCAGGTAATTTAAATAGTGATTTATCTCTAAGTAAAATATCTCCATTAGTAATTTTGATACTATTAGGTAGTAGTCTCATAATAGAGAGTGAAGTAAGAGATTTTCCACTACCAGATTCACCTACTAGAGCAAATATCTCTCCTGTTTCTATTTCGAAGCTTATTGAATCTATTAGAGTTTTATTTTTGATTTTTAATGTTAGGTTTTCTATCTTTAATATTTTATTCATCTATTTCCTATTAAACATTATTTCTTGGGTCAAGCACAACTTGAATTCTATCTGAAAATAGATTAGCGGATAGAACTAATATAAACATAAATACAAAAGAGGAGAATAGAGACCACCAAACCATAGGCTCTCTAGCCATTTCTAATCGTGCTTGATTTATCATATTCCCCCAACTATACATAGTAGGGTCAACACCTACACCTACATAAGATAAAACAGCTTCTGCTAAAACTAATCCACTAAAATCAAGCACAACTGATATTAGAATAATATGCATTAGATTTGGGATAATATGTTTTCTAATAATTGTAAATTTACTAACTCCAAAAGCCTTAGATGCCTTTACAAACTCTATTTGTGATATTTTAAGAGTCTCTGCTCTTAGCAGTCTGCAAAGTCCTGTCCATGAGGTTACTCCTAAGATTATAACCAAAAATAGAAGTCTCAAATCTGACCTATCTAGTGTGGTTTCAAACCATTTTGGGTGATTATCCATAACTACTTGCATCAAAAGCACAGTTGCAGCAATTAGTAGTACACTAGGGATTGAGTTTAGAGTAGTATATATATATTGGATAATATCATCTATCCAACCTCTAAAAAATCCTGCACTAACTCCCAATGCTATAGCCATAGGAAGCATTACCAAGGTAGTCAAAACACCTATAAGAACACCTGTTCTTATACTTTTTAGGCTTTGATATAGTACATCTCCACCAACTTTATCTGTTCCTAATACATGATAATCAAAACTCATAATATATAGCCAACTAAAAATAGTTATAAGTATAAATAGTGTAATGTATCCAACTTTCCAAGGTATATTACTACTATAATTTCTCTTTTTACGCCAAGTTCTATGTAACCAAATTAATAAAAAACTAATAATACCTCCTAAAGCTATGGCTTTGATTGAGTTTATAACTATATTTCCACTATGAACATATTTAAGAGGTTTATAAATCTGTGTTGTAACTCCATTTTTGTCAACTGATATATCTTTGGTATATTCTTTTAATGCAAATGGAGCTGAATATGTTCTCTCTTTGGTTTTAATCCTATGTTCAAAAGCCATATCTAATAGACTTACCATATTACTTTGGTAGTTATCTGATAATTTCATCTTAAATCTAAAATGAACCGAATCAAGTAGTGCAAAGAGTAGATAAAAGAGTAGAATAATAGCCGAAATCATGGCAATAGATGATTTAAAAATAGTATGCCACTGCTTTTGTACTTGTGGAGAATAAGATATAATCCATCCCCAAGCAACAACAGAAAATAGTAAAATCCAGACCATAATATCTGTCCATAGTAGAGTTATTTTCATTTAGTTTTTAAAAATTCCTTTTTTATTTTGAGTTAGATTTTACCCTAATTTAACTCTAGGGTCAAAGAGTGTATAAGATATATCTGTAAGAATAAGTCCAATGATATAAAGAACCGACCCCAAAAATACCATAGCTTTGACAATAGCAAAATCTTGTGCTTTTATAGCATCTATAGTATAACTACCAAGTCCTGGAATTCCAAAAAATGACTCCATAATCAAACTTCCCATAAAAAGTGTAGGAATTATAACTACCACACCTGTTAATATTGGTAACATACCATTAGGTAGTAAATGTTTAAATAGTACAGATATTTCACTAAGCCCTTTGGCTCTTGCTGTTCGTATATAATCTTTGTTTATCTCTTCTAAAAATATACTTCTATACCATCTAACACTAGAACCAATCCCTGCAAATACACCTATCATTATAGGTAATATTACAAACTTGATAGCACCCCAACCACTCTCATAACCTGATATGGGAACCCAGTGCCATAACTTGGAAAATATAATCTGTCCTGCAATAATATAAAATAGAGATGATATAGACATAATCATTACAGCTACTATCATCATACTTGTATCCAAGATAGAACCTCTAAAAAGCACAAGAAGCAGAGCTAAAGATATATTAGTCACAATACCTATAATAAATGAGGGTAAAGCAATAGCCAAGCTTGGCATCATCCTCTGTTTTATATCTTCTCCTATATTCCGATTAGAGTCCGAAAAACCAAAGTCAAAACTAAAAAGTTTAATTGACTCTTGAACAAATAGTGTATCGGTGATTTTGTCAATTCCTGTAGCTTTTGGATTAATGAATAGTGGTTTATTATATCCTTTTTGCTCTTTCCAAGCTTCTATCATTTGTGGAGTTACTTGTTTGGCTCCTAATTGAATTCTTGCCATATCATCAGGTGTATTTACCATAAAAAATAGCATAAATGTAATGAGATTTACACCAATTAGAATTGGTATTGCGTATAGTATTCGTTTTATTATGTAGGTTAGCATTTACTTCTCTTCTCCAATTATAGCTCTTTGTCTATTCTGATAAGCCCTATACAAAGGATAACTAATCAAAACTAAAAAGAGAATAAAAATAACTATAGGCATTAAAATTGGCTTATTCCACTCTTCTATCTTTTGTATTCTAATCTTACCATCAATCTTTTTATATTTAAGTGTATTGTTTGCCATAGTGTTTGGAAATATATTAGAAAACCAAGAGTGATATAAAGATAGTGATTTAGGATGTATTCCCCATATCCATGGACTATCTTTTTGGGCTATGGCTATCATCTCTTTAATTTTTTCTAATCTCTTTGGAGAATTTTTCATAGTTTTTATCTCTTCAAATAGTTTGTCAAACTTTGGGTTTTGATAGTTTGAGCTATTAATCCCTGCTCCGTTTGTATTGACTACTGCATTTCCACCATATAGTAAAAATAGAAAATTTTCAGGGTCTGGGTAATCGGCATTCCAACCCCATGAGAACAGTTGGGCTTTTCCTTTTCTTATTTTGTCTTGGAAACGATTATAATCAGTCGCTCTTATAAGTAATTGGATACCTAATTTTTCAAACTGTTTTCTTCTCCAATCCATTAATGCTCTATCATCTGGTCCACTTGAGGTTGTATCATAATATAGAACTAATGGTTTTCCTGTTTTTTTAGATATTCCATTTGGGTATCCTGCCTCGGCTAATAGTTTCTTGGCTACCTCTAATGGCTTTCTAACTCTTTTACCTTTAATCCAATCGTATATAATAGGGTTCGTTCCCTCTTTTGCTTTTTGATAACCAAAAATTCCTGGTGGGATTGGTGATTGTGCAGGTATTCCTCTTCCATTCATAAATATTGAGATATACTCCTCTTCATTTTGGGCTATACTTATGGCTTGTCTTAGTTTTTGAGCTTTTTTACTATATCCTCCTACAACCTTATCACTCATATTAAATGCTAGATAAAAGATACTTGGCTGAATTGAGCCACTCATTTTAATACCTTTTTTTCTCATTTCATCGCTCAGTCCCATATCTCCTGTTGATGATATGGAAACAGCTTGGTCAAATGCTTCAGAGCTAATTCCTGATGCATCATAATATCCTTGGAGAAATTTATTCCATAGTGGGATAGACTCTTTCTCTAATGAGTATATAACCTCTTTAATAAATGGTAACTTTTCTCCTTGGAAATATTCAGTATGGAAATTTGGATTAGCTTTTAATATCATCTCTTGGTTTGGATTATTTTTGGCTAGATAGTAAGCTCCTGTTCCTATTGGATATGTATTTAGAGTTATATTCTTTTTAATTAATCCACTCTGTTGATAAAATAGGTCACCCTCCCAAGGGATAGGAGCAAAAAAGTTCATAGTAAGCCAATATAGAAATTGAGGATATTTACCTTTGATAGTTATCTCTAAAGTATAATCGTCTATTGCTTTTACCCCTTTGATATTATATTTACGCAAATCTAACTTATCTGTTTTCTTTTTGATTTTGCTAATATATGTAGAAAACTCTTTTAGTCCGAGTATATATTGTTGCATATTATCAAGTATAGGTGAGTGGTATTGCCTAACAGCCATTCTCTTTATTGCATACTCATAATCTTGGGCTTTAAGTTCTCTTGTTCCACTCTTTTTGAAATCATTAATGGTAGATATATTTTCCAACTCTTTACTACTTAAAGAGCGATACTTCTTGATAAAAGATGGATGAGGTTGATACTTTATATCTGTTCTAAGTTTTAATATATATTTTGAATAAACTAAATGAGTAGAGTTTTCCTCAACACTATTTTTATTTTTATCCAAATATATAATAGTTGGCATCTCCTTTATTGTAAGTGGCTCTAACTCATAAGGTAGCTTAATATAGTTATATTGTAAAGGTGGTTCATAAATTTGAGAGATAATTGCCCACTCATTAGAACTATATGATACGACAGGGTCAAGATGCTTAGGAGGAAGAGAAAAAGAGCTAAATAGTGTCTCTTTTTTTTCATTTATATCAGTATGAGGGCTATTCCAAATAGTTCCATACAAGTTGCTTATGAATAGTAATAGTATTAAAGTCTTAATAAAATATTGCATGAGCTATTATATCCATTATTTGTTGAATATAATAGATTATAATGAGTTATATCAATATAAAAAAACAGTTTAAGTTAAGAAAAAACTATATAAAAAACTAATAACAAGATATATTTATGAAAATTATAATTATAAATTATTGTTATGCGTTTTATTGTCAATTATTTATATATTTATTGAAGATTTTGATATTTTTAATTCTTATTTAAAACTATTCTACCTATAATAGAAGTATAAAAATCAATTTAACAAAGGAAAGCTATGGCAAAAATAGTAATAATGGGTGGTGGTGTATCTGGACATACAGCAGCATCATTTCTAAAAAAATGGCTAGGTAAGAAACATGAAATAATTGTAGTGACTCCTAACTCACAATGGAACTGGATTCCATCAAACATCTGGGTTGGTGTTGGTGAAATGACAAAAAAAGAGGTTACATTTCCTCTAGCTCCAGTTTATGCAAAAGCTGGTATTGATTATAGACAAGCAAAAGCTATCTCCATTCACCCTGAAGGAAAAGATGGTGATGATACACCATTTATTACTATTGCTTCTACAGAAGAGAGTAAAATGGGTCAAGAGGATGAGATTACTTATGATTATCTTATAAATGCAACAGGACCAAAACTTAACTTTGATGCAACTCCTGGTTTGGGTGATGGAAATGGTCAATTAGGTAAACATACAGTATCTGTTTGTACAGCAGACCATGCTATTCATGCAAGTGAAGAGCTTGAAAAGTCTATTGAAAAAATGAGAGCTGGAGAGAGACAGAGATTTCTTATAGGTACGGGTCATGGTATGTGTACTTGTCAAGGTGCTGCTTTTGAATATATCTTCAATATTGAACACAAGTTAAATGATGCTGGTGTAAGAGATATGGCAGATATTACATTTATCTCAAATGAATCTTTCCTTGGTGACTTCGGTATGGGTGGTATTCACTTTAGTATGGGTGGATATGCAACTTCAAGTAAAGTATTTGCAGAATCACTTTATGCTGAAAGAGGTATGGATTGGATTATTGGATGTCATGTAAATAAAGTTGAAGATGGAAAAGTTAGTTATGAACTTCTTGATGGTAGCATGGGTGAAAAAGAGTTTGATTTCGCAATGCTTATTCCACCATTTGCAGGTGTTGGCTTAAAAGTTTTTGCTAAAGATGGTGCTGATATTACAAGTAGTGTTATTGCTCCGAATGGATTTATGAAAGTTGATGCTAACTATAGTGCAGGTAGTTATGAGAACTGGAAAGCGTCTGACTGGCCAAGAACTCTTCAAAACCCAACATACAAAAATATGTTTGCTATTGGTATTGCTTTTGCACCACCACACTTGATTTCTAAACCAATGAGTTCACCAAATGGTACTCCAATAAATCCAACACCTCCAAGAACAGGAATGCCAAGTGCAATGATGGGTAAAGCTGTTGCACAAAGTATTGTTGATATGATTAATGGTGCGTCTGAACCTACACACACAGCGTCTATGTCAGAGATGGGTGCAGCATGTGTAGCTTCAGCAGGTAAAGGTCTATTTTCAGGAACTGCAGCAGCAATGACTGTTTATCCAATTGTACCTGACTTTGAAAAATATCCAGGTGTAGGTAGAGATATGAATGGAACTACAGGTGAGTTAGGTCTTGCAGCTCACTGGGTTAAACACATTCTTCATCACTTATTCTTATGGAAAGCTAAACTTAAGCCAGGTTGGACTCTAATTCCAGAATAAAAAATAAATTAAGATACTCTTTGTAGGTATCTTGATATAAATCATAAAAAATAATAAAGGAAAATAAATGGCAACAGAACATATCAAGCACATCAAACCATACAGCCCACAATTTGGTACAATGATTCCAATGGGAACACAAAAATTTCTAAGAACATGTGTATTATATCAACTAATTAGATTTGTAGCAATCAATATTAGAATGACTATACTTATTTTAAAATCACACCACTAAGAGATTTCTATTTAAATATCTCCTCCAAAATAGAGTACCCTATAAATGGGTCTCTTTATATAAAAGATTATCTATTTCACTATTTCTGGTTAACCCAAATTAATATATAAAATAAATTGATAATTATATTTACTTAAAGTTATATTGATAAATATAATAGAATATCTTCTGTTATTCTTGTATAAAAATATGTAACATTTATAAAAAAAAATTCTTTTTCTTATACCTTTTAATATAAATCAATCTTTCTTATAAGGCTATCTTCTATACTATATAACATAGCTTTATATTCGGAGTAAATTACTCCTAATTAGACTATAAAAAACTAGAGGAGGATAGCCTATGCAAGTTGAAGTGTCAAGAAGAAAATTTCTTCAAGGGACTGTTGCGATGAGTGTGGTTGGAGGCTCGGCATTGAGCGTTACCAATCTATTTGGTAATGAACATGAGTCTCATGGTGTAGCGAAATCAGTTACAACAAAAACAGGAACAGGTAAAGCGACAGAAGTTGCAACATTATGTGAAATGTGTGTAAATAAGTGTGCTGCTGTAGCTAGAGTGGAAGATGGGGTGGTAACAAAACTAAATCCAAATCCATTATTTCCAAAATCAAAAAATATGTTATGTCCAAGAGGAAATGCAGGAATTCAAGCTCTGTATGACCCAGATAGACTGAAACATCCAATGATTAGAATTGGTGAAAAGGGTGAAGGTAAATTTAAAAAAGTTACATGGGAAGAGGCATATGAAGCTATTTTAAATGGTACTGATAAGTTCCCTGGTATGGCAAAAATATTAGAAGAAGAAAAAGATAACCGTTCATCATTCCTATTCTGTGCTGGTGAGGGTATGGCTGAACATACTTTCAAACAATTTTATAGTGCATTTGGTTCATCGAACTGGCTAAATCATGCATCTTTATGTCTTCAAACAGTAATCTCTGGTTATGGAGTAACTATTGGTGGATATGCTGCTGCTGATTTTGAAAATGCAGAGTATATTATCATGGCAGGGGCAAATAGAGCAGAAGCAATTGTAACACCTGATACTATGGATATATTTAAAAGAACTAAAGGTAGAGGGGCAAAACTTATCTGTGTTGACCCTAGATTTACAAATACTGCTGCTAAATCTGATAAGTGGTTAGCTATTAATCCAGGTACTGACTTGGCATTTGTTTTAGCACTTACTTATGTCGTTATAACAGAAGAGCTTTATAATAAAAAGTATGTATCAGAAAACTTTAATGGTTTTGATGAGTATAAAAATTCTATAGTAACAAATAAATATACTCCAGCGTGGGCTGAAAAAATTACAGGTATTAAAGCAAAAGATATAACTAAAATTGCTAGAGATTTTATGGCTCATGCTCCAAAAGCTATCTATTATCCAGGAAGACGAAGTACATTTGCAAATAATGATTTCCAACTCCGTCGTGCAATGGCAATATTCCAAGGTTTAGGTGGAGGAATAGATACTAAAGGTGGATTGGTATTTGGTAAAAAACTCAAACTTGGTAAACATGCAGGATTAGAACCTCTATATGAAAGAGCAGAGGCTAGAGCTGTTGATAAAACTAAACACCCAGAAAAAGGACATGCAGGTTATAGTGACTGTGCTGTTGTTAGTGGTGGTGGTTCATGGATTGGTTGGAGAAATAGATTCTTAGAAGATAGAATGCCATATAAAGTTAGAGGGATGTTTGTTTATAAACACAATCCTATGATGAATATGCCAAACAGTAAAAAAACAGCCCAAATGTTAAAAAAAATGGAACTAGTTGTAACTATTGATACAATGCCTAGTGATACGGTAATGTATGCAGATGTAGTTCTGCCTGAAGCAACATATTTGGAGAGAACAGACCCAGTTAAAACTTTTGGTGGAGTTGAACCATCTATTGCACAACGAAATAAAGTTATTGAACCAATGTTTGAAACTAGACCTGTTATAGCAATAATGAAAGGTCTCACTGAAAAAATATCTAAACCACTTTTTGAAATTACTAAAAAATATGATGAAGATGTTCAAGATGAGATAAAAGATAGTAATGAGGCAGAAGTTTATGCAGAGTTTGACTTAACTAAACCATTTGAACACTCTCAAGAAGAGATAAATGAACACATGGTAAAAAGTGTTTATGGTGAAGAGGCTGTAAAAGCACTTAAAGAGCATGGTGTATTTTATCCTAATATGGATAAGTATTATAAGCCTTTAAATGTAAATGAACATCAATATTATCCTGAAAAAGCTAAGGCATATAGTGTTAATGGTGGTAAACCAAAAACCAAAAGCAAAAAAGTAGAGTGTAATATACCTAACTTGGCGAAAAAAGGTATTGATGCAATGCCAATTTGGAGAGACTCTTATAATTTTAAAGTTGAAGAGGGTAAATTCAGACTTTTAACAGGACGACATGCTCAATTTACACAGAGTGGAACAGCGAATAATGCAATTCTTCGAGATTTAATTATGGAGAATTATATTTGGATTAATAAGCGAGTTGCCAAAGAAAAAGGTATTGAGTTTGGAGATATGATAGAGGTATCAAGTCGTGTAGGTAAAACTAGACTAAAAGCATATCCAACAGAAAAAATAGCTCCAACAACAGTATTTTTTGTACATGGATTTGGAGAAGAGAGTGAAGCCTTGACTTGGGCATATAAAAATGGTGGAAATGATAATGCTGTAATAGAAGATATTATAGAACCAGTCTATGGTGCAGCATCTATGCATGAAACCAATGTAGAAATAAGAAAGGTGTAATAATGGCTAGATATGGAATGGCTTTAGATTACAAAAATTGTATTAATTGTAAAGCATGTGAAGTAGCGTGTAAAGAGGAAAACGGTGTTCTCCTCGGTGCTGATAAACATAGAATTTGGGTTGGAGTCAAAGAGATAGAGGGTGAATATCCTCTACTAGATATTGTATCTAGTACTTTTGTACCAAGTCAATGTCAACATTGTGAAGATGCACCTTGTCAAGAGGTATGTCCTACACATGCTACATATTATGATGAAAATAATGTGGTAAGAGTTGATAGTGATAAGTGTATCTTGTGTTCTTATTGTATGAACGCTTGTCCTTATGATGCCAGATATGTAGATGATAGAACTATGACTGTTGATAAATGTACTTTCTGTAGTGATACTAGATTAGCACGAGGTGAGACTACAACAGCTTGTCAAAATACATGTCCTACAAAAGTTAGAACATTTGGAGACCTTGATGATTATGATAGTGAAATTAGTGAATTGCTTAGAACGAGAGACCATTTCTCACTCAAAGCCAACCTTGGAACCAATCCAAAACTATTTTATCTAACATAAGGAGGTGTTAATATGATTGCAAAAGCTAAAGAATTTATAACCACAATTCCTGTAAATAAAGTTAGTATTAAAGATTTATTGAGTTTTGAAAAATCGCCACGAAATATGCTTGTGGCAGTGTTAACAGTTGCATTTATTGCACTGTTTGTAATAGGTGTTGCTACTTATTTAGTGCATGGACATCATGCTTATAATGTAACGAGAGAACACCCTTGGGGACTTCTTATTGCTGTATATATCTTCTTTGTTGTAAGTTCAACAGGATTATGTATTATCGGCTCATTGGGTGATGTATTTGGATTTAAAGATTATGAACTTATCTCTAAAAGAGCTATTTTCGGCTCTATCGTGACTATTTTAGCAGGGTTTGCAGTTATCGCTTTTGAGATAGGTCATCCTGTTAGAATGTTGATTTATAATATTCTAAGCCCAGGGCTAACAAGTGCTATTTGGTGGATGGGTACACTTTATGGAATATATTTGACATTTATGATTGTAGAGTTTGTATTCTTGCTCAAAGGTGATATGAAAAGTGCTAAAACATTTGGTCTTATTGGGCTTCTAGTTGGTCTTGCAGCACACTCAAACTTAGGTTCTGTATTTGGTTTTCTAAATGCTAGACCAATTTCAAACGGAGTATTTTATCCAACATACTTTATTTTGACAGCCTTTATCACAGGTGTTTATCTTGCATATATAATGATGGGCTTTAGATATAAACTTGATTTCCCAGCAGAGGTCAAAAAGATGTTAACAGGATTGGCTAAAATCCAAGGACTTCTGATTTCTATTCTCATATTCTTTGTTGCATGGAAAATGTTAACAGATGTATATGGTGGTATGCCAAATCGTGCAGAAGTTGCTACACATATATTCCATTCATGGACATTTTGGGCAGAAGTGATTTTGGCAATGCTAATTCCACTTTTTGTTATTCTTAGAGATATGGGTAAATCACCTGTACTATTCTTTTGGGTATCATTAAGTGGTATGGTAGGTGTGTTTTTTATGAGATATAATCTCGTACATGATACACAGTTAAAACCATTACAAATGTTAAAAGTAAAAGAGTATCAACTTCCACCTGAGTGGATTCACTACTTTCCAAGTATGACAGAGATTATGATAAGTTTAGGTGGACTTGGTCTATGTGTAGCTATGTATTATGTAGGAACCAAATTTTTCAATCTTGATTCAGACCATTAAGAAGAGATAACGATAATTATCCATTTTTTTTATAAGAATGGGTCATTATCACAATAATTACACAATAATTACACAAAAATATTTTATACTACTAAGTGTAAAAATAAACAAAACTAAAAGGAACAAAATGACAAAATTTACAAAACTAGCTCTAGCAGCACTATTAGGTATAGCGGTAATGAGCGTTTCAGCTTCAGCAGATGCAGCAAAAGGTCAAAAAATTTATGCTAAGAAACTTAAAAAAGTTTGTGGTATGAATGGTGGAGATTTTGCTAAAAAACATACTCAAGATGAGTGGACTAAAATTAAAGAAGATGGCAAACTAAAAGATGAGATTAAATCAATCTGTAAAGATGCAGATACAGATAAAATCAAGGATAAATTCCTTCCAGACCTTAGTGATTTCACTATTAACTTTGCAAGTGATTCAGGAAATGTTCCTAGCTGTTAAGGTAGTTTTCTAACCTTATTCCCTCCTCTTTTGAGAGGTGGGATATCTAACTTTTATTTATCTAACTTCTTTTATTTATCATCTATCTTCATTAACTGTTACAACTTTGTACTGTAATATATATATATTCTCTAATTAATTTATATTAATACTACTTTTATTATATCTTTGTTAGAATTATTGAAATTCTATAATTTAAGAGAGGAAGTTTAATGAAAAAGATTATACTATCGACCAGCGTTATTGCGACTATGGCTATAGCAGGTGGAGATTTAGGAGGGGTTACTAATTTTGAACAATCAGATGCAACTATGTCAGAGATTGAAGCATTAAAAGAGAGAATAGGTGCATTAGAGGCTCAAAAAGCACAAGCTAAAGATATAAAAAAAGATGATAGTTCATCTAAAAAAATTACTGATTTAGAGAAAAAAGTTAAAAGATTAAATAAAAAACTAAATAAAGTAAAAGCACATGATGCGTTTGATAATATTAAATTAAGTGCTGATTTAAGAACTGGGGGAGATTCTATTGAGTATAAAATGGCTGATGGTTCAAAAGTAAAAAATAATGATTTATTTTCTAATCGACTTTGGATAAATATGGCATATAACCCAAGTGATAATTTGATTTTTACTGCTCAACTAGGTTACAATAAAGCATATGGTGCAGATTGGAATGATAGAGGGCAAGGTTATGATAGTGTTGATTGGATAACAAATGAAGCTCTTACAAATGATACTATCAAACTTAGAAAAGCATTTTGGCTATATATGGGAGACGACTTCTTGGGTACAAATATACCTTGGACTGCAAGTTTAGGAAGACGACCTTCAACAACTGGTTTTTTGGCAAACTTTAGAGAAGATGATAAAGCTCAATCTCCATTAGGACATAATGTTGATTTGGAATTTGATGGTGGTAGTATGCTCTTTAAATTAGGTAAACTAACAGGTGTTTCTGGTATGTCATTTAAAGTATGTGCTGGGCAGGGTGCAACTAATGCCTCTCCTAGATTTTCCAATACAGGAACAGATTATGCAAATGATAGTACAGCATTAGAAGATACTAGATTAGCTGGATTTATTTTTGTTCCTTATAATGATGGAACTATCAAAGTAATGACAAATGGATTAAAAGCATTTAACTTACCAGGTATGACAATGGATGCAAATAACAGAATGCAACCAAATTTTTCAACAAAAGGTGATGTAATTGGTGGAGTTGTTTCTGTTTTGGTTGATGGATTGGATGAACTCTTGGGTGCTGAAGATTCTGATTTTTTAGCAGATACAAAAGTTTTTGCAAGTTATGCGTATAGCCAAACAGACCCTGATAATGGGCAAACAATGTTAGGCTCAACGGATAAAGAGAGTGGTAGTTCTATATGGTTTGGTACACAAATGCCTGTGATGGGTGGACAATTAGGATTAGAGTATAATAAAGGTAGTAAATACTGGAGAAGCTTTACTTATGGCGAAGATACTATGATAGGTTCTAAAATAGCAGCAAGAGGTACAGCTATAGAAGCTTATTATACACATAAACTAACCAAAGCCCTATCTGCTCAAATTAGATATACAAAAATAGATTATGATTATACAGGAAGTAATGGATTTTTTGGAGATGGTGGAACACCTATGAAAATAAGCGATGCAAAATTAGCTGGACTAAATCCTGTTGAGTCGGCACAAGATATTAGAGCTTATATCCGATATAGATTTTAGATGATAAAGAAGCTATTGATAGTTATATTATTTATTACTATAACTTATGGTGATACAAATCTAACTATTTATAGTGATTACAACAAATCATTAGAAGTAGCTCAAAAAAAGAATAAACCACTGTTTATTCTTTTTAGTAAACCCAATTGTCAATGGTGTAAAAAACTCAAATCAAAAATAGTAACTGATATAAATATAACTAAACGATTAGAAGATGAGTTTATAGTATTATTTTTAGATAAACAGAAGGATATTTATCCTTCAAATTTTGAGGTTAAAGCTGTACCTGATGTGTTTTTAGTTAGTCCAAATGAAGAGATATATACAGAGATTTTAGGCTATCATAAAAATTCAGAAGATTATTTAAAGTGGTTTGATTATGTTATGATTGAAAGAGAAATTTAGAGATAAAAGATAATACCTTCTCTCCACTATTCTGTATATATTATAGCAAACACTTCTATAACTCTCATAATCTACCTTTTCTTAGGCTCTATATTACAATATCTCTTTTTCAAAATAACCCTCATAATGAAATCTTTGGTAATCAAAGCAAAACAATATACCCAAAGAATATCCATTATAATATTTTGTTTATAATCTAATCCATAATATAAAATAGGCAAACCGATAAATACTAACCATTTAATATAATAAAAAAATATAATACCTGCACCATAAAGCTCTTTGAGTATATGTCTCATCTCTATCCTCCTAAAAAATAGTAGGTTGAATAGATTGATTATCTACTCCACCATCTTCATTGACTGCTATTAATTTATCCCATAATTTTGTAGCTATATCTTGATACCGTTTTGAAGTCTCACAATTTGGAGCTAATACAGTAATAGGCAATCCACTGTCTCCACCCTCTCTAATTGCAGGTTCTATTGGAATTTCTCCCAAAACTTCTGTAGAATAAGCATCGGCTAGAGGTTGAGTAGTTCCTTTACCAAAAATATTATACTCTTTTCCACTATCAGGACAGATAAATCCACTCATATTCTCTACAATCCCAGCTATAGGAATGTGTAGTTGAGTAAACATATCCATGCTACGAATGGTATCATCCAATGCCACCTTTTGAGGTGTAGTAACACAAACTCCAGAAGTAACAGGCAGACTTTGAGCCAAAGCTAACTGTGCATCACCTGTACCTGGAGGCATATCAAAAATTAATACATCTAAATTTCCCCAATCTATATCTTCTAACATCTGTTCGATTGCTTGTGTTACCATTGCACCTTTCCATATAAGAGAAGCACCTCTTTCAACTAGTGAACCAATAGACATTACTTTAATATTATGAGAAAAAAGTGGTTTGATAGTTTTACCTAAAAATATAGGTTGCTCTCCCTCTATTCCCATCATTCTAGGTATATTAGGACCATAAATATCAGCATCTAATAATCCTACTTTTTTACCTTGTTGTGCTAATGCAATGGCTAAATTAACTGTTGTAGTGGATTTTCCAACACCACCTTTTCCTGAGCTAACCATTACAAAATTTTGAATATTTGGTAATACATTTTTACCGTGTGAGCTTGTCTCTCTTGGTAATTTTGGTTTGATAATAGTGATATGCAAATCTATATTACCCAAAAATGAAATCCGTTTAGCAATCTCACTTCTGAGTTGTTCTTCTACTTTAGGGTCTGATGAGGGAATATCTAGTGTAATAGATATTTTATTCTCTTTTATCTTTATATCTTTTAGAAAACCAAACTCTATTATACTTTTATTGAAACTCGGATAAGAGACCTCTTTTAGTTTATTTTGAACTTCTGTTATATTTATCATATATATAACTCCTCATTATTTAATTAATATATAATAACTTGAAAAGATTAAAATTAAGTAAAAGTGGGGTTTAAAATTATTAGTTAATGGCAGAGAAACTTTTATTATTCATTCCCTTTTTTAGATATTTTATATTTTTATTACATATTATACAGAAAGAATTAAGATTAAACTAAAATTATATGATTTTATTGTAAAATATTTATAAGCCAAATAAAGGATAAATAATGAAAAAAATTATATGGTCATTAAGTATAGTAGCTATTATAGGATTAGTTAACTGTGGGGGAGGGGCTAGTAAAGAGGCAAAAGCATTGCTTCAACGAATTTTAAATCTTGTTGGTATTCCACAATCAATAGTACTCAATATTTGTCAAGATGATAATAATAATGGTGTATGTGAAAAGATTGAGTTGCAAAAGAAAATTTATATTAATAAGGGTGATAATATTGATACAATTTTATCTAAAATTAAACTAGGAGATAGAGATGGGGAGTATATTTTAGAGACATTAGACCCAACTAAACCACTACTGTTAGAGTTAGAAGATATTGTTAATGTTAAATATGATAATGGTAAATTTACATTACATTTTAATGGATTAACAGATGATGAATTAAAAAAAGAGTTATCCATTTTCCAAACAATGATTGATTCAAATAATTTAACTATAGAAAATGTAAAAAGAGCTAGAACATTAAATAGAAAAGAGGATCAAGATAAATTTTATGCAATGCTCTTAAAGAGATTGGAAGCAAACTTAACACCTCTTAGAGATAGACTTGCAAAACCTGAAGTTTCCCCTGCATCATCTACACTTTCTAAATCTGATATTAATACAGATGCTCAACAAGCGATGCGTGATAACTTAATTGAGATGTCAAGAATACTTCTTGCTAATGGAATAGAAAAAGAGTTTCCTGATAAAATTAATGCTTGTAATGGAAATTCTACTTGTGTAGATAATGCTCTAAATCTTTTAGATAAAAATTTGACAATTACACCAGAACGAGCCAAAGAGATTTATCCTGCTATAGTAGATAATAATAATACGACTACAGCTATAATTTCTGATAATTTTGCAGTGCCAACAGGAGCATTTGTTACTACTTGGAAAACTAATCATGAGGGAATATCAGATAATAATCAGATTACTATTCCTACTAATGGCGATGGATATAACTATAGTGTTGATTGGGGTGATGGAACACATGATACTAATTTAACAGCAGATAAAACACATACATATAGTAGTGTAGGTTCATATACAGTTAGTATTTTTGGAAAATTTCCTCAAATAGATTTTGGTAAAAATAGTGATGGTGAACTATCAACTATTGAGAGTGATGCTAGGAAATTAGTTTCAATTATAAAATGGGGAGATAATAGATGGAGTTCTATGGAAAACTCTTTTATGGAGTGTACATCTTTAGAGGGAGATGCAACAGATAAACCAAATTTATCTAGTGTAACAACAACTAAATCAATGTTTTATGGTGCGACATCATTCAATGACCCTATAGGTGATTGGGATGTATCTAATGTAACTAATATGAACTCTATGTTTGCTTATGCTTATAGTTTTAATCAAAATATAGGTAATTGGAATGTATCAAAAGTAACAGATATGGGTAGTATGTTCAAAGAGGCAAAAATATTTAATCAAGACTTAGGTGATTGGAGTGTTGGAAATGTTAGGACTATGAAATCTATGTTTGAAGGTATAGCACTCTCAACTGAAAATTATGACCAAATCTTAATAAGATGGAGTGAGCAAACTCTTAAATCATCCGTACAGTTTAATGCAGGAAATAGTATTTATAGTTGTGGCGATGCTCAAGATGCAAGAGATAAACTTTTAAATCTTTGGAGATGGATTATATTTGATGGAGGTAGTGATTGTAGTGATAATGATTTTGATTATGACCAGCCTTAATATCTCTTATGCAATAGGCAAATTATTTAAATATTAAATCTACTATGTTTTTATCCAAAAAAAGCTATAATACGCCTATTTAAGCAATTCATTTGGGAATATGCTTTATTTATTATAGAAACAAAAAGGTCAATTTTGAGTGAAAATCTAATAGGTTATATTGATAACCAAGGTAATATTATAGATACACAGAGTGCAGGTAAATCTTGCGATAGTAAGGCTATTGAGTATGATAACTCAAATGAAGCATTAGAGATAATTAGACACTCTACAGCACACCTAATGGCACAAGCTATTACAGAGCTTTATACTAATGCTAAGTTTTTTGTAGGGCCTGTTATTGATGATGGCTTCTATTATGACTTTAAAGTAGATGAGAAAATCGGTGAAGAAGATTTAAAGAAAATCGAAAAAACCATGAAAAATCTTATCAAAAAAAAATATAAAATAGAAAAATATCAAATAAGCAAAGAAGAAGCTCTCGAAAAATTTGCTAATGATGAACTTAAATTAGCTGTACTATCTCGAATAGAAGATAATATGCTTACTATATACAAACAAGGTGAATTTGAAGATTTATGTAGAGGTCCTCATGTTCCAGCATTACGATTTCTAAATAATTTTAAACTTACAAGAGTTGCAGGTGCATATATGGGTGGAGATGAAAATGCAGAGATGTTAACTAGAATTTATGGTATAGCTTTTGCAGATAAGCAGTCTCTCAAAGAGTATATCAAAATGATGGAAGAGGCAAAAAAGAGAGACCATAGAAAAATCGGTGCTGAGATGGAACTATTTATGTTCAATGAGGAATCAGGTGCAGGATTGCCATTTTGGATGCCAAAAGGTGCAAAGCTTAGATATAAATTAGAAAATATTCTACACAAAGCACATATTAAAAGAGGTTACCTCCCTGTAAGAGGTCCTGAAATTCTCAAAGCTGACATGTGGAGAACAAGTGGTCACTATGCTTGTTATGGTGAAAATATGTATCTGACTGAAATTGATGGACAAGAGTATGGTATTAAACCTATGAACTGTATTGGTCATATTCAGATATTTAAACAAACTGGTAAAAGTTATAGAGATTTACCACTAAGATATTATGAATATGGTATAGTTCATAGACATGAAAAATCTGGAGTTCTCCATGGACTACTACGAGTGAGAGAGTTTACACAAGATGATGCTCATATATTTTGTACACCAGAGCAGATTGCATCAGAGGTTATTAAAGTTGTTGAGTTTGTAGATAGTGTTATGAAACTATTTGATTTTGATTATACTATGGAGATTTCTACCAAACCAGAAAAAGCTATTGGTGAAGATGAAGTGTGGGAGATGGCAACACAAGGACTTAAAACTGCATTAGAAGAGAATAATCTCTCTTATACTATTGATGAGGGTGGTGGAGCATTTTATGGACCTAAAATTGATATTAAAATCACTGATGCAATTGGTCGAAAATGGCAATGTGGAACTATTCAAGTGGACTTTAATTTACCACAAAGATTTGAGGTTGAGTATGTTGCAGAAGATAATAGACGAAAACAGCCTGTAATGTTACATAGAGCAATTTTAGGTTCATTTGAGAGATTTATAGGAATTCTTACAGAACACTATGCAGGAGAGTTTCCACTATTTATAGCTCCAATACAAGTTATTATTGTACCTATTTCAGAGTCTCATAATAATTATGCAAAAGAGCTTCAAACTTCACTATTAGATATAGATATAGATGCTGAAGTATTTGATAAAAATGAGAGTCTAAACAAAAGAATTAGAACAGCAGAGAAACAGAGAGTTCCATTTGTAGTTATTGTTGGGGATGAAGAAATTGAGAAAAATAGTGTCGCAATAAGAGATAGAAGAAAAAAAGAGCAATATAATCTCTCTTTTGAGGATTTTATGGTAGAATTAAGCAAACAACTTAATGAAGGTAAAATTTGAGTAAACAGAACAACCGAAACAATAGAGGTAGAAAGAAACCAGACGAAACTATTATGAATGATAATATCAGAGCCAGAGAACTAAGAGTTCTCGGTGATGATGGGGAACAATTTGGTATTATTTCAAGAGATGAAGCACTACAAATTGCTGAAGAAAAAGGGTTAGACTTAGTCTTAATGTCGCCAAATGCAAAACCTCCTGTAGCTAAAATTATGGACTATGGTAAACATAAATATCAGCTAGAAAAAAAGAAAAAAGAAGCAAGAAAAAATCAAAAAACTATAGATGTTAAAGAGGTTAAGTTTTCTTGTAAAATAGCCGAAAATGATATTGCTTATAAAGTAAAACATGCTAGAGAGTTCTTAGAAGCTGGGAAACATGTCAAATTAAGAGTATTCTTAAGAGGTAGAGAGATGGCAAATCCTGAATGGGGTATAGATGTTCTCAATCGTGTATGGCCAATGCTTGAAGATGTAGGAAACCTTGAACAACCTGCTAAACGAGATGGTAGATATGTCAATATGTATGTGACACCAATTAAGAAATAAGATATATTTAAGTTAAATAATGGATACCATAGGTATCCATTATTCTAAACGACTCGAACTCCAATAACACCCTTAATATTTTTAAGTTCAGTTATAACATTATCTGTTATCTCACCATTTACATCAATAATATTATATGCAATATCTCCACGACTTTTATTAATCATATCACAAATATTTATACTATATTTTGCTAAAATAGATGTAAGCTCACTAATCATATTTGGTACATTTTTATTAGATATTGTAATCCTTTTGCCATCTTCTTTTTTGTGTAGATAACATTTTGGAAAGTTGACAGAGTTTTTGATATTTCCATTCTCTAAATACTCTTTGACTTGATTTACTGCCATTATTGCACAGTTTTCTTCAGACTCTACTGTTGATGCACCTAGATGTGGTATAGGTATAATCCCTTTGACTCCCAAAATATCTTTGGATGGAAAATCAGTTACATAACAAGATACTTTGCCACTAGCAATAGCCTCTTTGACATCATTATTATTTACTAAACCACCTCTAGCAAAATTCATAATCTTGACACCATCTCTCATCATACCAAAAGCCTTACTATTAAACATATCCTTGGTACTCTCTAGTAGTGGCACATGAATAGAGATATAATCAACTTGTGATAGGAGTGTCTCTAAACCAGTTGCTTTTTGAATATCACTAGATAGCTCCCATGCAGATTCAACTGATAGGTATGGGTCATAACCAATTACATCCATACCAAGTTCTAATGCAATATTGGCAACCATTGCACCAATAGCTCCTAATCCAATAACTCCCAAAGTTTTACCTTTGAGTTCATTTCCTGCGAAATTAGATTTGCCTTTTTCTACTAGTTTAGGTATATCATCTTTATCTTTGATACTCTTAACCCACTCTACACCACCAACTACATCTCTTGAAGCTATTAGCATACCAGTGAGAACCAACTCTTTTACAGCATTAGCATTTGCACCAGGGGTATTAAATACTACTATACCTTGTTCATTACATCTATCTATTGGAATATTATTAACTCCTGCTCCTGCTCTTGCAATTGCTTTTAAAGTTGAAGGTAGTTCCATATCATGCATTTTAAAACTTCTTAATACTATTCCATCAGGAGATGTAAATTCACTAGCTACCTCATATTTATCTCTTGGAAAAAGGTCTAAACCTTTTGCTGAAATTTGGTTAAGTGTTTGAATTTTTAACATATTAACTATTCTCTTTTTGGAATTTTTGCATAAACTCAACCAAAGCTTGAATACCTTCGAGAGTCATTGCATTATAAATAGATGCTCTAAGACCACCTATAGAACGGTGACCTTTTAGTCCAATCATACCCATTTCTATTGCCTCTTTAACAAATTTAGCTTCTAGTTCAGAGTTATTAGTTCCATCACTATCTTTGATATTATAAGATACATTCATAAGTGAACGGGACTCTTTTGTTGCATGTCCTACATAAAATCCATTGCTATTATCTATAGCATCATAAAGAAGTTTGGCTTTTGCTTGATTTTTCTCTTGGATAGAAGCTATCCCACCATTATCTTTGAGCCAATGTAAAATTAGATTAAACATATATATACCAAATGTTGGAGGTGTATTAAATAGAGAATTCTTATCAGCATGAGTTTTATATTTAAGCATAGTTGGGACTTTGTCTCCTGCACGAGAGAGCAACTCTTTTTTGATAATCACAATAGTAAGTCCTGATGGACCTGCATTTTTTTGAGCTCCTGCGAAAAGCATATCAACTTTTGACCAATCAACTAGAGATGAGAAAATATCACTAGAAGCATCTACAATTAGAGGTGCTTTTGTAGTAGGAAATTCATGAAACTCTGTTCCATAGATAGTATTATTGGAAGTAATATAAGCATAATCTGCACTCTTATCAAATTTAATATCAGCTGGAATTCTATCATAAGTGGTATCTTTGGAACTTGCTACTACTTCATAATCAATCCCTTGAATTTGGGCTTCCTTGATAGCTTTTGATGACCAACTACCACTATCAACATATTGAGCTTTGCCACCCATTGAGAGGTTCATAGGTATCATAGCAAATTGCAATGATGCTCCACCTTGCAAGAAAAGTATATCATAATCTTGAGGTATGTTGTAAAGCTCTCTAGTTAATGCCATAGCTTCATTATGAACCATATCATACATTTTTGAACGATGAGATGCTTCCATAATCGAAAGACCTTCACCTTTATAATCAACTAACTGTTTTTGTACTTCTTGTAATACTGATAAAGGTATAGCAGAAGGTCCTGCACCGAAATTAAATATTCTGTTCATTTATTGCTCCTAATTTTTTAAGTTTGATATTATCTCGAAAAAAGTTTAAGAACAATATAAAAATAAACATATAGGAACAATTATATCAATATATTATCAGATACGATAACTCCATCTTCATCAGCATATAGATAATCTCCATTTTTAAAACTAACTCCACCAAAATTTAGCTCTATATCTCTTTGTGCTGGATTATTTTCGAAACTTTTTCTAGGAGTTGTCCCTATAGCCATAAGTCCAACTGGTATAGTTTGAGTGATTTTAGTATCTCTTACAAATCCATTAATAACTATCCCTGCCCAACCATTTTTATAAGCAAATCCCATCAGATTATCTCCAACTACAGCATAAAAAGCTTGGGCGACATCTACTACTACTACTTTGCCATCTCCTTGTTCATCTCTAAGCATTTTAACTAGGTCGTGATTATTATTATTTAGTTTAATAGTTACTATCTCACCATTAAAGCATTGTACTCCTCCGTATGATTGTAGTGGTGTTTGTAGTACTTGTAGATTTTCTTTATATTTGTCACATAGGTCTGCTGTTTTGAAATTCATATTGGTATCCTTTTTTATGATTATATTCAACAAATTAAATTATTATTTTTTTGATAATATATTTCTAATTCTCTTCATAATTTTTATTAAAAAATATACCCTGCTTTCTACTTAAAAAATAATGTTATATAGAGGAATAGGAATAATAAAAATAAGAGATAAGTTCACAAGACAAGCTAAAGCTCATCTTGTAAAGTAGTTTAACGACTAAAATAAGTTAGCGTTTTCTTCAACCCATTTGAGGTACTCAATAATATCTTTAATATTTTGGTCACTCATATGTTGATTAGGCATTTTTAGATTAAAGTAATCAATCATACCTTTTACATAAGGGTCTTTATATTTAGATGCTGGATTTTTAATAAAATCAGCTACCCATTTTTCAGCGTTTTCATGTCTTTGTAGTACACCTGTAAGGTCTGGACCTGAACTTACTTTACCAATAACATGACAACCACCACAACCACCTTCTCCAAATGCTCTTTCACCAGCCTGAACAGCAGAAGATTGTTTTGTAGCAATTAGTCTAACAAGTGCATCTTTGGCTCTAATTCCAACATCAGCAGTTTTGACCATATATTGCCAAATCATGTTTTCAAATAGAATAGCTTTCTCATAATCACCAGCTTTTACTGCTTCATCTGATTTAGCTTTTTGCTCTGGAATTTTTCCATATTGGTCAAGTGCATCAGTTACAAGGTCTTTTACCACTTGATGTTTCTCATAATGATTCTCTTTTAAGAACTTAACAACAGATTGAATAACAGCATCAGTTGCAGTATTTGTTGCTACTGTTTTATCATATTCAGCTTTAAGTTCCTCTTTTGACATTGTTTTCATTTTGAGTTTTTGGGCTGAAACATATTTTTTGTTAGGGTCTTTTACCATAAGGTAACCCATCATCTCTAAATGCAATGCAGAACAGAACTCTGTACAGTAGTATGGGAATACACCCTCAATATCTGCTTTGAAATGAAGTTCAATAGTCTCACCTGGTTCTAATGAACCGTGAATATCAAAGTTATCAACTGTAAATCCGTGGGTCTCATCTTGGGCTCTCTCTAAGTTAGTAAGATAGATAGTTACATCATCACCTTTATTAACTGTAATTCTTTCAGGATTTATATGAGAACGAACCAAAGTAGCATAAACTTTGACTTTATTTCCATCTCTTACTATTTTCTCTTGACCTGCTAGAGTTTTACCAACATGTGGTTTACCTGTTTTGGTATTTGTACCCATTGTATATCGCACTTTTGGATGCAATTTACTTGCACGAATTGCTACAGCTTGGTGTGGTTCTCCTAGAGGAATTGGCATATCAACAAGTAAATCCATTTTTTTACCACGAATATCAATTAATTGATGATTTTGTGGGTGCAATGGTCCAACTGGGTCAAATCTATCAATAGCTAATTTATTCAAAGAGATAATATATTTTCCTTGTGGGTCAGCAGATTTACCTACCATTACACAACGGTGTCATACATTATAATGAACATTAACTTTATCAAGAACTTTTAGAGTTTTGTAGTTCCATTTTACAATTTGACTATCAACATATAATGATGTATAAATTTCACCATCAACATTTGAATATTGGTTATGTAAAGGCCCAAGACCCAATTCAACTTGACCATGAAGAGCTGATTTCATATCTAAAATAGGAATACCATAAGGGTCTTTTCCAGCATATTTTTTATCAGCTATAAGCTTTTTGATTTTGCTCCATTTATAGACAGAAGCATGAGTATCTAATTTACCACAAACTGTGATATATTCACCATCTGGAGATACATCAACACCGTGTGGAGATTTTGGCTCAGGGATTAAGAATAGACAATCATTTTTAACAGCTATATCTATAGGAACAATTCTCATTCCATTAACCACTTTTACATTTTTGTCATCTTTTGCAAGTTGTGCTAATTTTTTCCAGTTATATACATGTAAGAAGTCAGTATCATTTCTACTACAACCAGCCTCAAATGGAGGCATACCTACTTCGATACCACCTGTGTACATCTCTGAGTTAAATGAGTTAGTAAAACCCCAACCATCACTTGCATTTTTACCAGAATCTGATAAATCTTGCATATATGGAGGTAACTCTAAAGTAAATGATTTTTCAGGATGAATTCTCCCCTCTTTAGGGTCAAAATCCCATACTGTTACACCACCACGATAGGTCTCTTTGTACTCTTCTATTGGATGATAGTTGTTATCATAAGGTGCTGCATATTGACATGCCTCTAAGATATGTTTGGAATTTGGAGTAAAAAATGCTCCACCATGGTCAGATTTAAATATGGGATTGACTACAATCTGTTTAGTTTCAAAATCTTCCAAATCAATAACAGCAAGTCTAGGGTTTGCTTTGTCATTAATAACTAACCATTTACCATCATATTTACCATTAACTTCAGAGAGTGCTGGATGGTGAGTATCACCCCAATTTATCTCTCGACCACGGATATTACCTTCTCTAAGGACTTTTTTACTATCCTCATCATATCCATACCCTTGCCAAGGTTCAGGTGTAAATACAGCGATATATTTTAAAAGCCTCATGGTTGGAACACCATAAACAAGTATTTGTCCACTCTGTCCACCAGAACTAAATACAATAAATTCGTCTCTTCCACCCGTTGGTGTATAGGTTTTAGCTGCACGAATGATATCGTTTTCGGTTAAGCCTCGCTTTTTCATAATCTTTTGGAGTTCACCATCACCTGCTGTTGCTACAGATAGTGCTAGAGTTGTCCCCAAAAGAAGTGAAGTAAGCTTACTACTAAATGTTTTAGCCATACTATTTCTCCTTTTATTTTTGGGCAATAAAATACCCAATAGTGGTATAATAGTGTATTTATTGAAGTTATGCTTTGACTAAGGTCAAATTATAATTTTATTTTTTTATAAGAACAAGACTTGATATTGGTCAATCCGAAATAGTGATAAATCAGATAAAATTCATCTTATTTTAAAGAGGAAATTTAACATGCGTCTATTATTAATCTTATTAACACTATCCTTAGCACTTTTTGCTAATGATTCAAACACTTGTAAAAAATGTCATCCTATCATCTATAGTGAATTTCAGCAATCAATGCATAAAAAGTCAACTATAAGAGAGGATAAAGTTCATAATGCTGTTTGGAATAAACACCCTGATAAAGCAAAAGGTAACTATAAATGTGCAAAATGTCATACTCCAGAAGAGAAAAAAGCAGATACTAATCAAGGCGTTACTTGTATCTCTTGTCATACGATAAAAAGAATAGAGAAACATCCAAAAGTGAACAAAAATATCTATGAGACTAAGGATAAAACATTTTATTCTGCTCAAAAAGGGATGGAAAATAAAAAACTTGTTTTTGAGAAAAAGAGTTCATGGCTAGGATTAGTTGAAGAGACTATAGGTTCACCATATCATGATATAGATTATACTCACGAGAATTTCTATACAGGAGAGATGTGTATGGGCTGTCACTCTCATAAACAGAATGCTCATAAATTTAATGTATGTACAACAGATATGAAAGGTGCAAAAAATAAAAATAGTAACTGTATCACTTGTCATATGCCAAAAGTTAAAGGAAGTGCTACCACTATAAGAGAAAGTAAAACTCATGCTTTTCATGGTTTTGCAGGAATTAGAAATTCTCCTAAAAAATTAGCTAAATATATAGATATAAGTTATAAAAAACAAGATAATGGATTTGATATTATAATTCATAACAAAGCACCTCATAATCTTTTGACTCATCCATTAAGAGTTATACAACTAAAAACTAAACTAAAACGAAATGGAAAGATAAAAGAGTTAAAAACTAATACATTTATTAAAGTGATAGGAACAAATAATAAACCCTCTATGCCTTGGTTAGCTACACAAATTATCAAAGATAATATGATAAAAGCTAATGAAAAAAGAGTTATTTCATTTAATACAAAGTTACAAAAAGGTGATGAGATAGAGGCAATATTAGGTTACTATATAGTAAATCCTAAGGCTGTAAAGAAACTTGGGCTTGAAAATGAAAAAGAGTTAAGTGAATTTATTCCTTTAAAAGATGTTTATTTAAAATAAAATAGTTGAAAAAAACTGATATAATTTGATTATGAAAAAAAATATACTAATCCTACTAATGTTATCGACTATAATATTGGCTCAAAACAGTAATATTGAGTTCAATGATGATGAAGATGTAGCAACAATTGAGCCTGAAATTTTCTCTGCCAAATCGGAACGATACTCTTTTGCTCGTTCTAAAAGAATTTTGGCTACTAAAATATATCGTTTGCATCAAAAAACCTTTTATGCAGGGTGTGATTATGAAATACGAGGTAAAAAGTTGGTTCCCATAGCTGATACCTGTGGTTTTCATTATAGAAAAAATCCAAAAAGAGCTGATAGAATAGAGTGGGAACATATTGTTCCTGCTTGGTATTTTGGACATGTTTTTAAATGTTGGAAAAATGGTGGACGAAAAGAGTGCAGAGATACCAATGCCAAATTTAGACAGATGGAAGCTGATATGCATAATCTTGTGCCTTCTATTGGTGAAATAAATGGAGATAGAAGTAACTATCCTTATGGTAATATTCGTGGAGAAAAGAGAGTTTACGGCAAAGTTGATATGGAGATAGAGTCAAGTAAGAGAGTTGCCGAACCCAAAAAATCTATTTTGGGTGATATTGCTAGAACCTATTTTTATATGCATGATAGATACAATATGTATATTAGCCCTGAACAAGAAAAGATGTTGATAAAATGGAACAATCAAGACCCTGTAACTAGATGGGAAAAAAAGAAAAATCTTCTGGTTAAGGATATTCAAGGTGATGATAATGAATATATTAGTAATTATAGAAAAGTTACTGCTTTAAAATCTATCCAAACTAATAGTGAAGAGGCAGATAAAAATTTTGGAGATGTCAAAAACGAGCTTGAAAAGAGATACTCTTTTATCTTTGAACATCTCTCTAAACCTGTAGCTACTATTTTACTTTTGATTATGACTCTCTTTACTTTATACATAAGAAGGAGAAAAAAATAGATTTCCATCTCTATAATAATATTTTTTTGATAAAATTATATCAATTAATTTTAAGGAATATATATGGAACTATTTGGAACAGACGGAGTTAGAGGTTTAGCAGGTGGAAAACTTAACGCCTTTACTGTAATGAGATTAGCAATGGCAGCAGGTATTCACTTTCGCAAAAAAGCCAGAACCAATAAAATATTGGTAGGTAAAGATACTAGACGAAGTGGATATATGATAGAGAATGCTCTAGTATCAGGTCTAACAGCTGTAGGTTATAATGTAGTTCAAATAGGTCCTATGCCAACTCCTGCTATCGCTTTTTTGACTGAAAATATGAGATGTGATGCAGGGATTATGATTACTGCTTCTCACAATCCATATTATGATAATGGAATTAAATTTTTTAATAGTGAGGGAAATAAACTAAGTAAATTTGATGAACAAGATATAATAGATATATTTGAAGATATAGATAGAATAGAGGGTGCATTTTCTACAAAAGAAGATATTGGAAAATCCAAAAGAATAGATGATGTTGTTGGTCGATATATTGTATTAATAAAAAACTCGTTTCCACGAGAACTATCTCTAGTTGGTATAAAAATAGTTGTAGATTGTGCTAATGGAGCATCATACCTCGTTGCACCTACTATATTAGAAGAGTTAGGAGCAGAGGTCATATCTTTAAATGTAGAACCAGATGGATTTAATATTAATACAAATTGTGGTGCAATGTATCCTGCAGAGTTATCTAAAAAGGTAGTTGAAACCAATTCTGATATTGGAATTGCTCTTGATGGAGATGCAGATAGAATTGTGGTTGTAGATGAGAAAGGTGAAGTAATTGATGGAGATAAACTTATTGGAGCATTGGCTA
The DNA here is from genome assembly GCA_964573285.1 of uncultured Sulfurovum sp. Lineage (GTDB taxonomy): Bacteria > Campylobacterota > Campylobacteria > Campylobacterales > Sulfurovaceae > UBA1140. The sequence continues at coordinate 3,355 of CAZNJD010000085.1, read as the reverse complement.
TATATCTAAAAAGAGAGGGCTTATTGGTTGAAAATAGAGTAGTAGCTACAGTTATGAGTAATCAAGGTCTTGAAGAGTATCTCAACTCTAATGATATTTCATTAGTTAGAAGTGATGTGGGAGATAAAAATGTATTAGAAGTTATGAAAAATATTGGTTCTAACTTTGGTGGAGAACAGAGTGGACATGTTATATTTTCTGATTTTGCAAAAACAGGTGATGGGATATTAAGTTCACTTCAAGTATTAGCATATATACTTTATAGTAAAAAGAAAGTAAGTGAAGCTTTTGATATATTTGAACTCTATCCACAAGCTCAAGATAATATTAAAATATCATTCAAAAAGCCAATAGATGAGATTGAGGGAGTAGAAGAGTTATTTAATGAGATTGAGGCAAAAGGAATGCGTCATTTAGTAAGATACTCTGGTACCGAAAATTTAATGAGAATACTTATTGAAGGCAAAGATAAAAAAGAGTTAAATATTATGATGAAAAAGAGTATTGATTTTTTTAAAAAGGCACTAATATAATGATACGGTATATAACTATATTTTTATTAGTAGCTATAGGTACTATAATTATTGACCAAAATATCAAAATGATTTTTGTAGATGGAGGTTATTATTTGCAAGGCTCATGTATAGATTTGGAACTGCATTATAATAAAGGTGTAGCCTTTTCTATGTTTGCATTTTTGGGGGATAATCTTAAATGGATACAGGTTGTTTTGGTTATGGGTATTATAAGTTTTGTATTTTATGAAGGTTATTTAGAAAAATATGCTTTTCCTATTGGGCTAATTATAGGTGGAGCAATTAGTAATTTATATGATAGATTTATCCATAAAGGAGTAGTTGATTATGTAGCATGGCATTGTGGATTTGATTTTGCTGTGTTTAATTATGCTGATGTTATGATAGATTTAGGTGTAGCTATTATTTTAATAATATCATTTTTGGATAGTCGTAAATAGGTATTACTAATAATTTATCCAAAATCAAACACTAAAAAACAATTAATAATACTTGATTAATATCAAAGATATATTCCTTTTAAATTTGTATAATATTCAAATTAAATTATTATACAGGGGTGTATCTATTATGAAATCAAAACTATTATCTATAATCCAAAAAAATTTTCCTTTAACGCCTAGACCATTTACAGTTATATCAGATGAGTTAAATAGTGATGAGGATACAATTATACAACTCTTGTTAGAAGAAAAAAAGAATAAAATTATTCGACAAATATCACCTATCTTTGATACTAAAAGATTAGGATATAGTTCCTTATTGGTCTCATTTAAAGTACTAAGAGAAGATATAGATAGTGCTGTAAGGGTGATTAACTCCCACCCTGGAGTATCTCATAATTATGAGAGGGAACATCCTTTTAATATATGGTTTACTCTAGCTATTCCACCTAATTCCAAACTAGGTCTTACACAAACTATTGAGATATTAGCAAAGGAAGCTAATGCGATAGATTTTATTATGTTACCTACACTTAAACTTTTCAAAATATCAGTTAAACTTGATACAACAGGAAAAGATACAAAAAAAGAGGCTGTAATAAAACCAAAATATAAACGAATAGAGTTAACACCTTTACACCATAGAGTTATAGCCCTATCTCAAAAAGATATACCAATAGTAAAAGAGCCTTTTAAAGAAATAGTAGAGAAATTAGATATAAGTTATGATAAATTTTTCTCTATATTAAACGAGCTAAAAGATGCAGGGGTTATGCGTAGATTTGCAGGAATATTAAACCATAGAAAAGCAGGATTTAATGCCAATGCAATGGTAGTATGGGATATAGATGAAGCAAAAGGTGATGAGATGGGAACAAAAGCTGCCATGTTTTCAGCAGTAAGCCATTGCTATTTGCGTCCTAAATATAATAATTGGCCTTATAATCTATTTACAATGGTACATGGTAAAACTACTGAAGAGACTAATAGTATTATCAAAGAGATAGCTTCAGAGATAGAACATTTTGCTAGACGACCTCTATACTCTACACGAGAATTTAAAAAAGTACGAATAGAGTATTTTTCACCTAAATTTGAAGCATGGGAAAATTCTAAATTGATAGAATAATTGGCATGTTTCATATACGGCTAAAAGTACTTTAAATGAAAAAAGCGTAAACTATTTATGAAACATACCAAATAGTGTAGTAGGAAAGTGTAGTAGGAATATGGAAATATAATTGAACTGACATAAGGGTTGTATTGAAATATTCAAAAAATATATAACTATGCTATAATTACCCTAAAAAAGGTTATCGAAATGAAAAAAATACCTTATGGTCTAAGTAATTTTAAACTTTTAAAAGAAGAGGACTATTTTTTCATAGATAAAACTAAATATATAGAAACTTTAGAAAACTACTCTAACAGATATTTAATGTTTTTGCGTCCAAGAGGGTTTGGAAAATCACTCTTTATTGCAATTTTGGAAGCCTATTATGATACCTATTTCAAAGATGAGTTTGAAGAGATATTCAAAGATACCTATATATTAAATAATAGAACCAAAGAGGCCAGTAGCTATATGGTTTTGAGATTTGATTTTAGTGCTGTAGATATTTTTAATGTCAATAGTAGTTTTATTGATTTATTGGATTTAAATATTTGTAGTTTTGTAGAGAAATACAACTTAGAGATAACATTTAAAGATGATAATCCTATATCTATGCTCAATAGAGTTTTTGATTATATAAAGAAAAAAAATCTAAATCTTTATATATTAATAGATGAATATGATAATTTCGCCAATAGACTATTTCTAAATAATAGAGAAGATTATCTAAATATCGTTACAAAAAAGACAGCTCCATTTAAACAGTTTTTTACCACTCTAAAAGCAGGAACAGCAGGAAATAATGGAGCAATAAAGAGAATGTTTATCACAGGTGTAACACCTATGACTATGTATGATGTTACAAGTGGGTTTAATATTGGTAAAAATATCTCGCTTGATAGTAGATTTCATAATATGGTAGGGTTAAACCAACAAGAACTAGAATATACTCTAAAAGAGTTTGAGATAGAGGATAAGGTAGAGAGAGGGTTATTAAAAGAGTGGTATAATAGTTATATCTTTAGTGAAGAGAGGAGTGAACCTATCTATAATACTGATATGATTTTATATTTTGTAGATAAATTTATAGCTCACTATAAACTTCCTAGAGAGATGATAGATATAAATGTACGAAGTGATTATAGCAGATTACGAAGCATAATATACACCAATAAAAAGTTAAATGGGAATTTTAGTACACTACAAACTCTAATAGGTGGAGAGTCTATTCAAATATCAAATTTAGTTCAAGATTTTAGTGC
>CAZNJD010000084.1:0-75777 GCA_964573285.1 uncultured Sulfurovum sp. | reverse complement strand
CTCTCTATTACTCTACACCCTTGCCGTTGAATCTCCACTTTTTTAAATCATCCCCACTGTAATTTAGGTTCAACTCTCTTCATGACACAGTCAGTTAAATAAGAGTTAATTAAATTTTGATAAGGTATTCCAATTTTTTTTGCCAATAGCTTAAAATAGGCTATTGTATCCATCTCTATATTGATAGAAATTTGTTTTTTCTCCTTTTGTGCATAAGGATTTTTTATAGATTTACTAAAATCGTACTCTTTTCTCATTATATAAACTCCTTATATTGGTTCTCTTCGATTTTGATTATTTTGCAACACCTCTAATCTAATAAAGAGAGAGAAACTAAGTACCGTATCATGAATCGCCATTTTTTAACCCATCAACCAATTCTCATACTTCAAACGAGAGTCAATTTCAGAGAGCGTTTTAAAAATCCTATCATTACTAACAAGTGTAGCATCCAAAGCTATAGCAGTAGATGCAATCAGTAAATCTATATCATTTTTCTTGGCATCTTTTTTTGAAATACCTGTATGATTCTTATAAGCAATCTTCAAATCAGCATAAATCTCTATCTCTTTTATATCAAAGTGCAGATATTATATTGGTATCTAGTATATAGTTCGACATATTACAAACTTCTCAATTCAAATCCATCTCTAATCTCTTTTGAACACTCTTGTAGATATTTCACATCTTCACTATTAAGTGTTCCTCTTATCTTATCAGCGACTATAGCCCACTTGCCTTTCTTTTGAACTCTCTCTTTTTTTAGAAACTCCTCTTCTAAAAATTTTTTGACAGAATCTCTAATTTCAGTTATTGAGAAGTTAAGTATTTGACTATTATCAATCGTCAATCTTCCTAAATCTACAGTAGTCATATTTAACCTTTTAAGCTAATTTTTTCATTTAGAAATATTATATCTTATCATTCTCTAACAATCCCTTAACCTATCTTTGCTTTTAGTCTCTAATTATACCTAAATATTGGGGTTAAAGCCATTAAAATAACACCCTTGTTCAAGATATAGCTTAGTGCTTTTTCATTGGATTGAGGCTTAGCTTAATGGCATTAGATCCCTCCTCTCCTCCTCTTTGACCCCTCCTCTCATTCCACCTGTCCTCAGATAGAATGTATAGACAATCCAAGCGTTGATTTCTGTTGTTTTTATCTATCGAATTCCTTAAAGAGTATGGAACTAGAGGTGTTGCGAGTAAAAGTTTAGCGTTAGCGACTCAATGAAGCAGTAACAAATGCAATTATGATATAATTTTTAAGTTGAAACCTATCTTTTGCTAGGTTTTGATGAGTTTTTATGGACGGAAAAAAATGAATATCAAAGAACAATTTGAAAAACTATTTAATAATGAATTACCAATCAATAGGGCAAGAGAGCTTTTGATAGAACTACATAAAAAAGGCGAAACCTCTCAAGATATAGCTACTATAGCTTCTATTATGCGTGAATACTCTATCAAATTACCAATATCTTCAGAGTTACAAAAACAAGCTATAGATATAGTAGGCACAGGAGGAGACAAGAGTGGTAGCTTTAATATCTCTACAACTGTATCACTACTCTTAGCCTCATTAGGCTCAATAGTAGCCAAGCATGGTAATAGAAGTATTACAAGTAATTCAGGCTCTGCTGATGTCTTGGAGAGACTAGGAATTAATCTAAACCTAACTCCACAACAACAAGTCAAAATGCTAGAAGAGACAGGTTTTTGTTTTATATTTGCAATGAACCATCACCCTACTATGAAACATATTATGCCGATACGAAAATCAATAGAGCATAGAACTATATTTAATATCTTAGGACCTTTAACCAATCCAGCAGGAGCAAAGAAGTATCTATTAGGAGTTTTTAGCCCAGATTATATAGAGAGAATGGCAAAAGCATTGGTAGAACTAAAAGCCACTAGAGCATTTATAGTAAGTAGTAATGATGGAATGGATGAGATTTCTCTAGCCACTACAACTCCATTTGCATATATAGAGAATGGTGTAGTATCTAGGGGAGTTATAGACCCCCAAGAGTTTGGATTTGACTTAACACCCAAAGAGGCAATATTGGGAGGAAATGCAAAAGATAATGCAAAAATAACTAGAGATATATTTACTAATAGAGCTACAGATGCACAAAGAGATATAATTATTTTAAATGCTGGTTATGCTCTGTTTGTGGAGGGCAAGGCTAGGGATATGCAAGAGGCTTTTGAGATTGCTCGAAGTGGGATTGAGAGTAGCAAGGCTAAGAAACATTTGGAGTTGATTAGTCAGGTTTCAAATAAACTTTAGTATGGGGATTATATGAATAAAAAAGAGATAATAGTATCGTTGAAAGATATAAAAAAAGTAGTAAACTATCTAAATGAAATAGTCCCAAAAAATGCAATAATCTTCTTAGTCGGCAATCTAGCATCAGGCAAAACAACACTTACAGCACAGATAGCCAAATCAAAAGGGATAGAGAGTGAAGTTACCTCTCCTACATTTTCACTACAGCAGTGCTATGATAAAAATCTATACCATTATGATTTATATCGGATAGAAAATCATGAATTTATGGAACTAGGACTATTTGAAGAGTTTGATAAAGATGGTTGGCATATGGTAGAGTGGGGAAGTAATGAACTTAGAGATTTTTTGATAAATGCTCAATATAATGTTTTTAGTATTACTATTACACCCATTGAAGAGCAAAGAAAATATGAAATAGAGAAAAATTAGATGCGACATTTATTAGAAGCCCAACACCTATCCAAAACAATCAAAAAAACAAAAATCATTCATGATATATCACTCAAAGTATATTCTCGTGAGATTGTAGGACTGCTTGGACCAAATGGAGCAGGAAAGAGTACATCTTTTTATATGATTTGTGGGATTACAGATGTAAGTAGTGGTAAAGTTTATCTAAATGGTGAAGATATTACCCAACTTCCTCTAAGCGAGAGAGCCAAAAAAGGGATAGGTTATCTACCCCAAGAGTCAAGTATATTCAAAGATTTAACTGTGGAAGAGAATTTATTGATGGCAGCCAAAGCTATGAAATTAGATAAAGAATTAACTCGAACAAGGATAGAAAACCTACTTAATCTATTTAATATTGAACCAATTCGTAAAAGATATGGAATTCAACTAAGTGGTGGAGAGAGGAGGAGAGTAGAGATAGCTAGAGCCTTGGTAGCACAACCTAAGTTTCTATTATTAGATGAACCATTTGCAGGAGTTGACCCAATTTCAGTTGAGGATATTCAAGATATTATTAAACAACTTATAGAGCTTGATATGGGTGTATTAATTACCGACCATAATGTTCGAGAGACATTAGGAATTTGTGATAGAGCATTTGTCATGAGAAATGGTGAGATGTTGGCAACTGGGACAAGTGAAGAGATAATGAATAACCAAAGTGTCAGGAAATATTATCTTGGTGAAAATTTTCATTTTTGATGTAACTAAAATACACAATTAATCATTCTCTTATCTCTATTGAATAGTTAATGTTTATTTATATATAGTATAACGAGATACTAAGCCACTCTAAGATATAATCACCAAAATTATTGACAATAGGATGAATATATGGAAGGTGTTTTTACTTTTTTAGGTGCATTTACTGGGCATGGCACAGGTATGGTCATGGCTCACTTAATCTTGGTTATAGGGTTAGCTATTCTTTTAGCTAAATATGCAACAGCTCAATTTAAAGCAGTACCAACAGGTACTCAAAATGTTATGGAGGCTTATCTCGGAGGTGTTATCTCTATGGGTAAAGATGTAATTGGTGAGGAGTTAGCTAAAAAATATCTTCCATTGGTAGCAACTGTAGGTATTTTTGTATTTATCTCAAATGTTATAGGTATCATTCCTGGATTTGAATCTCCAACTTCAAATATCAATGTAACTTTACCATTAGCAATTGTGGTATTTGTTTATTATAATTATGAAGGTATTAGAACAAATGGTGTAGTAAATTACTTTGCACACTTTATGGGACCAGTTAAACTATTAGCTCCATTAATGTTCCCAATAGAAATAGTCTCTCATATTTCAAGAATTATTTCACTCTCATTCAGACTTTTTGGTAACATCAAAGGTGATGACCTATTTTTATGGGTACTATTAATGTTAGTTCCTTTTGTAGCACCATTACCTGCATATCTATTATTAACATTCTCTGCACTACTTCAAACATTTGTATTTATGATTTTGATTTATGTATATTTAGCAGGTGCAGTATTAATGGATGCTGAGCATTCGGAAGCACTATAACCATTTATTAACTTTCTCTTAGATACATCTTGGGTTTTGCCCTATTCAGATGTATCACTAATATATCTACTTTGAAATAAAATTTATAGGTTCAGGTTCTATATAAAGTATAAATTATTTATTTTTTTTATTTATCCAAATATAAAAAGCTGTTGATATAATGATAATTATCAAAGTAATTAAAATAATCTGATGTAAATACTCATTTATAAGTTCTTGATTTTGCCCAATCAGATAACCCAAAAGTGCCAAAATAATAACCCATATACCAGCACCAATTGTAGTATAAATCACAAATGCAGATATAGGCATTTTGGATAATCCAGCAGGAAGAGAGATAAACTGTCGAATACCAGGTATCAAACGGCTAGTTAAAGTTGAAAATGAGCCATGTTTATAAAAAAATCTCTCCATTTTTTCAAGTTTGGCTTCATCAAAAAAGAAATATCTACCAAATCGTATTACAACTCTTCGTCCATAGTGTTTGGCTAAATAATAATTAAATAATGCACCTGCCAATGAACCCGATACTCCTATTAAAATAACTATATATAAATTCATACTCCCTTGTGATGCTAAATATCCAGCAGGTATCATAGCTACCTCACTAGGAAAAGGGAAAAATGTACTCTCCAAAAACATCATAATAAATATACCTATATAACCCATCTGTCCTACTATCTCTACTATAGTATTTACTATCTCATGCACTCTTGTTCTTCCTTAAATTTATCTATTTTCTGCCTAGTAGTATAGATATTCCACTCTACACCATCATTTAAAAACTCTCGTTTTATATCTATAATTTCACACTTATTTAGTAGATATTCTGTCTTTTGAATATCACTATAAGTTGTTTTGAAACTATATTTTAACATTTTTTCATAAATAATAGCATTGGCTTCTGCAATTACCTCTTTAGTAGCATTACCATAAGCTCGAACCAAACCACCAATACCAAGTTTAATCCCTCCAAAATATCGTACTATTAATAGAGCTACATTTATCATCTCCTCCCCACGCAGAACATTTAGAGCAGGTTGAGCTGATGAGCCTTTTGGCTCTCCATCATCTGATAGATTTTCTACTATCTGGTCAAACTCATTTAAATAACGCAAAGCATAAACTACATGTCTAGCTTTTGGATGTTGGGCTTTTAATCTATCTTGTAGTCCTTCAAACTCTGATATAGGAACTAGATGAGTTATAAACTTTGATTTTTTTATCTCATAAATTGATATTATCTCTTTTTCTACTGTTTTCATCTTCTCTAAATCTTTATTTTTTTTGTAATTAAATCTACAAACGCATCATCACTATTAAAGCACTTAGCCACTCTATAATCCTCATATCTAAGCTTTTGAGCTATCTCTCTATGTTCTATATCCAACTCATAAAGAGTTTCTGAATTATCAATAGTAAATGCCAAAGGATAGATGATTACTTTTCTATGAGTGGGATTACGCAAAACATCAGCTAAATTTGGCTCTAACCATGTATTATTGCCCACTTTGGATTGATACGCTAACTTAATATTATTAAATTTGATATTTCGTTCATGTAAATAGATTTTTAGAGCAGATATAGTTGATACTATATGTTTCTCATAAGGGTCTCCTGCTTTGATAATACTCATAGGTAATCCATGGGCAGATAATAATAAATCATACTCCTGACTATCCTCTTTATCCAAAGCTTCAATAATTTTATTGGCTACTAATGATATATAATCATAATCATCATAATATGGCTCTATTATAGTTATTTTGGGATTATAGTCTAATTCTTGACATCTATCCTCAATATCTTCTATAGAAGATAGAGTAGTGGTAGTAGAGTATTGAGGATACATAGGAAATAAAATCAACTCTCTAATGCCATCTGATTTAAACTGCTTCAAAGCAGGAGTTGCAAATGGAGGAACATATCTCATTGCTGATACTATAGGTATATCTAATTTAGTTTTGAGCTTTTTAATAAGCTCATTTGTTATTTCTGATAAAGGAGACTTACCACCTAGATATTTACTAAAATTCTCTTTGACCTCATCTAATCTCTTATTGATTATAATATTGCCTATAAAACTTCTCAAATATCTATTCATAGGTAGTATATTTTTATCAGCAAACATATTTCTCAGAAACATCTCTACCTCATCTATATTGTTTGCTCCACCCATATTCAATAATATTAATGCTTTTTTCAATTTTGCTCCTTAAATCTATCTTTATAACTACACTTTTGACATAACTCTTCTATACAGATATTTTTATGAAATCCATCTCTTATATCAATAGCTCGTTTGTCAAAAAGTATCTCTTGGAGACTCTTGTTCTTTATATCTCCTAATGGCATAACACCTTGGCTATCTAAACAACAAGGAACAACTACACCACTTGCTAAAATAGCAATATGAGAACTGAGCCCTTGACAAATTCCATGACCATAAATAGGGTTTTGTAAAGATGGCCACTCAAAATAGTTATCAAAATGTAACAGTACTTTATTATCTAATCTTATAGACTTAGTTTTATTAGGGTTAAAAGTATTTAAATCCAACTCTATATTAAAAAAAGATGATAGTTTATCAAAAACTTGTTGATTAAACTCTCTCTCACTCATTATCTCATCCAAATTCCATACTCTTAGATTTATAAATATCTCTTTTTTCTGTTTGACTTTTTTATAACAGAGATTTAAAATAGGCTCTATATACTGCTCAAAACTTATAGCTGTATCATTTTTATTAAACGCATTTAATGATATATTTATCTGTTTAACAGCAGGGTGAAAGAGTGTAGAGTAGCTATGTTTTTTCATAAAATAACCACTTGTTGTTAAAACTGCTTTCATATCATATTTATGAATTATATTTAAATACTCTTCTAAATTTAATAAAATCAAAGGGTCACCAAAGACATGACAAGCTATCTCTTTAGTAAAATTTCGTGCTTGTTGAACTATAGTCTCAAAAAAATCTAAATCCATAGTACTCTTTGGTAAATTTTTGGTTGGACAAAAAGAACATCTAAGTCCACAAATATTTGTCAACTCTATATATATACGATAAAATTTCACGCTATATAGAAATCTCTTTTATATCAGCTATCTCTTTAAATGATTTATATATAGAAGCTACTGTATTCTTACGATTTTCTTTTATATTATCATCATCTACATTGACCATTACACTATCAAAATATCTATCCAATTTTGGTTTGAGTCCAAATAGTGCTTTTAGCTTATCATCATAATTATTATAATCACCCTCTCTTACAGATAGATACTCACTATATAAATCTCGTTCTATATCTTCAATAAATAGTTCAGGGTTTATAGTTAGCTCTTGTTCTAAATTAACCTCTTTGGAGATATTTGCAACCCTTTTAAAAGTAGAAAATTGCTCTTTAAAACTTGATTGAGAGACTATTTTATTTAGTGCTTCAACCTTTTTAGCTATCTCATTTATATCTTTTTCACCTGAACTTAAAACTGCACTAATTACAGAACTATTAGCATCAAGAGATTTATTTATTCTATCTAATATAAAATCAACCAATTTTTCTTTGTTATATTTACCATAAAGCTCATCTAATAATTCTATAATATTATCTATATCAAAGGGCAAATCATACTCCATTACCATTCGTATAATACCATTAACAGCACGACGCAGTGCAAATGGGTCTTTAGACCCTGTTGGGATTTTACCTATACTAAATAGTCCTATGATTGTATCAATCTTAATAGCCATGGATACAATAGATGAAAATATTGAAGAGGGAAGTTCTGCACCATCTCCTAATGGGAAATACTGCTCTTTGATTGCCATTGATACCAAATCATCTTTGCCTAATGCTTTAGCATAATAGTATCCCATTAACCCTTGAAGTTCTGTAAACTCATATACCATCTCTGATGTTAAATCGGCTTTGGCTAAACTAATTGCCTCTTCCATTAACATAGTTAACTCTGATGAACTTTTACCCGTATTACTCTCTACCTTATCCATATATAAAGATAATAGTCGTATAGCTATAGCTTTTTCTCTATCTATTTTATCAGCTAAACTACCGAGTCCATCCATAAATGTAATCTTTTCTAATCCATCAATAATCAATCCTCGTTTGAGGTCATTTTTATAGAAAAACAGACCATCAGATAGTCTTGGTTTGAGAACTCTCTCATTTCCTTCAACTACTTTGGTATAATCATCAGTTACTGCATTTGATACTACTATAAATTTATTGCTCAATTTAGAATTTTCAAATACTGGAAAGTATCGTTGATGCTCTTTCATGGATGCGATAATCGCTTCTGGTGGGAGTTCCAAAAAGAGCTTATCAAATCTTCCTAATAAGGCTTTTGGATTTTCAGTAATAGCTACAATTTCATTAATAAGTGATTGGTCTCTTTCTATTTCTATATTATGTTCACTTTCAAGTTGATTAAATTCAGCCAATATTTTAGCTTCTCGCACTTTGGGATAGAGTATTACTTTACCATTAGATAAAATATTCTCATACTCCTCAATAGTGGCTACCTCTTGTGGTTTAAAATCAATCATACGGTGTATAAGTGTTTTATTATCCGATTTAACACCAAATAGTTCACACTCTATCACCTCATCACCCAATCTAACTTGCATCCAACGAACAGGACGAATAAACTCATCAGTCCGAGAACCCCAACGCATCATTTTTCCAAAACGCATAGAGGCTATCCATTTTTCTATCATCTCTTGAAGTAGTTTAGATGTCTCTTTTCCACTCTTCTCTTTTTTATAATATAAAATCTCTCTACCATTTTTCTCTGTTTTACCCAACTGCTCAAAAGATACAGCACATTTTCTAGCAAACCCCTCCCCTGCTTTTGTAGGATTACCATCTTTTATAGCTACCATTAGTGGTGGACCAAATAGTTCTGTAGTACTATCCTCTTGTTTAATTGGCATAGCCTCATGTCGTAATACCAAACGACGAGGTGTATATAAAAATTCAAACTTATTTATTAATCTATACTCTCTTAATATATTTTCCCAAGATTTTTCAATATTTTCTAGGATTTTTAGTAGTGGTATAGCTGGAAGTTCCTCTACACCTATCTCAATTAGAAGTGGTTTTGTCATATTTTCTTGTCCTATCTATCAATAATTATGGGATTTTACCAAAATCTTGATAAATGAGGGATTACAGTATAAATATAAATATTTAATTTATATTTTATTTTTAAGTATTCTTTAAATAATCTAATGATATAAGTGTAATATAAAAATATATTTAGTAAATAATATAAGGAGTAAAAAATGAGAAACTATTATATAATAATTATATTAATTGCATATATTATACTCGGTTGTAGTAAGATAGGCGAAAAAAATAATGAAAAAATCGGTTTTGTTGTCACACCCAGTAAAAATGATATATACTATAAATGTGGAAACAAAAAAGCAAACTTAGATAGAGATGGAAAATTTAGTTGTGACTCATTTCCTATTGCTTTTTATATGGATGGAAATGAGATGGGTACTATAACCACCATTCATAATGATGGTTTTGTATTTCCTCAGGATATGCAAAGTTTTACTATAGCTTCTCGTTAACTTTATATGCCAAAATATGATGAGCAAAATCAGGAACTAATAGCAAATCTAAATCATTTGAGTAGAATATATCTGCTGTATTAAACCCATCACCTAAAATCTGTTTGGTTTTACCACTATTATCAACAAAATAGATACCACCACTCCAAGTTGAGACTATATATCCCCTCTCTTTATATTTGGTAATTCCATCTATTGAGATACCTAAATCATTTGAAATAGTAGTTACTTTTTTAGTTTTTAGATTTAAAGATTTCAGTTTACCTACCTCTCCTTGCATTATTAGACTCTCTTTATCTATATATAAACCATTTTGTTCAGGATGTTTAACCTTTTCTTTATCATAAAGAAGAGTAAATTTACCACTTTTAGAGAGTTCAAAAATCTGTTTAGTGCCTGTATCAGATACGAAACATACCTCTTTTTGTTCATCACATGCTATATCATTTAACATTTTTATCCCTTTGGGTGCAAGAAATTTCTCTACTATTTTGCCTGTAGTGGTATTAATTTTAACTACCTGATTTAGGTCTGATACAAATAAATTATTCTTATATACTGCTAATCCTTTTGGTGATTGTAGTCCTGTTGCCCATTTTAGATTGATTACTTTTCCGTTTTTGTCTAGTTTGGATATATATCCATTATTGTTCGTCCATGGATTTGAGCTTTTGATGCTGTTTACATTTGAGACATATATAGCGTTTTGAGTTTTATCATATAGTGCTGATTCGGGAATAGATAAATTTTCTCCATGGCTTTTGTATTGCTCTTTTAGATTTGAACTATCTATACATCCTGTTAATAGTAATAGTATCATTAATGATAATGTTTTTTTCATGTTTTAATCCTTATAATTTATCAAATCTTTTTGTTTGGCTTTTGCAAAACCTTTTAATCTTAGTCTGCAACTATCACAAACACCACATGCTTCTATCTCGTTTTGATAACAACTCCATGTATATTGTAAGGGAACTCCCAAATCTAGTGATTTTTGGACTATTTGTTCTTTTTTCATATGAACTAGAGGCATTTTTATCTCTAGTTTGGTCTCATCTTTTGTTCCTAAATTTATCGCTTTTTGCATTGATAATATATACTCATCTCTACAATCTGGATACCCACTACTATCTTCTTCTACTACACCAACATATAGTGCTTGGGCTTTATGCTTCTCGGCAATGGCTGTAGCTATAGAGATAAATATACCATTTCTAAATGGTACATAGGTTATAGGGATACCATCTTCTATCCCACCTATTGGTACTTCCAAAGAGCTATCTGTAAGTGCTGATGCACCTATTTGTTTAAAAAAGTCTAAATCTATCTCATATTTTTCTACTACTTTTAAATAATTGGCTATTTTTCTGAATGATTTTAACTCTTTGGTTTGGGTTCTTTGCCCATAATTGAAGTGTAAAGCTATTATCTCAAAACCGTCTTGTTGGGCTATTTTGGCACTTAATGCACTATCCATACCACCAGAGATAATACAAACTGCTTTTTTACTCATATCCAAACCTTTTTTAAACATATTTTACCAATATTTAGATAAACTTCTCGCTATGTTAAATATTGAAAACATAACCAATACAGAGATAAATCTAAATTGTTTGGAAGAGATTGCAGATAAACTAACCCATAGAGAAATTGACCTGACTATTTGTGATAATACTCTAATACAAAAATATAATCAGCAATATAGAAATATTGACAAAGCTACAGATGTACTTAGTTTTCCTATTAATGGCGATTTTGATAATATGCCATTGGGTTCTATAGTTATATCTGCTGATTTTGTCAAAGAGAAATCTAATGAATTTGGACATAGTATCAAGGATGAGTTAACACTACTATTTATACATGGTCTTCTACATCTATTAGGTTATGACCATGAGATAGATAGTGGTCAAATGAGACTCAAAGAAGAGGAGATTATTAATCAATTTAATCTCCCAAAGAGTTTAATTATAAGAGTAGAGGAAAATTAATGGATTTTGTTATATTTATTTTAGCAATTGCAACACTAATATGGGGTGCTAATTTTATTATCCATCAAGGTGAAAAAATTGCGATTAAACTCAATATTCCAGAGTTTATAATAGGTGCTACACTTATAGCATTGGGGACTTCACTTCCTGAGATGGCTGCTACAGTTACTGCTACAATGAATGGCAAAACAGATATGGCTATATCTAATGTAATAGGAAGTAATATCCTAAATATCTCATTGGTACTTGCTGTTATTTTTATAATTACAACTAATATTAAACCAAATAGAGATTTTTTTGCAAAAAATAGTTCATGGACTTTAGCTCCTGTAATGCTATTTATACTAATGAGTATTGATGGTAAAATTGAGAAATTTGATGGTATTTTGCTACTTTTACTTATGTTTGCTTATATACTATTCCTAATCAAAAAAGCTCATAAAATAGAGATAGAAGAAATTGAAGAGATAAAAAAAGATAATAATTTTAGTTGGATTAAAACTATATCTCTACTTTTGATTGGATTTATTTTAGTTATAGCAGGAGCCCATTTTACAGTAGAGAGTGCTTCAGCCATTGCTAGAAGTTTTGGAGTTAGTGAGTGGATTATAGGCATAGTACTAATTAGTTTTGGCACATCAATGCCTGAACTTGTTATCTCTATTTCTGCAGTACTTAAAGGCAAAGCTGATATAGCTATAGGAAATATAATAGGTTCAAATATTGCCAATATTACTATAGTAATTGGTTTTTCTGCACTGATTAGAGATTTACCTATAGATTTAACAAATCAATTAGTTATATTTAATCTATCTACTATGGTAGTAGCTACTATTATGCTTATATATATTACAGCTAATAAACTTTATAACATATCAGCAGGAATTAGTCTGCTAATTCTTTTGGCTATTTTTATAAAAGAGACTATTGATAATATGTTTATTTAGTCTTTTTTTTCTCTTTCTTTGGCGTACTCTTGGTTTCATCTTTGAAATAACCCTTTTTAAACATCCATTTATAAATCTCTGCAGCAATTGGACCAGAAGTGCTTCCTCCATGACCACCATGTTCTACTAATACAGTTACAACAAATTTCGGATGATTAAATGGGGCATAAGAGGTAAATAGAGCATGAGAACGAGTATAATATTCCATTTGCGACTCTTTCATTCGTCTCCTCTCACTTTGAGGTATAGAGATAACTTGAGAGGTACCTGTTTTACCTGCTACTAATATCGGTAAATGAGACATAGTTCTTCTCGCTGTTCCTCTTGGAGTATTACACACATCATACATACCTTTACGGATAATATCCAAATAATGCTCATTTACATCTATATCCTTGTATTTTGGCTCAACTACTTTACCTGCAACTTTATGTGCTAAATGAGGGGTTGGTAATCTTTTTGTTGCCAAAAATGCCGTATATCTTGCTAACTGCATAGGACTTACAAGGTCATATCCTTGACCAATAGATGCAATAATAGTCTCACCTAAATACCAAGGCTGTTTATATCTTTTCATTTTCCATGCTTTGTTTGGAATAAGACCTGCTCTCTCTCTAGGTAAATCTATACCTGTTTTGACACCCAATCCAAACTCATTGAGATATTTGGACATATCATTTATACCCACTTTGAGACTTTTATTATAAAAATATACATCACAACTCTCTCTAATTGCTTTTCGTAAAGGTACAGTACCATGCCCCCATCTCGACCAACATCTAAACTTATGACTATTTTTACCTATTTTTATATAACCTCTACAGTGTTCTGACCTATCTAATGAGGCTTTGCCAGATTTAGAATAAGCTAATGCCATTCCCATTTTGATAGTTGAGCCTGGGGGATAGAGACCTGATACAATCTTATTGGTAAATGGATGATTAAAATCATCTATAAGTGCTTTCCAATCAGCTGAAGAGATACCTCCTACAAATAGATTTGGGTCATATGATGGATAACTCACTGCTGCCAAAACATCACCATTGACATTCATAACTACTGCAATCCCAGATTGGTCTTTGAACAGTTCATTTATCTTTTTTTGTAATCTTAAATCTATGTTTAGTATTAAATTTTGGTCTTCAACAGGCTCTTTTTTTTCAATTTGAGCAACCTCTTTATTGGTTGCACTCACTTTTACTATCCTATATCCTAATTGACCTTGTAATACAGTGTTATATTCTCTCTCTAAACCTGTTCTACCAACTACACCTACCTTTGCTACTACATCATCTTTTTCATTATCTCTTTTGTTGGAACGACCTACATAACCTACAATATGTGTAGCCATCTCTCCTGCTGGATAATATCTCTCTGTTTCTGACTCTATTTCTATTAATTTATTAATTGTTAATTTGGGATATGCACCAATCATATCTTCATAAGAGATAAAATCAATAATTCTAATAAATCTATGATTATACGCTGAGTTCTTTTTCTTATATCGTTTCAAAAGTTTAGTAATATTCTGTTCAGGAAACTCTTGTACTATACTATTAAGAGTGTCAACTAACTCTTTGCTTCCATTTTTGAGATGAGGTGCAATTTTAATAGAAAAACCTATCTTGTTTACAGCTAATAACTTACCATTCCTATCCAAAATTTCACCACGAACAGGTTTAATATAATATTTCCTCTCTATATTATTTTTGGCTAATCCTTCATAATAGTAATTAGATTTAATACTAATTTGATAAATCCTAGATATTAACATAATCCAAAATAACACAAAAACTGTAACCATAAATCCATATCTCATAGCCAAAATCCAATAATAAAGTCAGACAAAATATAATAAGTCAATATAGGGTCAGATATAATCGTTTTCGTATCCAAAATAATATCATATAAAAATAGATTGATATAATAAAAAGCATCTATCAATAAAATCAAAAATAGAGTCAAACAGACTTTACATCTTATCATAACCTTTACATTAGAATAGATAAATATTCTAATAAATATTATTGAAAATATAGACAACATAAAAGGTAGTGCCAAATTTAAATCCAAATGAATTAGATAAAGCATCCCTGCTAATGGATATATCACATTTTTATCCATATTGTAAATAATAACTAAACCTGCTATACCAATTAGTGGTGGCAGTAGTGGATATATAGATGTTAAGATAGGATAGAACCCCACAGCAAAGATTATGAATATCCACTCTAATAATTTTAAATTATATCTATCTCTATCAATACTATTCATCAAATTTACCTAATTTATAAACCAATGAAATCTCATTGCAGACTGGGAAATGGATACATTTAATACAATCAGCCCAAATCTTATGCTCAGGAATAGTCTCTTTTGGAATTTCTACAAAACCTATCTTTTTAAAAAAATCAGCTAGATAAGTTAATACTAATACTTCTTGACTAACTCCTAACTCTTTTGCTTCTGATAGTGAAAAATTTACAATATCTTTTCCAATATTTTGACCTCTATATTTACTATCAACAACTAAACTTCGTATCTCAGCTAAACGCATAGAGTGTATATGTAAAGCACCATATCCTACAATTTTATCTCCATATTTAGCTAAAACATAAGAACGAATATTGGTTGAGACCTCATCTTCACTTCTTTGTAATATAATACCATCTTGCACCTCTTGAATAACCAACTCTTGCATTGCAGGAATGTCAGATAGTTTAGCTTTAACTAATTGTACCATTCATCTATTCCAAATATATGCTCAAATATTTTTTGATGTACTCTATCATATCCATTTCGTTTAAGATTACTTATTGTAATAGCATTGGGATACTCTCTTTTTAGTGCATTTCTCTCTTTTTGATTAAGTTTATCTATCTTAGTAAAAACATTAAGATATAATTGATCTCCACGAATAAACTCTGATACATATTTCTGCACATCTTTATCTATCTGTGCAGAAGTATGTCGTGCATCTCGCAAGTGAATAAACACACGAATAGAGACTCTATGTTTGATAAAGTCAACTAAATTCCTCTGCCAAAGAGATTTCAAATCTTTGGATACTTTGGCATAACCAAACCCTGGCAAATCCACAAAACGAATATTCCAATCTCTATCATCATACTTATATCGTATATCAAAAAAATTAATCAGCTGTGTTTTTCCTGGTGTTGCTGAACTTTTAGCTAATTTTTTACGATTAGTTAATCCATTTATAGTTGAACTTTTCCCCACATTTGAACGACCCAAAAATACCACTTCACTTATGGTATCTTCTACACTATCCCCTAATGCCTGTGCAGATTTTATAAAATCTGCATTTACAATTCTTGGTATCACTATTTTCTATCCTCTATTTCAAATATAAATCGTACTGGTTTTTTCTTATCACCCTTAATATCAGCCAAACCTGTTTTCAAATCTAATGAGATACTTTGGGCTTCTATTTTTCTATTATTAGTTAAATCTTTTAAAATAACAGCACCCATAAAATAGTATTGTGAACTATTTGGTGAATAAGTTATTCGCTCTGCTTTACCTTTATAGTGTATCCCTTTCTCAGTTATATCAAATATAACACTACCAGATGCCTCATATTTAATTGCTTTCTTCTTATTATTAAAATGAACTACTATTTTAGAAGCATTAAAAAAGTTAGCACCTTGTTTGATTTTAGCATTACCCTCAAAATAAGCAACTTTGGATATATCATTAGCATAAAAATGGTCTGCTTGAATATCAACCTGCTCGGCATTTAAGAAAATCGTTAGATTTATAAAAATAAGTAAATATATCTTCTTCATAAACAGTTCCTAATATAGTTTCTGATTTTTTTGTTATTATACCTATTTTAACACAAATCCTTTATATATAAATTGATATATTTTTGCTATAATCGCCAAAAAAATAAAAAAAGGTTAAATATGAACGCAGATGCACAACTTATGAAGCATATGATGAATCCACAAAACTATGGTGAAATAGAAAATAGTGATGCAACAGGGATAGGGAAAAATCCACTCAATGGGGAAAAAGTAGCCATATATCTAAAAGTCAAAGAGGAAGATGAACCAATAATAGAAGATATTAAATTTCAAGCTATTGGATGTACTACTACTATTGTAGCTGGTTCTATTATCACCTCAGAAGCTAAAGGAGTTACATTTAGTAGAGCAGAAGAGTTAATATCTATCACTTTAGGAATGCTAGATAGCGTTCCACCTGAAGATGCTGCTTGTTCAGAAATGGTGGCTCTTGCACTTCAAGCATCTATAGATACTTATAAAGCTAGACAAAGAGATAGCGATTTCCCAATGATAAGCTATAAAATTTCAACAGACTGTACACCAAAAGAGGAGAAACAAAATGCATAAACTATTTCAAGAAGTTCATGAACTATTTTTAGCTACACAATTTACAGGATTTATGTCACAAACAAAAAGCAGAGAGAGTTTATATGAGTATGCCAATATCTTTTTCAGACATCTAACTTGGCTAGAGAATGATTTTATAAAAAGAGAGGAAGATTATACTTATAATGTAAATCAAATACCGATAAAAGTAACCCAAATATCTGATATGTATAATAATCTTATAGAGAGAATTAACTCTATAGAGAGTAAATTAGAAAAATGCACAGATACAAATATAACATTTAGAATGCTTAGTGATTTAATCTATATTAAATCTTCAATACAACAGTTACCCCAAGAGAATGTAGAAGGATCTTTTGATACCAATAGAGAGTATCCTAATGTTGAGTTGACCCAAGAAGCAAGAGATGCACTAACTATATTTTTATTTGAAGAGACATATAAAGAGTATGAATTAATTATGGTATATAACTACTCCAAAGCAAATAGTAGTAATGCTTTTTTAAACCGTATATTTCAAATCCTAATAGATGAGTCATTCTTTCACTTACGAAGTTTTGGACAGATGATGGCAGATATGGGAATTTTGGGAGTGCCTAGAGGATTAATGGAAGAGATTTATAAATTTGATAACTTAGAACAGTTCCTAAAAGATGGTATCCAAGAAGAGATAGGAGCAAAAGAGGAGTGTAAAAGATTAGCAGAGGCGGTGAGTAGTAGTTCTGAATATTTTGCATCATTTTTTACATTTATTAATAACCAAGAAAACTACCATATAGCTTTAATGGAAGAGGCATTAGAACATATTAGATAATTTATAATTTCCTAAAGGTGATAGCACTTTTGATAATAATAAAAAGTAAAAAAGAGGCTATCACCTCATATCCTATAGCCCAATAAACAGAATACTCATTAATATTTATTTCCCAAAAGGTATCTAAACTAGCTCTTGCAATGACAATAAATATAAAACTTATACCAACTATATATGGAACAACTAAAAATGCTATAAAAAATAGCATATTTGCTACTCCTTCTGGAAGTTGTATATAATCTGTTATCTCAAACTTCTTTTTCAAAAAATTATCCACTTGAGTTCTCTTCTTAACTTGTAACTCTTTATATTTCTTATCTTCTAAGCTTCTTTTGACAGTATTTAGATAAGGGTCATGTATTAGTGTTTCCATAATAGTTCTTTCTTTAATTAAAATAAATTTTAATTAATATTATATCATTTTAAAGTTAAATGAATAATTATACAGATTATAAAAAAGTATAGCTGTGATATAATACCCTAAATTAAAATCATATTAGAAAAGGGAATATCCATGCAAAAAGAACCAATGTTAAAAACAACATTTGATAGATTATCAAAAGAGTTAGAACTACTAAAAACTGTAGAGAGAGCTAAAATAGCAAAAGTAATTGATACTGCTAGAGAGTTAGGTGACCTAAAAGAGAATGCTGAATATCATGCTGCGAAAGATAAACAAGGTTTAATGGAAGCTAGAATTTTGGACTTAACCGATTTGGTTGCTAGAGCTCATGTGATTGACCCTGTTTGTTTACCTCACAAAAGAGTTAGTTTTGGTTCAAAAGTTGAACTAATTGACCAAGAAGATGATAGTGAAATATGTTATAGTATTGTGGGTTCTCAAGAGTCAAACCCAGAGAAAGGTCTAATCTCTATTGGTTCTCCTATGGGCAAGGCACTATTAGGCAAGGAAGAGGGTGATGAGGTTGAGATTAATCTTCCTAATGGTAAAAAGGTTTTTGATATAGAAAATATTTCGTGTATGGATAAGATATAATGATAAGTGTTGGTATAGTTGGAGCTAGTGGATATACTGGTTTGGAACTTATTAAAATGCTTATCAATCACCCAAGATTTATACTGAAATATTTAGCAACTACCACAGGGGATACGGTGATAGAGCAGATACACCCATCATTAGTAGATGTAATTAGCTATCCTGTTGAGAAAGCTACCGTCAAATCTGTAGTAGAAAAGTGTGAACTAGTTTTTTTAGCACTTCCACACAAAGCATCAATGGGATTTGCTAGAGATTTGATAAAACAAGGGGTCAAGGTAGTTGACCTATCGGCTGATTATCGTTTAGATTTAGATACTTATGAAAAGCACTACTGTAAACATGAAGATAAAGATAATTTGGGTAATGCTGTTTATGGTCTGATTGAGTATTATAGAGAAGAGTTAAAAACGGCTAAACTAGTAGCAGGTCCAGGATGTTATCCTACCGCTACACTTTTGGGAATATTACCTTTTATTCCATATATTGATACCTCTATACCTCTATTTGTAGATGCTAAATCAGGAGTAAGTGGTGCAGGTAAAAAGCTATCAGAGACTACACATTTTGTAAATATCAATGATAATATCTTCGCTTATAATCCTCTCAAACATAGACATGCTCCAGAGATAGCACAAAAAATAGAAAAAATTCATAATGTCAAAATGAGTGTTAATTTTGTACCTCATCTAATCCCTGCAACTAGAGGTGAATTGGTATCTATTTATGCTGTTCTAAAAGAGGATATTGAGCCACTTGAAATTCTGCAAAATCATTATAAAGATGACTCCTTTATTCGTATTAGAGAGAAACCTGTAGATATTAAGAGTACAGCAGGAACTCACTTTTGTGATATATTTGCATCTAAAAATGATAATGCACTTTTTGTTAGTTCTGCTATTGACAATCTATTGCGTGGGGCAAGTTCACAAGCTATGGTTGCAGCAAATTTAATGTGTGGATTTGATGAAGGAATGGGGATACCTACAATATCATATCTACCGTAGTATGGGTTATAAAACCCACACTATCACTCTTCTTCTATATCTTCTTCTTCATATTCTGTTCTTACAACTAAAGAGGATGGTTCTGCTCCCTCATCTGGAAGTCTTACAACAAATGTAGTCTTTTTATTTAAAATACTAAATGCCTCTATAGTTCCATGTACTCTATCTATCATATTTTTACTCATATAAAGTCCAAGTCCTGTACCTTTTGTTTTATGTTTAGTAGTAAAATATGGCTCAAAAATATTTTTTAAGATAGGTTTAGGGATACCACCTGCATTATCTTGAACCGTAATAATTAGTTCATCTTTTTCATGATATACACGGATACTGATTTTACCATTTTTTATCCCTTTCTCTTCAAATGCATCCCTAGCATTATTAATAAGGTTCATAACTGTATGTTTAATATCATTTTCATACCCTTTATAGGTAATATTTTTGTCACAATCTAATACAACTTGTATATTCAATTGTTTAAATGTATCTTCAATAATTTTAATTGTTGACTCTATGGTTGTCTTAAGATTAAATGTTTGAGCCATATCAGATTTATCAACAAATTTTCTAAAATCATCTACAGTATTAGATAAAAACTGTATAGAGTTATTAATTTTGGAAGCAACCTCCTCTATATCTATCTCATCTCTTTTGCCCAATTCTGATTTAAATCGTATATCATTGAGTATCCAAGATACAGAGTTGAGTGGTTGTCTCCATTGATGAGCAATATTTTCCAATATCTCCCCCATAGATGCTAATCTTGATTGCTGATTCATAATAGCTGTTTGTCTTTTCACTTCCCTAACAGCATCATCAATTCTAATTTGTAAGTCATCATTTAAATCTTTTAACTCTTTGGTTCTCTGCTCTACTCTAATCTCTAAATTTTCAGTCAAACGGTTAAGCTCATTGGCTGTTTTGTGCATAATAGAGTATAAATTTTTATTAGCTATTTCAAAAGGGGAGATATTATCATCTTTGTACTCTACCAAATCTATATATTTATCATTGGCTTCACTAATAGCAGCCATAACAAAAGTGTGATTATGAAAAGTATTAGGGTGGTTCTCCTCATTAAAATACTCTTGACTTGTAGTATATCCGAATATATGATTATTGGTTTTGATATTTGATATATAATGTTTGATAGGAATTCTAAAACCATACTCATAAGAGATACAAGCTCCAATCCATAAAGCTTGTGCAGGGGTATGAGACAAGAAATTATAAATCTCTTGAATTCTATTCATCATAGTGTTATAATTACCAATAGAGAGTTGAACAATATCCCCCTTTTGTAGTGGTTGAGATGTTAATATACTCTGCTTTTCAGTATCTGTATCCAAAATATGAACAGTATAAGAGATATTTCCTTTGGTAATATATAATGGAACTTGTAAAAATACCGACTTGGCTGTCTCAATATTTGGGAAATATTTTCTATATATATCTAATGCTGGATTATTTTCCATCATATATATATTAGAGTTATCTGCTTTGGTAATTTTTTTCTTTTTACTTATTGGTTTCCAATCAAATGCTTGATATAGTTCAACTGATAAGTTCTCTCCATGTAAAAATACTAATATTATAGCTTTGTCATATATCTTACCATTATGAAAAACAAATGTAGAGAGTGTAGTGTGTGCTTTACTAGTAGCCCCTCCACCAAAGATTTTAAGATGACCAAAATCTTCTCCTATAGTATTAATCAATGATGCTGTTTTAGAACTATTAAAACTAGACAAAATCTCAATAGCTTGTGTGTCAGATTGTAAAAATTTCTGTATATAATTTTTATCAATTTTATAATTATCTAACTCCTCTTCTAAATAATTTTTGCTAAAGTCTAAAATCATAGATGATATACTACTTGTTTTAAACTCCATAATAGAGATAATAGGGTCTCTATTCAAATCTGAGATTTGATGATTTTTGAAACTAGCAAAACTTTGCATTCCAATTATTGTTGCATCAGGAAAATTACTCTTTAACTCTTTCAAGAGAACTTTTAGTTTAAGATAATTATCATCTGGATAGTTTATCTCAATTAGTAGTTTATCAGAATTTTTTATATTGTGTTCTTCACACCAATCTCTAAACTTATTAAAATCTTTATAATAGTGTACAAGTTGTCTCATTGTTATCTCTTTCTAAATATTTTTGAACCGATACGAACGAGGTTAGAACCACATTTAATCGCCAATTCATAATCATTACTCATACCCATAGAACAGGTTGAAGCACCATTTTTTATTAATTTTTCATATATATTATATGTTAATTCAAAACTTTTTTGTATCTTTTTTATATCTTCTGTGTGTGCACCTATACTCATGACACCTTTTAGATTTATATTTGGACACTCTTGTCTAATTTGTAGATAAATATCTACTGCATTATCTATATTAACACCTGATTTACTCTCTTCATTAGCAGAGTTTATCTGTAATAGTGCATTCATAGTTTGATTTTTTTCAACTAATCTATTGTTTAAAGATTGAGCTAACTTTATAGAATTAAGTGATTGTAATAGAGTTGGTTTTAGCTCTATGAGTTTATTTATTTTGTTACTCTGTAGATGTCCTAACATATGCCACTCTATTGGGAAATCATCTAAATTTTGCATACGAATTGCTAACTGTTGAACTTGATTTTCACCAAAAGCTCTTTGACCTAATTCATAAAGTGTCTGAATACTCTGTTCATCACTATATTTACCCACTGCTACCAATTTAACTATATGATGTTGGCTAACCTGAACTCTAGCTTGTTCTATATTCCAAATAACTTCATCTAAATTTTTTCGTAATATCTCTTTTGTTTTTATCATCTTATTATCATCCTAATATCATTCTATATATATCATTGTATAATCCCAATAGCATAAGAGAGAGCAAAATCCCCCATCCTAGCAAGGTTAAACGGTACATTATCTCTTCACTTGGGGCTTTGCCTCGTATCATCTCATATATATTAAATGTAATATGTCCACCATCAAGTGCAGGTATTGGCAATAGGTTCAAAACTCCTAAGTTTACAGAGATAAGTGCAGTAAAAAATAGCAATGCCAAAATACCTGAGTGACTAGCTTTTGCTGTTATATCTACAATAGATATAACACCACCCAACTGATTGGCAGGAACTGCCCCTGTAATTAATTTTTGAACACTTTGAAAAATCATTGTAGAAGCATGAACTGTTTCATTCCAAGCAAATGATAATCCATCTAAAGGAGAAAAATATAACTTTTCATTAGAAACTTTAGGGGCTATTCCTATAAGTTTTCGCTTAACCAACTCTCCAAATCTATTTTTTTGCTCTTTTATAATTGGTTTAAGGTCAAAATCTACTAAAACACCATTCTCTCTTAATACAGTAAAGTGTAAACTATCTCCTTGTTTTTGGATATTTTTACCTATCTCTTCCCAAGTTTTTATTGGGGTATTATTAATTTTGAGTATCTTGTCACCCTCTTTTAATCCAGCTAATTTAGCAGGAGAGTCATCAGAAAAACCTCCAACAATAGGAGCTATATAGTGACTATAGTTAAATAGTGGTGAGAGAGGTGTACCTATCTGTGATGCACCAAAATAGAGTAGAAAAGCCATTAAAAAATTTGCAAAAGGTCCTGCTAAGAGTATTCCTATCTTTTGCAAAGGTGTTTTGCTACCATAGCTATCACTATCATAATTTACAGCAGTTGGGTCACTATCATCTTGACCTTTCATCTTAACATATCCACCTAATGGAATAAGAGATAAACTCCACTCAGTTTTGCCTATCTGTTTACTATAAACCTTTTTTCCAAATCCTATACTAAATACATCAACCTGAACACCAAAAAGTCTAGCCACTGTAAAGTGACCTAGTTCATGAAAAAATATTAAAAATGATAATATCAAAAATGCAATAAATATACCCATATATATCCTAAATTTTTTTTTAAGTATTATACCAAGCTATTTGTTAAATCTGCTTCTAATTAATCAAAATTATATATAGATATGTTAGAATAAAGAAAAAGTAAGGATGAAAAATGGAAAACAATAATCAGGTATCTGATTTAGATGGAAATAACACTCATAATATGGAGCAAGAGTTGAATAATGATATAGTGATAGAGAATAAGATACTCAAACCTATTAAAAAGAATGAACAGGCCAAAGAGTTGATAAAAAACTCTATAGAACTTATATCACAAGCAGATAGTGAAATAGAAGCTACCAAAGAGAGTATTGAAAAAGATGTAAGGCAATTTGAAGAGATTAAAAACACTCTGCTTAGTAGTACCATTACACAAAGTCAAATATTATTAGAAAAAGCATCATTTGTATATATAAAACCAGAGTCTGATGACCCATTTGAGATATCTCTTGGAAATACAAATAGTAATATAAAAGTTCGTAATATATCAGGTGGTGGAATTACTGCTTTTATTCTTGCTATTTTGGCAATGTTAGCTACAGCAGTAGGATGGATATTTGTTGCTAGTACCAAAGTAGGTGTAACAATTCAACCACCCGTTATTCCTGATGATGCATCTATAAATAAGATAATGAGTTGGATTGGTGGAGGTATGACAGGAGGAGAGGGTAATCCTCTATTTGGAATGATAACAGTTGGATTAACTGCACTTATTATTGGTTTTATGGTTTATAAGCTTTATGTATCTATTAAAGAGAATAAAAACCTCAAAGTTGCTAATGATACATTTGAAAAATCACATATATATGTAAATAAACAAAAAGAGTCAAAAACAGAGATGGAAAAGATAGATGAACATATTAAAAAGGTAGTTCCTCTCTTAGAAGATTATAAAGTTCTTTTGGATGAACAAAATGCGAAACTACAAAGAATAATACATGTAGAGGGTATATTAGAGGATAACAGTCAATACCATCAATCATCACTACAAGAGATGCAAGAGAGTGAAAGATTAATGGAAAAAGCAGAAGAGTTAATGACAATACCTATTACCAAAGAGGGGAAAATTAACGAAAAGTCTATAAATGCACTTAATGAAGCTAGAACTATTTATGAATATTATATCTCTAAGATATATGCATAATTATACAGTAGAGATAAACTCTCTACAATATAAAATTTATTTTTACTATCAACGCAATCTCTCTTTGAGTAACTCATTTACTTTTTGAGGATTAGCTGAGCCTTTTGATGCTTTCATACTCTGACCTACAAAAAAACCAAATAGTTTATCTTTGCCTGATTTATATTGCTCTACTTTATCTGGATTATTGGCTAATATAGTATCAATTATCTCCAATATAGCACTATCATCATTAACTTGTGCTAATCCCATAGAGTCAATAAGTTTATCTATATCTTTATCCTCTTCCATAAGCACATCTAAAATATCTTTTGCACCTTTTCCATTAATAGTTCCATTATCTATCTTGGAAACAAGTTCTCCTAATTTGGATGCTGATACAGGTGAGTTAGTAATATTATATCCTACCTTGTTTAAGCGTCCTAATAGCTCTGTATTCAACCAGTTCACTGAAGCTTTGGCACTTGCTCCACTCTTTAACATCTCTTCAAAAAAATATGCTGACTCTTTGGTTTGACACAATACTAATGCATCTATTTTCTTCACTCCAAGTTCTTCTACATATCTTTTGACTTTAGCATCTGGGAGTTCTGGCATTTTTTTTGCCTCTTCTATCATCTCCTTGGTTACTATAAGTGGACGCAAATCTGGGTCTGGGAAATATCTATAATCTGCTGCCTCTTCTTTACCTCTCATAGATTTGGTTATACCCTTATCTACATCCCAAAGTCTAGTCTCTTGGCAAACCTCTTGGTCATATACTCCATCTTCATATGCTTCACTCTGTCTTTGTACTTCATAAGAAATTGCAGAAGCTACAAATCGAAATGAGTTGATATTTTTTATCTCTACTCTAGTACCAAACTCCTTTTGACCTTTGGGTCTGATAGATACATTCACATCACATCTAAAACTACCCTCTTGCATATTTGCATCAGATATATCCAAATATCTTACAGTTGAGTGAAGTTTTTTTAGATAAGCAACAGCCTCATCAGCACTTCTCATATCAGGTTCACTTACTATCTCTAGCAGAGGTGTTCCCGAACGATTTAAATCGACTTTAGAGTGGTTACCCTCATGTATATTTTTACCTGCATCTGCTTCTAAATGAGCTTGGGTCATACCTATTCTCTTTTTTGTTCCATCTTTTAGGTCGATAAATAACTCACCCTTTTGCACAATAGCCTTATGTAGCTGTGTAATCTGATAAGCTGATGGACTATCAGGATAAAAGTAGCTTTTTCTATCAAAATTAGAACTATGATTTACGATAGCATTTATAGCATATCCCAATCTCATAGCTTTTACTGCTGCCTCTTTATTTACAACAGGCAAAGCACCAGGTAGTGCTAAACAAGTAGGACAAGTATTACTATTTTGATGCTCTGCAAAACTTGTAGGGCAAGAACAGAAAAGTTTTGTTTTGGTATTAAGTTGGACATGAACCTCAAGCCCAATAACTGTTTCAAACATTAGATAAACCTTTTTATAAGAAAATAAATCTCTTTTATATATACATTCAAAAAATTTCGCGTATTATACCTTTTCTTTGGTTTTAAGGGGTTGAAACAAAAATAGACTAAAAACTAATATAACCTTAATAATATTAAATTTTTATAGAAAACTCAATAAAAAGAGTATATAATCTCATAAAAAATGAAAATGCCAATGAATTTTATAAAAAAACTATTAAAACCAAAACGACCAACAATAGAGACGACCCTAACTATCACCTCATCTAATGGTTTTCATCTAAGACCTATTGGACAATTTACTAATGAGGTAAAGCAGTTTGACTCAACTATTATTACTATAGTTGCCAAAAATCAAGAAGTATCAGCAACGCAAGCATCTCAAATATTATCTCTTGCTTTAGAGAAAGGTGATAGTTTTATCTTGCGTTCTATAGGTAAAGATGCTAAAAAGGCCACAGAGTACCTAGAGTCATATTTCCTACAACTCATGATAAATGATAAAGAGATAAAAGAGGTAGAACAGGAAGAAGAGAGTTATGAATCAATAACTCTTAAAGGTAAAACCATAGGAAGAGGTGTAGCCATAGCTCCACTAATAGAGTATGAAACCTATGAGAGAGAAGATAATAAAAATGGATTATCTTTTAGAGATGCACTCAAAATTGCAAAAAAAGAGTTATATGAACTATATATAAAAAATAAAACAACAGATGAAGCTCAAATATTTTTAGCACAACAAGAGCTACTCTCTAGTGATATATTTAGATATGACTGTACCAATATCAAAATCTTTAGAAATATTATTAAAGATGAGATAAAAAAATTAGAAAATACACGATTTGAATCAAGAATATCTGATTATAAAGATGTAGAACAGAGAGTATTATCACATCTAGGGATAGATACTATCTTAGAACTACCAGATATTCCATATATATTAGTAGCAGAAGATTTATTACCAAGTGAAATTATGAGACTAGCAGATACCAAAGTAACAGGAGTAGTACTCAAAAAAAGTACACCAACCTCACACTCATCAATACTTCTTCGCTCTTTTGGAATAGCTTCTATGATTATAGATGATATTATCACTCCAAGTTCAGAAGCTATACTTGATGCTAATAGTGGTAATCTAGTTATAACTCCAACTTCAAATGATTTGGAAAAGGCATATAATAGACAAATAGCATTTAAAGCTTTTCAAGAGATAGGTTATCAAAAGAGATTTGAACCAGCAATTACCAAAGATGGCAAAAATATAAATATATTGGCAAATGCAACAGATGTTATATCAGCCCAAGAGGCGAAAGAGAAAGGAGCAGATGGTATAGGACTATTACGAACAGAGTTTCTATTTCAAGATAAAAAACCTACACTAGAAGAGCAAATATTAACTTATGCTGAAATAATGACTATATTTAATAATATAACTATTAGAACACTAGATGTAGGAGGAGACAAAGCTCTACCTTATGCTGCAATTCCCAAAGAACCAAATCCATTTTTGGGTGTCCGAGGTATCCGTTTTTCTCTACAAGAACAAACACTATTTAAAGAGCAATTATTAGGTATATTTCTGGCTCACAATCAAAAGCCACTCAAAGTTATGTTTCCAATGGTAAGTAGTGTTGCAGAGTTTAATCAGGCCAAAACCATAGCCCAAAAGGTAGCCCAAGAAAATAATGTTGATATTAGTAATATAAAATTTGGTATTATGCTAGAAGTTCCATGTGTAATATTTGCACTCAAAGAGTTTAATAAAGTAGTTGACTTCTATTCTATAGGTACAAATGATCTTACTCAATATCTCTTTGCAATAGAGAGAACCCACCCTACCCTACATGTAAATGTTAGTTCACCTATGCTTATGAGTGCTTTGAGAATAATAAAAGAGAATATAACCAAACCTATAAGTATATGTGGAGAGTTAGCTGGAATGGAAGAGGTAACAACAAAATTACTAGATATGGGATATGATACACTATCAGTTTCAGCTAAACTTATACCATCACTCAAAGAGAAAATACGGGATAGTTAAAACTATCCCAACTAAATATATATTTAATCAACAACCACTCTATGCCCTACAAACTTAGAATAGTTATCTAATATCAAACCACCTCGTCTAAATCCAAGTCCACAACCCTCATAAGCAAAAAATACTCCTGCTTGGTAGCTATCACCTTTACTATCTTTTGGTAGTTCAACATACTCTTGGAATATTGATGGAAATTCACCATATTCACCATCTCGCTCTTCTATTATCTTCTCATTTTTATCTACAATAATAGTATTTGCACCTTCTCGTCCAAATATCTTTTTCTCTACTTGTGCTATGCCTTTTAATGGTTCAAAAGAGGTCTCTAGCAGTAGAGGATGATTTGGATATAAATCCCATAATATTTTCATAAATGCTTTTGATTGAAACATCAAAGTATAAGCAGGATTAAGGAAAATTGCTTTTTGATTATCCATAATTTGAGTCATCAATCTAGCTAAATCACTCTCTTCTATGGCTATATCTTCCCATGGAAATAGTTTGAACCAGTATTCATAGTTAATATTATTATAGAATACTCCCTCATTTGCATCAAACTCTACATCTTCCATATATGCAAACTCTGTTATAAATCCTGCATCTTCGGCTATAGTTTGAAGAAGTTTAACAGTACTCTCTTCCTCTTCATTATCTTTTACTGATGAAAAAAGTATCTTCCAACCCTCATAATTTTGCTCAAAATCATTTATATCACCATCTAAGACTATAACTCTTTTGAAATTATCTCTAATAGCTTCATATACATCATTAAATTGATGCGTCTCTTCCATATTATTATATTTGAGTATTGCCCATTGTAATATAGCTGTCTCAAATAGTGCTGTTGGAGTATCTGCATTGAACTCTATTAATTTAATAGGTTTACCATCAACTCCACCTGCTAAATCAAATCGTCCATATAAGTGCCAATTAACATCATTATCCCAACTCATTTTGACTGCATCAATTAGATTAAATGGTATTCCAATCTCATGTAATAAATCATTCTCAATAACATATTCACCTGCTTCTACAAACATCTCATAGAGTTCATTTACAGCTTCATAATAAGCATCTGCTTCGTTTGGTGTTATATCTACAATTTCTGATGCTACATATGCAGTTTCATCAGGGTCTGTATGCCAAAAAAATCCAATCTGTTCCAAAAATTTATTATTAGGAACTTTTATAGGTGTTAACTTCATATATTAACCACCAAAACTTGAACGACTACTTGAACTTCTAGCTCTACCAAAACCCGAACTACGAGTTGATGAGGAGCTTGTAGCTCTTTTCCCTATTGCCGAATTTGTTGCTCTTGCTTTACTAAAACTACTTTGAGAACGAGAATATGTACTTGGTGAACGGTAACTTGTTCTTCTATTTTGTTGATAATTTTGATTATTTGAGAGTTTATTCATAAGTGCTGCACCAACCATACCTGCTGCCATACTTGCCATTAGAGTTCCAGCTAATCCCAATCCACCACTATCTTTTACCTCTTCAGGTTTTTTAGTCAAATCAGAAGTACCTGCATCTACTTTTGCTTCCTCTTCTTTTACTAGTTTATCTATCTCTGCTTGGCTAAGAATTCTCTCTGTACCATTTACATCTTTGAGAATAACTCTTGTCGATACGCTTGGAACTTCATCTATAATTTTATATGTACTCTTATTTGTATCTTTATTAAGAAACTCTTGAATAGTAACAGTTGCACCCTCTTTTTTAATGGCCGACACTGACTGTTCTGCCGCTTTATTGTCTTGTGGTGCATCTCCACAACCTTGCATTGTTGATAAAATCAACACACCCATGCTACCAATAATTGTAGCATTTGAAATCTTTTTAATATGTTTATTCATTCTTTTCCTTTTTTAGTGTGGACTTTCTAGTCCACGAAAAATAGTTTATAGTGCTTGTGTAGCTATTTTAGATACTCTATTTGCAAATGCAGATTTATCTTTAGGCTCTAATCCTTCTGAAAGTTTTGCACTATCAAGTAATATCCAAGCCATATCAGCAAAAATATCTTGGTTCTCTAACTTATCAAGCTTTTGAATCATAACATGTTCAGGATTTATCTCCAAGATAAGTGGTGTCTCTGGAATTGGCTGTCCCATTTGTGCGAACATTTGAGCCATTCCTGCCATTGGGTCGTTGGCATCTTTGACTACACATGATGGACTTGAAGTTAATCTTGAAGTTGTTTTAACCTCTTTTACCTCTTCACCCAAAACCTCTTTTATTTTATCAGTTAGAGATTTGAACTCTTTGCTGATTACCTCTTTCTCTTCTTCTGTCTTATTATCGGGTGCATCTATAGTTGTAATATCTTTTAATGCCCACTCTTTGAATATTCCAATAGCAGGGGTAACTATCTCATCTATCTCTTTATCATCTAAAATCAATACTTCAATATTAGCTTTTTTATAAGCTTCTAGTAGTGGTGAGTTTTTAAGTACTTTCTCATCTTCACCAATGATATAATATATCTCTTTTTTCTCACTATCTCCACGAGAGATGTAATCATCAAGTCCAATCATTCCCTCTTCTGTAGAAGATTTATATCTTACTATTTCTAATAGCAACTCTTTGTTTGTATAGTCTTGGAAGATACCCTCTTTAATAACTTTGTTATACTGTTCTGTAAAAATTTTAGCATCATCATCTTTTAACTTTTTGATAGCTTGTAAGATTTTCTTGGTTGAGTGCTGTTTGATATTTGCCAAAATTCTATTCTCTTGCAAAATCTCACGGCTCACATTTAAAGGTAAATCCTCACTATCTATAATACCTTTTATAAATCTCAAATATGTAGGCAATAGCTCTTTATCATCATCTGTAATAAATACTCTTTTGACATAAAGCTTCACACCACTTTGATAGTCTGCTCTATATAAATCCATAGGTGCAGTTTTTGGGATATAGAAAAGTGTTGTAAACTCATTAGCACCCTCTACTTTATTATGCAAATAGGTCAATGGTTCATTATCACCATGAGCTAATGATTTATAAAATTCCCAATAATCCTCTTTTTTCAAAGATGATTTAGGTAATGTCCAAAGTGCAGTTGCCGCATTAGCTTGTTCTGATTTTTTAACCTTTTTGGTTACTGCATCATCACCTTCACCTGTAGTCTCATCTTCAGTAAAATGTATCATAATAGGATATGCAATATGATTAGAGTATTTTTTGATAACCTCTTGAACTCTATATTTTGCCAAGAACTCTTTTTCTTCATCTTTTAGCTTAATATAAACAACTGTTCCATGCTCTTCTTTGGTTACTGGTTTAATCTCAAACTCACCAGTACCATCTGTACTAAACATATAAGCTTGACTTTCACCAGCTTTTTTGGTAATTACATCTACCCTACTAGCTACCATAAATACAGAATAAAAACCTACACCAAACTGACCAATCAAGTTACTATCTTTTTTAGCATCACCTGTTAGAGATTCTATAAAAGATTTAGTACCAGATTTTGCAATAGTTCCCAAATGATTAATTAAATCATCTTCATTCATACCTAAACCATTATCACCAATAGTTAAAGTTCCATCCTCCTCATCTAAATTTACATCGATTTTACCTGTCCAATTATCTTCTTTGAATTTATCATCTGTTAGTTGTATATAGTTAAATTTATCAATTGCATCACTAGAGTTTGAAATTAACTCTCTTATAAATATCTCTTTATTTGAATAAAGTGAATGTGTCATTAATTTTAAGAGTTGACCTATCTCTGTTTGAAACTGATGTTTTGCCATCGTATATAATCCTTATATATAATTTTTTTGCAATTGTAGTATATTTTTAATTATTTTTCAAGTAGTTTTAGTCATTTTTATCACTAAAGTTTAGTCATACTGACTAAATGACTATACTTCACACTTTTTTAAAAATGAAAAAGAAAATCACAATTTATTCTTTTTTAACAGTTTAAAATGCTATAATTTTGTTTTTATTTTAAAATAGGAGTTTCTATTGCATGATGTTAAATAATATTATGAAAAGACTTTTGATAGCTATATTTAGCTTATCTATCTTTGTAACATACTCAACTGCACAAGACCGAAATATCTTGGCATATATGGATAGAGGGATAAAATATTATCCACGATATGTTTCCAAAGGAGTTGTTAAAATAGGTAAAGCAAGTTGGTATGGTAAACAGTTTCATAGACGATTAACTGCATCAGGAGAGAGATACAATATGTATAGTATGACAGCAGCACATCGAACTTATGCTCTAAATACCATACTAAAAGTTACAAATCTAGCAAATCACAAATCTGTAAGAGTTAGAGTAAATGATAGAGGACCCTTTTATCGTTCAAGAGATATTGACCTATCATATGGAGCAGCTAAGAAAATTGGTTTAACCCATAAAGGTGTAGGTAGAGTCAAAATAGAAGTTCTCTCATCTAGTCACAAAAGAGGTAAAAAATACAAAAAGATACACAAACCTAAATATGAAAAGATATATAATGTACAAATAGCATCTTTTTTTGATAAAAAATATGCGTATAATTATAGAAAGAAACATAAACTAAAAAATGCTAAGATAGTCAAGAAATATATACCTAAAAGAAAGAAAACAGCTTATAAAGTAATAGTACAATGTAACAGATGGGAAGCAAATAAGCTTTTAAAATCCAAAAAATTTAATGGTGCTTATGTAGTTTCTTAATCAATCCAAACAATCCAATCCTCTTTTTCAAATAAAGCTTTAGCTTTAGAACATAGAGGTGCTTGGATGTAGATGTATTTTCTTTTGATTACACTATCATTATACTCTTCTAACTTTTTATGAAGCTCTATTAACTCTTTGGTCTCTTTTTGTAATATTGGACTCTTCTTATTTATATGAATAATACAACTATAATATCTTTTTAGGTCAACTCCTAAATATATATATATCTTTTTACGACTTCCTAATTCTCTAGGAGAGATAGGTTTTAGAGATTTAAATAGCAGTTTCTCAAATTGTAGTTTGTGGACTATATCTATCATTAAAAGATGTTATTCATAATTTAAACTATTCAAATCAATCTTCTCTCCATCATAATAGATATATCCACCTGACACAAAAGAGTATCCATCAACTTCTGGAAATTCATATACTTTTTGTTTTGTGAAATCTTTATTAGTAACAATTAAATAACCTTGTTTATCTAGTGCATAAACTTTATCTTTATATATAGTAGATACAGAGAAATGAGCAAACTTAAACTTTTTTTCATCTTGTACAGTTAGTGTTCTATCTAATTTTGATATTTTACCATCTTTGGAAAATATAAATATAAAGTTATCATCTATTATAATTTCTGATATATCTCGTTTGAACTCTCGTCTCCCTTGATTATTTATACTTACTACTTTATATGGTGTAGCTGCAATTAGTGTATCTTTAAATCGTTCTAAGAATATAATATTATTTAAACTACTTTCCGTACTTATCAATATCTCTTTGATAATTTTGTGTGCTTTAAAATCTAATACAATCAATTTACCATTTAATAGAGGTACAACTACTAGCTTTTCAACTTGAATTGGATTTGTAACTCTAGTGTCTATACTAAAAACTTTTTCTCCTTTTTCATTATAGACAATAGATTTCTGAGATAAATCATAAATACCAAAACTATTATCTCTAAGTATATATATCAAACTACTATCAATAATAGTACCTGCAATTAACTCTTTTGGAAATTTGATAGCTTGAGTTTTTCCATTTTTCATAACTATACATTTACCATCTTTGTTAGATATTATCACACCCTTTGAATTACTATTTATAAATTTATATCCATCTTTTAGCTTTAACTTCAATTCACCTCGTCGAGTCAAAACTCTACCATTCTCTAGCGTTGCACCTACTCTATTGAAATTTACTATTTCTTCACTAGAAGTAGTAGATACACCACTACTTATATTTTTTGGTGTATAGTACTGTTTTGAACCACAAGCAGTAAAAAAGAGTGCTATTAGCCAACCTAGAAGTAAAGATTTACTACTCATTATTTACCTTTAATAGTATAGTGTTTTATAATTTCAGAGATATTATATACTGGTGATTTCTCATCAATAAGTGCTAATTGATTTTTGGCTTCTTCCATATTTCCATCTTTGATATAGATAGCAGCATTATCTACCAAAGCAAAATCTTTATATAGCTTTGAATTAACTACTTTTCCTTCTAAAAGAGATAAATGATAACTACTCATATCAGATATAAACTCATTTTTACTTGAACTAAGAGTCTTTAATGTTTTTATATCTCTATTTTCTACAGCTTGTTTATAACTATATAATTCAAATAATTTAGGATTTTTACTTTTTAATGTCTCTACTGCTTGAACATTTTTCGCATCTTTTTGTAATGCTAAATAAGCATCATTTGCACTATTTAGTCGGCTATCTTCTATAGCTCCCATAACTACTTTGGCACTAAAAAAAACTACCAACAGTCCAATAACTGCAAAAATTGCTATTTTATTCTTTTTATAAAATTTCTCTAATTTAAAAGCAGATGCTAACATCTGTTCATCACCAGTAAACTCTTTTTTTACTTCATTAATACTATCTTGAATATTCAATTTTATACTCCATTTATATTTAAATTAAAAAACCTATTATTATATCAAAAATATATAATAAAATTCTCTATTTTGCTTTTTCAAGGTATTTACCCTCTACTGTATCAACTCTAATTTTATCACCTTCCAAAACAAAAAATGGAACTTGAACTACTGCACCACTATCAAGCGTTGCTGGTTTTTTACCACCTTGTGAATCACCTTTGAAATTTGGTGGAGTCTCTACTACTGTATATATAGCTGTTTGAGCAATCTCTACAGATATGGCTTTGCCATTATGGAACAGAATTTCAGCCTCCATACCATCAATCATAAAATCAAATGTATCTTTTCCGACTTGTTCATGTGTTAGACCTATTTGGTCATAAGTGGTAGTATCCATAAACTGTAACATATCACCATCATCATATAAATACTGCATAGTTTTTTGTTCCAAATCTGGAGTCTCAAACTTATCACCAGCATGTACTGTTTTGTCTATTACTTTACCTGTCGAGAGGTTTTTAATCTTACATCTTACAAATGCAGCACCTTTACCTGGTTTGACATGTTGAAAATCAACTACTCTAAATGGATTTCCATCCAACTCTAATCTAACACCTTTTTTCAAATCACCCATTGAAATTGTTGCCATAAATACAACTCCTAAAATTTTTGTGAAATTATAGCATATTAATTTTACATTCATAAACCGTTTACCTTTATTTGATATACTTATAAAAATTTAAAATAAAGGTATTAAGTGAAAAATCTTCTAAAATTTTTTATATTATTAGGAATGATTAACTCTATCATATATGCAAACGGTATCAATCGCTCTATTGTAAAAATATATACTGTATCTAAAAAACCAAACTATCTCGAACCATGGAATAGTATCGCTCAACGCTCTACAGGTTCAGGAAGTATTATATCAGATAATAGAATTTTAACAAATGCACATGTAGTAGCTAATGAAACATTTATAGAGGTCAAAAAATATGGTGATACCAAAAGGTATCAAGCAGAGGTTCTTTTTGTCTCTCATGATGTTGATTTAGCACTACTAAAAGTCAAAGATAAAACATTTTTCAAAGATACCACACCCTTGGAATTTGATGGTCTGCCAAATATCCAAGACAAAGTAACAGTCTATGGTTATCCTATGGGTGGAAATACTATTAGTGTTAGTACTGGTATCGTATCAAGAATTGAGCATAATCGTTATGTACATAGTGGTCAAAAATTTTTATCTATACAAATTGATGCAGCTATCAATCCTGGAAATAGTGGAGGACCTGCTATATCTGATGGGAAAATAGCAGGTGTAGTTATGCAACAAATCCCTGGTTCACAAAATATTGGATATATGGTACCTGTTCCAATTATAAAACACTTCTTGAAAGATGTAGCAGATGGGAGATATGATGGATTTCCTCAACTTGGAATTTATACTGAATTACTTGAAAATCCTACACAAAAAGAGTATTTCAAACTTTCTCAAAATGAAGGTGGAATACTCGTTGTAGATGTACTATATAACTCACCATTCAAAAAGGTACTAAAACAGTATGATATTATTACAGCTATAGATGGTCATAAAATAGAGAGTGATGGGACAGTTGAATTTAGAAAAAATCAATATACTCATTTTAAATATTATATTGATATTCATCAATATGGAGATGAGGTCTCTTTGGATGTTTATAGAGATGGTAAAAAAGTTAAATTAAAAGTTAAATTACCTCAACAAGTCAGCAAAGAGTTATTTAGTATGACCAAATTTTATTATGATAAAATGCCCACATATTATATGCTTGGAGGTTATGTTTTTGTGCCATTAACAGAAAATCTTTTAGTCTCTTCTCATAAGCCAAATTTACCTCTTCGTTATGGAGCTACTAAATTTCCGAAAAAAGATAAACAAGAGATAGTATTACTATTAAAAGTTTTAGCATCAAGTTTAAGTAGAGGTGATTATAGCTTAGGGTTTTGGAAAATTGATAAGGTTAATGGAAAAACATTTAAAAACTTCAAAGATTTTTATAAACTTATAAAAAATATAAAAGATAAATATATCATATTAGAAGATGATGATGGTTCTAAAGTAGTTATAGATAAACAAAAAGCACTCTCTATTGATAGTGAACTACTTCAACGATATAGTATCAAAGCTACCCAATCGGATGATTTAGAACTCTAATATGCTAGAGGAGAATAAAATCTCCTCTAAATCTTAAATATAAAATCTCCACCATCTAAACTCTCATTTTTATATTGAGGTTTCTGTCTTTTATTTGTTTTATTTTCAACATACTGTTTAATATATTCAGCAAGTGTTGTAAATCTTACATATCCTTTGTTTTTAATCTCTAAAGCTTTAAGAAAGGCTTGTGTAAATGGAGAGTGATTTGAGCCATCTGATACAGGTTGGTCATCTCCTGCTGTCAATATATTTATAGATTTTTTAGACAATAAATCTCTAAATATATTTATCGTTTCACTACTATTATTAGCTGTAGTTGTTGATGTAGCTTTTATTCTAACTGAACGAGTCTTTGTATCATATTCAATGGTATCTAAATCTTTTGCCGAAACAGAAGCTAAAGATTTTGTAGCATATTTACTCTGCATTGCAAGTCCAGAGAAACATGAATCCAATATAATACCAATATGTTTTGCTTTAGTATCTCTACTATACATAACAAGCGAACTAATACTAATAGCCGATTTGTCATAATACATTACATCTGTACTTGGGCTATTTAAGTCAGAGTCAAAATCAAATGGTAATATGTACCCCTCTCTTACTCCATTATGTCCTGATACTCCATCACCATGTCCTGCAAAATAAAAAAGTGATGCATCATTACTAGATGCTACCTGCTTAATTTTTTTGAGTGCATCTAATATTCTATCTTTGGTTGCGTTTTCATTATAGAGTTCAATTACTGAAAATCCTTTTGCTCTTAATAGAGAAGCAACACTTCGTGCATCATTGACTGCATTACTAAGTCTAGGTAGAGATAATCTTTTGTAATGATTGATACCCACTACAATAGCATAAGCTTTTTTATACCAAGGTGTAGAGCGATTAGTTACAGATTGTGCCGAAGCTGTAGCAGAAGAGTTTAAAGTTGGGTCAAAACTATTTTTGATTTGGAAAAGCTTGATTGTATCATCTCCTTCAATACCTACAAGAATATGTCCTGATTTATTGATAGCTACACCTCTAGCTCTATCTTTTAGTACTATATTGGTAATATGCTTTTTCTTTTCCAAATCCCATAATCGAATAGTCTTATCCATAGAACTTGTAGCCATATAACTTCTATTATTTGATACTGCAATATCTGTAATAGGTTCTCTATGTTGATTAAACTCTTTTAGAGTATTGCCTTGATTATCTTTGAATTTAATAGTATATTTCCAAATTGGGGGTCCATTTCTTTTTCTACTATTTCCTGTAGCAGTTTCTACTTCAGTTAGTGCTAATATCGTATAATCATCAAAAGATTTAGCTTTTGTAATCTTGCCATACTCATTTGATGGTGCTAAATATGAATAGATAACCCTTTTGCCTACTACATCCCAAATTTTGACCTGCTTATCTTTAGCAGTAGAAACTATCTTTCTATTATAATCAATAAAACCGATATTGGTAATATCATTTTGATGTCCCTCTAATCTTGCAATTTGTTCTCCTGAATTCACATTCCAAACATCTATAACTTTCTCTTCTCCACCAGAAGCTATTTTTTTACTATCAGAACTAAAAGCTATAGCTAAAGTACTATCAGAGTTACTTTGCATTCTATTCACCAATTGATAACTATTTAAATCCCATATCTCAATATAACCATCATCTCCACCACACGCTAAATAATTTCCATCTTTGGTTATATCTATAGTTTTTATCTCATCATTTTTACTCTTGATAGTTGCAATTGGAGATAAAGCTAAATCATAAATAGTAATAGTGCTACTATCTCCATATGTTACAATAGTGCTGTTTTTGGGATTAAATTTGATACCATAAAGTTTATAACTACTATCTATTGAGTTAATAAAATCATAACTTAACTCTCCACCTATTACAGTAAGTGGTTCTTTACTATCAATTGCTTTTGAAGATGTATTAGATATACCTTTATGATTTGGTTGAGGGGATAAGTTTTGACAAGCTATTATACCAAATATTAGTATAAACATTGTTAGAAGTTTAAGAGTTTTCATATTGTTCCTTTTTTAATGTTAATTATTATTTTAGCATAAAAAGATGTCCTTTTTGTGTCAAATATCTACTTTTAAAAAAAATTTAAAAATAGATAGGTTTTTTAATTAAAAAAGTAGGTCAGATAAATATTAGCATAAGACTGTGTATAATCTGTAAAATCAACAAACTGTGAACCAATTACAGGTGTAACAGCAGCGTTCTCACTAAGAAAATAGTGTGCACCAATATGAATGTCACCACCATTTAAATCATCCTCTTTACTACCATTTTTTATATGATATAGATAGGCTTCTGCTCCAATATAAGGAGTTAGAACAGGTGTTTTTGCAAAATAATAATTAGCTCCCAATCCCACTGTAGTTAAAGAGGTATCTGAACCAAAAAGATAGCTATTCCCTTCAAGAAGAAGTTCAAAATCATTAGTTAGGAAACGACCATACTGTGCTTGTATAGTTATTCTATTATCACCTTCATCAGGTACTGTAGTTAAAAGAGTAACAGATATTCTATCATTCCCTTCTTTTACACCATTTTGCTCAAATGTACTAGCTTGAGCCACTGTACCTAATATTAATAATGCGACTACTGTTGTTTTTAAAAAATTCATCATATACTCCTTAATTTTTTCTTATGACAATAATAATTGTACATCAAATTATATTATATATTCATTATAAAGTTATAAAATATTTTTTTTTATTTATAAAATTAATAATTTTAACATACTTTTTAGATAAAAAGTCATATAATTAAACTATAATTAAATATGGAGAGTTTTTATGCAAAGT
This sequence comes from uncultured Sulfurovum sp., assembly GCA_964573285.1. Lineage (GTDB taxonomy): Bacteria > Campylobacterota > Campylobacteria > Campylobacterales > Sulfurovaceae > UBA1140. The sequence continues at coordinate 35,566 of CAZNJD010000084.1, read as the reverse complement.
TTTATGAAGATTTTATTATTAGTATCAATTTTTATTGTGCAAGGGTGTAACAAAGAGCTTAAGCCTACTATTCAATCAAAAGGATTGTCAGTTGGTACAAGTTCAACTACTTCAAAAGAGGTAAAAAATGGTAAAAAATTAGCATTAATTATTGGTATTAGTAATTATGCTCCAGGTAGCAAAAATGATTTAGATGGTATAGAAAGAGACACAAGTAAAATGAGAAAACTCTTTGAAAGTTGGGGATTTGAGGTTCAAACACTATATGATTCTCAATCAATGAAAATTGTTGATTATCTTGAAGATTATGCTAAACAATTAAACAAAGATGATTTTTTTGCTTTCTATTATAGTGGTCATGGGTCACACAAACCTGATGAAAACGGTGATGAAGCAGATAATATAGATGAAACTTTAGTTTTGAGTGATGGTAATGTAAATAAACATCTACTTGATGATACACTATATGCAGAATTTAATAAGATAAAAGCAAAAAAAATTATTTTTTTAGACTCTTGTCATAGTGGAACAGCGTTTAGGTCTATAGGTTCAAAAGTAAAAGCAAAAAGTATAAGCCCTGATGATGTTACACAAACGGTTCAAGTAGCTACAAAAATGAGAGGTTTATCTATCGGAGTTTCCACCTCCAAAGATATTTTGACAGGTAGTGATTATATTGTTTTCTCTGCGGCACAAGATAATGAGGAGTCCTTAGCTACACCAACAGGGAGTCTTTTTACAAATGCAATATATCAAACTTTTACAGATAAGAAATATGAAAATGAACTATTGAAAGATATAGATAGTATATTAGTCAAAGATGTATTAAAATATGCAAAACAGACAAATAGTACACCTCATCATCCTAAACTTAGTTTCTCTCAACCATCTATCCAAAGTAAATCTTTAAATGAGTTTTTGAATACAAAATCCACTTCAGAGACTACTCAAAAAGTAGTGGTTCATCATACAAATTCATTACAAAATACATTAGATGATATGATAACTAATAATAAAGTCAAAAAAATGTCTCTTGATTATCAAAAAACTCTATATAATACAGGAGAATTGGTTCAATTCACTATTGATACCCAAGGAGAAAGAGGATTTCTAACGATTTTTTATGTTGATGGAAATGATGTAACAGTTCTGTATCCAAATGGATTTGTTTCACCTCAACAACTACAAGGTAAATATAAATTCCCTGATGATTTGGCTAATGGAAAATTTAATTTAGAAGCATACAAAAGTTGTAAAGGATGTCAAGAGGAAGAGACAGTTATATACACACTACTTTCAGCCCAACAGATTACAGATATAAATAAGATAAAAACAAAAGAGTTAATAAGCTTTCCTAAAAATTCCGAAGAGTCAAAGATTATGAGTAGAGCAGTAAGAATAAAAGCTATACCTCAATCAACAACAGAAATGATTAAACCACAATTAGGTAAATATAAATTTATTGTAAAGTGACATTTTTTAGCCATTTATTTATGGTATAATTAATAATTAAAATTAACATTTAAAAGGAGAAAAGAAGAATGAAACAAAAACGATTTTACCAAATATCTATTTTGGTTACAATAGCTATTTTAACTATAGGATGTTCAAATAATCATGCACCTAAACCCACCTCACAACCAATTAATAGAGTAAACAAACCTATTAGAGCAGTCCCTCAAAAACCTGCTGGTATAACACTATCACAACTCAATAGTGGAGGAGTAACAAAACTCTCCTTAAGAGGTAGTCATAAATATAAACAAGGTGAACCTATTCAATTTATTATAGATACCAAAAATGCAGAGGGTTACCTTTATATTATATATGCTGATAATAAGGGACAAATTGGTTTATTATATCCTAATCCTAATTCACCGTTAAGTGAAATAAGTGGTAAATATATTTTCCCTAGAGACTTTGGAAATATGGCGATTAATGCAACAAAAGATTGTAAAACATGTGAACAAGAGAAAACAGTAATTTATGCTCTTTTAAGTAAAGAACCTATAGTTGATATAAAAAATATTAATTTAGCTCAACTATCAAATATTGTAGGTGGACAAACTTCTCAGGTAAGTACTACCACCAAAACAAAGGGTTTATCAATGGATATAAATGCTGGTACAAGAACCGACAATAGTAATGTAAATGTTGGTATATTTGAATTTTTTGTAAAATAAAGGAGTATTAAATATGAAAACAACAATAAAATTATCAGGTATAGCACTAGCTATTCTTCTTTTAGCTGGTTGTGTTGCTGAACCAAAAGTCAAGATTGATGCTCCTGGAAAAGTAATTAGAAAAGCTGAAACAAGTTATTCAACAGTTTTGAGAAGAACTAATACAATGATAAGTGTATTTGTAGGTGAACCTATGAATATTTATGTAGATAATATTGAAAATAAAACAGCAGCAAGGGGTAAGTTACCTGCAGATATTACAGATATAGTCAAAACTAGTTTCAATAAAATAGGTAATTTTGTAACCTTAATTTATAATGATAATAGTGAAGGTCTAAAAAATGCTTATACTATTAATGGAGCTATTACTCAATATGATGTTATTAGTTCAAAAGATAAAGGAGTAAACGCATCAGGAACAGGAACAGTAGGCAAGAGACACAATAGATGGGATGCAGATGGTTCAGCCGATACTGAAGAGCAAACGGTTATACTTGCTATTAACTTTAACCCTTCAGATATGCACAAAGGAAACTATATAGCAAGAACATCTACATCCAACAAAGTAACTATAGAGAAAAAAAGTAGTGCCAATGAATTTGCTTTTTCTATTTTAGGTAGTGGATTTGGATTTAATAATGCTGTAACTAGGTCACAAGGAGTTCATGCTTCTATTGCTGTACTTGTGGAATTAAGTGTTGTAGAGGTACTTGGTAAACTAGGTAATTTCCCTTATTGGCTTCTATTAAAAGGAGGAAAAGTAAATCCTGATGTAGTCAATTATCTCTCACATCAATTCCTAAGAGAGCCACTAAATAAAAAAATTCAACAAGTCAGCTATCTCTTAGCATTAAAAGGCAAAGATGTTGAAATAACAAGAATAATGAATGATAAATTGAAACAAGCAATTATTGAGTATAAGAGAGAACACGGAATGTCTGCAGATGACACACTATCTAAGAAATTCTATATTAGCCTTTTAAATCCTTAATCTTTTACTTTTTTGAGATAGAGAGAATTAATCTCTCTGCTCAAAAGTTATTTAAATACACCCTATTGTGGCTTAAGGTAATTGCTATTTAATACATGAATTTTACTATAAAGTATAGTTATAAGTATAATACTGGCAATCGACCAGATGAATAACTCCTTATTCAAGGATAAGTAAAAGTAATCCTTTTAATCATATAAGCAATCTTTGGATATAATCGCGAACTTTTTAAACCATATAAGGAAACAGAATGGAAAATTTGAATGTATATTATGATAAAGATTGTAATTTAGATATTATTAAATCTAAAACAGTAGCTATGATTGGTTTTGGTAGCCAAGGACATGCACACGCAGAAAACTTAAGAGATAGTGGTGTAAGCGTTGTTGTTGGGTTAAGAAAAAATGGTAGTTCATGGGCAAAAGCAGAAGCCAAAGGTTTTGAGACATTAACAGTAGCAGAAGCATCTGCAAAAGCAGATGTAGTTATGATTTTAGTTCCAGATGAAAATCAAAAAGAGATTTATGAAAATGAGATTGAAGCAAACTTAAAAGAGGGTGCTACTATCGCATTTGGTCACGGATTTAATATCCATTATGGAAGAATTATTCCAAGAGCTGACATCAATGTTACTATGATTGCCCCAAAAGCACCAGGTCATACAGTAAGAAGCGAATTTGTAAGAGGTGGTGGTATCCCAGACCTTATTGCAGTAGGTCAAAATCCAAGTGGAGAGACCAAAGAGTTAGCTCTATCTTATGCTTGTGCTATTGGTGGTGGACGAACAGCAATTATAGAGACGACATTCAAAGATGAAACAGAGACAGACCTATTCGGAGAACAAGCAGTACTTTGTGGTGGTACAGCATCTCTAGTACAAGCAGGATTTGAAACACTTGTTGAAGCAGGATATGCACCAGAGTTAGCATATTTCGAGTGTCTTCATGAGCTTAAACTTATTGTTGACCTTATGTTCCAAGGTGGAATTGCAGATATGAGATACTCTATCTCTAATACAGCAGAGTATGGTGATTATGTTTCAGGAAAACGAGTTATCAATGCAGAGTCTAAACAAGCTATGAGAGATATTTTGACTGAAATTCAAGATGGTAGATTTGCCAAAGACTTTATACTAGAAGGTCAAGCAGGATACCCAAGAATGAATGCAGAGAGAAATAATGATAAAGAGATGTTGATTACTAAAACAGGGAATAAACTTCGTAAAATGATGCCATGGATTGCATCAAACAAGATAGTTAATCAAGAAACTAATTAAATATTTTTAATATTTTTCTTTACAATATTTATATTTTATGCTAATATTTTATATTAAATATTGTGGAGAATGTTATGATCCAATTAAATTCTTTTATAAAGAGTTATAGACCTATTATTTTTTCTTTGGCTATTGGTTTAGCTTTTTATCTATTAGCATTGACATCATTTAATGCTACTCAATCTAATTTGATTGGATTGGTGGCATTTTTGGTAACACTTTGGACTAATGAGGGGTTACCTTTGGGAGTGGTCTCTTTGTTACCTATTATACTTTTTCCTAGTTTTGGGATTTTGGATTTAAATCATATCACTCCTAACTATTCTAAATCTATTATTTTTCTCTTTTTGGGTGGTTTTATGTTAGCTATTGCTATTGAGAAGATTAAACTCCATGAGTACTTTTCAGCTAAACTATTGAGCCTTTTCCCAAAAACACCAACTGGGATTATATATGCTTTGGCTATCACCTCAGCACTTCTTAGTTCTATTTTATCCAATACAACTATTACACTACTTCTTATGCCTATTGCTATGTTTTTGAGTGAAAATATTAAACTCAAAATCCGTTTTCTATTAGCTACAGCTTATGGTGCTAGTGTAGGTGGGATTTTGACACCTATTGGAACACCTCCTAATCTCATTTTCTTAGGATTTTTGGAAGATAAAGGTCTGCCTACTATAGAGTTTGGTCAATGGGTTTATATGATGTTACCTATAGTTGGTATTATGCTTTTGGTTATCCCTTGGTTATTATCATTTGGTGTCAAAAATGAGTCAGTAGAGGGAGTTGGTGAAGATGCTATACCACAACTAGATAATAAACAAAAACGACTATATGGTATTATGATTGCTTTAGCTTTACTTTTAATTGCTAATACTTTTGCAAAGCAGATAATGGAGTTTGCATTAGATGAGAAGATGATACTATTAAGTTTTGGTCTATTTATGTTTGTACCTAAAATAGGATTTTTGAAATGGGAAGATACACGAACCCTGCCATATGAGATTATCTTCCTATTTGGGGCAGGATTTACTATTGCTTCTTCTTTTGGTAGTACAGGTTTAGCTTCTGAGATAGCACATAAACTTAGCTTTATTAGTGATATGCCTCTATTTTGGATGTTTCTATTGGTTGCTTTTGTAGTTGCATTTTCTACAGAGGTTACTAGTAATACAGCACTAACATCTATAGCTATACCTATCTTTTATGAATTTGCCAAAGATATGCCGAGTGAACAAGGAATGTTACTATTAATGGTAGCAACTGTATCAGCTAGTTATGCCTTTATGTTACCTATTGCCACACCACCCAATGCTATTATTATGAGTTCTAGGGTTATTCCTGTAAGCCAAATGGCAAAAGTGGGGTTCAAAGCTAATTTAATAGGTATATTATTAGTAACTCTTGTTGCATATTTATTATGGGGATTTCTGTTATAAGATGGAAATTATAACAGAGCATATAGTAGAATTAGATGATATGAAAAAATATCCCAAAGAGTTATACTTTATAGGGAATAAAGAACTACTAAATAGACCCAAAGTTTCTATAGTAGGGACTAGAAGACCTCTTGGTTATACTAAACAGTTCACGCACTTAATCGCTAAATCATTAGCAAATAGAGGTGTCTGTATAGTTAGTGGTGTAGCAATGGGTGTAGATGCAATAGCACATACTAGTGCAGGAGCTATGAATAGTATTGCTGTGGTAGCTAATAGCTTAGATATTCGTTATCCTGCTGTCAACCGTTTCTTGATAGAAGAGATAGAACAAAAAGGTCTAATACTAAGTCAATTCCCTCCAACCTTTAAAGCAACCTCATGGAGTTTTGTAGTGCGAAATGAAGTAGTAGTAGCTCTAGGAGATCTGTTAATCGTAACAGAAGCTGACATAAATAGTGGCTCTATGCGTTCAGTAGAGTTCGCTCTAAAAATGGGTAAAAAAATATTTGTACTTCCACATCGTATAGGAGAGAGTAATGGAACTAATCAGTTAGTAGAACAAGGATTAGCAGAACCTATATATGATATAGAAAAATTTGCACAGAGTTATGGAGTAGTACCTAAAGATAATAGTATCCAGAGAGATGAGTTTTTCTATTTTTGTCAAACCTCACCTACCTTAGATGAGGCTGTTGCACGATTTGATAGTAGAGTGTATGAAGCTGAATTAGAAGGATTAGTACGAATTGAGAATGGACTAATTAGGTTAGTATAGTCCAAAACTATAACTAAAAAAGAGAATCAATATCGTGTTTCATCTCTTGATAATCCGTTTCTCCTGAATAAGAAAGTTCAGTAACTCCATTTTTGACTACAAGTATATAAGGTAATATTCCATTCCAACCATAAGTTGCTTGAATAAAATATTGTAAGTTTGTAGCATCATCTCCCTCTATAATGGGGTATCTAATTCTATGTCTATTAATATATTTTCGAGCAGTAAACCTATCCATTCTACCTTGTGCTTGTATAGCAATGACTTCTAACTTGCCTCTATATCTATTACGAATTTTTCTTATAATAGGTATCTCTTTGATACAATGAGGACAATCTTTACCAAACATCTCTAACACAATAACTTTATTTTTATATTGAGGAAATAAAAATCCATTTTTTCTCTCAATAATAGTGATAGTTTTTCCTCGAATACTCTGCAATATATGTTGCTCTCCTACTTTAGGTACTCGTTTCAAATCATCTTTAGATATTGTTCCTCTATCACAATTACTTCTTTTTGTAGTTAGATTATCACTACATCCAACCGAAGGTATTTTTAATTGTTCTTTTGAAGCTACTGAATTAATCTTGTTATCAGTTATAGTAGAGGGTGTAGATTTATTATCTACAAAAAATCTTTTAATACACCCTGTATTCAAAACCATTGTCATTAATAACAAAAGAGCTGATATTATCCTATTTTTATTCATCCTATCTCCTCCTTTAAATTTTATCTATTTAAACTATCAACAAATCCTTTAAGCATAGCTTTTCCAAGTAATCCAGCTTTCATATCTTGTACTTCTCCTTTTCTATCTATAGCAATTAGAAATGGAATTTGACCTTGCCATCCAGCTCTTCTAAAGATATGTTGAACAAATTTTTGATTATCTTCTCCTGAAATAAGTGTATAGTTAATACCTTCTGAATTTTTGAATTGTGCTAATTGTGCTGTCTTATAACCTTGAACCTCAATAGCGATAATAGCTAATCTATCTTTATTATTTTTGAAAAGTTGAATTAGTTCAGGCATCTCTTCTCTACATGGAGGACAATTATGTCCAAACATTATTAGAAGTATAGCTTTATCTTTATACTCATCAAAAAGAAGACCCTGTTTCAAATCGCTTATATGAATAGAGTTATTTTGGGTATCTGTAATTGTGAAATGAGATTGAGTAGCACTCTCTGCATTAAGTGCTGTTACTAGTGTAAGCAGTATGGCAAATATAATTTTTTTCATATTTTTTCCTTTTAATTTAAAGTTGGTAGAATAGCAGAGCTATTATACCAAATAAATAATGTATTTATTGTGTATAATAAAAAAAAATTTAGACATTAACTTCTATCTCTATTTCTACTATCTCTTCCACCTCTTCTATCACTCCTATTATCACTACCTCTACTCTCACTCCTACGACCATCTCTCCTATTATTACCTCTTCTACGATTTCCACCTCGACCACGATTTCGACCTCGACCACGGCTATTTCCATCGCCACCTCGTTGATTTTTTGCTCTCTCAATAAGTTTTTCTATCTCTTCTTGTCCTAATCCAATAATATCTTTACCTTTTACATCTACCTCTTTTTGTACAATTGCTGCTAATAGGTGAGCAATAGATACGATATCCATATTATGCTGAAGTGTTTTAACCATATCAATAGCTGATGGTGTTACTTCTGTTTGGGTGATTTTAGTTAATAAATCACTATCTTTTTTACTCTGAACCTCTTGACGAGTTGGAATAACCTTACTTACCAAAGTTGCTCCAACATCTTTTTCTATTCTTTTAATAGTTCTAAGTTCATTAGGAGATACTAGTGTAATAGCCTCACCTTTGTTTCCAGCTCTTCCTGTTCTACCAATTCTATGAACATAACTCTCACTATCAAATGGCATATGATAATTAAATACATGAGATACATCATTCACATCTAATCCTCTAGCAGCCACATCTGTAGCAATAAAAATCTCTACAAGACCTTGTTTGAATGAACGAATAGTATTTTCTCTCTGTTTCTGCTCCATATCTCCATGAAGTGAAGCTACTTTAAATCCCTGTGAAGTCATATAAGATGATAATCTATCAACCTCTTTTTTCATTCGACAAAAGATAATACACTTATTGGGATTTTTATAATCAATTAGTCTAAGAAGTGCATCATCTCTCTCATAATCAGCAACTACATAGAATTTTTGTGCAATATCTGTATTGGTTCGCTCTTTTTTTGTAATAGTTACTGATTTTGGATTATTTAAAATCTTTTCTGCTAATAGCTTAATTTGCTTTGGCATTGTTGCTGAGAACATAAGAGTTTGTCTCTTAGTTGGTAGATAAGTAAAAATATTTTTAATCTCATCCAAAAATCCCATATCTAACATCTCATCAGCTTCATCTAATACTACAAATTTGGGATTAATTTTGATTTTTTTTGATTTAAGTAAATCTTGCAATCGCCCAGGTGTAGCTACAATAATATTTGCATGATTTATTCTCTCTATCTGTTTATTGTATGATATTCCACCATAAACTGTGGCAGTTTTCAGACCTGCTGTTTTTCCAAAACGGAAAAGTTCATCACTTACTTGCATTGCTAATTCACGAGTTGGCACAATAACTAGTGCTTCAACCTTACTATTTCCATCCATCATCTGAATAATAGGCAGACCAAAAGCAGCTGTTTTACCAGTACCTGTTTGTGCTTGACCTATCATATCAAGACCCTCTAAAATAATAGGTATAGAGTCTTTTTGAACTGGACTTGGTTCTGTGAACCCTGCGTTATAAATAGCTTGATTTAGTGTATCTTTGAAATTAAATTCTTTAAATGTCATTTTGTTCTTACTTCTTTGTAGTTAAATTTGTAGGGTACTTATATTATAATAAACCCAATTTTTGCAGCCGATACCAAATAGTCACTCATTAAGGTGAATTCTTGTTATGCTTAAGTGGTAGGGAATTTGTAAGTAGTCCCTAAAAATAAGAGATTTGATATACTCTTGCAGAAATTTTGCGAATTATACCCAATTAATTTGGTATAATCGCTTGAATTTAAAAATGAAAGAAGAAATGAATGAAAAAAAGTATTATAATAGGTCTGCTATTGATTTTAAATGGTTGTAGTGCTAATCAACAATCACAATCAATAAATACAAAAAATAATAAGAGAGAGGCAACTATAAATTATCAAAAACCAATAAAAATAGAGAAATCCTTGGAGAAAAAAATAGGTTCTATGCTTATGGTTGGATTTATGGGTACAACAGCTTATCCTAATAGTCAAATATGTAGAGATATTCATAATTATAATTTAGGAGGAGTTATACTATTTGATTATAATCCTGTTAACCATGCAGAGGCTAAAAATATCTCTAACCCAATCCAATTAGCAAAACTCACAAAGCAGTTACAAAATTGTAGTGTGGATGGTAAACTCCTTATTGCAGTTGACCAAGAGGGTGGACGAGTACAAAGACTCAAACAGAAATATGGATTTTATGGTAAATTTCCAAAAGCTAAAGATGTAAGATGTATGTCAGATGATAAAGTCTCAAAATTATATAATTATATGGGAGCAGAACTAAGCTCTGTAGGTATAAATTATAATCTAGCACCTGTTGCTGATTTGGCTATTAATAAAAGAAATAGAGTAATATATAAATTAGGTCGTTCATTTGGTTCTAACCCCAATGATGTCATACGATATGATACCATTTTCATAAATGCAATGAACCAAAATGGCGTACTTACTGCACTTAAACATTTCCCAGGACATGGTTCATCACTAGGTGATACTCATAAAGGTTTTGTAGATGTTACTAAATTATGGCAAAGAAAAGAGCTAGAGCCATATAGAGTATTGAGTAGGCAAGGAGTGATAGATACTATAATGGTAGCTCATGTATTTAACAAAAGATTAGACTCAAAATATCCAGCTACTCTTTCGGCTAAAACAGTTAATGGTTTATTGCGTTATCAGTTAGGTTTTGATGGGGTAGTAATCACAGATGATTTACAAATGGGTGCAATTACTCATAGATATGGTCTCAAAAATACTCTAAAACTCGCTATCAATGCAGGTGATGATTTATTACTTTTTGGAAATCAACTCTCTGTAAAAAATATGATAAGTACCAAAAGATTAGTAGATACTATCAAACAGATGGTATTAAAAGGTGATATAAGAAAAGAAACTATAGATAAATCCAATGAACGATTAGATAGATTAAAGCAGAAACTATTATAATATATATATGAATAAAAATGAATTAGATAAGTTTATAATATGTAAAAAATGCCATACCTTACATAGAAAAATCAAACTACACAAAGGAACAAAGGCTCTTTGTCAACAGTGTAATAGCCTACTCTATAGAGACCACCAAAATCTAATAGAAAATAGTTTGGCTCTAAGTTGGGTAACATTAATAGCTCTTATTATAGGATTTTCTTTTTCTATTATCAATATAAATATCAATGGCATTTATCAAGAGCTTGATTTACCCTCTTTAATTATGGTTATATTTGATAATGAGTACTATATAGTAGGAGTGATGCTTAGTTTTTTAATCTTTATATTTCCTTTGGTTATTATTATTTCAATGATACTGCTATTGAGTCTTATGAAATTTAAAAAATCAGGATATTTGGTTAGAAGATTAATGATACTTATTGCCAAAATATTACCTTGGAGTATGATAGATATATTTTTTATTTCACTTTTGGTTGCTATGGTTAAACTTTTTGCTTATGCACAACTCGAATTAGATACTGCTTTTTGGTCTTTGATTATAGTTATTTTATTAGATATTTTTATCTTTAAACAGATTAGTTTTAGTGACCTTTGGGATGAATACAGAAAAATTTATGAGGTTTAAATGAGAGAAAAGTTAATACGATGTCCTATATGTGAAGCTGTTAATATAGACAAAGGTGGAGAGATATACTGTCGTAGATGTCATGAAAAAATTTACAACTACAAAAGAGTTAGTCTAAACAGAACTATAGCATTTCTTATAACAGCTATTATTTTATATATTCCTGCAAATGCCTATCCTATTTTAATTACTAGAAAATTTGGAATAATACATGAAAATACTATACTAGGAGGAGTAATGCATCTTTGGGAGACAGGTTCTTATCCTATTGCTATTATTATTTTATTGGCTTCTGTATTTGTACCTATACTAAAATTTATATTTATAATATATCTACTTATAGCTACAAAATATAGTGTTAAATCTTCTATGATTGATAAACATAAGCTATTTTATATCACAGAAGTAATAGGCTCATGGTCTATGATAGATGTATTTGTTGTAGCAATACTCTCTGTATTAATTCACTTCTCTGCTGTAGAGATAATCCCAGGAGAGGGTGCAACTGCATTTGCATTAATGGTATTTTTTACAATGTTATCAGCTCTATCCTTTGATACAAGATTAATAAAAAAATAGTGAGGTTAAAAATTAATGAAAAAATATAATGCACCAAGAGTCAAAGAATCAAGAGGAGTTCAAATTCTTACAACTATTTGGCTTGTTCCCTTTATAGCTATGATTATAGCTCTATGGCTTGGGTATCAATACTATATCAAGATTGGTTCTACTATCAAAATTAGATTTGAATCTAATGCTGGTTTAATTGAAAACCAAAGTCCAATCAAAATGCGTGATGTGATTGTAGGTATCGTCAAAAAGATTTCACTCTCAGATGATGGTCAAGGAGTCATTATCAAAGCTAGAATGAATAGAGAGGTGAGTAAATATCTCAATAAAAAAGCTAAATTTTGGATTGTCTATCCTGATGTGGGTTCTCATGGAGTATCAGGGCTTGATACTATAGTATCTGGTTCTTATATTGAATTGTATGGTAAAAAAGAGAAAGAGACTACACATAACTATATAGGATTAGAGAAATCTCCTATCAATGATGATGCAAAAGGAAGTTACTTTGTACTATCTGCACCAAAAAGTTATAATATATCAGAAGGAAGTAAAATATATTATCGTATGTTGGAAGTTGGACGAGTAGAGAGAGTAGGTATATCACCTGATGGAACACGAATTAATTTTACAATATTTGTAGAAGAGGAGTATGTCAAATTTATAAACAGCAAAAGTAGATTTTATACTAGAAGTGCCTTTGATATAGACTTTAGCAATACTAATTTGGATATAAATATCGCACCTATTTCTCAATTAGTACATGGAGGGATAGCTATATATACACCTATAAATTCACTTGATAAAAATAACTCACTCAAAGGTGATGAGATATTTACCTTGTATAAAAATATAGCTCAAATGAAAATAAAACAATTAGGTAGAAAAGGAGAGTATATAACCTATAAATTTAAATTTAAAGAACCAATAACTAATCTAAAAATAGGTTCTCCTATTGAGTTCCATGGTTTCCAAGTTGGATATGTTACTGATATAAAAAGTAGATACTATGATAGAAATAAAACAATAGAAAGTAGTGTATATGCATTAATACAGATTGATGCATTTACTAATAAAAATAATAAATCCATAAACAAAAAAAAGATAATATCTAATCTAGTAAACCATGGACTCAAAGCTAAACTATCCTCAGCTTTACCTATTATTGAGTCACAATATATAGAACTAATATTTGATAAACACCACAAAGCAACTATTGTCAAAGGTGACAAATATGATATATTTCCAACTATCAAAATATCACCTAAAAAAGATATAATAGATAATCTCAATGATATATTAGTCAAACTAAAAAAGCTACCACTAGAAAATCTATTAAATAGTTATACAAATCTAGCTAATGAAAATAGAAAATCAATACACTCTCTAGTTAATAACTTAAACAAAACAATTAATAATTTAAATCATTTTATATCTCAAAAAGAGTTTACCAAACTACCAAAAAATCTGAATAGTTCATTAAAAGAGATGGAGAGTACACTAATAAGTTTACAACAATTAAGCCAAGAGTATGGTGGTAATTCTAAATTTGCTGACCAACTATCTATAACTCTCAAAGCACTCTCACAAGCTTCAAAATCATTTGATAAAACAAATAGAATGCTAGATAGAAATCCCAATGCCCTTATCTTAGGAGATGAATGATGAAAAAGATATTTTTAACCATAACTATTACACTACTATTTGGAGCATGTAGCTCCAAACAGCTATATACACTAGGAGATACAAGCTATCTTATGCAGAGTACTAAATCAAATCAAGAGTTTATCGCAGTAGAGAAGATAGAACTTCCCATCTATTTTCTAAACTCACCAATATATAGAAAAGATACCAAGTATCACTTAGAAAAAATAGACAAAGCCAACTGGATAAACTCTATGGATGAACATCTAACAAATGTACTTATATCTTATCTGCAAAAATCTATGAATAACCCAAATATTTACCCCTACCCTTGGTCAAATATAAATAAAATAGATAAAAAAATCTCTGTAACTATTAGCTCTTTTATCTCTTATAAAAATATTGTCACACTAGAAGCAAACTATCAAATTTTAGATAAAAGAAAAAATAAAACTTCAAACTATCTTTTTAATACCAAAGAGAGTTATAAAGGAAAATACATAGAGAATATGATAGAAGCAATGGAAAAAGCCTATTTTAGATTAGTAAAAGAGATTAGTAATAAATTATAATATTTAATAATGAAAACTCTTGTTATAATAATGAAAAAGGAGTTTATATGAGCATCAAGAAGTTTTTTGCACTAATATTTATTATATCACTAGCTGTTTTCCTATATACTAAGTTTTATACCCAGTTCCAATCTATTATAATAGAAGGAAAAAAGATAGTCAAACATGAAAAAATGGGAGATATAAATAGAGAAAAATCTCATATGCCATCCATATCAGCAGAAAATAATTTCTCAAACAATGAAAATTTCATACTACTTACCTCACTTATTACATCTATTCTATCATTTTTTGGTTTTATAATATCTAGTTACCACTCTATGAAAGGGCATAAACGAGATGAAGAACTATTTAACTTACGAAGAGAAAAAGAGAAACTAGAGATGGAAAAGCTCCAAGAAGAGATTAGAGCTTTACAGCGAGGTGAGATTTAAATCTATTTTGTTTTGATATTAAACTTAAGATTTTGAAAAATTAAATTCTCTTCATCACCTGCACCAGTTGCCTCATCAAGATTAGCTGTTCCAGTTTTTGATATAACAGCTTGTCCCTCATCACTGAGTGCGAAATCAATATATTCTTTGGCTAGATGTTCTGGTTTACGGTCAAGATAGAGAAAAAATGGTCGTCTTAATTTATATTTTTTATTCAAAATATTCTCTTTTGTTGGTTTAATATCATCTACTTTTAATAATTTAATTCCTTTAATTCTTTGAGCACTTGTTACATCATCAATAGCAAAAGCATAAGGGTCTGCTATTACAGCTTTTCTAATAGGTCCTGAACTCTTAAGTATTTTTGCTTTTTTTGAAAACTCATAATTTTTATCTCCAAATAGTATCTCTCTTGCTGTTGAACCAACACCAGAACCTTTTCCCTCTCTTATAATTAAGTTAATAGGCTTATCTTCACCACCTAGCTCTTTCCAGTTTGTTATTTTACCTGTTAAAACTTTTTTGATATTTTCAGTGGAGATATTATCTACCTTGTTTTTAGGATTAACTATAAATCCCAAAGCCCCCCATGCCACCTGTGTTGACCAGAGATTTTTTTCGGTATCATTTTTAAATGGTTCTCTACATCCTGAACCAATCTCTACCTTTTTATCAGATAAACCCTTTAAAACAAAAGAAACTCCACCTTTTTTATTAAGTGAAATTTTAATATCAAACTTTTTGGTAAATACCTTATTTAACTCTTTAACAAAAGCAACTCTTGTAATTCCACAAGCATACATCTTTAACTCTTTTGTTCCTTCTGTGGATTTAGCAAAAAGTGTCGAACCCAATAGAGTTGTAACTACTATAATAGCTAATAGTTTTTTCATCTAATTCTCCTAAAATTTAAATTGATACTGTACCAAGATGGTATCATCTCTAAAGAATGAACCCACACCTTTAAATGAATTCGTATCACCATCTGCCAAAACATAATTGAGTTGAATACGATGTTGATTTCTTCCTTTTCTAGCTTTTCTATCCATCTTAGCATTTTTTGGATTGATATAGTAGTTAATACCAAAATATGTATTACTCACATCAGAATCAACACCATGTCGCCCCTCTGAACCAATAATATGTTTAACTGCTCCCTCAATAACATCTGAAAAATAGTATGTACCTGTGAGAGCCAATGTAGCCATAGTCCAGTCATCATCACCTCTGATATTTTGAACATTATAGTACTCTGCTTTAATATTAGAGCGTTCAAAGTGTGAATCTATACCAAAGTTAAATACTTTATAATCTTCTGTACCTTGATTACCAATGATACTATCATCTATATCAATACCACCTGCTGATTTAGAGATACCATAAGATGTTTCAAGATGAAGTGCTTGACCTCTATCATACATAATACGACCCATATAAGCATTATCATCTCCTGAGTTAGCCCCTACAACTGCACCCGAACGACCAGCTTGTCCTGCTATCATAATATCATAACCAAACCCATTATAAGGTCTTTCATGACCCACCTCAAGACCATTTACTTTAGCACTACCACCTATTGCTCTACCTGATAGCATCAGACCAAAACCTCGCTCAAATGCTAATCTTTTATCGAAACCTCTTTTAATAACATCAAGGTTCCAACCTGGAATTGTAAAACCCATACCTACAGGAGTTTTGATTACACCTGCTTTGACTATGGCAGAACTATTAAATTTATATGAGATAAATGCATCTTTAATTAAATCAGGAACACCTATTCCACTATTATCTTTACCCTCTTTTACAAAGTCCAAAAATACTTTACCTGCAATTGGTCCAGAGAAATATTTCCATCCTAAACGAATACGGTCTGCCTCAAATTTATAATCACCATTTTGATTATCTGCTGTAGCTCCATCTCCCAATCTAACACCTATTTGTGAAAAACCAAAAAACTTATATTTACTTTTCCACTCTTTTGATTGAGATTTAATTTCTAGTGATGCTTCTTTTGCACCTACTCCTTTTTTATCCGTTATGGGAGTCTGAGCTACTGTAACTGTAGATATAAAAAGTGTTGTGGTTGCTATTTTTATTATTGTTGTTTTCATTAAAACTTTACCTCTCTATTTGACTGTTAATCCAAGGATATTCCAACTCTGCATACCCCCACGATAATATAAAATCTTATTTTTAGGACAACCCAAATCAACAAGACTATTAATCTCTTTTGTGGCTTGTGCATCCCAAATACCATTACTAAAAATAATCAATGTTGGTACTTTATCAAAATTCCATTTTCCATTACTATTTTTTTTAGCACCCAAGAGTTTTAAAATTTTATTTAGATATTTACTATTTTTTTTCAACATAGTAAAAGGTAAATTTATAGAACTAGGAATAGTACCCTCTTTGAACCAATCTCTAGTTCGTGCATCTATTAAAAGCATATTACTATCTTCATCTTGCATATCTTTAATATATTTCAAAAGTTCAATCTCTCCAATAGTTTTTGTCTCTCTAATACTCATAGGTTGAACACAAAATGGAGGACACTCTCTTGAAGTTTTACTAAAATCAGAAGTTAACTTATGCTTAGTATCTTGAATTCTCTCTATTTTAATATCTCCATCATTCTCATGAATAACAATTGCTTCTAAATCTTTAGTTATATTAACCCCTCCTGCGACCAAATAACTACCCAAAAACAACATACCTATAATAACACTATTTTTCATTTTTTTCTCCTTATTTAAATTTTTGGTATTAATAATTTACTACCAGGATAAATCTCATATTTTGAATTTATTTTATCTCTGTTTGCCTCATATATAAGTTTATATTTATTTCTATTATTATAGTATCTTTGTGCTAGTATAGATAGATTATCTCCACTCTTAACTCTTATAATAAAAAACTTATCATTCTCTTCTATAATGCTAATTTTTTTATCTGATACATCTTTAATAATAGCATTTGCAAATTTTTTAGCAGAAGGAGTATCTTTCTCTTCTGCCTCTTTAACTAACTTTGTAAGAGTTTTTTGAGTTTTAAATAGATTATTTTTGGACTCTGTTACATTTGCTATCAAACTCTCTAATCTCTTTTTTACCTCTTTTGGTTTTATCTCTAAATCATCTTCTAACTCAACTAAATTGGTTAATTCATCTCTAATTGAAGCTATTTTATTAGTGTGTGGTGTACCCAATTTTTTCTCATCTTCATTTTCAAATTCACTATCATTAATGTTTCTAACAAAGTTTTGTAAATCTTTTCCTTTCCCTCCTTTGGATGAATTAACTTTATTAACTAAGGCGACCAAACTATTTCTAAGTTTATCTTGTTTGCTCTCTTCTTTTGTTATCTCTTTTAAGGATAAAGTTAAATTCTTTTTGATTGTTGTAATATTATCTTTATTATTACTATCTAAATCTTTTGCTAATGTATTCAAAATAAATTGAGCAGAGTTTTCATCTTCTTCTCTGCACTCTTGGGAACTATTATGCTCTTTATCCCCACAACCAAGATTAGTCTGCTTTTTAGTAATAGTTTTTTCTATTTTATTAATCGTAATCGAACTATTTCCATTGCTATTGTCTTCTTGATTATCTCCACAAGCTATAAAAAATATAGCAATAAGAGTTGTTAATGGTATAAGGGTTAATGGTAGTAGTAAGGGTCTCATTTTTTATCTTCTCCTTCTTTCTTAGATAATGCAACACTAGTTAGTTGCTTAAGCGTCGTTTGCAAAAGGGTTGTCAAACTATAGGATTTATAACCCACTTCAAATGCCAAAATCCTACCAGTAGCATCGATAACTATAGTAAGAGGAATAACTCCATTCCACTTATACTCTTGTTTTAAATATTCAAAAAATTTTGTCTGTTTATCTCCATTAATAATATTATAATTTATATTCTGTTTTTTTATAAAATCAAGATTTTCCGTACTAGAGTAATGTTCTGATTCGATGGCAATAGTATCAAAAGCTGTTTTGAACTTATTTTTTAATTTAATCAATTCAGGAATCTCTTTTTGACAATATTTACAATTCCAACTAAAAACTTTTAAAAAAACTATTTTCCCTTTTAACTCCTCTATTTTAAAATAATTTTTGGTTGCATTAATATGAAACTCCTGCGATTGTATGCTTTTGAAAATAAAATTCTGATTTGTAGATAAAGGGGTTTTTCTTTGTGATAGATAAAAATATATCCCAATTGCAATCAATATAATTACTATTATAAATGATAATATATTACTTCTCTTTTTTATTAAAGTGAACTTTTTTGGTTGAGCTTTTTTTTCCTGTTGTTTAATTAAACTAGTATCCATAATTAACATTTACCTTTATAATTTAATATATAAACACAATAATAGCATAATTTATTTAAAAGGAATATAAATTACATTGATTAATTATATTAATTTTTATTATTAGTAATATACTATAATGTTATTTTAATAACAGACTTTTTTATCAGAAACTACACCAATTTGATTGATACCATATCTATCTTGGAGCTTATATATATCTGAGCGTTTCATCTCTCCTAAAGATTTAAAATGAGTTCCATCCAAATATAAACTATCTCTAGCTATATCTAATAATATATTTCCTTTAAGAACTGCATATTGATAGGGTTCATACTCTTTAGCACTATAAAGATTTCTGGCTCTATTGAGTCTATTAAGTGCTGGGTATCTATATGATTTACCTGTTAGGTATCTGGATATATCACTCTTTCTACTCATACCTCTCATACCATAGAGATACTGTTTATAGTCATAATAATATCTACAATCAACATCATTGATATTTGAGCTATTTTGACACTTTTGTAATGAACCAGATTTATAAGCTATGACAGATGCATCCAAACTCTTTCCTATTTTATTATAATATATAAACTTATTTGCCAATTTAATTAAACTAGATTTAGGATTAAATGGATTATTAGGCTGACCATACATCATATAGTAGTGCATAGTAATTTGCAATGGTCCAAATGCCCCTGTAGTAGATAGAGCAAAAACATTACCCCTAGACTCCAAATAGGTTAAAATAACCAAAAGTTTATAAGCTTTTATCTCTGGAATATTTAAATTTTTTGACATATAATTAGAAACATAGTTATATTCCAAATCAAATAAAGCAATATATCTTGCAAACTGCTCATTATCTCCAATTTTACTTTTAATAATACCAAAAATCTTTTGAGCCGTTTCAACTCGTTCGGCACTTAGGCTCATATCTATACCACTATTAAAATATGACCAACGAATAAGTGGATATAGATAGTTGACATCATTTTCCATCCCTCTTCTCTTTAACTCATTATAAAATTTCTGTTTACTAACTGCTTTTGGGAAACCTTTTTGTCTTTGAAAACATTGTAGTTGTCTTGTTGTTATATCATTTTTATGTACAGCAAAATAATTATTAAAGAATGTAAATCGTTTAAAAAAATCACTATCATTTTCCAATAACATTGCCAACCATCTATTGATATATTGTACTTTGCTTAACTTTTTTGGATATGGATAAAGAATAGTATCAAAATATATCTTTTCAGAGCTGTTTAATACTCTATAAAAATTTTGCTGACACTCATAGTTATTTATAAAAAACTGCTCTATTGTATGAGTTTTTTGAATTTGATTTTGCCAATATTTTTTAGATGTGGGACATCTTGCATATAAGGTTTGTCCTACTATTAATAATATTAGTACTGTTTTAAATTTCATTTTTCATTCCTTTTTATAATAAAATTATCATGATATGATACTTTATTAAAATTAAGATATAATCTCACTAATTATAAACAAGAGAAAATATTGAAAACTATAATCCAAAAACTAGACTTAGACAATTTTATAAGCAATTTTAAAAACTTCTATGCCAGAGATAAATCTATAGAAATGAGGGGAGATATAAATCAACATTATAGATATATATCAGCACTCTCAACTATAGGATTTCCTACTATAATAGATATTCCTAACCTTGATAATGAACTCAATCGTATCAAAAAACAAGGGATACTTAGACTTGAAGAGATATACTCTTTTATGATAATTATTGGATATTTTAACTCAATCAAGGCATTAAACTTACCTGAACCTTTAAATAAATGGATAAATGAGATAGCTATACCTGATGAAATTAATGATATATTACTCTATTTTACAGATGAAGGTAGATTAAATCCAGAGAGAGAACCTGAACTTTATGATATAGAAAGAGCTATTAAAATAAATAAAGCATCTATCAAAGAATATCTCTATAAAATGGCTCACTCATTTAAACTCAAAGATTATTTGGTTGATACACAAGTACATTTTCTAAATGGTGAAGAGACCTTACTCGTTCGTGGAGGATTTAATAAAATCCTCAAAGCCTCTGTAGTTGGACGAACTTCTGGGGGATTTTTCTATATCTTACCTCAACAAATCTCACATCTAAAAGAGAGAGAATCTAATTTATTATCACAAAAAGAGGAGTTGATTTATAGATATTGTCAAACATTTTCTATAACCCTCCATAAATATTATCTATTTATGAGATTTATCAATAGAGAATATGATAGATTTGACCAATATCAAGCTCGTGTACAATTTGCGAAAAGTTACGATTATCAGTTCATCTTGCCATCCAAAAAGAAAAATATAAAGTTGCATGAATTTTGTCACCCTGCAATAGATAACCCCAAACCAGTTACTATTAATTTGGATAAATCAGTAATGTTAATAACAGGAGTAAATGCTGGTGGTAAAACCATGCTACTCAAATCTCTACTCTCTGTTGTATATATGAGTAAAAATCTTTTACCTTTTAGATGTAATGCCCAAAAAACAGAGGTAGGTCACTATAAATCTATAGAAGCTGTAATAGATGACCCACAATCAGTCAAAAATGATATATCTACATTTGCAGGTCGAATGGTAGAGTTCGCTAAACTATTTGATAAAGAGAGTGCTATAGTAGGAGTTGATGAGATAGAGTTAGGAACTGATAGTGATGAGGCTGCATCTCTATTTCGTGTAATGCTTGATGAGTTGCGTAAGAGAGGGATTACATTTATAGTTACTACTCACCATAAACGATTGGCTTCTCTTATGAGTGCAGATAATGATGTTGAGTTAATTGCTGCTTTATATAATGAAGAAAAACGAGAACCTACATATACATTTCTACAAGGAAGTATTGGAAAAAGTTATGCCTTTGAAACAGCACAGAGATATGGTGTACCTGAATATATTGTCCGAAAAGCCAAAGAGGTTTATGGAGAAGATAAAGAAAATCTAAATGAACTTATAGAAAAATCAACTACACTTGAGAGAGAGATGTCTCTAAAAATTCAAAAAATAGACAAAGAACTAAAAATAATTGAACAAAAAAAAGATAATTTAGAAAATATAGAAGAGAGGCTAAATGAACAACATAGAAAAGCCATTGCCACACTAGAAAATAGATACAATGCTGCGACTAAGAGAGCTTTGGAAGCGATGAAAGTCAAAGAGTCAACAGAAGGACGACGATTATTAAATGATGCATATAAACATAAAAAAAGGTCAAAACAAGCCAAAGAGGTAGAACAACCTAATAAAATAGTTATAAAAGTGGGAGATAGAGTTAAATATCGTTCATCCAAAGGTGAAGTATTATCTATCAGAAGCAAAGAAGCAATAATCGAGATTGAGGGTCTCAAAATGAGAGTACCACTTTCGCAACTCAAACGAATTGGAGTTATGCCAAAGATTGAACCAAAACCCAAAACTAATATTACAATTGAAAAATCAGGTATAGGCTCTATATCTATCAAACTTTTGGGTTGTTTTGCTGATGAAGCTATTGATAAATTGGATAAATTTTTATCAGATGCTTTAGTTAATGGTTTTTCAGAAGTAGAGATTATCCATGGAACAGGTACAGGAGTATTAAAAAAAGTAATTATTGATTATCTCAAAAGTTACCCTAAGCTACAATCTTTTTATGGTCAAAAAGGTAACATGGGGATAACTATAGTAAAACTATAAGGAATTATTAAATTTCTATTAAATAACCATTATCTTTTTTTTGATAAAATAGGTAAAATTTATTATAGGAATTTAAATGCCACAGATTATAATTTTACTAATTGGGACTTTATTTTTAGGTTGTGGAACAGAATTATCAACCATATCCAAAGATACCCAATCCCACCAACCAAAGATTAAAGAGATACAAAGTATAGTAGGTAATTATACTCTTGAAAAGGGTATATATTCATACACTGGAAATAGTGGCATAAATAAAATTATTAACTCCGCTACTCTAGTTATAGAACAACTTGATAAAGATGATTATGGGTACTATTTTATAATGCAAGTAGAAAAGTTAACACCTACTGAAGAGTCTGGTATATTTCATAAAAAAGGTAATGAGTATTTCAAACGAATTATATACTCTACAGATATTACCAAAGATTCTAATATCTCCATAAATTCAAAAATTTCAGATGAACATCTAAAAACAGAGATAACTGACAAAATAAAACTATCACAAGATAATAACAGTATCAAGATAGCTATGAAACTTAGAGATGGAGAGGTAACTATTATATGGAAAAGAGATATAAATAGCTCAATATCTCAAACTAAAGAGTTACAACATGCCAGACACGAATATATAAAAACATATAGAGAGAGATTTCTTAAATATTTTAAAGATATTTAATAAGATAATCTACCAATCTAGTATCATAAATATAGCTGACAAAAAGTAATTAGCGATAAAAATTGTAATCGAAGCCAAAACTACGGCTTTGGTTGTAGAAGTACCTACCCCTTTTGCACCACCAGAAGTTTTATATCCTATAAATGCTCCAATAGAACCAATGAAATAACCAAAAAATAATCCTTTGATAATCCCTGTTCCTATATCTGAAAAACTCAATAACTGTTTAATTGTATCGATATAAGCTACAGGATTTAAATCCAACATTAACCATGATATTAAAAAAGCACTAAGATTTGAAATAAAATCAAAAAAGATAACCAATAAAGGCAGAGATACCATAGTTGCAATAATTCGAGGGATTAATAGATATTTTTTGGAGTCCACAGCCAATGTCTCTATAGCATCTATCTGTTCTGTGACTCTCATAGTCCCTAGTTCTGCAGCCATTGAAGAGATAGCCCGAGATATAACCATCAAAGAAGCAAATACTGGCCCTAACTCTCGTGTAATAGAGATAAATATAGTATATCCCATAAATCCCTCTGCTCCAAATTTACTAAATCCTTGATATAATTGAACAGCCTCAACCATACCTGTAAAAAGAGCTGTTAAAAATATAACAGCTATAGTACCTACACCAATTATATCCAACTGTTCAAAAATCTGTTTGATACGCCATGGTCGTTTAAAAGCTAGAGGGATAAGTGCTAATTGAAATATAATGAATGTTCCAAACTTGTCCATATTTTTCATAATCTTAACAAAAGGAGACCCGATAAATGCGAATATTGTTTCCATAAAACTCTCTGATACCTAAATTTTTATATATTTTATCTAAAAATTGGGTAAACTAACATTATGAGAATAGGAACAGATATAACTGTAGTCAGTAGAATAGAGAAATCTATACAAAAATTTGGAGATAAATTTATAGATAGGTTTTTAAATAAGAGTGAGAAACAATTAGCCAAAAAAATCGAAAGCATAGCTGGTTTTTGGGCTGCCAAGGAGGCTATATCCAAAGCTTTGGGGTGTGGTATAGGTGCAGAACTTAATTTTCATGATATTACTATATACAAAGATGAGAAAAATGCTCCATACTTTCAACTAAGTGCCAAAGCACAAAATCTCCATCAGATAAAAGAGTCCTCTTTGTCTATTGCACATGATGGTGGATTTGCTATTGCTACAGTAATAATTAATAACTAAGAGCATTATGCTAAAATTACACTAAAAAATTAATGAGTATCACTATGTTTAGTCTATTACAAAAAGTGGGCAAAGCCCTTATGACCCCTATTTCTGTTTTGCCAATTGCTGCTATTTTATTGCGTTTAGGTTTTGGAGATATTCCATATCTTGATGGAGAGATTGCCAATATTATGAAAGTAGCAGGAGATGCTATATTTTCCAATTTGGATTTACTATTTGCTATAGGTATCGCTTATGGACTAGCCAAAAATAGTGATGGTGCAGCGGCACTTTCAGCAGGAGTTGGATTACTTATCTCTAAAGCAATATATATACAAATAGACCCAAAACTAAATATGGGTGTATTTATTGGTATTATTATCGGGATATTGGCAGGAGTATTATATAATAGTTTTCATACTATTAAACTACCTGATTTCTTAGGATTTTTTGCAGGAAAACGGTTTGT
The DNA here is from genome assembly GCA_964573285.1 of uncultured Sulfurovum sp. Lineage (GTDB taxonomy): Bacteria > Campylobacterota > Campylobacteria > Campylobacterales > Sulfurovaceae > UBA1140. The sequence goes on along the minus strand of CAZNJD010000084.1, from coordinate 10,414 downwards.
GCCTATTATTACCTCAATCTTTGCTATATTTATTGGAATTTTGGCAGGATATTTTTGGCACTATGCCCAAAATGGTATAGATACTTTCTCTCACTCTATTATCTCTTTGGGAGAAGTGGGTACATTTATATATGGAACACTCAATAGATTGCTCATTCCCTTAGGTCTGCATCATATACTTAACTCTGTATTTTGGTTTCAATTAGGAGATTTTAGCTATGTCAAAGATGGAGCTACAGTTATAGCCAATGGAGATTTGAGCCGATTTTTTGCAGGTGACCCAACAGCTGGAATTTATATGAGTGGGTTTTATATTATTATGATGTTTGGACTTCCATCAATGGCATTGGCTATATATCTAACCACACCCAAAGAGAGTAGAAAAAAAGCAGGTGCAATACTATTTGGTGTAGCATTTACCTCATTTCTCACAGGAATTACCGAACCATTAGAGTTTCTATTTATGTTTGAAGCCCCCCTACTCTATCTAATTCATGCACTTCTTACGGGAGTTGCATTAGCCACTGCTCAATTTATGGATATACATCATGGTTTTGGATTTTCAGCAGGACTATTTGATTACCTAATTAACTATAAATTAGCTCAAAATCCATTACTAATTATACCTATTGGTTTGATATTTGCTATTATCTATTTTATTGTTTCATACTATACTATCAAAATATTTAAATTAGTTATATTTGATAATGATAAAGAGGATATAAAAGAAAATACTCAAAGTAATGAAGCTTTATCTTTTATTCAGGCATTAGGAGGTCATGAGAATATCATATCTACTGATGCTTGTATTACTAGACTTAGAATGGAAGTTAAATCCTCCAAAGAGCTAAAAGAGCAAGATTTTATAAAATTAGGAGCAAAAGGTGTTATCCGTCCAAGTGATACAACTATCCAAATAGTATTAGGGGCAAAAGCTGAAAGTATAGCTGAAAAAATTAAGGAGAATTTATGATAATAGATACCCATGCTCACTTAGATGACGAAAAATATAATAATGATATTCAAAATGTTCTACAAAGAGCAAAAGAGCAGAAAGTTAATAGATTTATTATACCAGGTGCTAACCCAAAGAGTTTAGAAAGAGCTGTTAAACTTAGTGAAATGGACGATAGAATATATTTTGCTGTAGGGGTTCACCCATATGATGCAACTAACTATAATAGAGAGTATTTAGAACGATTTATAACACATCCTAAATGTGTAGCTGTGGGTGAGTGTGGATTGGATTATTATCGTCTTCCTAAAAATATAGAAGAGATAAACAGTGAGAAAAAACTTCAAAAAGAGGTTTTCTTGAACCAAATAGAGTTGGCAAAAAAATATGAACTTCCATTGATAGTTCATATTCGAGACTCTTCTGCTGATTGTTTAGAGATACTTCAAAAATATACAGGAGATAAAGGTGGAGTATTACACTGCTATAATGCTGATGAAGCACTACTAAAACTACTCTCCAAAAACTTCTATTATGGGATTGGAGGAGTTTTAACCTTTAAAAATGCTAGAAAACTAGTAAATATTTATCCTAAAATCCCATTAAATAGACTTTTGATTGAGACAGATGCTCCTTATCTAACTCCTCATCCTCATAGAGGCAAAAGAAATGAACCTAGTTATACTAGATTAATTATCTCCAAAATGTCTGAGTTATCAGATATAGAAGAAAAAATTTTAGAAGAAAAAACTACTCAAAATGCTTTGAAGCTTTTTAATAAAATGGTATAAAATTTAAACTCTATACCATTTTTTCTTAATAATTAATAACATATTTTTTTACTTTAAATTATATTACTCTATGAATAAAACAATATCTTCTGATTATTATTAATTATTTATTTGTTTTTAAGTTAATAATATTAATTAAGCTTAGTCTTAAGTTTAGAATTAATATAATATTTTAAATAAAATTAAAGGAATTAATATGAAATTTTATAAATTTTTAATAATCACTATATTTTTAAATCTATCACTTTATGCAAATATCACAGAAGAGTTCCCAAGTTATAAATATGTATTTAATGAGTTAGATGTTGATGAAAATTATATATATGATAGAAATTTCCAAAATTTTGTCAATAGAAATAAATATAAATATAAAAAAATATTTCTCAATTCTATAAATCGTGGTCAGTTGATAATCCCAACAATGAGAGAGTTAATGTATCAAAAAGATATATCACCTCTATTTATATATCTATCTATGGTGGAATCAGCTTTCAAGACACAGGCTATCTCTTCATCTTCAGCAGGGGGACTTTGGCAATTCGTAAAACTTACAGCTATAGATGAGAAAATGCAAGTCAATAATATTATAGATGAACGATATGACCCTATCAAATCAACTAATAGAGCAATTGATTATCTATATAAAATACATGATAATCTAGGTAGATGGTATCTGACAGCTATGGCATATAACTGTGGCGCTGGATGCGTACAACAGAGTATAGATAGAGCAAGAACTAAAGATTTAAAAATACTTATAGACCCAAATGCTAACTATATTCGTAAAGAGACAAGAGATTATATCAAAAAAATTCTACTATTTGCAATGATTGGAGAGAATTATCTATTTAAGGCTAATGATAATTTAGGAGAGCTTAAATATCAATTTGATAACGATATGATTACTCCAGTAAGAGTTAGAGGTGGAGAAACATTACAGAATATAGCATCCATACTGCGAATGGATTACTCTATTTTAAAAAAGATAAATCGACATCTCAAACGAGATTTTGTACCACCAAATAGTAATATCATGGTAAATATTCCGACTTCAAGAGTTAGAATGTTTCGTAATATCTACTATGGTAACCAAAGAAGAGCAAGAAACCAATATTAGATAAGGAAAAAATTATGAAAATCAAAAACAGTATAACTATTGGAGTATCTCTATTTACACTATTTACATTAAGTGGATGTGTAACAAAGAGTACAAACAATATAAGTTCTAATTTTAAAAAATATCAACATAGGAGTACTCCTATTCCAAATCTAAAGTTTCAAAAAGTAACTTATGGAAGAGCTAGTTATTATGGAAAAAAATTTAATGGTAAACAGATAGCAAGTGGTGAGATATATAATATGAATGCAAAAACGGCTGCCCATAAAACACTACCATTTAATACAATGGTTAGAGTAACAGATATGGTAAGTAATAGAAGTGATATAGTTAGAATTAATGATAGAGAACCTAGTTCATCCAATCGTATTATAGATTTATCATATGCTAGTGCAAAAAAATTAGGTCTAATTAATCGTGGTATAACTGATGTAAAAATTGAGATAATTGGCTATAATGGTAAAATAAATAGAAGATTAACACTTCCCACTAGTACTCAAGCATGTATTGGTAATAATTGCAAAGCATCTATCCAAAAAGAGAAACAGCGTAGAGAAACTTATAAATTTATAATACAAAAACCAATTATAAATGAGAGTGAATATGATGCTAAATATAATGAAAGATTTTTAGAAAATGAAAGTGATAGTGTATATGAGGATAATCCTTATCTTTCATCAACTGCAACAAAGAGTTATCCCGAAGCAGAACAATTCTCAACAAATAGTTCTATTCAAGTTGGTGCATTTAGAAGATATGCAGGAGCAAAAATATATGCTAAAAGATATGGATTATTGAGTAATAGATATAAAACCATAATCAAAAAAGATATTAAAAATGCTAAACCTCTATATCGTGTCAGAATAGAAGGCTTTGCAAATGAGCATGAAGCAAGAACTTTTATATCACGATATAGTCTAAATGGAGCATTTTTGGTTAAACGATAAATAATCAATCTCTCCTATCGAAAATATAAGCATATAAAGGAATATAAATTAGTGTTAGAAGCGTTCCAATAAGTAGTCCCCCTATAGCCACATCGGCTAAAGGTGAAAGTCTCTCTAATCCTACAGCTTGTTCGAGTGCAATTGGTATCATACCAGCAATAGTAGCAAATGCAGTCATCATAACAGGACGGAAACGCACCGTAACACTATCTAATGCACTTTGAAATGGACTTTCACCTTTTTCTTTATTGGCTTGATAAAAATCTATAAGTAAGATAGCATTTTTGATAATAATTCCAAAAAGCAATAAAATACCCAAAAGACTTGGCATACAGCTTGGTTTATTAAAGAGTAGCATTCCCCAACTTGCCCCAATCATAGATAAAGGTAGAACCAAAATCATAATAAACGCCATTCGTACTGATTTATAGATAGCTATCAATGTCATAAGCAAAATAATAACACCAAGTCCTATAGCTTTTGCCATTCTATTAAAGCTATCTGCTATCTGTGCTGAATCTCCTGTTTGAGTTAGTTCTATTCCGTCAGTTTTTATATTTTTTAGAGCCTCTAAGGTATCATCAGTTAAATGAGTTACTGGTCTTTTGGCTCGGTATCCATTGACATCTAAACTATAAAGCATATTGTCTCTCTCTATTTTTGCATAGGTTAACTCTTTTTTGATAGAGGCTATTTGGCTTAGTGGTATCTCTCCAAATTTTGTTTTTATTGGTAATAACCTTAGTGTTTCTAGGTTTTTGGTAAATCTATCTTTGAGATAAATCCTTACGAATTGGGTATTCATAGACTCCAAATTAGCGTTTAGTGAGGCGATTTGCCCTTTTATTGGGATTTGCATCGCTACATTATAAGGGGTAATTCCATATCTAAGTGCTTTGTTTCTGTCTATATCTATCACATATTCACTAAAATCTTTGTCCCAACTAGTTGATACTGATGTAAGACCTTTTACAGTTTGCATTGCTTTAGCTACCTCTTTGGATTTTTCAGGTAGTCCCTTAATGACTGGTGAGCTTATTCGTGTATCTACTGTGGCTTTGATACTTGATAGTGCTGTCGCTCCAAAATCAAATACATCATTTCGTTTTATTCCCTCTAAATTCGATAATCTATCTCGAATACTATTTTCTAGTTCCCAAATAGACTTCTCTCTTTCGAACCTATTAACAGCATTTATAGTAATAGTAGCCTCTGTTGGTAAATTACCACTACCTAAACTAAGTATTCCAGGTTCTGTTCCAAAAGCTATAGAACTTCTAACTAACCACTTCTGCTTATCTAACCATTGTAAAAATGGTTTTAATTTTTTTTCTGCACTATCTACACTCTCATTGGCTGAAAAAACTATTTGGGCTTTAATAATTCCTGTATCCATTGGTGGCATGGCATCTTTTCCAATAGTTGGCATTACATTTTTGAGACTAAATATTAAAAAAGCTATAATTCCCACTGTAAGTACTATTCGTCTTGGATATTTCCAAAAACTTTTAGGATTTGAAAATTTTAAAATCCCCTCATAAGGAGTTACTAGTCTTCCAATACTATTTTGATAAAACCACTCAAATCCTTTCTCTATTTTGGTTTTTCCTGTTCCATTTCGATATAACCAACTTGAAAGTAGAGGAATAAAGGTTATAGATAAAAAGTAACTAACTAATAGTGCAATAATCAGTGTTTCTATAAGAGGTTTAAATATTTTTTGAGGAAATCCACCTACAAACATAAGAGGAAAAAGTATTGCAATAGTGGCAATAGTTCCTGCAAAAATAGGACCTAAAACCTCTTTTGTTCCATTTTTGATAGCTGTTTGTAAATCCTCTTTAGTCTCTATGAGGTGTCGTTCTATATTTTCTAATACAACTACGGCATCATCAGTTAGCATTCCAAGAGCCAAAATAATGGCTGTATATGTAACAATATTAAGTTCTCCACCAGTTATCCATATAATACCAATTACAGAAAAAAATACCATAGGTATAGAAATCCCTGCAGCAATAATAGCCCTAAAATTCCCCAAAAATATCATAATTACAAGTAGAGTATATATAATTGCATCTCTAAGAGCTTCTAACATATTTGTATTGGCTTGTTCAATTAAATCTCTTTGAGTATCACTTATTTCAAATTTAATATTGGGATATTTTTGCTCCAACTTAATCATCTCTGCCCTAGTAGCTTTACTTACATCTAATACACTTCCATGTGGGGCTCTTTGTACTGCCAAAGCAATAGCATTTTTACCATTTCCGATATATCCACTAGTTCGTTTTTGATAACCCCATTTTACATCAGCTATATCTTTGAGTCGCACATTTGGTTTGATAAGAAGATTTTGTAGTTTGAGTACATTATCTTCTTCTCCATAAATTGTTACTGTATAAAAACTATCTTCTCCTTTAATAAATCCAACAGGAATATCTTTGTTTTGGGCGAAAATTACTTTAGTGATAGTCTCAAAATCTACACCATATTTTTTAGCTTGAAAAGGGTCTATTTCTATATTAATAGAACTCTGATAACCACCAAATACCTCTACATTACCTATATTTTTATTACTAAGTAAATAAGGTTTGATAAAACTATCAGCTATCTTTCGTATCTCATCTAAATTAATAGAACTATTTTTAGGACTAAGTGAGATAACATCTACAGGAAGTGTAAAATCCCCTGCTGTATAAATAGCAGGTGTCAATCCTGCTGGAATTTTAGATTTTGCAATATTTAAGGCATTGGCTACATCAACAGCCGCTTCATTTAAAGTTTTTTTATACCCGAATTCTGCTGTTACGATAGAGAAATTAGCAACATTTATACTAGCAACATCTCTTACAAGTCCTAATCTTGCAATCTCCTCTTCAATAGGTTTAGAGACTGTTGATGCTGCAACCTTTGCTGTAGCTCCTGCTACTTTAGTAATAACTACTATTTTAGGAGGATTAGCATCTGGAAATAAGTTTTTGGGTAAAGTAGTTAATCCAACAACACCCATAATAAAAAAGCCCACAATCAAACTATAAAGGAGATATGGTCTTTTATAGAAAAATTCAAACATCTACTTCTCCTTCACTTTTACACTAATTCCACTAAGAAGTTTAAGTAATATATCGGGTTTAGCTACTACTATTTTATCAGAAGGATTAATATTATCTACGATTACACCCTCTTCTGCATTGGCTATTATAGTTATCTTTTTAGCTTGAGCCTTATCTCCTTGGATAGTAAATATATAATTTTTGCCATCTCTATTTAATATTGCATCATGGGGAAGCATATAGCCTACTCCATCAAATAGTATCACAGAGATATTAACTGTTTGATTAGTTGATAACGCCTCTTTGGTATTGGCTAAATACTCTATTAATCCATTAAAAGTGGTATTAAGAGGTTTTAAATTAACTATTTGCCCATTAAAAATAATAGATTTTGCTTTTATATTATCTGGTAATCTAACAACTAGATAACTATTTTTGGTAGAGCTAATTGTAACTAGTGCTTTACCTGGCATAGCTACATCTCCACGATTTGACATTCTAGTTACCACGCCACTAATTGGAGCTTTGATAGAAGTATAAGTCATTAAATTTTTAGTTGCTTTTTTATTACTTTGGAGTTCTTTTATTTTTAATTCCAATGTTTTTATACCTGATTTGATTTGAGCTATTTGGCTAACTTCATTATCAAATTTCTCTTGTGAAGTTCCATGAACAGCTAAAAGCTTTTTGGTTCTATTATGAGTAGCTTCTACGCTCTTTAAAGCTATTTTTTTAGAAGATATTTGAGATTTTAGTGCATCTATAGAGCTTTGAATTGAGTCCTCTTTTGTTTTTATATCTTGATTATCCAATTTTACTAAAATATCACCCTGTTTTACTCTTTTACCATTGGCTACAATAGATACTATTCGAGCTGGTAGTCTTGAACTAATTTTCACATCATTATCACTTTTTGTAAGAGCAATATATGGAAGGGTTAATCTATTTGGCTTAGATATAGGAACTATAGTTGATACTACTATCATATAATGTTTGGCAATAGGTATTTGAGCCTCTTTTGCCTGTTTAGCTTCTACTAATTTTTTACCCCCTATAACCAATCCTGCAATTACTACTATTATTATAATTACTTTTAAAAAAGTTTTTATAAACGATAAGACACTCTTCATTTTGCTACTCCTTTTTTACTTTTATTCTACAATCTCTTTTAAATCATTCCCATAGATTACACTTAGTTTTCCAATAGTTTGCCATTTTTGAGAAATAACTTGATACTTTTTAACTTTGGCATCTAATAAAGTATCCTCATATCTTAAATAATCCTCTTGGGTCATACTTCCCTGTTCAAATGCTACTTTGGCATAATCTAATAATTTTTGCCCTTTAGATATATTTTTTTGAGCCAATTGCCAAGACTTCATCAATAATCTTAACTTCTTGAATAACTCTTTAGCTTCTGTTTTCAGCTCTTGTTCTGTTTTGGATAATCTCATTTTATCTTTTAAAATTTTGACCTTTTGTATCTCTATATCACTATCAGCACTTTTATCATATATTGGCATAGATACTCCTAATTGATAATATCCATACCCTTCACGAATAGATTTATCTCTTGCTACATCATTTTGAGCATAATTTTCACTCCACATTATATTAAATCCTACCTTGGGATAATATCTTTTTGCCTCTGTAGCTTTAAGTTCATATTGAGAAGCCAAAATAAGCTCTTGAAGTGGTTTTAATGCTAATATATCACCTTTTTGTACCTCTTTTTTTATATTTAAAGGAGCTGAATATTCTAATTCTATATTAGTTAAAGAGTCTATTTGTGAAATCACTTTTGCTTTTTTTATCTCCACATTATTAATAGCAATATCTAACTCATTGAGTTTTTGGTCTAATTTATCTAATGCAATTCCTGCTACTCTTCCACTATCTACACCTATTTTTAAGATATTTCTAGTACTACCAAGAGATGATTTAGTTTTTTGCATAGCAGTTAATAGTTTTTCAAGATACTCCAAAGAGGCATCACTACCCAATATTAAAGCCTCATTTTTAAGAATATTGAGTCTTTTTTTAAGTTTGGCACTTCTAGCTAAGTGTATTGCTTTATTGGATAAATCACCTAACTCTCTGACATATATTGGTATATTTACTATTACACCTACTTTTTCAATAGTGTTAGCAAAAGGTAATGATTTGTGTTCATTTGATAGTTTTCCAGCTTCTAATGGATCTAAAGGTATTAGATTAGTAGATGAATTATAGTGTGTATATGTACCAAATATATCTATTTTTGGATAATAATTAGAGTTAACTTTTTTTACTCCGAGTTCCCCTATTTTTCTACTTAACTCATCTATTTTGGTAATAGGTTGTTTTTTGATAGCATCAAATAGTTCTGTAATTGTTGTAGCCTCTATCTCTATAGTAAATATAATCAATAGCAAGAGTAAATTACGATTCATATCCTCTCCTTTTTAGTTTACTAACTAACGAATTAGTTAATCTTACTCTTTGTAAGATTAAATTTTTCTTAATTATATATTACTATTTTTTTAATCTATAATATAATATAATTAGAAATTTCATTATAAAAAGTATTTACAATAAATAATTAATATCAACATAAAACAATAGAATATTTCATTTTATATTATTTTTTAAGCTTTTTCAAATGATTTTTAATATATCATTAGATATATAAAATATTATAAGGGGAAGTTTTTTGAAAACAGACTATAAGATACTTAATTTAAATACTAAAGTATTAGTAGGATATACAAAATTTGATTTTATTCAAAAAAGGGTTATTGATTTCTCTGTTTCTGCTCTACTTATAGTTCTTATATCTCCTATTATTCCATATATAGTTTTTCGCATCAAAAAAGAGTCAAAAGGACCTATCATTTTTAAACAGACAAGAGTTGGATTAAATGGGAAAAAGTTTGATTGTTATAAATTTAGAAGTATGCATATAGATATGGAGTTTAATCCATATACACAATATGAGGATTGTAGGATTTTTCCTTTTGGTAAAATAATGCGAAAAATGAGACTAGATGAACTACCACAACTATGGAATGTAATCAAAGGTGATATGCACCTCATTGGACCAAGAGCTGAATGGGATATATTAGTTGATAAATACAAAAATGTTATCCCAAAATATAATCAGAGACACTCTGTTCGTCCAGGTATAACAGGATTGGCACAAGTATCTTATCCATATGGGAGAAATATATATGATGCTAAACGGAAATTGGAATATGATTTAAACTATATTAAAGAGTGGTCATTTTTTCTTGAACTAAAAGTTGTTTGGCAGACCAGCTTGGTTGTTTTTGGAAAAAAAGGAGTTTAATTATGTGGATAGCAAAAGTTTATTTTTATCACCTGACTCTAAAATTTATGGAGAATTTAAATGAGTAGTTTTGTATCTATTGTAGAACTTATAAAAAAAGGTGAAAGCCAAACTATCGAATTTAAAACCTCTTTTCAAAAAGAGGTGATTATATCCGTAGTATCTTTTGCCAATGCCAAAGGTGGTCAAATTTTTATAGGAGTTCATGATAGTGGTAAAATTT
>CAZNJD010000083.1:0-2066 GCA_964573285.1 uncultured Sulfurovum sp. | reverse complement strand
TTTTCATCATAAGAGGTATAGGTTAGGGTTGAGGCTTTCTCTTTATGTGCAAATATTTTTGAGACTTCACCTTTCGCAAGAAGTACAGTAAAAAATAGAGATATAAGCAATAAACTCCTTATTAAAAACATTTTTTACTCCTTTTATATAAAATATTTTTTATATTATTATAGAGCAGTTCGGTTTAGATAAAGATTAAATGAATAAGCAAACTTAATAAATAATTTAATATTTGATTAAGTTTGAAACTGTTACCATGATATTTTTTTGGCAGGTCTTGTTGTTGTTTTTATATCAATCTGTCTTCCAGAGTCTCCTATGCCTGACCAAGTGGCATTTCTATCTCTAAAAGTAATCTTCCAAAATGGAACACCATTTCTATTAGGGTCACGGTGATATTTTAGCCAAGGAGTTAAATCCATATCTACTTCAACTTTGGCAGGGAAACTATTACCACTATATCCTGTATCTAATTTTAGAATTTTTCCTAGTCCATTTTTATTAAAGTTTGCTAGTTTATCTGATTTTGGTGATACATTACATAAAGGATTATTAGCTCTAAATCCAATTACTTTCCCATCTATATTACTATCATGTAGAATAGAAGAGTACCATCCTATTTTAGTTTTCTGATTATTGAGTCCATTATTATCTATCATCTTATTACACCATTTTTTCTCATAGTTACAGAAGATTAATACACTAATTGGAGTTTTACAATAACGATCATACTCATCACCATAGTTTTCTCTATCTGGTACTACACTAGAAAAGTATAAATTTTTTACACTATTTATATATCCTATACCTGTAGCCCTTTTAGTTGTATTTCTTATTTTAGCTACTGCTACTGTGCTATTTACCTCTAATTGATTAAATTTTAGTTGGACTGGATTAGTTGGTTCACTTAGATTTTTGGTTAGATTATATAATATTTCTATACTACTATTACCCTCATTATCATCCAAAAATTTATCAGCTGTTATTGTAATATTATTATCCAAATGAGTTTTTTGTACATTATTAATATTTGGTGTTGCTCCATTATAAGCTATTACATTTTTAAAGAAGATTTCAGAACCTTTGGTTGTAGTAATTTTATTATATGTTGATTGATTTTGGATACTATCCGTAGTAATAGTATAATTTAATGATAGTGTAATATCATTTGCTACACAGTTTTTTGTGAAGTTGGTTAGTTTTGTATGATTTTTACCTTCAGCTATAATATCTGTTTGTACATCCAATGCCATATTTAAACTTTGATTTAAATCACTCATATAGATAAAATTTCTGTTACTATTTGGAATATTTACTATTTTTGCACTATTTAGATTAAATGAATAAGGATAAAATTTCATTGCTATTGCATGATAGTTTGTTAAACCATCTGTTGAAATATTACAGCCTGATTTTTCATCTCCACTATTAGATATTTGAGTACTATTTGCTATACAACCACCTCTTTGTCTATCTGATTTACTCCATATACTATCTTCTAATTTTAATAGATACTCTCCTACATTATTATGAGATATTATATTTTGCATAGAGCCATTATTAAATATATAGTTATCTATATTTATATTACTCTTATCTACACAAGTTGATTTATCATTAAATATCAAAGTCGTATTTATATCACCACTCTTTGTTGTGTAACCTACTGTTGTAGAGTGATTTGTATCATATGCTATGGCTTTTGCCTCTATTTTATACTCATACCCTGAAACTAAATTAAGTGGTAAAGTTCCACTATAACTACTATTTCGATATAGTATTGTCTGATTATTCTCATCTATATCTTTTATCTCTATATTATAACCTGCTGGTCTAATAGCAAAGTGAGTACTTGCATCTTGTGAAATCTCACTATATCCAGCTCTATTATAAACCTCATTATAACTTGCCTCATTCGCATAATTTCCATGATATATTGTTCCATTCTCATCTCTTAAAAATGAAACTTTAAAACTAGCATCTTTTGTGGCAGTTAATATACTTAAATCGTTATCAACTTTTACATCAACTCTCTTTCCACTCTCTATATATTTATAACCTCTATA
>CAZNJD010000082.1:0-2270 GCA_964573285.1 uncultured Sulfurovum sp. | reverse complement strand
TAAATCGGGATTATAATCCTGTTACTGGACGGTATATTCAGAGCGACCCTATTGGGTTTGATGGTGGGGTTAATTCGTTTGGGTATGTTGGGGGGATGCCAATTTTATTAGTTGATAAAAATGGAAATTTTATACAAATATCTTGGCCATATTGGTTTTTAAGTGCCGCAGCCTATAGCAATCCTATAGGATGGGTCGTATTGGGAGTCACAACAGCTGTAGTTGCAGGTGTTGCTATATATGAGTATCATGATGATGGTTATTGGGGTGACAATAGTATTACTTATTATTTTGACCCAACTGCTGGTAGAAAAGTGAAACATCCCAATACTGGTGAAATAGGATGGTTACAAGATGATGATAGTCTTTGGGTTAAGGATAGAGCTGGAGGAAACTCACATGGAGGTAGTGCTTGGAAAAGATGGAAGAAAAAAAGAGATTGGACAAAAGGGAAAAAAAGAGAAGGAACATATGATAAAAATGGTAAAAGACTTAGAGATTAACTTTGATAGAATAAAGTTAAGTTTTGTATTTAATAAGTTTCTTTTATTCCAAGGCTTTGTCTTTGGAATATGGATAATTTTGTAATAAAAATAAATTTTCTAATTTTAAAGAGGATAAAATAAAATGATAAAAAATACTTTAGATGAAACCATAGTAATGCTACAAACGACAGAAATTTCTTTAAGAAAAGATTTTCATGAGTTATCAGATAATTTATTTGATAATTTGATAAAGAAATATCCTAATAGAATACTAGATATATATGAGGTAAAACTAGAATCAGATGCCGAAGAGATAGCATTATTTAACTCAGTTTATTTTAAATTGAATAATGAAATTAAGTATTTAAATTTAATTGAAAATATTTTTGAAGAAAATGACAATACTTGTTATATTGAAACCACTATTTTTAAGAACTATAGTGAGGAATTATTATTAAGATATATTAATGAGCTGGACTTAATAGATAAGTATTTACTTCTTAAACAGATAGATATATTTAAAAGAAAATTGTATACAAAGTTTTGTATTGACAATATAAATATATTAAAAATGTTTCTAAAATTGATGTTGAGAGAGATAATACCCCTTGAATTATATTTTAAGAAAAAACCTATAATTATTTTTAGTAATTATGACCTATCTTTACCTATTCTTTTTAAGAAAAATGAAGATATAAGTTTTTATGAAAAACTTGTAAGAAAACATCAATTATATTTAAGATAAATCAAAGAGGTCAGAGTGTGCCAAGAAGGCATTTCTCGTTCTAGCTATCCTTGTGTCGAGTTTAATAATGGGTATCAATATTGTATAGCATATGGAATGTCTAGTATAGATGATGACCAAGATGGATTTTGGGAAACATATTGGTGTGGTAGTGATTGTATTGGTTTTGGAAATGAAGGAGCAGGAATTGTATATAGAGATTATGATGCTCCTACAGCTATTATAAGATTTGATTCTGATGCTAGTAATAATTCTGTAGCATATACTTATCTAAGAAACTTTTTAGGACAAACAGGTCTTTATAATGTCGCAGGATATAACTGTAGAGATTTTGCAACTGAAAAGTATAACTACATTGTAAATAATTTAATTTGGTAATTATGATGAAGTTTTTTCTATATATGTTTATCTTAATAGCATTATTCACCATAATCTTTATTATTTTTAATAGAACACTATCAATAGATAATGTTCTTAAAAATTTTCCTCAAAAATTTACATTCTATCAATATAATAAAGGGAAAGTTCTTGAAAAAAAGATTGTTTTTAAAGTGGATAAAGAGTATAAAGAGCTAATAAACATATTAAAACTTTAGAAACTTTAGGGTCAGGTGATGAAAATAAACTTTTAAGAAAAAAATAGCTACAATACCAAACCCAAAAACAAGGACAAAGTAATGGCAAGAAGACCAAGGCTAAATATGGCAGGTTTTCATCATATAGTAAATAGAGGAGTAGCAAGAGATAATGTATATAAATGTGATAAAGACAAAGATAAATACCTAGAGATACTCTGCAAAGCATGTAGAACTTATAAAGTCAATGTGCATGATTACTGTCTAATGGATAATCACTACCACCTACTGATAGAGACAACCAGTGAAAACCTTTCTTTGTTTATGCGACAGATAAATTCAAACTATGCCATCTATTTTAGTGAACTACCTCTAGCTAAAGAGCTAGAGGCTTCCTAACTAGCAGACTCCAACGAGTCTGAATTTGAAAGGCTTTCTGATTTATAGTCTTGAAGGCTAATTCCT
>CAZNJD010000081.1:0-16395 GCA_964573285.1 uncultured Sulfurovum sp. | reverse complement strand
AGAATTATTACAGATAGAGAACGATTGAGTATTTCGTTTAAACCTGTGGCACGGATTGGGAAGAGTTATGCTTTTTTGGGTGAGGAGATAGAGGCTCCTGCAATTCCATAAAAGATTATTAAAAAAAGGAAAACCAATCATGCCTGACTATCTACTTTATGTTACGCTAACTTTTTTGCTTTCAATTCTATTCTCAATGGGAGGAGCAGGAAGTGGGGTAGCATTAATTCCAATATTGCACTTTTTGGGATTAGATTTTACTTTAGCTAAAGCTATAGGACTCTTTGCAGGGGCTACGACTACCATTACATCAAGCGTGATGAATATCAAACGCAAAGTAGTAGAGTATGATTTTGTTATCCCCATTGCTTCGATGATGTTGCTCTTTGCACCTATTGGTGCGTATAGTAGCCGTTTTATCGACGAGGATATTGTCAAATTTCTCTTTATGCTGATGCTCTTTTATAGTGCATCTATGATGATGTTTGGCAAAAAAAAGGCTCTTTTTCATGCTAAAGGTCGCATGACACTTATTATGGTGGGTGCTATTGTTGGCTTTTTGGCTGGACTTTTGGGCGTGGGAGGAGGAAATATCCTAATCCCTCTTCTAGCACTGCTTGGATTTGCTCCCAAAAAGGTAGCTGTAGCTGTTAGTTTTGTGGTGCCATTTTCAGCATTGGGGTCATTTTTTACCTATGCAAGTTATGTCCAACTTGATTGGATACTGCTTGGTATAGTTGCATTAAGTGCCATTTTAGGTGGCTATATTGGAAACTATATGATGCAATTTAAGTTAGAGCAATACCATATCAAAAAGTTGATGGCGTTGCTGTTGTATATGTTGGCTTTAAAGTTGCTTCTTGGTTTTTTATTTTAAAGCTATTATGATATTTTGGGATGATATAAAAAATAGATATTAGGATTATGCTACTCCATCTTATTTCCATCATTATGCACTTGAATAAAATAAATGATAATCGGAGTAGCTAACTCCTATTTAAGTGTAATAATATTATAATTCATACAAATTATTATTATAATTTGAAATTATAGAAAGGATAGATAGTTATGATACCATTCTCAGATGAAGAGTTATATTATGCTGTAAAAAATGTTTTACCACAGGTAAGTGGTTATGTCAATTCTCATGGAGGAGGAATTACACTTTTAGGGGTTAAAGATGGAGTTATTTATATAAAATTGAGTGGAACTTGTCATGGATGTTCTATGAGTTTGATGACAACTAATATGGTAGTTAGACGAGAATTAAGAAGATTGATACACCCTGAACTATTAGTAATTAATGTGGATGGAACATCTGAAAATAAGATGCCTAATGATGTTTTTAGATTGGTTCAAGAGAATGCAGAGTCAACAGAAGAGAAAAAAAATATTTTGGATAAAGTAAAAAATATTTTTTCATAAATTAAAAAAAGAATATGAGATGAAAATAGAAGCACTGCTTATTCAAGAGATGGGCCTAATGCCTTATAGAGTAGGAAAACTCAAAGAGTTTATCCCTACAAAAGAGAGTGGAGTTGTGAATGGAGTGATAATTATAGAAGTTTAGAATATTTGGGATTATTGAATATTTAATTTTAAGAGGTGTAAAGAATAAAATGGTACACTTCCAAAAATAAAATAGAGGAGATAAAATGTCCCCACAAAAAAGGGCAACTATAGTAGCTAGTAGTGTTGCTACTATATTAACAATAGTCAAATTTGCTATAGGTGTAGCATCAGGTTCTGTAGCTGTTTTAGCTTCAGCTATTGACTCTTTGCTTGATACTATTATATCTATATTCAACTTTTTTGCTATTAAAAAATCTGAAGAGAGGGCTACTGATAGGTTTCAGTATGGAAAAGGAAAAGTTCAAGCTATTGCTGCTGTGATAGAGGGAACTATTATTACGCTATCTGGTTTATATATTATATATGAAGCAATTAAAAAAGCTATAAATGGTAGCCAAACTGTACTATTATCTCCTGCTATTATGGTGATGTTACTCTCTATTGGTGTTACATTTTTATTGGTTGAATATTTAATGGGTGTTGCTACAAAGACAGATAATATTGTGATTAAATCTGATGCATTACATTATAAAACTGACTTAGTTAGTAATGGTGTGATTTTGCTCTCTTTACTTTTAGTATATATGACTGATTGGGATATTATTGATGCTATCTTTGGGTTTGGAATAGGAGTTTATATTATTTATTCAGCTTACGAGATTATAGAAGAGGGTGTATTTATATTATTAGACCATGCTTTAGATAGTAAAATTGTGAGTGGGATAGAGAAAAAAATAGAGGAACATCCACTAGTTAATAGCTATCATTGGCTTAAAACTCGAACTGATGGAAGTAATAATTTTGTAGAATTTCATCTAGTATTAGAACCTAATATGACGCTATTTGAAGCTCATCATATATCTGACCAGATAGAGCAAAGAATTAAAGAATTAGATAATAAAAAGATTTGGATTATTACACCTCATTATGACCCATATGATGATGAAGATATAAATAATAGGGCTGTAGAGTGATATATCTATTATCACCTCTCAAAAAAGAGGGAACTATCTCTTTACCTATGATTTCATTTAAATTAGTTGCTAATAACATAGACTTTTCTAATTGTGATTTACTAATGTTTACCTCCAAACAGGCTGTTGTAAGTAGCAATAGTATTGATAAAAGATGGAAAAATTATCCATCTATCGCTATAGGTGGGGCAACTAAAGAGAAGATAGAAGAGTTAGGTGGAGAGGTAATTTATCATCCACAAAAGTTTTATGGTGAAGTTTTGGCAAATGATATAAAAGAGTATTTTTCAGATAAAAAGATACTTTATTTGAGACCCAAGGAAATATCATTTGATAGTCGAGGATTTTTAAAAAAAGAGGCAATAGAGCTACAAGAACAGATTATATATGAAACTTCATGTCGAAAATATACACAAGATGATAAACCTAAAAAAAATTCAATTATAATTTTTACCTCTCCATCAACTATTAAATGTTTTTTTAAAAATTTTTCTTGGGATGCGAGTTATTGGGCTGTATTGATAGGTAAAGCGACTCAGAAACATCTGCCAAAAGAGTGTAAATTTGAGGTTGCAGATGAGCCTTTAATAAACTCTTGTATAAAAAAAGCTAAAGAAATAGCTAAAAATGGTGACTTTTCATTATAAATAGTGTATAATTCTTTTTAAGGAAACATGAAAATGTTAACCTTATTAACCTGAGTGATTCGATAACTGTAATATGTGGTCCAACATTATATTTTGTGGGACATGTAGATGAACAGGGTGTGGATGGTTTCGTCTGAGTAGCTAATCCCTACGAGAAATTGTCCCCAAATGTTCACTCTCTCCTACATCGTTGGCTTTTTAGGGCCGGCTTAATGCAGAACGGTCACTCGGGATTTTTTCTATTTAACTCCTTGAAGATATATTAATGTTGTTAAATAATTAATTGTGTATAATATTATTATATAGTTTTAACTATTTTATGGAGATGTTTCAGGTGAATATATTAATTATTGGTGCAGGTGGTAGAGAGTACTCTATTGGTATGGCACTGAAAAAAGATAAGAGTGTGGAGAAGTTATATTTTGCTCCTGGTAATGGGGCAACAGATAAACTAGGTGAGAATTTAGCAATTAGTGATTTTAATGAGTTGGCTGATTTTTGTGAAGCTAATAGTATTGATTTGACTATTGTTGGGCCTGAAGCTCCTTTGGTTGATGGTATTGTTGATCTTTTTGATAGTAGAGGATTAACTATATTTGGGCCAACTGCAAGTGCTGCACAGTTAGAGGGTTCAAAAATCTTTATGAAAAACTTTTTGGCTAGACATAATGTACCAACAGCTAAATATATAGAGACCTCTTCAATAGAAGATGCTTATAAATTTATAAATTCATTAGAGGTTCCAATCGTAATCAAAGCAGATGGACTTTGTGGTGGGAAAGGTGTAATAATCGCACAGAGTCATGATGAAGCCAAAAGAGCATCAGCTGAAATGCTATCTGGTAACTCATTTGGTAATGCAGGTACTTCTATTGTAGTAGAAGAGTTTTTAGATGGTTATGAGCTATCTGTATTTGCTATTTGTGATGGTAAAGATTTTGTAGTTTTACCTGCAGCACAAGACCATAAGCGACTACTCAATAATGATAAGGGACCAAATACTGGTGGGATGGGTGCATATGCTCCAACACCTCTTGTAAATGATAAAATATATGATAAAATTAAGCAACGAGTGATTATCCCTACATTAAAAGGTATGAAAGAGGAGGGTAATCCATTTAAAGGTGTATTATTTATTGGTGTTATGGTTGTAGATGGTGAACCTATTATTTTAGAATATAATGTTCGATTTGGTGACCCTGAGTGTGAAGAGCTAATGCCACTTCTAAAATCTCCTGCAAGTGAACTATTTTATAAAGCATCTACAGGAAATCTCAAAGATGCAAAGATTGAGTTTTATGATAAATATGCTGTTGGTGTAGTTATGGCAAGTCGTAACTATCCTTATAAGAGTAGTGAACCAGCAGAGATTATTATAGATGATATTGTAGATGATGATGTAGAACAAAACTCCCATATCTCTTTTGCAGGAGTGAGCAGAGGAGATGATGGTAAACTGTATGCTACAGGTGGTAGGGTATTGGTATGTGTAGGGATAGGTGATAGTATAGCAGAGGCTCAAAGTAGAGCCTATATGTTAGTAGGTCAAGTACATTTTGCAGGAAAACAGTGTAGAACTGATATTGCATATCAAGCACTTTAGGAGTCTAAGTGAATGAGTCTAAAATAAATAATTATCAAATCTCTACTATAAGAAAAAGAACAACAGCCTATTTTTTAGATGATATAATTGTCTCTTTGTTGCTATTTGTAATTTTTTATAATCAGCTAGTAATTATATATCAACAGATACAAAATAGTATGGATTTTACGCCTTTGATAGCATATTTACAAGAGAATACCTTAGTATTTATACTATTGAGAATAGTATATCAAACCTTTTTTGTATGGCAAAATGGGATGACCCCAGGTAAAATGATTATGAAAATTAGGATAATTGAGATGGATAGTGGTCAAATACCATCTTTTAGCGTAGCATTTTTACGAGCTTCTATTCGTATAGTTAGTGAAAGTATATTTTATATAGGTTATATCATGGCATTTTTCAATCCAATGGTACAAACCCTTCATGATAAATTGGCAAAAACTGTTGTAGTGGATGTTTAAATTATTATTAACTTTATCTCTATTTAGTGTATCTATTTTCTCCAAAGAGATAGTAGAAGTGTATGCAAAAATAGTTCAAGCTAGAGGTAAATCATTTGTAGCCAAAGATAGTGTGATAATACTTTATAATCACTCTATGATAAAAGCAGACCGAGCAACTTATGATAAAAATAGCTCTCTATTAACATTAGAGGGTAAAGTAGAGATGATAAATGGGGAAAATGATGTTTTTTCATCTAATAAATTGGTAATCAATACGGCAGATAAATCAGTCAAAATTGAAAAGATATTTTTAGGTGGGGAAGAGAACCTTTGGATGGATGCTTCTAGTGCAGATAGACATAAAGAAAAATATATATTAAGAAAGAGCAAAATATCTAGTTGTAATATAGTTAATCCTGATTGGACTATAGAGTTTGACAGAGCAAAATATTATAGAGATAAGAATTTTGTAACTATGAAAGATGCCAAAGTTAGATTTTATGATACTACAATTTTGTATCTACCTTATTTAGCATTTCCAACTCTAACTAAGAGAACAACAGGACTACTTTATCCAAGATTTAAAATATCTAAAAGAGAAGGTATCCTTTATGAACAGCCTATATTTTATGTACCAAGTGAAAATTGGGATGTAGAATTTGACCCACAAATCCGTTCAAATCGAGGAATTGGAGGGTATATTACTACTCGCTTTGTGGATTCAAATAACTCTAATGGCTATTTTAGGACGGGATATTTTAGAAATATTGATACCTATGCTGATAGTAATCATTTAAACAAAGAGCATACAGGTGCAGAGTTATTTTATCAATCAACAGATTTTTTATCTCGAAGTAGTTATATATCTAATTATAAACAAGGATTTTATCTAAATGCTACTTATCTAAATGATAGAGAGTATCTTAATTTAGAAAAAAGTTCTGTATCATCACTTGTGAGTAGTAATCTGATTGAGTCTAGGTTAAATGCTTTTATATATAGTAATGATAATTATTTAGCACTATATGGCAGACATAATATAGATATTAGCCAAGAAAATAATAATCATACTATACAAAATTTACCATCATTACAGTATCATCACTATATGGATAAAATTATGAATAGTAAGCTATTTTATACAGCAGATGCACAGTTAGATAATTATATTAGAGTATCAGGAAGTGAGGCTTCACAATTTCAATTGGATTTACCAATTATATATTATGACTCATTTTTTAATGATTATCTTGATATCTCTTTATCTGAAAATCTATATCTAACTAGAGTTGGTTTTAGAAATTTAGCAATAGATGATAATAAATATTATTTCTATTATAGAAATTATCATACATTTGAATTGTCAACAGATTTGAGCAAAAATTATAATGGTTCTATCCATACCATTCATCCATCTATTAAATATATTCGTCCAAGTTTAGAAAATGAGTCTCCTGTAGAATATCAAGATTTATCAGCAGAGAAAAAGGAACTTTTTGTAACACAAACACAAGAGGAACAGCTATCTTTTGCACTTTCTCAATACTATTTTGATAATTCATTAGATATGAAGTTTTTTCATAGTTTAGCTTATACTCAATATCCAAACCGTCTAAAATCTAAAGGAGATATGATAAATGAGATAGGATATAGTGGTGATAATTTCAATCTATATAATAATCTAAAATATGGATGGAATGAACAAGAAATACGCTCTGTAACCTCTTCATTGGGGTATAATCAAAGCAACTATGATATAATGTTAACACATTTTTATAAAAATGATTTTTTATTTAATGATAAGAAAACAAGTTTTGTTCAAGCTCAATTTGATTTACATTATCAAGATAAAAATAGTTGGTTTGCCAATATTGATTATGATTTAAAAAAAGGATATAATCATCAATGGAGTATAGGTTTAAAACATAAACAGAAGTGTTGGAGTGGAAAAGTTAGTATAGGACAAGAGGTAGTACCTAATGTTGATAACTCATTTAGAAATACAGCACTATCCTTTGAACTCAACCTTAACCCAATTGGTGGCATACGCCAAAGTATAGAAGATGATTTCTCATCACAAGGAGCTAATAATTAGATGAAAACAGAAGCAAAGGTAGGTCTATTTATAACCGTATCACTATTTTTCCTTTTTGGGTTATTATCACAACTTAGTAGTTTTGATAACTTATTTAAAAAAAGTTATCCTATTATGGCAAAAGTAGATGATGGTTCAGGACTCAAAGAAAAAGCTAAAGTTAAACTCAAAGGGGTCAATATTGGATTTGTAGATAGTATCGCTTTGGAAAATAATAATGTTATAACACATCTCTCTATTGATGAGGGTATTTCTATTCCCAAGGATTCTATTATTACCGTCTCTCAAGACTCTCTTTTGGGTGGAAAGTTTTTAGATATTAAGCCTGGTAGTTCAGTAGATATACTCAAACCCAATATGTTATTGGATAAACAAGAGTTACAATCAAGTATAGCAGATGCTTCAACATCAGCAGATGAAGCATTTAAACAGATAGGGTTATTGGTAAAAGATTTACGAGATATATTTAATAAAGGTGGAAAAGATAATGTTCAAAACTCTTTGGCAAATATAGAAAAATTTACAGAGCTATTAGCTTCTATAAGTACAGATGATAATAAAACTATTCATGAGATTATTAATAATCTTAATAATACTATAAAAAAGTTTAATACTATGAGTGGAGATATAAGCAAAACAGCAAAAGATTACTCAAAAGTCTCTACTAATATAAATAAAACGCTAGAACACTACTCTTCTGTGGCAAAAAATATTAATAAAGATTTACCTGCTATTATGGCAAAGATTGATAATATTACCACTTATCTTAATAATGTGAGTGCTATGTTAGATAAGAAGCTCCCTCATGCTATGGATAAGTTTACTCGTTTGGAAGATAATCTCAATAATACCATAGAGAATAATAATAGTACTCTAAATCAAGCACTCACTTCTGTAGATGGCTTTTTTTCTGATGGAACAGAGACTATGGAAAAAATTGATAAATATTTAGATAGCATGACAAAAAGTGAACTTCATGTAGAGATGAGAAGTGATGAGGTATATGATGATGGTGGATATGCCAAATCACAATTTAATTTGGCACTCAAACCTGATGCTACTCGTTATTATATGATAGGTCTAACTTCAGCTCCTAGTTTCAAATCAGATAATGCTTTTGAGAGAGGATTTTCTGGTAATAAAAAACATGAAAGTGGTGCATTTCTTGTTTCGGCACAATATGGTAAACGATTTGATGATTTGTTATTCCGTGTAGGTATTATAGAAGGAACAGGTGGTTTTGGTGTTGATTATTTCTCATGGAATGATACCCTGAAAATTAGTACAGATTTTTATGATTTTAATGCAGTAAATGATATTAGAGGCAAAAATCCTAATCTAAGCATGACTATGAGGTATCAGTTTTTTAAACATATCAATGCTTATATAAGTGCTAATAATGTTATAAACAGCAAAGCAAATAGCATCTCTGCAGGATTAGGTGTAAGTTTTGTAGATAATGATTTAAAAAACCTTTTAGGTTCAGCAGCTGCAGCATCAGGTAAATAGATGTAGTGTCTATTTTGCAAAAAATAGCTCTTCATAGGAGAATAGATATTCTAATATTAATCTCTCTTTGGCAATAGCTATGGTAGGTAAAATATAAGAGATGAATTATTATAAGAATTTAGAAAAGTTTATATTTGAAGAGATAATAAAAAATAGAAAAATAACAAAGGAAAAAAATGACTGAACAAATTATAGAGATTAGTTGTAATAATTTAGATGAAAAATATTCATTTAACAAAGTAGCCAAACAGGCAAGTGGAGCAGTACTATATCAATGTGGTGATGCAGTATTATTAGCAGCTGTAGCAATTGACCCAAAACCTGTAGATGAAGATTTTCTACCTCTAACAGTACAATATATAGAAAAATCATATGCAGCAGCTAAAATTCCTGGTGGATTTATCAAAAGAGAGACTAAACCAGGTGATTTTGAAACCCTAACATCAAGAATTGTTGACCGTTCTTTGCGTCCACTATTTCCAAAAGGATTTCACTATCCTGTAGTATTAAGTGTAATAGTACTAAGTACAGATTCCAAAATGGATATGCAATTAGCTGCTATGCATGCTGCATCGGCTGCATTATATACCTCAGATATTCCAGTAACAAAATCAGTAGCTGCTGTTCGTATAGGTAAGATTGAAGATGAGATATTAATAAATCCTACACTAGAAGAGCAGGAAAACTCAACTCTTGATTTACTTGTTGTAGGTAGTGGGGAGGATATATTAATGATAGAGATGTGTGTAAATGCATCTCTCAAAGAGAATATACAAAATGTTAATGAACTAGATGAAGAGGAGCTTTTGGAGATTATAGATATAGCCCAAAGAGCTATATCTATAGCAACCAAAGATTATGCAAATGGATTTGATAGTGCTAAAAAAGATGAAATAGAGATAATCTTAGCAGATGAAAAATCAGATAAAAAGTTATATGAGTATATTGCAGATAACTATCAAGAGGCAGTAGAAAATGCTATTCAATCTATGGCAAAAAGTGAAAGAAGTCATGAACTCAAAGCTGTTAGAGAGCAAATTATAGCTGATTTGGAAGCCAAAGGTGAAGAGGTTGATAAAGAGTTAGTGGCTCAAATGTTATTTGATTACAAAAAATCTATTGTTCGTTCACTTATTTTAGATAAAAATATTAGAGCAGATGGAAGAGCATTGACACAGGTACGACCTATCTCTATCGAAACAAATATATTACCATCAGTTCATGGTTCATGTCTATTTACAAGAGGACAAACACAAGCATTGGTTACAGCTACACTCGGTGATATTAAATCAGCTCAATCTTATGAACTAATAGGTTCTAAAAATTCTCTATATGAAACATTTATGGTTCATTATAATTTTCCTGCTTTTTCTGTGGGAGAAGCTAGAAGACAGGGACCTCCGGGTAGAAGAGAGCTCGGGCATGGAAATTTAGGTAAAAGAGCATTAGAACCTACACTTGAGGTAGAGCGAAATTATACTGTTAGATTAGTCTCTGAAATACTAGAATCAAATGGTTCATCATCAATGGCAACAGTATGTGGTGGAGCGTTGGCACTAAGAGCAGCCCAAGTTGAGAGTGAAAAACTAGTAGCAGGTATTGCCATGGGATTAGTCACAGAGGGCGATAGATATGCCGTATTAAGTGATATTATGGGATTAGAAGACCATGATGGAGATATGGATTTTAAAATTACAGGAACAGTAGATGGTATTACAGCACTTCAAATGGATATAAAACTAGGTGGAATAGATGCAAGAGTACTCAAAGATGCACTATATCAAGCCAAAGAGGGAAGATTACATATCTTAGCTATTATGGAAGAGGCATTAAAGGATATAAGACCAAGTCTTGCATTGCCTAGTAGTATTATATTTGATATTGAATCAAACCATATTCCTGCAATTATTGGAAAAGGTGGGGGAGTAATCCGTGACATTATTGAAAAATATGGAGTAAGTATAGATATAGATAGAGATGCAAATAGTGTTAAAATTACAGGTGACTCCAAAAAGGCTCTAGCAGATGCCAAAGCATATATAGACAAGATAACCTCTACTCCAGTTAAAAGACAGATGAGTTATGAGATAAACAAACAGTATAAAGGTAAGATTAAGAAGATAGTTGAATTTGGTATGTTTGTAGAAATGCCTGATGGGTATGATGCTCTATTACATATATCAAAAGTAGCAAAAGAGAGAATAAATAGACTAGATGAGTTATATAATATAGGTGATGAGATAGATATAATTGTATTGGAGCAAAGAGGTAAAAAAGTAGAGCTTTGTACCCCTGCTTATCTGTTTTAATTTTAGCTAGTCAAGTAATGAGCTAATAATATATTGATTGATAGAGTCACCATTGACTAATATATCTATTTCATCTCTATACTCTCGTTTAAGTATTTTACTTTTGCTTTTTAATAGAGAAGTTTTATGTTCAATTGCATATTGAGCAATCAATATGCTTAGAGTAGAAAATATACTAATATAACTCTCCTCTCGTTGAAGATAATAATCTAAGTGTTTTTTGATTAAATTTTTATTCGATGTCTTTAGTATTTTTTGTAGCTCATTCTCCAAACTTATAGACTCTTTTTTTAACTCTTCTGTGCATTTATAAAACTTTAGATTTAAATCAGTGGATTTATTATTCATAGTAGGAGTATTAATATTATTATATATTAGTAGTTTTAGGTAGTAGCTTTTGTCTATTATATCTTTAAGTATTTTTGAGTTTTCAACGGTTTCTACAATAGTATCTCTCCATGACTTCATAGAAGCAGTTCCACATATTAAAAGAGACTTCTCTATCTCTTTATGATTTTGAAATCTATTATTCATATACTTTAATATAAATGATATATTTGGCTCATATCCAATAATAAAAAATTGATTTTTTGCTCCTTCCCATTCATTCAAAAATATATCAAAAGATTTACTCTCTATCCCATCATAGACTATATCACCATTGCTTTTATAATCAAAGGAGTAAAAGCCAATAGAGTTATGCAATGCACTTACTCCTATCTCTTTAGTTGTATTGTTATATATTTTGCTTAGTTCCATATCATAATATTGTTGACATTGGTCACGAACAGCTCTTCCGTATGTTCCATTATGCATTATGATGATATTATTTTTCTTATGATAGAGTTCGCATTTTTTATTAGTACATATAGAACTTTTGATTTTAGAGAACATAAAATCTATAGCTGTTTTTGCCTCATCATAATCAGGGGGGAAAATTCGTATGATATCATCATCTCTATCTATAATTCTTTTGATATTTTTATCATTAATAGAGCTTAATGCTCCAATAATCTGTATATTTTTTTTCTTACGCTCTTCTAAATTTTCTCTGGATAGGATAGCATCTCTAAAAATAGAACTCAAACTTGTAATAATAATATATCTATACTGTACTGTATTGGTTTTTTTCAAAAGTCTATTAACATCATCTGAGTAACTATCCACAAAAAAGAAGTCAATATCAAAGTTATCTATTTCATTAAAAATACTCTTTTGGTTTTTGATAATATTATTAAATGCTGATATTTGGGTTAGAACCCACTCTGAGTTTTTATCATTGAGAGTTCTAATTAAAACTATAACTTTGTATTTGACTCTAATAAGAGATAATAGATTAGTTCTTATGGTATGGCTAAAAGGGATATACTCTGGTATCTTATTGATAAAATTAATCGCCAAATGGCTAGAGATTATATCTTTGTTGATAAGATATATAAATAGTGATAGTATAATACCTACTAATAAAATAGCAGAGGTTATAAAATCATTAATATTTGAAAATCCTAACTCATCATTAAAACATATAGCAAGTATGCTTAATATTATAAATAAAAATATAAGTATCCCTGAGATAAGAGAGTTTGTAATTTTTTTTGTATGAATAAGATAAAATGCCCATATCAATAATGTAAACACCACCCCTAATAAGCCAATTAGAATATTATAAATATTGTTTTGTAAGATGATAATTAAAAAGAGAGTAGAAATCAGCAATATTATTGAAAATAGAATAGTATATTTTTTCATCTT
The DNA here is from genome assembly GCA_964573285.1 of uncultured Sulfurovum sp. Lineage (GTDB taxonomy): Bacteria > Campylobacterota > Campylobacteria > Campylobacterales > Sulfurovaceae > UBA1140. Next base: position 3,488 of record CAZNJD010000081.1, on the reverse strand, counting down.
TTCCCCTTGACCCAATAGATAATAGTATATACTATCTAATAGAATATCTATTTTTGTTTAATTTGATGCAAATATATTTATATCTCTTTGTTTAATAAATCGTCTCCCCCATTTAAAATGCTCTTTATAATATTTTTCATCTAAACTACTAACTGTGACTCGTTTCTTAGCAGAACTAGCATGAACAAACTTACTACCACCAAGATATATACCTACATGATGAACCTCTTCACTTTTAGATGAACTAAAAAATACCAAATCACCTTTTTTGAGACGATTTTTCTCTATGAACTCCCCTACTTGCGCTTGGTTCTTGGATACTCTAGGAAGTTCTATTCCATTTTGTTCATATACAAATTGAGTAAATCCGGAACAATCAAATGTAAAAGGACCAGTAGCTCCCCATACATAAGTTTTACCCATTTGAGATAGAGCTATTTTGGTTATATTTTCTATTTTATTTGAATTATCTATTACTATAGTTCTATTTTCTCTACTAATAGGTTTTTTTATTTGTGGTCTTTTGAAAAAATCATCTCTTTGAAATTGTATATGATTTGATCTTCTTTGAGCATAAGTTCTTTTAGGTTGATAAACTCTTTTAGGTCTATAATTTACTCTTCTTTTATAAACTTTTTGGGGTCTATAGATTATTTTTGGTTGATAAGAAGTATGAAAAACCTTTTTTGATTTATCTATTTTTTTTGATTTATATAGTTTATTATAATGGTTATAACTATATGTGATGGGATATGACCCATCAATATTTCGACTAACACACCCATTAAATAGACAAACAGAGGATATTATTGGTAATATTTTAATTAAGTTATTTTTTGAAAAGTTCATAAAATACTCCTATTATTAATTTAAGATTAATTATATTATTTAATATATATAATCAAGATTAAAATAATAGGAAATTTTATAAAAATAAGAAGAGATTTAAATCTCTTCATTTGATGATAGTTACATCATTCCAGGCATACCACCCATACCACCCATGTCAGGCATAGCAGGAGTTGCACTTGGTTCTTCTTTTATATCAGAAACAGTAGCTTCTGTTGTAAGAAGTAAGCTAGATACAGAAGTGGCATTAAGTAAAGCAACTCTTGCAACTTTAAGAGGGTCAATAATACCAGTTTCAATCATATCTACAAACTCACCAGTAGATGCATTAAAACCTAAGTTTGGATTGTCACTATTTACCACTTTATCAGCTACGACACCTGCATCATAACCTGCATTGATAGCAATCTGTTTTAGAGGTGCTTGTATAGCTCTAATAATAATCTCTGAACCTACAAGCTCATCATTAACTAAATCAAGATTAACTTTTGATGCAGCTTTGATAAATGCAGAACCACCACCAATAATAATACCCTCATCAACGGCAGCTTTAGTTGCACTCAATGCGTCATCAACTCTATCTTTTTTCTCTTTCATTTCAGTTTCAGTAGCAGCTCCAACTTTGATAACAGCTACACCACCACTTAATTTAGCAAGTCTCTCTTGAAGTTTTTCTTTGTCATACTCACTAGTTGTCTGCTCTACTTGTGCTTTAATTTCACCTACTCTAGCCTCTACAGCAGAAGCATCACCTTTACCATCAACTATTACTGTATTATCTTTGTCTATAACTACTTTAGCACATTGACCTAGTTCACTCAAAGTTGCTTTTTCGAGACTAAGACCTAGCTCATCAGTAATCAAAGTTGCACCTGTAAGTATAGCAATATCATTTAGCATAGCTTTTTTTCTATCACCAAATCCTGGAGCTTTAACTGCAGTAATATTTAAAACACCTTTTAGTTTGTTTAGAACCAAAGTAGCCAAAGCTTCGCCCTCTACATCATCAGCAATAATAAGTAGTGGTCGCCCTGTCTTTTGAATTTGTTCTAATACTGGTACTAAATCTTTAAGAGATGTAATCTTACCATCTGTTAATAGTAGTAAAGGGTTTTCAAGTTCACAAGTCATTTTTTCAGAGTTAGTTACAAAATATGGAGATAGATAACCTCTATCAAACTGCATACCCTCAACAACTTCTAAATCATCATTAATTCCTTTTGCTTCTTCTACCGTGATTACACCATCTTTACCTACTTTCTCCATAGCTTCAGCAATTAGGTTACCAATAATTACATCAGAGTTTGCAGAGATAGTTGCTACTTGTGCTATCTCTTTTTTCTCTTTTACCTCTTTGCTCATGGCTTTTAGCTCTTGGATAATTGCATTTGATGCTTTGTCCATTCCTCTTTTGACTTCAATTGGATTAGCACCCGCTGTAATATTTCTAAGACCCTCTTTGAATATAGAATGAGCCAAGACAGTAGCAGTGGTGGTACCATCACCTGCTTCATCAGCAGTATTTGAAGCTACCTCTTTGACAAGTTGAGCTCCCATATTCTCTAAAGTATCAGCTAATTCAATCTCTCTTGCTACAGATACACCATCTTTGGTAATATGAGGTGCACCATAAGATTTTTGGATAAGCACATTACGACCTCTAGGTCCCATAGTAACTTTGACAGCATCAGCTAGTTTTGTTACACCTTTAAATAGTCCTGTTCTTGCATCATCTGAAAAAAATATCTCTTTTGCCATTATTTCATAATCCCTAAAATTTCTTTACTTACTAATATAAGGTACTCTGTACCATCAATAGTGATTTCCAATCCACTAAACTTTGCGAATACTACAATATCACCTTCTGATATACCATCATCTAATGCCTCTTTACCAACAGCAATAACTTTACCTTCTAACGGTTTCTCTTTTGCAGAGTCTGGAATAATAATACCAGATGCAGTTGTATTTGTTTGTTCTTCTCTTTTAATAAGAACACGATTACCCAATGGCTGAAATGACATTTGGTTTCTCCTTATAGTTATTAATTTTTTGAAATATTAGTATATTTTTTAAAAAAAGTCAATAGTATATATTAAAAAATTCAATAAACCTTAGCTATAGTGACTAAAGTTTTCTAATTTTAAAATATAACTTATAAAAAATAGGAAAACTATTGACATAAACGATTTTTTTGGATAAAATTCCACCTCTTCAAACGATAGGTGGTAAGGTAGCTCAGCTGGTTAGAGCGCTGGTCTCATAAGCCGGAGGTCGAGGGTTCGAGTCCCTCTCTTACTACCACTTCATAATCTAATCTCATTCACAGCCTTCTATAAAGTACCAAGAAACAATAATCTAAAGCCATTTTATCGTTTAAGTTAGTCTTCAATCCTTATCTCAATAGTAGCAAAAAACAATGTTTTTTTAAAAGTAAAACAAGCAATATAATCCTAATTTAATCTATATATAATAAAAAAATGATATAATTTCACATTTTATAACAAAAAATAGGCTTTTTAATGATAAAAATATCAATTTTAGTATGAGATTTAGATGAGATTTAAAAAAATAAAAGAGGTAATAACCAAATTTTTTTATCCTGACAATCTTAATCAAAAAAAAGAACAAGAGATATA
>CAZNJD010000080.1:0-7868 GCA_964573285.1 uncultured Sulfurovum sp. | reverse complement strand
CCAAATAGATTGGGGGCTTATTATCAGTTTCAAGCACTTATCAAACCTAGCCCTGACAATATTCAAGAGCTTTATCTAAACTCTTTGGAGTATTTAGGACTCAATCTACAAGAGCATGATATACGATTTGTAGAGGATAATTGGGAGTCACCAACGCTTGGTGCATGGGGTCTTGGTTGGGAGGTTTGGCTTGATGGAATGGAGGTGACACAGTTTACCTATTTTCAGCAAGTTGGAGGAATTGCTTGTGACCCAGTCGCTGTTGAGATTACTTATGGTACAGAGCGTTTGGCAATGTATCTGCAAGGGGTTGAGAGTGTATTTGATATTGTTTGGAATAAGCAAGGGGATAATATAACTTCGTATGCTGATGTGCATAAAGAGAGTGAGTATGAATTTAGCAAATACCATTTTGAGGTAGCCAATGTAGAGAAGTTGCTCAAAGATTTTGATGATGCTTCGGCTGAGTGTAAATTGTGTTTGGATAATGGATTGCCTCTTCCTGCTTATGACCAATGTATGGTAGCAAGTCATGCATTTAATGTTTTGGATGCACGAAAAGCTATCTCTCAGGCTCAAAGACAGAATTATATTTTGAAGGTTCGTGAACTCTCTATTGGATGTGCAAAGCTTTATAAAGAGCAAGAAATTGAACGAAATGCTCGTGTGAAAGCATAATGAAGATAGAAGAGATATATAATCAACTAGACGCTATTAGCCCTTTTACACTACAAGAAAAATGGGATAACTCTGGTCTGCTCATAGGAGATATGCAAAGAGAAGTTAAGCATATCTCTGTAGCTTTAGATATAGATGTCCATATGCTTGATAATGCAAAAGAGGATACACTGTTTATAGTTCATCACCCTTTAATCTTTTCAGGACTCAAACAATTAAATTTTTCTACCTATCCATCTAATCTATTGGAGATTATGGTTCAAAAAAGATTATCACTTATAGCTATGCACACTAATTTTGATAAAACTCATCTAAATAGATTTGTATTTGAAAATATACTAGGCTTTAAATGTACTTCACAAGATGATTTTATCTGTAAGACTACAGGTTCTTGGTCAAAGGATGAATTGATTAAACTTTTAAAAGAGAAACTAGGTTTAGAAACCTTACGAGTTGTATCTCCTAAAAATAGAATAAACTCAATTGCCTTGACTACAGGTTCAGGTGCTTCACTAATGGATGAGATAGACTCTGATTGTTTTTTGACAGGTGATATAAAGTATCATGATGCAACTAAAGCTATGAGTCAAAATTTAATGATGGTTGATATTGGACATTATGAGAGTGAGAAGTTTTTTGTAGATGTATTACTAAACAAGTTGGAAAATTTATCTCATTTCGCTATAATTTCACAATCAAAAAACCCATTTGAAATAATTTAAGATATTTTTTAACAATAGGTACTACTTAAGATTATTGTAAACTCCCAAAGGATAGAGATTGAACAAACATTTAGAAGAGTTAATAGAACTTTCAAAATTAGATAAATCAATAGATGATTTTACCCCACTTATTGAAGCATCAGCAAAAAAATTAGCACGAAAAACTCAAAAGAGAGATGATATTGCACAAAGAATTTCAGAGATTAATCTGGCAGTAGAAGATGCCACTTCAAAAATTGCTTCTTTTGAAGAGCAAATTAAAGCATTAAATGAACAGTTGATATTAGGTGTCGCTAAAGAAAAAGCTGTCAAAAATGAAAAAGAGATGAAAGCTCTGCAGATGGAAGCAGAATTAGCAAAAGAGAAGCTAAAATTTGCAAATGAAGAGATTGATAAACATAATGAAATTCTTGATAAAAAAGAGAGTGAGTTTGCAGAGGTAAACAAAGAGTTAAAAGTAGCAAATGAAGAGTTAGATAAAATTTCAACTGAAGTTTCAGCTAAGATGGCTTCAATAGAGGAGGATAAATCTAAACTATTTGCAATACGAGAGAAAAAAACTATGGCTATTGACCAGAAAATTTTATCTTTTTATGAAAAAATTCGTGTTTGGGCTAAAAATACAGCTGTTGTACCTGTTAGAAAACAGGCTTGTTATGGTTGTTATATGAAGCTTAATGATAGTGCTTATGCAGAAGTAATTAAATCTGAAGATATTTGTACTTGTCATCATTGTGGACGGATTGTGTTTATTGAGCCTCAAACGGCTAATGTAGAAGCGTAATTAGGACTTTTGTTTGGATAAGATTTTTTTTATCCTCTATAGTGTTATCATTAGTTTGATATATGCTATAGCTCTTCCTTTTCTGTTTTATTTCTCAAAAAAGAGGATAAAATATAGAGATTCTATCCCTGCACGATTTTTTCTTAAAAACAATCCCCCACTTAAACCAAATGGTATATGGTTTCACTCTTGTAGTTTTGGTGAAGCTAGAGCAATATATCCACTATTAGATGAGTTACCAAATGAGTTATTGAGATTGAGCAGCACCACACAAACAGGATATGAGGCTATTATCAAAAAACAGCCCAATCAGAGTCGTTATCTACCTTTTGAACCACTACTTTTTTCTTGGCTCAAATCTCAAAAAGTTTTGGTAGTAATGGAAGCAGAATTTTGGTATTTACTATTTGCATTGGCAAAAAAAAGAGGAGCTAAAACTTTGCTAATTAATGCTAGAATGAGCGATAGGTCATTTCATAAATATCAAAGATTATCATGGTTATATAAAATGATATTTGCTTATATAGATGAAGTGTATGCTCAAAGTGAGGTAGATAGAGATAGGTTAGAGATATTAGGAGCAAAAAATATTAAGGTAATTGGTAATATAAAATTGGGATATATCCCAAAAGCAACCAAACAGTTATCCAAACCAAAAGCTTTACTAATATGTGGAGCTAGTACGCATGAGGGCGAAGAAGAGCTAATACTTGATGCTTTTGTTAAACTAAAAAAGCAAGAACCAACAGCTCGTTTGGTAATTGTACCAAGACACCCTGAAAGATTTAAAAAAGTATCTATAATGGTATCTCAAATTGCCTCTACAAATCACTATAGTTGGCATAACTATTCAGTTAATGAAGCATTTAATTCTGATATAGTAGTGGCTGATATTCTTGGTGAATTAGTTAATATATATGCTATTAGTGATATAGTTATATTAGGTGGTGCTTTTGTACCTATGGGTGGACATAATGCTGCTGAAGTTGCACAGTTTGGATGTAAAATCATTTCAGGTAAATATTACTTCAACCAACGAGATATTTTTAGTATGATAGAGGGTATAACTATCGTGACTAGAGAAAATTTAGCAAAACAACTACAACAATATACTTTGTTAAAACCGTCAAAAATTATACACAGAACTAATATCAAATCAATATTAGAATCAATCAAAAGAGAGTTATAAAATGCAAAAAGCCTATAAATTACTGGCACTTCAAGAAGAGATTTCAAACAAAAAAGCCAAAGAGTTAATAGACAGAGGGTTGGTATATGTTTTGGATAGAAAAGTCAAAATAGCAAGAGCAGATATGCCTGATAATACTCGTTTCAGAGTAGAAACTATTGAAAAAGTAAATATTATTTACCAAGATGAAAATATAGTAGCAATAAACAAACCAGCCCTTTTAGATAGCTATGAGTTGGCTGATGCAATAGAAGAAGATGAGACAAAACTAATACATAGACTTGACCGTGATACTTCTGGAGTACTGCTATTAGCAAGAAATAATGAGTTTCTACAAAATGCTATCCAAGCATTTAAATCAAGAAAGGTCAAAAAACGATATGTAGCATGGATAGAGGGTGTATTCTATGAAGAGACGACTATAGATGCACCTATTGCTACACATAAACAAGGGGGAAAAGCTTTTTCTCAGATAAATGAAAAACGAGGACGACCTGCTGTTACAGTTGTAAGACCAATAGAAATACAAGGTAAAAAATCAAAAGTAGAGATAGAGATTATGACAGGTCGAACACACCAAATTCGTGTGCATCTCTCTAGTATAGGTCACCCTATTGTAGGAGATGAGAGATATGGTTCTGTAACTCGTTCCAAACGAATTTTGCTTCATGCCAAAGCTATTTCACTTTTGGGATATGCTTTTGAAGCCAAAGAGCCTAAAGATATACTCAGATATAAATAAGTTCATATTTATATTTTAGTGTATAGCTCTTCTGTAGAGTGGCATAACTTTAGGTATTAGTTTTCTAATAGTTGCTATACGGTTAGCAGGTGCTGGGTGAGTTGATAGATATTCTGGTGGAGTTTGTCCACTTCTTGCGAATTTATTCCAAAAACTCAATGCTGCATTCGGATTATATCCTGCTTTTGCCATTAGAACTAATCCTATGTGGTCAGCCTCATACTCTTGTGTCCGTGAGTGTGGTAATGTAACACCCAATTGTGTACCAATTCCAAATGCTTCCATAACCATAGCCGTATTTTGTGGATTTCCTCGACCTGCCATAACAGTTTGTAAAACTTCTCCACCTGTTTGAGCTAAAATTCCTCGACTCATTCTCTCTGCTCCATGTCTAGCTAATGCATGTCCTATCTCATGACCCATTACGGCTGCTAACTCTGCATCATTGGCAATATATTTAAAAAGCCCTGTATAAACAAAAACTTTACCACCTGGAAGACAAAAGGCATTTGCCTCTTTGTTATTATCTATAACAAAAAATTCCCATTTATAATTTTTTTGACCTGTAACATTAGCTATTCTCCTGCCTACTCGTCTAACCATAGCATTTTTTTGTGGGTCTCTACTTACTCTTTGTTTGGATAATATCTCTTTCTCACTTTGCAAACCTAATTGTATCTCTTGTGCTTGGTCAACCATTATAAGCTGACTTCGTCCTGTAATAGGGGCTTTAATACATCCTATGAATAAAAGTGCTAAAATAACACTCAAGATTATCTTTTTGATTAATTTCATTATAACTCCTAGTTGAAATATTGAGATTATTATATCTAAGATAAATAAAAAACTTAGGATTAGAAGTGTTTAATATAGTATTAGTAGAACCACAAATACCACCAAATACAGGTACAATTGGACGGCTTTGTGTAAATTTGGATGCGAGGCTACATTTAGTCAAACCTTTAGGATTTGATATAGATGACAAAGCAGTTACTAGAGCAGGACTTGATTATTGGAAAGAGTTGGATTTGATAGTTTGGGAAAATTTTGATGAATTTTTAGAAGCTCATCCTATCAATGAACAGACTCATTTAGCTACAACGAAAACAGATAAATTATACTTTGAAGCAAACTTTAACAAAGGTGATTATATCTTATTTGGTTCTGAAACAAAAGGATTGAGGGAAGATATACTACTAGACAATAGTGATAAATGTATTACCATTCCTATGGGGACTAAGGGGCGTAGCCTCAATTTAGGTATTAGTGTAGGTATTATAACTTATGAAGCATTGCGTCAAAATTATGATGGTTTCGAGAAAATAACTATCCCAAATAGATTAATGGAGTCTAAATGAGTATAGGAGATATTATCTATATAATAGTAGCTATTCTATTTGCTATCATGACATTTGCTATAATCCGTGGTAATTTTCAACGAAAATTTGACAATAATGGAAATAGATTAGATTTAGAGGATAAAGATAAGTGACTCTTTATGCAAACATTTTTTTGAATGCTTTAAGTAAAGTAGCCAAAATACCTTTTGGTTTTATGAGTTCAGAGATAAAAGTATCATAAGTTGTCTCTTTCTCTTCTAAAAATCCTTCTAGGTACTCAGTAGAGGATTTCATCCCATATCTCTTTTCTATTTTAAGCATAACTTCATATAAATCTTCTGCAACCTCAATTACATAATCAGGTGCTGCTCTTCTAAATGCAGTCAATGAGATAATATTACCTTTTTTATCAAATTTGGGTTCAAGCTCAGCTATAACCCAATAGTATCTTCCATCTTTCGCAAGATTTTTTATAATACCCGATACTGCTCTACCTGATAATAATCTTTTCCATATCAAAGAAAATACAGCTTTTGGCATATCTGGATGTCTTACAATATTATGTGGTACTCCTATTAGTTCATCTTCACTATAGCCTGATATATCACAGAAATTTTTATTTACAAAAGTTATTTTACCTTTTAAATTTGTTTTACTGACTATAAATTTTTTTTTGCTAAATTCTATCTCTTCATCTAATACAATTGGTCTATATATCATATTAAACCCTTTATCAATATATTTATTATATTTTATTAAAATATATTTAAAAGTATGCTTATTTTATTGATAGATATTTAAAAATGTTAAAAAAAATAGATAGATACCCATTATGGGGGTATCTAATTGGAGATTATTTTCGTTTTTTACCTGCAATCATGAGTCTAAGAGCATTAAGTTTAATAAATCCTTCTGCATCACTTTGGTCATATACATCATCCTCTTCAAATGTGGAGTGTGCTTGAGAGAATAGTGATTTAGCAGACTCTCTTCCTACAACCATTACACTACCTTTATATAATTTGAGTCGTACTGTACCCTCAACTGCTTCTTGAGTTTTATCAATAGCCGCTTGGAGCATCTCTCTCTCTGGTGACCACCAATAACCGTTATAAATTAAACTAGCATATTTTGGCATAAGCTCATCTTTAAGGTGAGCCTCTTCTCTATCTAGTGTAATAGATTCAATTGCTCGGTGAGCTTTGAGCATAATAGTTCCACCTGGAGTTTCATAACAACCTCTAGCTTTCATACCTACATATCTATTTTCCACAATATCAATTCTACCAATACCATGTTTATTCCCATACTCATTAAGTTTTGTAAGAATTGTTGCTGGAGTCATATCTTCACCATTAATAGCTATTGGGTCACCATTTTTATACTCAATTGTGATATATTCTGCTTCATCAGGTGCATCTTCTGGTGAATTTGTCCATAACCACATATCTTTATCAGGCTCTTTACTTGGGTCTTCTAGTACTAATCCCTCATATGAAATGTGTAGTAGATTTGCATCCATTGAGTATGGTGACTCTTGACCTTGTTTTTTCTTTACAATATCAATACCATGCTCTTTTGCATACTCTAAAAGCTTTTCACGAGAGTTTAAATCCCACTCTCTCCAAGGAGCTATAACTGTTATATCTCCATCTAGCCCAAGGTATCCAAGTTCAAATCTAACTTGGTCATTTCCTTTTCCTGTAGCACCATGACTAACTGCATCTGCATCTGTTTGATGTGCAATCTCTATCTGTTTTTTTGCAATAAGTGGTCTAGCAATAGATGTACCCAATAGATATTCACCCTCATAAATTGCATTTGCTCTAAACATAGGAAACACAAAATCTTTTACAAACTCTTCTCTAAGGTCAAGAATAAATATATTTTCAGGTTTAATCCCCATATCCAACGCTTTAACTCTTGCTGGTTCGACCTCTTCACCTTGTCCAAGGTCTGCTGTGAATGTTACCACTTCACAATTATATTCATCTTGAAGCCATTTCAAAATAATACTTGTATCAAGTCCCCCAGAATAAGCTAATACTACTTTTTTTACTTCTTTTTTTGCCATACTATATGCCTTTTAAATTTTTGCGAATTCTAGCATAGATTTCTTGATAGGTTAATTGTGATGATTTATACACTCAAACCTATTATTATTATCTATAACCCTAGCAAAAACACTCAATTCCAAATCAAGACCTTTGGCTACTTGTTGAATATCATATAACTTATTAGAACAAAAACCTATCAACATCTCATACTCCTCTCCACTACTACCTACCTCATCACTTATATCTATTAATGGTTCAAACCCTATGTTATTATAATCCAAAAGTTTATTAGTGTCACAATATAACCCATCACTAATATCCATACCTACAGATAAATATGGTCGAGATTGTTCTAT
>CAZNJD010000079.1:0-5949 GCA_964573285.1 uncultured Sulfurovum sp. | reverse complement strand
TACAAAAATACCTAAAGTTCTTTTTGAACAGTTAGTTGATGGAGGAATACTCTTAGCTCCTATAGAAAAAGATGGTAAACAGATTATTACTAGATATTATAAACAAAATAAAAAAATTATCTCTGAGTCTATTGAACCTTGTCTTTTTGTCCCTATTTTAAAGGGGAGAGTCAAGTAAAATTATCAATTTGTATATATATTTTTTAATTTTTTAATTTAATTATCATAAAAAAATATTATAATAGTCTAAAAAAAGAGTATATATTTGACATATTTTAGTTTAACTTATTTTTCTGCTTTATTTCTGTTACTCCTTGTACCATGTTTTATATGGTGTAAGCTAAAAGCAAAAATAGTTTATTTCCCAAAAGCAGAGTGGTTACCCAAACGAGCATTTGCATGGGATAGTACAACTATATGGTTAATGATTATATATACACTTTTGGTTTTATCTTTATCTCAACCATATAGTTATGAGATTAATTTGTCTTCTCAAAAAAAAGGACGAGATTTGGTGATAGTCATGGATACTAGTGGTTCTATGGCACAGAGAGGATTTAACAAAGAGAGAACCCAACAGAGTAAATATGATATATCAGTATCTTTAGCCAAAGATTTTATCAAAAAACGGTTAGATGATAATGTCGGATTAGTTGTTTTTGGCTCTTTTGCTTTTACTGCCTCACCTTTGACTTATGATTTAAAAGCACTAGACGAGATGTTTGATTTGATGAGTGATATTGGTATAGCAGGGACAAGTACAGCTATAGGTGATGCTCTCATTCAAGGTATAAATACACTTTATGCAGGAAAAGCTAAATCAAAAGTACTTATACTTTTAACTGATGGAAAACACAATGCAGGAAAAAGTTCACCTAGAGAGGCTGTTGATTTAGCAAAAAGCAGAGGTATCAAAATATATACTATTGGCATAGGTAAAAAAGGTGATTATGATAAAAAATTACTAGAGACTATAGCCAAAGATAGTAGAGCTAAAAGTTTCTTTGCTTCTAATAGTAATGAGTTACAAATAGTTTATAAATCTATAGATAGATTAGAACCTAGCTCTATTGCCTCTCATAGTTATCTCAATAAAGCAGAACTTTTTGTATATCCTTTATTTTTAGCTACTGTACTATTGGCTATTTTGTTATGGCGTGAAGAGGAGAAAGTATGAGCATATTATATCCTTGGTTCTTATCCCTTTTATTGCCTTTGCTTATATATATATTAGGACGAACGCACAAACAGAGCATTGGACAAAATATGCGTTGGGTAGCGTTGGGATTTTTGATTATTGCACTATCAAGACCTGTAATAAAAGAGTCAACCAAAGAGCAGACTATACCTGCTCACTCTGTTATATTGGCTTTGGATATTTCGGCATCTATGAGAGCAGATGATATAAAACCTAATCGTGCTAAAGCAAGTAGGGAAATTATTAAAAGATTTTTAGAAGAGAACAAAAAAGACCAAATAGCTCTAATAGGTTTTACTATAAATCCTCTGCTTTTATCACCTCCTACTACTGACCATAATTTAGTCTCTATCTCTCTGGATACTCTTAGAGATGAATATATCCTAACCAAAGGGACTAATATCAAAAAGCTACTCCAAAAGGTAGCTAAATTTCCTGATACTAATAAGCTACTAGTTCTATTTAGTGATGGGGGAGATAATATAATAGACGAAGATTTAGTTTTGTTTACAGATGATAATCATATCAAGGTATTGGTAGTAGCAATGGCAACCCAAAGAGGCTCATCTATCAAAACTAAAAACAATGACCTAATTAAAGATAAAAAAGGTCATATAGTTATATCTAAATTTAATAGTAGTCTATCTAAACTAGGAAAAGTAATTGAGTTTAGTTCACCAGAAGAGGTAAGTTCTAGTATAGAGTCTTGGGTAGAAGAGCAGAGTATCTCCAAAAATGGACTAAAACGGCATAGTAATAGCTATTTTGAACTCTTTTTTATTCCTCTTATTTTTGCTCTAATTTTGATATTTTTATCAGGAACTAGATTTATATTAAAAGTCATTCCACTCTTAGCACTTTTGGGTATTCATGTAGAGGCTTATGATATATGGGATAGTTATTATCTAAACCAAGCTTATTCAGAGTATCAAGATAGAGACTATAACTCTACACTCAAAGAGTTATCAAAAATAGAAGATAGAAGTTTGGAAACAGAGATAATAAGAGCAAATAGTTATTATAAATTAGGAAAATACAAAAATGCAAAAGCAGTTTGGAAGAGTATAAAAACTACCAATCCAAGAGTTAAAAAGCAACTATTTTATAATTTAGGAAATTGTGAAGCTCAATTATCTTATTATGATAAAGCAAAAGATTATTATATTAAATCTCTCATATTTGGAGAGGATAATGATACTCTGTTTAATTTAAAAGTTGTAATATTTTTAAAACAGAGATATAAATCCAAAGTAGGATTTACCAATCCTAACACTGCACAATCATCAAATAGTTCAGATAACAATACCCAAGCCAAAGATAAGCCAACAGCTAAAAAAGAGCAAAAAGCAGGAAGTAGTGGAGGGAATGGTTCACAAAAGAGTAAACTATCAACTGTAAAAATAGTTAAATCAACGGCTAAAACTTCATCTAACAAAGAGATGAGTTCCAAAGCTTATGATTTGATAAATGAGGGGTATATTAAGGAGGATAAACCATGGTAATAAGATTTTTGATATTTGTAATACTCTTTAGTGTAATAGAAGCCAAAGATATATCTTATAGTTTTAGTGTTGATAATCAAACTCCATATAAAAATGAAGCAATTATCTTGGATGTAAATATAACTCAACTTGACCACTCACAAGTGATGTTTTTTAAGTTTTCTCCTAAAAAGAGTAGTGATTATAGTTTTACTCAAATAGATTTCAAAGAGGATGAAAAGTATCATTCTCTTAAATATCAATATAAATATCGTATCTATCCATTAAGAGATAACAATATATCTATACAATTTGATATGGTAAAATCTGTTACTACTGATGCTAGTGTGGCGTATGCTATATCTGGAGATAGGGATAATATCAAAGGCTTGGTTAAACAAAATACCAAAATAGATTTATCCCCTTTGGTTATAAAAGTCAAATCAGTTCCTAATGGTACTAGTTTGATTGGTAATTTTAAATTACACTATACTATAGATAAAACGATTACTAAATCTTATGAGCCTATATATCTACATATAGAGTTAAAGGGTAGTGGGTATTTACACTCTTTTGAAATCTTGCCTAAGAGTAAAAAGTATCATATTTTTACACAGAAGCCAAAGATTATATCTAATAGCATAGTTTGGGATTATGCTATATCTTCTAAAGGTGATTTTGTGTTACCTAAGGTAGTTTTAAATGGGTTTAATCCTAAAACTAAACATAGTTATAAACTTATAATTCCTACTAAGCATATAAAAGTTGAGGGGGTTGATAGTTCCTCTTTGGTTGACAAAGAGGATAATCCTCCATCTACTCATGATATAGATTGGTCTTGGGTTGGATGGTTCTTTTCCTATATTATAGTATTTTTGAGTGGTTTTTTTATGCCTCGTGATATATCTAATCTATGGAATAAGAAAAAGCATATATCTTTTGATGATAAGGTAGCTTCTGTTAAGAGTCATAAAGAGTTATTAAAGCTTTTATTGTCTTATAATAGTTCTGAATATACTGGGGTTATTAAAATATTGGAACAAGTGGTTTATAATGGGAATGATATTAGTTTGAGTCGAATTAAAAAGATGCTTTAGGAGGTAATAGATGATAAACAAAATAAAAGAGATAAAAAAAGAGATAGCAAAAGCTGTAATAGGTCAGGAGGATATGGTAAATGGATTGCTCATTGGACTTTTTTGTGAGGGGCATATATTGGTTGAAGGAGTTCCTGGTTTAGCCAAAACCACTACAGTCAAAGCCCTATCTTCTGCTCTAGCTTTAGAGTTTAAACGGATACAGTTTACACCTGATTTATTGCCATCTGATATTATAGGTGCTCAAATATATGACCCACAAAATAATATATTCAAAATCAAAAAAGGTCCTATATTTACACAGTTACTATTAGCCGATGAGATAAATAGAAGCCCATCAAAAGTACAATCAGCACTACTTGAAGCGATGCAAGAGAGACAGGTAACTATAGATGAAGAGAGTTTTGCCCTGCCTAGACCTTTTATGGTTATGGCTACTCAAAACCCATTAGAACAAGAGGGAGTGTATCGTCTGCCTGAAGCACAACTAGATAGATTTATGATGAAGCTAGTAATTACTCATAATAGTGCAGATGAAGAGTTGAAAATCATGCGTCAAATAGCTAATAGACAGACTAAGGGTATAGAAGCTATTATATCTATAGATGAGCTAGATATTATATCTAAAGAGATAGAAGAGATACATATAGACAAAGAGGTAGAAGAGTATATAGTCTCTATAGTTCGTACTACTAGAGAGCCAAGTAGTGATATTAGATATGGAGCAAGTCCGAGAGCTATTATTGATTTATACAAAGCCTCAAAAACTCATGCTTATATGGAGGGTAAAGATTTTGTAACTCCTGTAGATATTGTAACTATGGCATATCCTCTCTTGCGTCATAGAGTAGGATTATCATATGAAGCACGAGCCAAAGGTATCCAAGCAGACGATATACTAAAAAATATTATAGATAGTGTAGTTATGCCCTAATGGATACCGAACTACAAACTATACTAATCCGAGCTAAAGAAGATGTATATACTCATCTAAGTGGAGGAAATTTATCCCGAATACTAGGAGAGGGGTATGATTTTGCAGAGCTACAAGAGTATCAACCGACTGATGATATTCGTCATATCTCATGGGTTAATTCAGCAAAACTTGGTAAAACTTATGTAAAAAAAATGCATGAAGAAAAAGAGCTAAATATAACAGTATGTTCTTTATTAGATGGACGAATGGTTATAGGAGACAAGCAAGAGCTTTTGAGCTATATAGTAGCTGTTTTGGGTTATAGTGCATATAGTGCTAATGATTTATTTGCTACTATTTCTATATTGGGTAGTGATATAAAACAGTACGAACCCACCAAAAATATAGAAGCTATAGAGCAATCAATCTATGATATTTATGATTTTGAACCTCTTGGTAAATCTATAAATTACCGAGAAATCCCCTTAAAACTTATGCAAAATATAGAGTCCAAAAGCCTACTATTTATAATTGGTGATTTTTTAGATGATATAGATTTATCTATTTTGGCTCAAAAACATGAAGTTGTGGTGATTATAGTTCGTGATATTTGGGAAGAGAACCCTATAGTTTCACCTAATGCCCAACTAATAAATCCTCAGACTAATAAAGTGATAAATCAAAATTTAAGCCAACAAGCAATTAATCACTATCGAGCTAAATTATTAGAGCATGATAATATATTGATACAACGACTAAATGCCTATAATATTCGATATACTAAAGTGTATAGTATGGATGCCGTTATAGGTAAGTTAGAGTTGTTATTTTAGCATATTTTATACTATCTCTAAATCTCTCTGGTGATATTCTAAAAGAGGAGACAGAAAAAGCTTTGGCTAAATCTAAAGTTTTAAATCCATAAACTCACTATCTTTGATGCTTCTAGCCTCTAAATCTCGAGATTTTTTAAGTTCCATATCTATATATTTTATATTCTCTAACATCATTGGACTAGCAATAGTATTGCTAACATATATGGACGAATTCTATTACCATCAGAGATAAAAATATGAAATCCATTCTCATATAATCCCATACGAACAGCAATAGCTGTTGAGTAGGTGGTTAAAATAGTATCCTCTTTGCACAAAGCTTTTATATCAGCAAAATACTCTTTTGTCCATAATAATGGATTTCGCTTTGGACTAAAAGCATCTTGATATATTATATCAATTTTCTGTTTTATTTGTGGGA
>CAZNJD010000078.1:0-37799 GCA_964573285.1 uncultured Sulfurovum sp. | reverse complement strand
GATAACGGCAATGAATTTAGAGGCTGGACTTCTAAATTTAACCAGTATCATTGAAGCAGGAAGTAAACGACAGACCAAATCTGTAGCTTAGGTTATTAAACTTAGCTATGGAGAGGTTTGAGTAAGTTTTATTGAACGGTTGACTAAACTTTCTCTTTAGTTTTATAAAAAATATCCAAACTGTTATTTTTTTACTCTTTTGCCCCATCTAAATTTATCTTTGTACCAACCATCTAAGCTTGATATAGTTACAGAGTGAGCTTTGCCACTACTTGCATGTATAAACTTATGATTGCCTATATATATGCCTGAATGGTTTATATATCCTTTAAGTGAGGTGTCAAAAGATAATAAATCTCCAGCTTTTAGCTCATTTTTAGAAAGTTTTTTACCTATTATTTTTGATTGGTCTATAGATGTTCTAGGAATTGCTATTCCAATCTCTTTAAATACAGCATATACAAATCCTGAACAGTCAAAACTATTTGGTCCTGTAGCTCCATATCTATATGGTTTTCCTAAATATTTTTTTGCTGTTTTTAGAATAATATTTGTTGAACCACTAATATTATTATCCAAGCTCTTTTGCCTTTGGATACATCCAGTAAGCAGAAATAAGAGTATAAATAGTGATATAAACTTTTTCATCTTAAATCTAAAAATATTCACTTATAATATGAGGAAATGTATTAATAGTTTTTCTAGCTTTTACTATTTTCTCCTCAAATATAACTTTGGAGTGAGGGAATGTCTTTTGAAACTCCTCATATATCTCTATTTTCTCTTCTATATGTGTTTTTATTGCATCTAGTACCATCTGCATTCTCTCTTGACTTACTGCATATTTCATTAGAAGTTCAAACATTCTTTTTCTAGGGTGAATAGACATAGAGTCACCTGCTGTATCTGCAATCTCTTTTATATCCCATCTTGATAAATATATACCACTAATATGTGGTGCTACTATTTGAGCATATAGTGCTTCCGTATAGCTTGGATAGTCTTTCAAATCTATCTCTTCATCTGTACTACAACTTCCATCACTACAAAACTTTTCACCACCTTTCATAGCTTCAAATTCAGCTCTCAAATTAGCTAAGTCATTCTCTTTTAACATTTTATCTCCTATTTTTGTATAATTATGGGAACTAAATCCATATCTACTTTAATATTGTACCAACGATTAGCAAGTAACATCATTCGTACAGCCAAAATCATATTTCCATCATAGAATTCTGGATTGTCAACCAAATCATCTATTGCTATATCAAGATTATATCCCATAATCTTACCGTTGATAACCTCCACAAATCCAACTAATCCACGAACTTTTGACCGTTCATCTAGCTTATCACAATATTGTAATGCTTGGGCTTGAAATTCGGGTTCTATCATCATTCTAGTCACTTTTGAATTAGCTAAATTTTTCATAGTAAAATCAAAATGTTCATCTTTGATATTTAGTGCAATTGCTGTTGCATTAAGCTCATTAAGTCTTAATATTTTATTAAAATATCCTCTTCTATTGCCTGTTTGTGCATTATATCCTATAATTGTACAAAGTTCTGTATCAGGTTTAATCTCTTCTGGTTTCATTATTACCCCTTATCTAAAAAATATTCAAAATAACATTAGTAAATCGTATAATAATTGTCTATTTTTGATTTATCATCAATCTAGCATTACTATGTAATATTATTGCCTCTTCTTCTTCTACTCTACATCTTGGACACTCGATAAGCCCATCTGTATATGTAAAGTAATTTCCACACTCATTACATCTTTTAATATTAAATTTCGCCAAAATTCTTTGAGTTGGTTCAAAAAACTCTTTGATTTCAAATCCTCTCTGTAGATGTATAGAGTCTAGTTCACATGCATCATGACATAGATGACATTTAACACACATCATGGCATCAAAATTTATAACTGAGAATTTATTATCACTACTCAATGCCCCTGTGGGACA
Organism: uncultured Sulfurovum sp.; assembly: GCA_964573285.1. GTDB lineage: Bacteria > Campylobacterota > Campylobacteria > Campylobacterales > Sulfurovaceae > UBA1140. The sequence goes on along the minus strand of CAZNJD010000078.1, from coordinate 35,830 downwards.
AATACGATAACATATTTGGCAATTAGTACAACTCTCATCTATAAATTTTTGGGAAGTAAAACTAATATCTTCTTGTGCCAATACATCATAATTATCAGGTTTGGGTTCTCTTTTTAGGATAGAAAATAGTAGTTTTCTTTTATCAGGAATTCTTTTTTCTTTAATACCTGCAATAGCTATACTATCTATACCAAACTCTTTGAGTTCATCTGCTACTACTGCTTCATCAAAAGATTTTTTGCTTTTTATAGCCCCTTTAAGAGATAAAAATGAACGCCTATTTGATGATGTACTCTTTTTCACTTTATCTTCTCTGGATTGTAGTGACTTAATCTCTATCTGCTTATCTGATATACTAGATAGTATAAAGTTTGCCTCTTCTATATTTCTCAAGAGTTGATTTTGTAATTTATTATTATCTCCACCACAATGACATCCGTAAGCATCCATAATTATAGGTTCATTATTGGCTAGTGCTAAAGATATAAGATGTTCTACACTCAATATAGATAAACATGAGTATAAATCTTTTTGACAAGCCAATTTGCTATTATTTTCCTCCAAAAATTTGAAAAAAAACTCAATAGTTGAAAACCCTGAAAGAGAAAATGACTCTGTAGGACATACACCTACACAACCACCACAGTTAATACACTCAACTGGTGTAAATGCAGGAATATTACTCTTAGATATTATAATAGTATCTACAGGACAAATATCAACACATTTAGTACACTCTGAAAATTTACTAGTAGCTCTGATACAAGAGGTAACATCAAACTTCAAATACATCTAATTTAACTCTTCTAATTTCTCATTAATATACTCAAAATCATTTAACATAAACTCTAAAGCCAAATCTGCACCATCATGATAGAGTGGTGTTCTTGACTCTTTTTTCATATTTATTAGAAACATTGGTGACCAATTTAGTAGATGCTCTTGCATAAATCCTTTTTGCACTTGTAAAATCTCTTGAATACCTTGTTGGTCTCTTGCTTCATAAGCTTTTTCGAGAGCAATACATAGCATATACATAAACTCTAACTCTACACCAATATGGTCTGGACTTACTACTCTAGCTTTTTCTAGTTCTACTCTAAAATCAAAACTATTATATAGTGATAGTACAGGATTATCTCCACCACTCTCTATCATCTGGTCATCTCTAGTATAAAAACTCTCATAAGGTACAAGATGAAGCAAAAATAGATTAGCATAATCGACATCTAAATATCGCTCTTTTAGAATTGTATTACTAAACTCTTTTCGTTTATTCCAATTTTTGTAGTTTGGAAATAGCTCTAATATATCTAAATTAAATTCCAAAAACTCCAAAAACTCTTTGTCCACTTCTATAATCATTACTCTTGAGATAAGGGAATATAGTGTTATACGATTTGCTATCTCTTCTTTTGTTATGTTCATAAATAACCTCTTTTTAAATTTATCAAAATAATACCACTTTCAAAATAAATATGAGTGAAAAAATATTGATTGTGAAAAAGGTATAACTTGTGAGCAAAAATGCCCACAAGTTAAAAAAGAATTAACTTTTAATATCAACAGCATATGCTTTATTGGATAAAGGCACAACTGGTCTTTTGATATGTTTTGGTCTTCTAAGTTTATCACCTGCTTGAAGAGGTCTAGTTAGCGTATCTCTCCATGCTTTATAAACTTTCATATTGTTTTCATAGTTTACATAGATATCACCGATTATATCATCATTACCTGCTGGTTCAATTCTAACTTTTTGATGCCAAGCATGATTACCTGCAATTGGGTCTGGGTGTGTAGGAGCTACAGCATTCTGCCATGCACCACTTAGTCCATCCCACCAGATATTATCAAGGTCTTTATTATACTCTTTGAACTGCCATGTATCTTTTCTTGCTATCATTCCAGCTTTGATACCTTCTTTGGGTTTGAGTGTACCGATTTTGCCATCCATTGTTATATCATAAAGTGGTGCGCCTAGTCCCATAACACCTAACGCATGACTAAATCCAGGAATATCAACAGCATTTTTGAGTTTCCATCGTCCAGCATGATGAGAGTTGTGTAGTACTCCTGGCATACCAGCTTCTGTTGGTACAGCCATAGCAATATAATAACCACTCTCTAATCCTGATACAGTATCAATAATAGTTACTTTAATTGCATCACCCTGTTTGATATTTAGTCTCTTAGCATCATCTGTATTAATCCATACTGGATTATGATTTTGACTTATCTCCATAAGATGTTTGGAGTTTACTGAACGAGTATGAATATTATATGGCAATCTAAATACTGTATTTAATGCAAACTCATTCTCTTTAGTCATAAAGTCATGGTGTACCTGTGTTACAATATGAACCATTTTCTTTCTCTGTTCTTTTGTAGTTGGATAGATAGGAATAGCATATTCAGGCCATTTCCATTCAGATAGCCACTCTGAGAAGAACTCTAGTTTTTTACTTAGTGTATGGAAACCTTGTTTTACTTCACCATCAACTTCAACACCTATAGATTTTTTGTCACCATTATGTTCTACCCATAATGCACCAAATTTATCTTTTTCAATTTCACTCTCTTCATACTCATGTCCATGAGCAATATATTTATTGCCCTCTTTTTTAAGTGGTCTCTCTTGAGGTTTATAGATATTATCCTCTTCTAACCATGTACCCATATCTCTAATTAGCTCATAGTTAGGATATTTGGAGTTAGGATATTTGGCTTTGGCTGTTTTTCTAAGATTTGGTAACAACTCAAATGCTGCTTGATACCACTCTGCAATAGATACAGCTCTTGTTGGGTCTTCTTTTGATGCCCAATATTTTCTAATACCTAACTCTCCTGAAGGGTCAACATAATCAACCATTAGGTTTGCCCAAAACTCTACCTCTTCCCAAACTTCACCAAGACCTGATGCCATATGAGCTTCTAGTGTTCCTCTTGCTGGGTGTTTAGGTTTCCATCCCATTTTTTCTAATGCAACTCTAAGAGCTGGTTGTCTAAATCCTGTCCATCTAGCAGGAAGTGTTGGAGATGAATGTTGGTCATGTCTTTCACCTGCGAGTCCAACTGGTAAAATATAATCACAATACCAATTTGTCTCTGACCAAGTTGGAGATAAGTTAAAACTAAGTTCTATTTTATCTTCTCTTTTTAGAGCTTCAATCCATCTAAATCCATCAGGATTAATCCATACAGGATTATACATTCTAGGAACCCAAACAGCTAATTTATTAGGAATATTTGTTAAGCCTTTAGCTTTCCATTTCTCTCTCCACTTATCATCAAGAAGTAGGTGAGGTAACATATGACTCATCTCATAAGCACTCAACGGATATTCTGGTGGCCATGCTAACTCATTCCAAACATCAACTTTACCAGGTCTCTCACCTGCTACAGTTGCAGCTTCACCTCTACCATTTACAGAAATTTCATGCCAATGGTGCATACCCACATTACCAACATCACCAGATAATGCTCCTCTTAGTGCGATAGACAAGAAACCAGCTCGTCCATTCATCCAACCACCACGGTGACCAATAGTTCCAGCTCTCCAGATATAAGTGGCTATCTTGTCTCCTGCATCTATAAACATTTCATAAAGTTTTTCAACTATTCTAGCCTCTACTCTACACTCTTTTACAACAAAATCAAGTGTATATGGAGAGTACATTTCAGCAATCATTTTAATGAAATCTTCGTAGCTATCACCTTCTGGTACTGATTTGATATAACCTTGTTTGACTAAATAAGCTAGATACTCTTTGTTTGCCATTAGTCTATCCCAGTTAAACCAGTTTTTGACATGTTCATGAGCAACTAAATCATTACCATTAATATCTTTTTCATTTAGAATTCTATTTGCAAGATAGAGATATAACGCAGCTTCAGTTCCAGGCCATATTGGAACCCAAAGGTCAGCTATACCCGCAGAGTTAGAGAGTCTAGGGTCCATAACAATAACTTTTGCACCTTTTCTTTTGGCATCACTAATATGTCCTGCTGCTTGTTGGAAATAGTGACCTGCATCTGCCAAGTGAGCTGATTGTAAAAATATAAGTTTAGCATTTGCCCAGTCTGGTGAATTTCTATCATCATTTGCCCATTGAATTGTCGCTTCTCTAGCTCCAGCACTACAAATATTGGTATGTGAATCAAATCCATCACAACCCATAGAGTGAGGAATTCTACCAGAGAAACCATTTTCGTTTGGTCGTCCAACATGATACATAATTAGTTTTCTTGACATCTCATCACCTTTTTTTAAGGTGTCATACATTTTTGTACCAATCTCTTTCATAGCCTCATCCCAGCTACTTCTAATCCATTTACCCTCACCCCTTTTGCTTCCAGGTGCTCTTTTTAAAGGAAAAGGAATTCTATCGGGGTCATACATTTGAGATTTAACTGCATATCCTTTAGCACAGTTTCTACCTCTACTACCTGCATGAAGTGGATTACCCATATATTTACGAACTTTAAGGTCTTTAGGATTTTTTGATTTTTTATACTCTCCAATATCAACCCAAGCAGTTAATCCACAAGCTGCTTCACAGTTAGAACATACAGTAGGAACAAGCATATACTCAGTAGCTTTTATTCCATCTGGATTTGCATCACTCTTTATACCATTTCTGCTAACTCCACCTCTTTTCCAATCAGTACCATCAAGTTCTGTAAAGCTATCCCACTCTTCAAGAGATGGATAGAAAGAGAGACTCTGTGGTGTTGCTGTGAACTTTGTATCTTCAGCCATTGCAGGTGTATCAACGATAGTATTAAATACACCTTTAGCTATAGTTGCTCCTGCAACTGTATATGCTGTTCCTTTTAGAAAGGTTCTTCTACTCTCGAAGAAAGAAGGTTCTCTCTTATTCATTTTCTTAACCATATTTATCTCCTTAACTCAATGATAACATTTGTGGAATTTTAAGCCATACATCTTTTGCAAGGTATAACCCAATAAGCGTAGTAACGGCTGCAAATTTAATAAGTGTTCTATTCTCTTCTTTTAAGTTTCCAATAGCAATAAAAAATGGGATAATATATCCTAAAATCATAGCACTCCAGAACTGAATATTATACTCTCCACCCGAATGGACGAACTCTAAAGTAGCTTCTGCTTCAGCTGATTTAAATGAGAAGAAATACTCACCCATATACATTATAAATGAGAAAAATACAGAAATTGCTAAAACTAATGCTAAATCTCTTTTTGCCTCTTTGCTCCAATTCTCAGAGATAAGAATAAGCGAAGCAGAGCCTACCATAAATGCAGCAAGTAACATCTGTGTTAACTCTGTTGGTGCTTGCCATAACTCTCTAGCACTACTCTCTGCCATAATAATAGCAGTATAAAGTGTAACTGGAATAGCCAAAAATACTACAAATGGAAAAATCTTTTCATAAAATCCACTCATGCCTCTACATGCTTTAGCCAAAAGACAGTGTCTTCGTATATCAGGATGAGCATCAAAGAAACCAATAAGCATTATAATAGTAATAAGTAGCGTAAATAGTGAAGCCATCCATGCACCAACAGTAATTGCACTTGTCCAATGAGGATGAATAAATATATTAATCATTCTAAGTGGTTGATGTAAATCAAGCAGAGTAAATAGTAAGAAGATATTTAAAAATATAAACGAGATTAGTGGCATCTTCCATCTAAGTCCACTAAGTTCCTCTCTTTTATGTCTATATATTAGAAAAGCACCTACAAGTATAACACCTGTACCGATACTTTTTGCCCACATATTTGAGGTAATCATCCAACCCCAAATAATCCCTGGAAGTGCAACATCAAGTGTTACAACAGACTTGGTTGCTTCTATAACAGAATGTTCCATTAGTGGTCTCCTCCCTTTTCATGTAATTTATGATTATTACCATTTGACATATCTATAAAACTTTTATTATCAAGATGCTCATGACCCCAAATAGTTCCTGTAAATCTATCTAAAATTGAGTGATTTGGGTCACCTATATGTTTGAGATGAGTAATATTATTAAATAATCCATAACCTTCAATTCTTTCATGAGCTAAAGGATTAAGGGTTTGATTACCACCACCTACATAATAATGTTTTGGATTAGTATTTTTCTCAGGTTTTCTTACTTGGACACCACCTTGATGTTCCATAATATATCTTGATATATGTGAAGTTTCATCTTCTACATCACCAAAAATATTTGCTTGAACAGGACAAGCAACAACACATGCTGGCATCATACCACTCTCTACTCTATGAGCACAATATGTACATTTATCTGCTGTATTGGTCTCTGGGTCCATATAAATAGCTCCATAAGGACAAGCCATCATACAACCAGCACAACCAATACATCTACTACTATCAATATTGACAATACCATTATCAAGATAATGTAACGCAGATACAGGACATATTCTCTCACATGGTGCATTTTCACAATGATTACATCTCAAAGGTGTAAAAGATCTACTAGTATCAGGAAAAGTACCAATATCAATATATTTTACACGCAAACGCCATGAGCTTAATGGCACTTCATTTTCAACTTTACAGGCAATCTCGCAACCTTTGCATCCCATGCAAAGATTTAAATCAACTAAAAAACCTAATTTCATGTTTTCTCCTATTAATTTAGTTTATAATTATTATTACTATATATTAAATATCTATTATATAATAATATAATTTATACTAATAAATATCATAGTAGCACTTTTTGAAAAAAAATACAATTAAAACTGATGATATTTTGTAATTTAATAAAAAAAAGATAATAATTATTCTCAATCAAATTAAGTTAGAAGCTATTAAGAAATATAATAAATAACAATAGTAAAATATATTTATATTAAATAGGAAAAATAATTCTCTTATTTATCTTGATATTCATGTATTTTGAGTTTAAGTTTTTTTATCTCTTTAGTATATCCCTCTAACTCTTCTTGGATTTCACCTATTTCCCACTCTTCATCAGTCCATTTCAAATCTTCTTTACGGATATGATAGCTCTTTAGTAACTCTTCAATCCTACTTTTTATAGCTTTTACAATATCATTGTCTTCTTGTTTGGGTCTCTTTATCATTCTATTTCCTTTACAATCTTTCTAACATCTTAACAAAAACTTTATAAAGACTCTCCACTTCTTTTATGGTTGTTCTCTCATTTATACCATGAATTCTATCATTGATGACACCAAACTCTACAACTTCTATCCCATAAGGGGCGATATGTCGTCCATCACTAGTACCTCCTGCTGTAGAAAGTTTACTCTTAACCCCTGTTACTTCTCGTATCGTATCTCTAAGTTTATTTACTATTAATGAGTTGTGATTGGTTACAAATGGGTATGAGCCTTGTTGTAAATTTAAATCATACTCTAATCCATCAAATACTTTATGTATATATGCTTCTACACTCTCTTTTGTCGTTTTGGTAGAGTTTCGTACATTGAACATCATATTAAGTTCATGAGGAGTTACATTAGTAACCTCCATACCTGCTCTAATATCCGTAATAACTAATTTACTAGGAGCGAAATTATCATCTCCATTATCTAAATTATGTCCTGCAATATATCCCAAAATTGAGGCTATATCATGTACAGGATTGATAGATTTTTCAGGATATGCAGCATGACCTTGTTGACCTTTTAGTTTAAGATACCCATTAATAGAACCTCTTCGTCCTATTTTTATAGCATCACCAAAAACCTCTTCACAAGTAGGTTCAGCAATTATGCAATAATCAGGTAATAGATTTATTTTTTGTAAATATTTTAATACAATTTGTGTTCCATAAGTACCATCTCCCTCTTCATCAGAGGTTAAAAGTAGAGATAATCTTCCATTGAACTCTTTTGTATCACGAACAGCTTGAACAAAAGAGGCTACTCCACTTTTCATATCTTGTGTACCTCTAGCATAAATGTATCCATCTTTTATCATAGGTACAAAAGGATTTGTTTCCCATCCATCACCTGCTGGAACTACATCTACATGACCTGCAAAACAGAGATGTTTACCCTTTGAAAATTTTTTAGTCAAAAATAGATTTTTAACTCCTCCCTCATTAATCCAAGTAGCTTCAAAATCTGATAAATACTCTTCGATATAACTCAAAAGTCCACCATCATCAGGTGTAATAGATTTTGCACTCAATAGTTTTAAAAATAGGTCAATAACATTTAATCTTGTTTCCATAAATATACCTTTTATAATTTTTTTAGAATAACACCATCAACTCCAAATTTAGCCATATCTTCAATCTCACTCTCTTTTAAAATAGTAGCTAATACTTGTGTATCAAATAGATAATTTTGAGCTATAGGCATAATCTCTTTGGCTAAAGTAGTAGAACATATAATATATTTTGCTCCTAAAATATTAGCAAATATACTATCTTTGATAGAGTCTATATCTATAGCAAAAGGAACTAAATTCTTTTGACAATATTTTGCTATATCTATAGAGTAGCATAAAGGAGATAGCCACACTATACTATTGGGTGGGGTACTCTGAATATCTTTTATAGTTTCTACTTTATAGAAGTTTGGTGATTTAACCCAAGGATGACCAAATATTATCATCTATTATCTTTTTTGAGCTTTCTCCAAACACTCTTTGGAGCAGTAGGATTTTTTTTGATATATGATAGCATCATCTTCAGTCATATATGTACCACATATAGTACATTTTGAAGTAGGAGCAACTTTTGTAAAATCATCATCTTTACATTTCTCTTTAGATGGCTTAGTCTTATCTATAAAAGGAAGTTTCCCACCCAAAAATCTATAAATTACAGCACCAATAATAGCAAAAATAATCAATCTAAGTATCATTATTAACCTCTTTAATATATAAGTAATTTCGTTTACCTTGAGTGATTATATCATAATCCATTTGTGTATCTATAATCTCTAATTCATCAAGTAGCTTTTCGCCTTTAAAAAAGAGATATTTAGTATTACTATTTTGTAGATGATGGGTTAAATCTAGTAATATCTTCGTATTAGTAACTGCACGAGAAGAGATAAGTTCAAATGGTTTATCACTATACTCCTCTACTCGTTTTCTTATTACACTAATATTATTTAACTCTAACTCTATAGCTACAAATTTTAAAAATGAAGCTCTCTTATTTCGTGGTTCACAAAGTACTACTTTGGTATTAGGATAAGCTATGGCCAATATCAATCCTGGAAATCCAGCACCAGTTCCTACATCAAGTATAGAAGATGGTTCATCTATAAAGTTAGTAGGATATATAGAGTCTTCAATATTTGCAAATATCTCACTACGAGTTTTTGCACCTGTTAGATTATGTATAGCATTCCACTCCAATAAAAGAGAACAAAACTTATCAAATTTCTCATTTTTCATTTTAAAGTAGGTGTCCTAACTGTTCTTTTTTAACTTTTAAATAGTTTTCATTATAAGGATTAGCTTTTATTTGGATAGGAATTCTTTCTACTATATCTATATTTTTAAGAGATTCTATTTTAGAAGGATTATTAGTTAATAGTTTTATCTTTTTAATTCCAAAATAGTTCAATATATACTCAACTATCTCATAAGTTCTCTCATCAGCTCTGAAGCCTAATTGATGATTAGCCTCGACGGTGTCTAGCCCTGTATCTTGCAAAGCATAAGCATTTACTTTACCCAGTAATCCTATATTTCGTCCCTCTTGACGGTGGTAGATTATCATCCCACCTTTCAAGCCTATAAGTTCTTGTGCATATACTAATTGCTCCCCACAATCACATTTTTTGGAATTTAGGGCATCACCTGTTAGACACTCTGAGTGTACTCGAACAATAGGGGTATCATTTAGATTTTCCGTAAATATAGCTAGATGCTCTTTACATCCCTCTTTAAATGCTTGAATATTAAATGTACCGTATTTGGTAGGAAGTTTTGCAACTTTGGAAATTTCAATTTGTCTCATGGGCAAAATTATATCACTTTATGATAAAATTTGGCAATTTAATAAAAGGATAAACAATGTTTGCTAGATTTAGACGAAAAAGACTCAATCCCGTACTAAGAGATTTACTACAAGAGACACATTTAAGTGTTAATGATTTTATATATCCACTATTTATACGAAGTGGAGATGGGATTAAAAATGAGGTTGACTCAATGCCTGGTGTTTTTCAGATGAGTGTTGATGAGGTGATAAAAGAGTGTGAGAGTCTAAAAGATTTAGGAATTTATTCTATTTTGTTATTTGGTATCCCTGATATAAAAGATAGTGTAGGAAGTGATGCAATGTGTGAGCATGGAATTATAGCTTCCAGTATTAGAGCTATCAAAGAGGCACATCCTGATATGTTCGTGATAACTGATTTATGTTTTTGTGAATATACAGACCATGGTCATTGTGGTATATTTGACCCAATTTTAGAGACAGTTGATAATGATATTACACTAGATAATTTAGCAAAACAGGCTGTAGTTCATGCCAAAGCAGGAGCTGATATGATAGCTCCTAGTGGAATGATGGATGGTATGATTACATCTATTCGTAATGGGCTTGATAGGGTGGGATATTCTCATATTCCTATTATGAGTTACTCTACCAAATTTGCAAGTGCCTATTATGGACCATTTAGAGATGTAGCAGAGAGTAGTCCTAGTTTTGGAGATAGACAAAGCTATCAAATGAACCCTGCTAATCGTAAAGAGGCAATTTTGGAGAGCTTGGCAGATGAAAAAGAGGGTGCTGATATTTTAATGGTCAAACCAGCACTTGCATATTTGGATATAGTCAGAGATATTAAAGAGAACTCTTCATTACCATTAGCTGTATATAATGTAAGTGGTGAGTATAGTATGCTAAAAATGGCCGAAAAAGCTGGAGTAATTGATTATAATAGAGTTTTGATGGAGACTATGATAGGATTTAAACGAGCAGGTGCAGATATAATTATTAGCTATCATGCTAAAGAGGTAGCTAAGTTTCTATAAAAATAAAAAATATTAATAATAAAGACAAGCTTTATACCTTGTCTCATTTAATTTATTAATAATCTAACTATCTCTCTATCATCAAAATGAATTTTTTTCCCATTTATCTCCATATAATCTTCATCACCTTTACCCAAAATCATTAATACTTCATCATTCTGTAACTCTTTTAGTGCCTCTTGAATAGCAAAAGCCCTATCTACCATAGCTCTAGTATATGATTGGTCTTTAATTCCTGATAATATATCTTTGATAATTTCTGCTGGGTCTTCGCTTCTAGGATTATCACTCGTAACATATACTTTTTTAGCAAATTTGGATGCTACTGCCCCCATTCTAGCTCTTTTAGTCTTATCTCTATCTCCACCTGCTCCAAAAACTACAGATATATCTCTATCTTTCATACTATCAAGAACTTGTATCATACCATCATCTGTATGTGCGAAATCAACTATTACCAATGGATTTGTACTTACTACTTCCATTCGCCCTGCTACTCCTGCAAAGTTTTCAACTACCATACAAACATCTTTAATATCTTCACCTGTAAGTATAACAGTTGCACCAATTGCAGACATTAGATTATATAGATTAAATAATCCAACCATAGGAGAGCTTACTGTTGCCTCTTTTTGTAAATGTTTTATCCCTGCTGTAATACCATCTCTAAGAGAAAAAGCTTGAACTTTAAATGTTGCAGGTTCATCTATACCATAACTTTGAGCATTTTTGGGATTATATGTAATATTTTTTATATCATCTTTATTTAGAAGTTTAGGAGACTCATCTGCAAAAAATCTACTTTTAACTGCTCTATACTCTTCTACTGTTTTATGATAATCGAGATGGTCGCTAGTTACATTAGTATGAATTTTTAGAGCAAAATCTATACCCTCTATTCTATTTTGGTCGATAGCATGGGAGCTAACCTCCATAATAAAAAAATGACACTCTCTATCTTTTGCTAATTTCATATGATATAGAGTTTCTAATATAGAAGGAGTTGTCATAATCTTCTCTTCTAGTCTCTGTTCATTTACAAAAAATCCTCTAGTTCCTTGCAAAGCAACTTTTTTGCCCAAATCAAGCAAAAAAGAGTAAATAGCTGCTGTAACTGTAGTCTTACCATTAGTTCCTGTCACACCAACAGCTTTAATAGAGGTCAAACCCCATTTAGATATAAGATTTCTAGGAGTAATAAAAGAGGGTTTAATCTTAAGTTTTTCAAAATATTTTTGGTTTTGAACCGTTAATAAAAACAGTGTCTCCTCACTAATAGAGGAAGTATCATCGGTTATATAGCTATAACCATCTAATTTATAATCTATTCTCATTTTATTCTTTTTTTATTTTTTTTTATTTTTTGGGTCTAATTTATAATAGAGTTCATATATATCTTGACTTTTTCCAAAGGTACTACTCATTGAGTCCAAAAACTGTTCAGCTAATTCATTTTGTCCTTTATCAATCAATTGAGAAATAAAGTCAATATACTCCTCTTTGCCTTTAAGAATAACTCTCGTAGAAAACATTACATCTTCAAAAGCCCTACTAAAATCGCCTCTATCATCTATAAACTGTAAAAAATCTCTATATCCAATTCCATCTTGATAATCTATCTTATCCTCTTTTGGTGCTAGAAGTTGTCCTATTTGGTCTTTGGTACTATCTAGTGTAGAGATAAGATTAATCATAGCTTCACTAGCATTATCTTGTTCTGTTTTAATAATCTGATAATAGTCATATAGAGCTTGAGCCTCTTCATCATTTTCCATTCCAATGTCACAGAGAAAAGCACCTATCTTAGCATCATTATGCATTGGGTAATCTCTTAGTAGTAGTCCATAACTTGTCATAGCACTAATATATTCCCCTGAAGAAAATTGTTCCTCTGCTCTATTTAATAATCTAGTGATACTTACTTTTCTCATCTCTTATCCTAATTGGTCTAGTTTATCTTCCCATCCATGGGGAACATTCATTACGGTAATGTTTGGATGTATCATAGTTTTCATCTCTTTTTCAATACCAAATTTAATAGTAGTTCCTGAACTACCACAACCTACACATGCACCTTGAAGTTGTACAAAAATAACTCCATTCTTAATATCAATTAGCTTGACATCTCCACCATCTTTTTTAATCCAAACAGCTGCTTTATCTAAAAGGTCTGTTACTATAGGTTTTAACTCTTCATCTGTAAATGGAAGCACTTACTTATCCTTAATTAATTTAATTATTCTATTTATACATAATAATTTCTACTTTGTCAAGAGAGTAACGCTACTTTATTATATATATATAGATATTATCCAATAATTATACTTATCTTTCAATAATCTATAAAGATTATGAGATTACAATATACCAAAACAAAACAATTGGAATGCAAATGGTTAGAAAAATATTTAAAAAAAGACGCTTAAATGGGAAAATAGACCAATTTATTAAAAAATATAAAATACCAAGAGAGTATCTATCTATTAACCGAAAATCTATAACAAGAGGTATCTTTATAGGTCTATTTTGGGGATTTATCCCTATGCCTATGCAGATGTTAGCCGTTCTTGCTATAACTCCATTTTTAAAATTTAATGTACCTATTGCTATATCTATGGTATGGCTCAGTAATCCCCTAACTATGCCATTTATGTACTATATGGAGTATCAAACTGGCAATTTTATATTAGGTCGAGATGGACTAGAGAATATTGAACTTACACTCACTTGGTTTAGTGATAATTGGGACAATATTTTAGTACCTCTTTATATAGGAACTATACCTTATTCTATTTTTGTTTCAGCTTTAGTCTATTTTATTATAAATAGACTATGGATACTATCTGTACAAAAAGAGAAACCACATAAATTTAATTGTTAAATTAAAGTTTTACTACACTAATACCTATCCCTGGTACTTGTCTCTTTGGTTTAAATAACATAAATAATGATATTAATATCATAACAACTCCTATAGTTCCAACTAACATTTCTTGCCTCCTGTGATATACTACTACCATATGTTTTATTATATTAATGCCCCCTTAATACATCTAATTAATATTTATAATTATAATAAATAAATTTTTAAACTAAAGTTAAACCATCACATTTTATCACAAAATAAATTAAAAATAAAAATATTAATATAATTTGTATTTTAAAGAAAAAATAAAAAGAAGTAAGAAATCTAATTTTTCGAAGAGTATGGGGTTAGATAAGAACCTAACCCCTCAAACAATTATACTAGTTCAATAATTGCCATTGGAGCTGCATCACCTCTACGGTTACGCGTTTTAATAATTCGTGTATATCCACCATTTCGTTGGGTATAATCTGGTGCAATTTCTGTTACAATTTTATTTGTACAAACTTTATCTTGCAAGAGTGCAAAAACTGCTCTATGTGCATTTTCTCCACTTGATGCTTTTGTAATAAGTTTTTCAAAATGTCTGCTAAGCTCTTTTGCTTTTGGAAGTGTAGTTTCTATTCTTCCACTTTTAATCAGAGCAATAGAGAGATTTTTAAGTAAGGCTGTTCTATGAGCAGAAGTTCTACTCAATCGTCGATATCCGTGCTTATGTCTCATCTGTCTTTTCCTTTATTCTTCTGCTGAGCTTTCTTTTAATTGCTCAATTTTTTTAACAAGATTAGCTCTCGTTCCATCTGGCAACTCAAAATCTTCGCCATAACCTAAATTTTCTAAACATTCAGCTATCTCATCTAATGATTTTTTACCAAGATTTTTAATATTTTTGACCTCATTTGCACTCATAAGCACAAGTTCACCTACATATTTAATTCCAGAACGATCCAAAGAGTTAAATGACCTAGCACTCAATCCCAATGAATCTATCTGTTCGAGATAAGGTTTAATCTCACTGTCATCAGTTGTTCTCTTAACTGGTGTTGCATTTATCTCAACATCCAAAACACCATTAAAAACAGATAACTGCTTATACATCGTCTCTAATGCATTTGTAAAAGCATCAACAGGAGAGATTTGACCATCTGTTTCTATATCAAAAGTAATCTTTTCATAATTTGGATTATCTTCAACTAAGACATTACCTATCTCATAATTTGCTTTTTTGACAGGAGTAAAGAAAGCATCTAATGCAATAGCATCACTATCAACTTCATCTCTGAGGTCTTCACTTTGAACATAACCTAAACCTTGTGCAACAACTACTGTAAAGTTAAGTTTTGCATCTTCATTAAGTGTCGCTAAAAATGAGTCAGGATTTACTACTTCAACTTCATTATTTATCAAATCAGCAGCTGTAATATTTCTAGTACCTGCAAATTTATAACTCAATTCAGCTTTTTGGACACCTTGGGGTAGTTTAAATCTAATATTTTTAAGATTAATAATAAATACAGCTACATCTTCATGCATTCCACGAACACTATCAAACTCATGAGCAGCACCTTCAATCTTGACAGATATAGGTGCATAACCCACTGAAGAGCCTAAAATAAGTCTTCTTAATGGATGAGCAAGAGTAATAGCATAACCACTCTCAAAAGGGTAGGCAATAACTTCACTTCTATTCTCACCAATCTCATTAACCTCAACGATTTCAGGAAGTGATGGTGTTACTTTAATTTTTTTCATTTTTTGCCTTTATTACCTATACTTTACTATTTAGAGTAAAGCTCAACGATTAGTCTCTCTTCAACAGGGATTGAAATCTCTTCTCTATTTGGAACTCTACTAAAAATACCAAAAAGTTTATCTTTTTCAACATCTACCCACTCAACCATACCAGTTTGATTAGTAAGTTCCATAGCTCTTACTACTTGAGCATTTGTTTTACTTTTCTCTTTAACTTCAATTTTTTGACCAGCTTTTACTCTAAATGATGGAATATCAACTTTCTTCCCATCAACAGTAATATGCCCATGATTTACAAGTTGTCTTGCAAATCTTCTTGTAGTTGCAAAGCCCATTCTATAAACTACATTATCAAATCTCTGTTCTAATAGTTGAATAAGGATTGCTCCTGTATTACCCTCTCTTCTGTTAGCTTCAACAAATAAAGCTCTAAACTGCTTTTCACTTACACCATACATAAATTTAGCTTTTTGTTTCTCTTGAAGTTGAAGACCATATTCGCTAATCTTTGTTCTTCTTTGACCATGTTGCCCTGGTGGGTATGGTCTCTTTTCTAAAGCTGATTTTCCTGCTAGTCTTCTCTCACCTTTTAAGCCGAGATCAACACCAAGTCTTCGCTCTAGTTTTTCAACTGGACCTCTATATCTTGCCATTATATTACCTTTAAATTATTCTATTTAATTATGAGTTTTATTAAACTCTTCTCTGCTTAGGAGGACGACAACCATTATGAGGTAATGGAGTAATATCTTTTAACCAAGTTACTCTAATACCTTCAGTTGCACCAATTGACTTAACAGCTGTATCTCTACCAGAACCTGGACCTTGAACCTTAATACCAACCTCTTTAATACCATTCTCCATTGCTTTTTTCATAGCATCTGCAACTGCTTCAGTAGCTGCAAATGGAGTTGATTTTTTGCTTCCTTTAAATCCTAAAGCACCTGCAGAACTCCACGCAAGAACATTTCCCATTTCGTCAGTTACTGTAATTACTGTATTGTTAAAAGTAGCAGCAACATATACTACACCTTTAGCAATATTCTTTTTTGCTTTTTTCTTAGCCATTTATTATTACCTTCTTATGCTGCACCAACAGTTTTTCTTTTACCCTTACGAGTTCTAGCATTTGTTTTAGTCTTTTGACCTCTACATGGAAGTCCTCTTCTATGTCTAAGTCCTCTATAAGAACCTAAATCCATAAGACCTTTAATATCCATAGTAACTTTTTTTCTAAGGTCACCCTCAACCATAAAATTCTCTTGAATTTCGTTACGAATTAACGCTGCTTGTGCATCTGTTAGCTCATATACTCTAGTGTTATAATCAACACCAGTTGCATCAAGAATTTTTCTTGATGTATGCAAACCTATACCAAATATATAAGTAAGTCCATACTCAATTCTCTTTTTTTTAGGTAAATCAACACCTGAAATCCGTGCCATGCTTATCCTTGTCTTTGTTTGTGTTTTGGATTTTTGCAGATTACTCTAACGATACCTTTTCGTTTGATTACTTTGCAATCATCACACATTTTTTTTACTGATGGTCTAACCTTCATTGGTTACTCCTAGTGTGTGTTTTTTTGCACCTAATATTGCGTCTGGTTAACCGATGTTATGGTTCAAACCAACTCTTATATAATCGGTGCATGTTATATAAAAATTCTTCACGCAGTATCCTAAACCTAAATTTAGGTCGCGAATTTTAACTAACTTTTGATTATATATCACTTATTATGTTATAATTTGTAAAAAAGAAACCATAAATGAGAAAAACAAAAATCATTATTACCATAGGTTCTACCATTCTATATTTAAATATAATAGAGATATAATAATCAATAGTTCTAATTAGAAGATAACAATACCTCTGATAGCACCTCATCAATACTTATTACAGGTACTATCTTAATAGCATGAAGTACTTCTATAGGTATATCTTCTATATCTCTATCAAAATTCTTTTGAGGGATTATTACTTTAGTTACTCCTGCTTTATAAGCTGCTATTAGTTTCTCTTTTAGTCCTCCAATTGGCAATACTTTTCCAGTCAAAGTTAGCTCTCCTGTCATTGCTACTCTGTTATCTATCCTCTTTTCAGATAATATTGAGGCTATGGCTACTGCCATAGTAATACCAGCACTTGGTCCATCTTTGGGTGTTGCACCTTCTGGTACATGGATATGTAAATCATATTTTTTGTAAATATCCTCTTGGGTTACAGCTAACTTATTATTATCTATCAAGATTTTGACTACAGAAAAAGCAATATAAGCTGACTCTTTCATCACATCACCTAAACTTCCTGTAAGTTTAACTAGCCCTTTACCTTTGATTTTGATAGCTTCAATTTTGAGCATATCTCCACCAACTGCTGTCCAGGCTAAACCATTAACTACACCAATAAGAGGTATTTTATCTATCTGTGATACCTCAAATACCTTTTTGTCTGCATATTCAGGTAAATCATCTATATCTATAGATATTTTTTCTAATTCTGCATCTATTAGCATTTTCGTAGCCACTTTTCTCATTAATCCTGCAATTTTTCGACGCAAACCTCTTACACCTGGCTCTCGTGTGTATTCATCTATAAGTAACTTTAGAGCTTTATCTGTAAGCTCAAACTCTTCTACTTTAAGAGCATGTTTTTTTAACTCTTGTGGTATTAGATACTGCTTGGCTATCTCTAGTTTCTCATCTGGAGTATATGAATTAACATCTATAAACTCCATTCTATCTCTAAGTGGAGCTGGAATTCCTCCTAAATCATTGGCTGTAGCTATAAATATAGCATTGCTTAAATCTATATTGAAGTTAAGATAATAATCTCTATACTCAACATTTTGTTCAGGGTCAAGTATCTCCAATAGAACAGCTGTTGGGTCGCCGCGATGATTTTGACCTACTTTATCCACCTCATCAAGTACTACAACAGGGTCCATACTTTTAGCATCTATGAGACCTTGAACTATTCGCCCTGGCATTGCACCAACATAAGTTCGTCTATGACCTCTAAGCTCATTAACATCTTCTAGCCCACCTAATGCTATACGAACTAATGGTCTGCCTAATGCATTAGCAATAGAGTTTGCCAAAGAGGTTTTACCAACCCCTGGAGGTCCCCAAAAACATAAAATTGCTCCTGAACTTTTATCTAATGATACACCTCTAAGATTTGCCAACTCTCTTACTGAAAAAAACTCTACAATTCTCTCCTTAGGCTTGATTAGAGAGAAGTGGTCATTATCTAACTCTCTTTTGACATCAGATACTTTTAAGCTTTTGCTTGTAAGTGTTCCAAAGGGTAACTCAAATATCCACTCCAAATAGGTATGTATCTGTTGAGCATCACCACTATCAGGATGCATTCGAGCAAATCTATCAAGCTGTTTGGATACCTCTTTATACGCATCTTCATTGATATGAGGTTTTATCTCTTCGAGCTTTTTACGAAACTCTTCTATCTCCTCTTCTCTTTGTGTATCTGCTCCTAACTCTTTGTTTATCTCTTTTATCTGCTCTTTTAAGAAATACTCTTTATTGCTCTGTTCTATTTTAGTATGGACTTTATTTCTTATCTCTTTTTCTACTCTAGCAGACTCAATCTCACTAATTATAATATCTATTAGTTGCATAAGTCGCTCTTCTATATTCTGTTCTTTATATATCTCATAAGAGTCTGTTTTTGATATTTTAAGTATTGATGCTACCAAATCAGCAATACGATATGGTTCATCTGTTTCAGAGATAGTTTTAAGTAAATCAGCAGGTATATAATTTTGAATTTTGGAGAGTTGTTGTAGCTTTTCATTTAATACACCTATAAGTGCATTAACTTTTAACTCCTTATATGGCTTATTCTCAATAAGATTTATCATAGAAGTTTGAAATAATATCTCATCATCTATAGTAACATCTTCTATAGAAGAGATAATTTCACCTTTTGCTAAACCCTGAAAAAGTATTTTGACTCTACCATCTGGCATATGTACTTTTCTCATAATAGAGCCAATTACTCCAATAGTATGCAGACTATCCTTATCTCTTAAATTTTCAAATCCATCTTTGGTAGTAGTCAAAAAAAGTAGAGAATTTTTCTCTATTGCAAATGATGCGGCATCTATATCCTCTTTTTTACTTAAAAAGATAGGGCTTATCATAAATGGATATAGAAAAAGATTATCTTCTATAATAATAGGTAGTTGAGTTGGAAATGCTTCGTAATTACTAAGTTGCATCTATAGCAATCCTTTATTTAAATATTTTATTAAAAAAGCTCTCTTGTGGGGCTTTTATATCGGCTGAGTTTAACATAGAATTTTTATTTTTTTCCATATAAATTTGAGCTGCTTTATCTTTGCCTATTCGACTATATAACCTAGATATATTCTCATTTAGAAGATACTGTGCCATATGAAGACGAACTTTTAGCGTATCAACAATTGGTTTATAGATAGAATTTGGATAATCTTTAGTAAATTTATCAACATTTGTTAGTGTATCTATCATCAATTTTTGGTCTCTATTTATATCTTTGAGTCCCAAGAAAGCAGCTTTAATTTTTAAAAACTTTGCTAGTTCTATTTTTTTTCCTGATGCATACTTTTTAAGATACTCATCAAGATAGTAATCAGCCATAATATAACCTTGGTCTTCCATATGAGCTTGTGCTAATATTAGAGTAGCTGTAGGTAACAATGGTGAACGCATATGTTCACTACGAAGTGAAATATAGTAGTTGTCTGCTTTATCAAAATTGGATGATGCAATATTTTTAACAATATTTTTATACCAATATAGAGCAGGTCTATCATACTCTTTGACTGCATCTTTATCACTACATCCGATAAATAACATTATAAGCAGTGCTAAAAGCATACTTTTTTTATAATTTGTTAACATTCTTAACCTTATTATATGGGTTTAACCCCAATATATATTTTAAGAGATTATAATACCTCAAACTCTATTATGTTTGGCTATAATTTAGCAAATAAAAGATAGGAAAATAGATGAAATTAACAATTATAGGAGCTGGTGCTATGGCTATGGCTATGGCAAAAGGGCTAGAGAATAAATATGATTTAGAGTTTGTAGTTAGAGATATATCCAAAGTTAATAATAACTATAGTGTGTATAGATTAGATAATTTTGATATAACCGACAAAAATATTCTATTGGCAATTAAACCATATGCTCTAAAAAGCGTAGCCTCCAAACTAAAAGGAAAAGCAGATACTATATACTCTATACTGGCTGGTAGTTCACTAGAAAAACTACAAGATAGTATAGAAGCAAAAAACTATATTCGTACTATGCCTAATGTTTCAGCTAGATTTGGAGCTTCAACTACTATTATTACAGGAGATAGTACCAAAAAAGATGAAGCTATAGAGATATTTTCATCTATTGGTGATACCTTTTGGGTTGATACTCAAAAAGAGATAGATATAGCAACAGCAGTAGCAGGAAGTGGCCCTGCATTATTAGCTTTGGTTGCAGAAGCTATGATGGATGGCTTAGTCAAAGAGGGAATGAAAAGAGTTGATGCAATTAGTATTACTAATTCATTATTTAGAGGATTTGCCCCTCTAATAGAGTCTAACCATCCAGCACTTATCAAAGATAGTGTTATGAGTCCTGCTGGAACTACTGCTAGTGCATATGGAGTATTGGAAGAGAGAGCAGTTCGGAGTTCATTTATTAAAGCAATTGAAGAGGCTTTTAAAGTTACTCAAAAATAATCTTGTTAATTTATCATTGACTTTTGATTATCTAGTTGTTTATCAATGGGATGTATAATACAGATATGAAAGATATGGATTTTCACATAAACTCCCCCCCCCTCCTTTGAACTTTGAAAATTTCTGTTCATATCTTTCAATAATTATATATTATGTAACATATAATCAATAATTAATAAAAATATTTAAAAAAAGCTATTTTATAAAGATTTTTTTATTATTTATATTTATAATAAGAGTATAAATAACAAAAAGGGTTAGTAAAAGATGAAAAAAAGTATATTACTTCTTATTGGTATCACAAGTGGTTTATTGAGTGTAGAGTTTCAATTTGGGAGTGGTACATTCTCTATGGAGGGGGGATTTATGGGACTTAGTAGTAGTATTGATAATGATGTAGCCTCATACTCCATTGTAAATAGACATACAAATGTAGGAGAAAAGATATTTTACTCTTATGATTTTAATTGGTTTGACTCACAAGATTTAATTCAAGCTCAAAAAACATATAATAATATGGCTTCAAATTTCAATATTCCACAAATGGAGTATAGAGTTAAGGGGTTAGATGCTAATATTAAACTAGGTTATGATGTTATACATAAAAATCAAGATAACTTTTTAGGTATAGGTGTTTTAGTAGGTCTTTCTATACCTTGGATAGATAGTACAACAAGTAGTAGTGCCACACCAAATTTAGATTTTATCTCCTCTAATAGTAATGGAATGCAGACTACTTATGATATGTTTAAAGATACTAAAACTAAAGTTATGACATATAAAATAGGTCCTACTATTAATTTTCAAAAAACATTAATTAGTGATAAATTATCAGTATATGGAGTAGGAAGTTATGCTTACCAAACAGGTTATATTAACAATGATTATATAAAAAGTGATTTAAATGTTGATGGTACATTTCAAGAGTATGGAATAGGTCTATATTTTACTCCATTTACAGAGAAATTTAAATGGGGATGGTTGACTCTAAGCCCTAGAATTTATGCAACACTAGGGTATAAATATTCCAAATGGGATATGGGAGATGTAGCCATAAATATAGCAGGAAAAGGAGTAAGTTCTAGTGATATATCTCCATATAAGAGTACTTTTACAATGAGTAGTTCTATTGGATATTTTGGAATAGGATACTCTTTTTAATCCACTTAATTGATATATTTTAGCTTTTTTATTTTCTTGAGTATAAAATAGATTTGTCTGAACCTTTTGGTATTTTAATAATTGTATTTCCTGTTTTGAATTTATTTTCTGGTAATTCATCTTCAGCATAAAATTTTGGGTCATCCATATATTTATAACTAATTTTTGGTTCAGGCTGAACCCAATCTTCTGCTAAAAATGCTTCAGGGTCTGCTTGTACTTCTGTACTATACCGTGGGTCAATTGAGCTATAATCTATCTCTACTGGTTTATTTTCAGATGCAATTTCATCTGCAATTATTTTATCTGCTTTATTATTAGACATTACTCCATAATCATTATTATAAAGATGTGTTTCTGATATGGCTATAGTATCTTCTTTGGTACTACATCCGCAAAATAGAATAAACGAGGAGAGTAAAGGGAATAGTGTATATTTAGTTGTAATCATTTTCATAATTTACTCCTTAATTAATATTTACATAATGTAAATATATAATATATTAACTTAAAGATAAATTAAGATATACTAAAATAATTCTGTTGACATATATCGCTCTGCTGTATCACAAAGGAGAGTTACTATAGTTTTACCTCTATTCTCTTGCCTTGATGCAATCTCAAAAGATGCTTGGATATTTGCCCCACTTGATATTCCTACTAGTAAACCTTCATCTTTGGCAACTGCTCTAGCCATATCAAAGGCACTATCATCATCTACTTTTATAATCTCATCATAAATTTGAGTATTTAAAACTTTTGGAATTAATCCTCCACCGATACCTTGAAGTTTATGGCTACCTTTACTTTCTCCTGATAAAACAGCTGAATTGGTTGGCTCTACAGCTATTGATTTTATATGAGGGATTTTCTCTTTTAAAACTTCCGATACACCTGTGAGAGTTCCACCTGTTCCAACTCCTGCTACAAAAAAGTCAACAACTCCATTAGTATCATTTAAAATCTCAATGGCTGTTGTATCTCTATGAGCTTGTGGGTTATTTGGATTTTCAAACTGTTGAAGTATTACTCCATTTAGCTCTTTGGCTAACTTATTTGCTTCATCAATTGCACCTTGCATTGCTCTATTTGCAGAAGTTAATACAATTTTAGCTCCTAAGAGAGTAAGTAGTTTTCTTCTCTCTATACTCATGGACTCAGGCATAGTCAAAATTAGTTTAAGCCCTTTGGATGCACATATTCCAGCTAGTGCCACACCTGTATTTCCACTTGTTGGTTCTATTATTATTGAGTTCTTATCTATTGCTCCAGACTCTAATGCTTTGTTAACCATATTTAGAGCAATTCTATCTTTGACTGATGAGGTGGGGTTCATAAACTCACATTTAGCTAAAATAGTAGCTCCTGTTTGTTTAGAGAGTTTATTTAGTTTAATTAAGGGAGTATCTCCTATTAGTTGGTCTATACTATCTACTAACATATTTTTTCTTTTATACTATAAGAGAGTCTCTCACCTGCATACATAGGTACAACTTCACCATATTTTTCAGGAACGCTAAAAGGTTTTTCTTCCAAAGTAACAGAAGTTTGAGGGATAACAATGTTAGAATATATCTCTTTAGCATTATCTGAAACAAAAGCTTGGAGTTTCTCAACTGTAGAGTGTTCTACAAAAAGTTCAGTCAAAACTTGTAGAGCAATAGGTGCTGTAAATACACCTGCTGAACAGTGAGAAGCCTCTTTTGCATGTTTTGGATGAGGTGCAGAGTCAGAACCAAACATTACTTTAGGATGAGCTTCAAATGCTACTTTTCGTAATGCTTCTCTATCTTCTGGTCGTTTAGCAATAGGTTTACAAAAGAGATGAGGTTCAAGCATCCCACCTGCTACATCATCTAAAGTTATTAATAAGTGATGCAGTGTAATAGTAGCATATAAATTTTCAAATCTATCCAAAGCTTCTACACTCTCTTTGGTAGTGATATGCTCCATTATAATTTTCAGTTTAGGAAAATTGGTAGCTAATAACTCATATATAGAGATAAATTGAGCCTCTCTATCCATTACAAAACCATTTGTTTCTCCATGAATACATAAAGGAATTTCAAGCTCACTCATAGCTGTTAAAGTCTCTTTGAGTTCATCTATATCAAATCCACTTACACCACCTTCTGAATTAGTAGTAATTCCTGCTGGATATAATTTAAGAGCAGTTATATCATCTTTTACTGATTTCAAAAACTCTTTAGTATAAGTAGGTTTAAAAAATAGTGTCATATAAGGAGTAAACTTATCATCTGCAATAGCTTCTAAAATTCTATTTTTATAAGATATTACCTCTTCTTTGGTAGTAATAGGAGGTACAAGATTTGGCATAATAATAGCTCCTGAAAAACTACTAGAGCTAAGAGGTGCTACTATTTTGAGCATATCCCCATCTCGTAGATGCAGATGCATATCAAGTGGTGAGTTTAGTGTGATGGACATAATCAACCTTTTTTTAATATTTGATATGCATTTTGCCTTAAATATTATTAAAATTTGGTTGAGTTATTAACTATTTGGAAAAGAAAGGGTCTCCATCAAAGAAATTATCATCTTTTTCTTTGTCATCATTTCTATTTTTTATAGCATTATTTAAAAGAGTTCCAATATCTACACTTATATTATCTCCATCTATCTTTGCACCAATACCACCAACATTAGCACTCATTTTATCATCATCTATTTTTGCACCGATATTTCTACCTACATTGGCTTTGAGTCTATCCTTGTTTATAGATGCATTTGTATTACCTATCGTAACATTAACTGGCTTATCTTTTGGAATTGTTCGTACAACTTTATCATTAACCATAACTTTTCTGTCAACTATATTGACATTGATATTACCATTCTTGTCAATCTCATAATCTTTCGCTTGAAGTGAACTAAATATTGCCAAGAAGAGTAGTACAAAATCTATTTTTTTAAACATTTCAAATCCTTTTCTTTATTTTTATATTACTCCAAAAGAGATTAAATAAATATTAGTTTTGATAAAAATCAAAATTTTTTATAACAAAAAACTCTCTATTTTTTTTGGGAACAAGCCAATATTTGATTTTGATATTATCTCTACATAAATCTCCTATTTTAGGAGGTCTATATCTAATAATAGGATAATCTATCCCTCCATTAAAAAGCTGATTACATCGAAGTATCCTCAATAGACTTTGAGTTAATGCCTTATCAGGACGATTGAGTTCAAACTGCCATTTTGCATACTCTGAACAGGTGGGATAGTATCGACAGTTAGCAGGTAACATTTTAGATATATATTGATAAGCTTTTAGTGGAGCTAAATAAAAATTTTTCATATATCTATATCAATCTTCAATTTCAGTTATTTTTGTAGATAAAACAAAATTCTCAAAACTCTTATCCATAGCAATAACTTTAGGACGAATAATTGGTAAATGACCATATATAAAACTAAACTCCTCCATAGCCTCTTCTTTACTAAGATGCAATAAGGCATAATTATATAAAGCAGATACTAGAGAGGTTCTATCTGCACCACCTTCACAATGAATGAGTATAGGCTTTTCGGCATTTTTGAGTATCTTTACAATTTTGGAGGTTTGATTAAAATCTAAATATTTTCTTGAACTCATTTGAAAAGTAAGCAATGAGACATTATGCTCTTTGGTTATCTGTTTTTCATTTTTATACCATGATTTATTCTTTTGTTCTCCTCTTAGATTTAAAATAGTTTTAATTTTATATTTCTGTAAATAATAAGGCATATTGAAACTAAAAAGTTGTGCCGAACGATAGGCAGTATTATCTAGTTTATGAAAATTACCATATATAAGTCCATAACCTACATAAAAAAGTGCTAATAATAAAATAGTTTTAAGAATTTTTTTCATATATCTCATATAGTTAATCTCTTTTTATTAATTTTTTATATTACTATATCATAAATACATAGATATTTTCATTTTTTATGATATTATTTTATTTATGAAAACAATTTTATTTTGCACACAACCATATTCTTTTTTGATATTAAAACCTTTAGCTGATGAGTTAGAGGATAGAGGTGAAGAGTTTATTTGGTATATCATACCAGAACTTTTCGATATATTTCCATATAAACAGATGATGCATACCAATAGTTTAAAATATTTAGATGAATTTAGAGCAGATGCAATATTTGTTCCAACAGATGATATTCCTTATTGGCTTAGAGGTCTCAAAATTCATATATTTCATAGCTTAGTGGAGGATATAGAAGCTTATAAAGAGATGATGAACTATTTTGACTTATATCTAACTCCTGGCCCTCATTTTACAAAACTATTTGAAGATGCGTCCCAAAACAATAATAGTTTTGATGTTATTGAGACTGGTTGGTCTAAGCTTGATACGCTATTTAAAATAGCAAATGATGATAATATTTCATGGGAAAGAAATAGACTATTATCAGAGTATGAGGTTAAACATATTATACTCTATGCACCTAGTTCAAATATGGAGTTGACATCTGCTGTTAAACTTAAAGATATTATTATTAAATTAAGCTCAAGAAGTGATATTCTATTTATGGTTATATTTGATAATGATATGGATAATAGTATAGTAGAAGAGTATAAGGAGATAGATACCCCAAATATATTGATACTAGAAGAGGATAATATTAGTAAAAATATGCATATAGCTGATGTTTTAATTAGTGATACCTCTTCTCTAGTATATGAGTTTACACTACTTGACAAACCTGTATTGACAGTTGATACCCAATTAGAGGATATTACTTGGTCAAATCAAAGTGCAGGTGGTATATTTTTGAATGTTATTCGAGTATTAGAAAATAGCTCATCTATTAGAAATAAACGGGCAGATACCTTTAAAAATTATCATCCATATAGAGATGGACAATCAGCAAAACGAATGATAGATGCAACACAAAACTATCTTAAAGAGCAT
The DNA here is from genome assembly GCA_964573285.1 of uncultured Sulfurovum sp. Taxonomy (GTDB): domain Bacteria; phylum Campylobacterota; class Campylobacteria; order Campylobacterales; family Sulfurovaceae; genus UBA1140. Next base: position 8,400 of record CAZNJD010000078.1, on the reverse strand, counting down.
AAAGTTCCTATGGAGAGAAAAGTCTCATTTTTCAAAAAGCTTAAACTTAAAAAGAAATATAAAAACAATTAGATATAATTTTAAATATTTAATAACATAGGATAGTAATGAAAGTATTGATTACAGGAACAGCAGGGTTTATAGGTTCGGCATTGGCCGATAAAATGGTAGCAAGAGGTGATGAGGTAGTAGGGCTTGATTGTATCAATGACTATTATGATATTAATGTCAAATATGGACGATTAGAGCGAACAGGGATTATCCAAAAGCTAGAAGATGGTGAAAATATAGAGTATAATAACATATTGACTTCATCCAAAAATCCAAATTTAAAGTTTATCAAGCTAAACCTAGAAGACAAAGAGAATATTATGAAACTCTTTGAAGAGCAAAAATTTGATGCTGTTTGTAATCTAGCGGCTCAAGCAGGAGTTAGATATAGTCTAATCAACCCTGATGCTTATATTCAAAGCAATATTGTAGGCTTTGCAAATCTACTTGAAGCATGTCGTCACAACAATGTTAATAATATAGCTTATGCATCTAGTTCATCTGTTTATGGACTTAATGAGGAGTTACCATTTTCTACCGAACATAATGTTGACCATCCAATATCTCTATATGCAGCAAGTAAAAAATCAAATGAGTTGATGGCTCATACATATTCACATCTATATGGTATCTCAACTACTGGACTTAGATTTTTTACTGTTTATGGACCTTGGGGACGACCTGATATGGCACTATTTTTATTTGTCAAAGCAGCCCTAGAGGGTAACAGTATTAATGTATTTAATAATGGTGATATGCTTAGAGATTTTACTTATATAGATGATATTGTAGAGGGTGTTATAAGAGTGCTTGATAATCCATCTAAACCTGACCCAAAATGGAATGGTATTGATGGACGAGTATCTACCTCTTCTGCTCCTTATAAGGTCTATAATATTGGTAATAATAATCCTGTAAAACTCATGGACTTTATCACAGCTATAGAGAATAAACTAAAAACAACTATAGAAAAAAATATGATGCCAATTCAACCAGGTGATGTACCTGCTACTTATGCAGATGTAACTGATTTGGTAGAGGATTTGAACTATCAACCTGCAACACCAATCCAAGAGGGTATAGATAACTTTGTGGATTGGTATTTAGAGTTTTTTAAAATAGAGCGATAGGTCTATATGGTAGATTATCTATATCTTTTTACTTATAATAGTTTTGCTTTTTTAGCCAAAATATTACCTATAAATATAATGAACTATCTCCTCAAAGGGTTAAGTTCATTTGCTTATAAAGTGGATAAAAAACATCATCATATTATCAATGCTAATTTAAAGTTGGCATTTGATAATAAACTGACTCAAAAAGATAGAGATGATATAGGCAAAAGAGTATTTTATAATCTACTTCAAACTATTATTGGTTTTATGCGACGAAATGGTAGAAGCAGTAGTGAACTTTTGCAAAATATTACATTTAAAAATGAGCATATTTTGCAAGAGTTTATTGATAAAAATAAAAAGATAATTTTTGTTACAGGACATTATGGAAATTGGGAACTACTACCTCCTGCTATTACAGCCAAATTTGGAATTACACTTGTAGGGGTAGGGAGAAAATTAGACTCTGATTTGATGGATAGAGTTCTTATTAAAAATAGAGAACAGTTTGGTGTAGAGATGGTTTATCGTAAAGGGGCAATGAAAGGTCTGCTCAAAGCCCTTAAAAATGGAAAAGCAGTTGGACTGCTACTAGACCAACATTTAGGAGTTAAACAAGGAGGGGTAGAGGTTGAGTTTTTTGGACACAAGGCTCTACACTCTCCATCTGCTTCTGTAATAGCTAGGAATTTTGAAGTTGCTGTAATTCCTGCATACATCTCTACAGATGATTATCAGAACTATACTATAACATTTTATCAACCTCTTCCTTTTATCAAAACAGAAGATAAAGAGGCTGATATATTGAGTATGACACAAGCCCAAGCCAAAGTAATGGAAGATATAATTAGAGCTAAACCTAATGAGTGGTTTTGGGTACATAAACGATGGAAAGGTTTTTATCCAGAGATTTATCAAAGATATAAATCATGAAAATTTTATTTTTTGCTGTTACCAAACGCCAATATATCTATTTTCAACATCTAGCTACCAATTTACCTTATCCTAGTAAAATTCAATTTTTTCCCTCTTTTAATTTATCATTGAGAGGATTAAAACTGCTTAAAAATATAGATAAAAAAGCTATTTTGGAGAGTAAATATATAGAGATGGAGGTGAAATATAGTAGTAAAATATATAAATATCTATATAAAAAACTATTACAGTTTCAACTTCCTTGGGTGGTAATGGTAGCATTTAAAGTACTTAGCTATTATAACCCTGATTATATCATACTTTGGAATGGCAAGAAGTTTTATCAAGATATTATATTAGAAGTTGCTAAACTTTTAGATGTCAAACCTATATTTTTTGAAAATGGAGTTTTACCAAATAGTACCACCATGGATTTTGTGGGGGTTAATGCGTCTAATTCATTACCTAGAGATACTAATTTTTATCAAAATCTAAAATATCAGAATAGAGTTTTACCACAAAGCTTGGAGGTGAGAGTCTCTAAAAAAGAGCAAAAACAGTTTAATACCAAATTACCAAAAGAGTATATATTTATCCCTTTTCAAGTAGCATATGATACGCAAATCATTCAGCACTCACCTTGGATAAGAGATATGGTTGAGCTTTTTGAGATAATAGAGTGGTTATCAGGACAATTAAATATAGTTTTTGTGATAAAAGAACATCCATCTGATAGAGTTAGTGATTATACTCTATTACATCAAAAAGCTACTAATAAGATAGAGTTTAGTTCTCAAAATACCCAAACACTTATAGAAAATGCTACAGCTATTATAACTATAAATTCTAGTGTAGCTATGGAGTCTCTATTATTCAAAAAACGAGTTATAGTTTTGGGTGAAGCTTTTTTTGCGATTACTGGTATTGTAAAAACAGCAAATTCTAAAGAGCAGATTTTGAATATTTTAAAAAATATAGATGAGTGGAGTATAGATGAACCACTAATTAACAACTTTTTGCACTATCTATATGAAGATTATCTTATCCCAACTAATTGGCGTAATCCTGATACCAAACATTATAAAGAGATAGAGAGAAAGATAGAGGAGGAGAGATGTTAGATTATTTTTTTCATAAGTTTGATACAAATAATTTCCGTCTAGTTATGACAATATTGGTAAGAGATGAAGCTGATATTATAGAAGCCAATATACGAACTCATGCGAGTTTAGGTGTTGATGCTTTTGTTATAATGGATAATGGTTCAATAGATGGAACTAGAGAGATTTTAAGTAAATTAGTAAAAGAGTTTGAGATAATAGTTATAGATGAAAAAGGTGATTATAATCAAGCTAAATGGATGAAACAGTTAGCTATGATTGCTAAAAAAAGGCTCAAAGCTGATTGGGTTATTAATAATGATGCTGATGAGTTTTGGTTACCTAAAAATGATTTAAATCTCAAAGAAAATTTGGCTTTTAAAGGTAGTGTGCTTACTGTTGATAGATATAATATGATATTAGAAAGAGAGAAATATTTTTTTGATACCTCTTATCTAGTAGAAAATCCTGTATTTTACTCCAAAGAGAAGCAGTTAACAAGTGAAAAACTATCTATAATTTTAACTAAAATTGGTCCGAAAACTATTATAAATCCTTATGGACTTATCTATCTTAGAGGTGGAAATCACAAAGCACTTCATATCAGAAATATGAGAGATTATCTTCGTTCAGGATATGATAAAATTAAACGATTTAAAGATATAGAGGTATTTCACTATCCTATAAGAAGTTATACTCAATTCGAACAAAATATCAAAAATAGAAAACGACTTTTGGAAAGTAGCAAAAAAGTAAGTATGGGACCACACTATAGACGATGGGTACAACTCTATAATGAGGGAAAACTTTTTGATGAGTTCAAAAATAGTATTGTGTTTAATCAAAAAGATATAGATACACTCTTAAAATATGATATTATCAAATATACTAAGAGTGTTAAATCCAAAATTATATATTAATATTTCAAATTATAATATCCCCCAGAGCCTATATTTCTCTCTTCAAGATGTTCTGGGTGCATAACTCTTTTTTTTGGATGTGTACTAGAGACAGGATAGTAATATCCATCTCCTCTATCATCATCTTCATATACTTGAATATGTTTAACATTTGTACTGAAATAACCTCTCCTATAGAGTCTATCTTCATATCTATATCTATTATCATAAGGATAGTATATGTTATTGCAATAATATCCATCTCTATCAAAATATCCAAAATCATCACCATAACGGTTACGGTAATGAACTTCTTTATTATTAATAGAACTCTTCTTCGTGGTACTCTCTTTTATAACTGATGTATTTTTAGATGGAATACTATTTACTTTAACAGTAGATGTATTAGCACACCCTATTATAAATATAGAGAAGAGAATAAAAAAAATATTTATCATTTTATTTTAATTAAAAAGGTCTTTTAGACTTCTAATTGCCCCTACACCATTTTTAATGGCACTTGAAGTTGAACTAGCAGCTGATGCCCCTTCTTCTATACTATCTGTTGTTTGTCTTCTTTTCATATTTTCTAAACGAATTTCATCAGCTGTTAACCCTTGCTGTCTATGATATTGCTCTGCTTCTGCTTTACTAATTTGAGCTCCTGCTGCTCCACGATTTGCATTCAAATAGGCACTATCTTGACCAGCAGTTTTTGGAGTACATCCCATAAATAAAACTATAAATATAGTCATAGCAATAAATATCATTGTTTTCTTCATAATAAAATCCTTTTTCAAAAATTGTCACTAATTATAACATATTTTTATTATAACTATTTTACTTTTATAGTATCTTTTTAATAATTTCAGATAAAGACTCTTTTAAAAATTTGCTATTATTCTCATCACTATAATTAGGAAAATTTGCAATATATCCACGGTCAACTACTCCATTTGCTGTTTTTTTTATAAAATTATTATACTCCTTTTCTAGCTTTTTTTTATCTATTTTGGTATCTAGTATCTCTTCTAAGGTTATAGTATTAGAGTATTTTATAACTCCTTGAAACTCTTGATACCAAGTCTGTCCAAATATAACAGAGGGTTTTTGAGCCAATAGAGCCTCCCATCCAGCAGTTCCTGTAATTGTGGCTACAAATTGGCAACTATCAATTAAATCAAAGCTATTTACCTCTTTTGAGATATATTTAGCCTTTTTTATCAGTGATAGCCGTTTAAAAAAAAACTCTCCTCTATGAGCTTCTAACTGTTTTGGGTTTTCTTTTACATATATAATCCAATCATTAGGAATGATATTAGAAATCCTCTCTATAGCTAAAAGTTGGTCGGTATATACTCCTCCTAGAGTAGAAGTTGTCATCTCTGGTTGCATCTGGAGAGGGAAATAGACAAATTTTTTTGAGGTGTTGATTTTATTATCTTTTAATCTATTATAGTTATATTTGAATTTTAGACAATCAATATAACTCTTAATTAAACCTAAAAGTGTCATTCTCCCTACACTTCTAAAGATATATCTTCTTAATTTAATAAGTAATGTATAGTTACAGCTTCTATATTTTAGTTTTATATTTTTCATATAGAATTGAACCTTTTTTGTCCCAAACTCAATCTTCTGATATGGATAATCAAACTCCACAATAGAGCTATTAAATTTACCATAATCCTCCAATGAAGTGACATACTGAAAGCGATTTGGAATTAGAGATTGATACATTAGAACCATTTTAATATTTTTATATTTAGCAATTACACTCAATAGATAATCACTTCCAAAATGGGGAAACATATAAAATAGCATAAGCTCAATTTTTTCTCTCTCTAATAGATTAGAGAAGTAATCAAAAAAGTAGTTATATAGATTAATCGCCTCTTGATGAGTAATAGCATATTGAGATGGATTTCTCCAAAACATATCTAAAAATGTGGAAAATGCCTCCTTATAAACCTCATCATAAATATCACTATTTATTCCACTATATGGCTCTTTTTCTATTCTTACTCTTCTTAGTCTGCCTATATTTATACTATTTTCTCTATTTTTTCCTATCCAAATCTTTACATCTATTAAACCCTCACTCTCTAACTCTTTAATAGCTTTAGTTTGACTTTTCCAATGCATTCCATATATTAGTGTATTCATATCTTATCTTATTATAGTTTCAAAAGGTATTCTATTTTCAGATACAACACCTATCTTTTTAAGTAACTCTATTTCATTTTGTTTAAATATAAACTTTCTATACTCCTCTTTTAGCTCACCCCTATTATATTTGGATACCAATACTCTATAATGGTTACCCATTTTGACATTTGGAAAGTTCTCCAATACCTCTTTTCTTGTAATAACTCTCTTCTCAAACTGCTTATAGCTTCTAATTGGATAGTGATAATTTTTTATATCTTTGCTATATTTTTTATTCCAAAATGCTATATGCTCTGCTGAGTGATTACCTGAATTTATCTTAATTAATCCATAAGGGTTGGTTATTACTTTTCTACTAGCTTGACCTAAAAGAACAGATATATCTTCTCTCTTTGCTACTCTATAGTTAATCTGATTGGATACCTCATAGATAGAGTCAAAAAATATATTTTCTCTCTCTACAGACTCCAATGGAGGTATCATATTAAATCTATCTACTCGTAAAACTCCACCTTTAAAATTGAGATACTCTTTTAAAGACCCACTCTTGTTTGGTATCCAAAATTCATCTGCATCATTATTGATAATCCAATTAGGTTTATATATCTTTTTTGCTAAAAACGCTAGTTTAGTCATAAATTTTTTCTGCTGATAGTATCCACTATCATCAACAATAGTTATCTCAAACTCATCTTTTAGGTTAGATAAAATCTCTCTTGTTCCATCAGTTGAACCATTATCCATAATAACAAAAGCATCAACTCCTAAAGAGTTATGAGTTTTAATATTTGCTTCTATAATATCCGCCTCATTCTTGACTAAAATAGTCATAACTAAAGTAATCTGATTAGGGTCAAACTTATGGGTAAAATAATCTAGCATATATAATCCTTGAAGTTGGAAACCAATTTTACAAATACTATTCACAATTTTTACTTAATGGTTTAACTTATTTTGATATAATCACGATAATTAATACTAAGGAATAACCTTTGATAGGAATTGTAGATTATAATATGGGAAATTTAGCATCAGTTATTAATGCTTTTGAGAGTATAGGTGCAGATATAGCCATAGAGAGCAACCCAGAGAGATTAAAAGATTATGATAAACTTATTTTACCAGGAGTTGGTGCTTTTGGTGATGCAATGGAACATCTCAAAGAGAATGGCATGGATGATGCCATAAAAGAGTATGCCAATAGTGGAAAACCCCTATTGGGTATCTGCTTGGGTATGCAACTACTATTTGAGAGCAGTGAAGAGTTTGGAGACCATAAAGGATTAGGATTAATCGAGGGCAAAGTCGTTGCATTTGACAAATCTCAATTTGACCATAAACTAAAAGTCCCCCACATGGGATGGAATGAACTATTTCAATACCCCCGTAGAGACAAGCCATTACCTTCTCTTTTATTAAAGGATTTACCAAATGATTTCTATCTATACTTCGTCCACTCATATCACGCAGTATGTGATGATAAGTATGCCATAGGAAAAACACATTACGGATATGAGTTTACAAGTGCAGTAAACAAAAACAACATCTACGGTATTCAACCCCACCCAGAAAAAAGCCACGAAAATGGCTTAAAGATTATAGAAAATTTCATAAACCTGTAGGGTGCGTTTACCAACGCACCGACAAAACCAAAAAAGGAGAACCAATGAGCGAACATTTCATAAAAAATATAGAGATTAAAGATTTTAAATGTTTTGAGGATTTTAAGGCTGAGGGGTTTGGAAGAGTTAATTTGATTGGTGGAAAAAATAATGTAGGCAAAACAGCACTAATAGAGGCTATTTATATAAGTAATTCTAAAAATAATTTAAAAAAAATTATTACTACACGGTATATAGCTGATATTTTATGGGATTTATGGAAAGAGATTGGAAAAAAATTTATCAATAATTTTATAGATGAAAAGATAGAAGATTATAAAAAGAGTCAAATAAAAACAAATTTAAATGATTTAAAAATAGACATAAAATTTCAAAGTAGCAATAAAGCAACTAAAAATAGATATGAAAATTTATATAGTTTAATTATTAAAAATGAATTAGAAGATAGATTGGATAGTTATATAAAAGAGTTTGATAGTGATATTGAGAAATTTAGAATTATAAATAGTCAACCCTATTGTAAAAAAAA
>CAZNJD010000077.1:0-27296 GCA_964573285.1 uncultured Sulfurovum sp. | reverse complement strand
TTCTTAGTGGTGACTTTAGAGGGAGGGTCACACCTAGTTCCATTTCGAACCTAGCAGTTAAGCCTCCCATCGCCGATAATACTTATCCTGTCTGGATTGGGAATGTAGGTCGTCGCCTCTTTGAATTCTTCTTTCTTTTTTTATAATTTCTCTTTTACTTTTTATAAATTACTTTTATCATTATTATAAATACGATACAATACGCCTATTAAACAATTAGGATTTTATAGTGTCAAAAAAAATTGCATCAGCGAGAATTACCCAAAAGAGTTCAGAGTTACTTGAAGAGTTAAATAACTCTTTATCTTTTGATAAGATACTTTATAGAGAAGATATAGAAGGCTCAAAAGCTCATGCTTTTATGTTGTTCAAACAAAGTATTATCTCTTTAGAAGATTATAAACAGATAGATAAGGGATTAAGTGAGATATTAGAAGAGATAGAGTCAGGTATATTTAAACTAGATGGAGATGATGAAGATATACATATGGCTATTGAGGGTCGGTTAACTAATAAAATAGGTAATGCAGGTAAGAGATTACATACAGCAAGAAGTCGTAATGATCAAGTAGCTTTGGACTTTAGACTCTTTGTTCAAAAAAATACACAAAAAATTGCAGAGCTTATTTTAGAAAATATAGAAACCTTTATAACTGTTGCACGAGATAATAGTAGCATACTATTACCTGGTATGACACATCTTCAACATGCACAACCTATAAATTTTGGATACCATATAGTGGCATATGCTAGTATGTTCAAAAGAGATTATGAACGATTTATTAGCTCCTATGATAGAAATAACTACTCACCAATTGGTTGTGCTGCTTTAGCAGGTACTCCTCATCCACTTGATAGAACTATTACAGCTAATAAGCTAGGATTTAAAGAACCTACATTAAATTGTTTGGATACCGTTAGTGATAGAGATTTTGCTTTAGAGATACTTTTTAATATTTCAACTATGATGATGCATATTAGCAGACTTAGCGAAGAACTTATATTGTGGTCATCGAGTGAGTTTAGATTTATTACTTTAAGTGATAGACACTCTACTGGTTCATCTATTATGCCTCAAAAGAAAAATCCTGATATTCCTGAACTTCTTCGTGGTAAAACTGGACGAGTTAATGGTAATTTAATTGCACTATTAACAGTAATGAAAGGTTTACCATTGGCATATAATAAAGATATGCAAGAGGATAAAGAGGGTGTATTTGACTCTATCAAAACAGCATTACTCTCACTACAAGTATTGAATGAGATGATACACGATATGAAAATTAATAGTGATAATATGTATCAAGCTTGTATGATAGGACACTTGAGTGCAACAGATTTAGCTGACTATTTAGTTAAAGAGATAGGTATTCCTTTTAGAGATGCTTATCATATTACAGGAAATATTGTAAATTTAGCTGAAGATAAAGGGTTAGATATTTCAGAGCTTTCATTAAAAGAGTTACAAAGTATTGATAATAGAATAGGAGAAGAGGTAATAGATTTGTTGGATAATAGAGCATCTATGAATGCACGAAATTCAGAAGGTGGAACAAGTACGGCTAGAACTATAGAACAGATAGATAAATTAAATAGATGGCTTAACGAGCAAAGGATTAAGTAATGTTTGGACTATTTAAATCTAAAAAGATAGAAATATTTTCACCATTAGATGGAGAAGTAGTAGATATAGAGAATGTACCTGATGAAGTATTTTCTCAAAAGCTTCTGGGTGATGGTATTGCTATTATTCCATCTAGCAGTATAGTTGTATCACCAATTAATGGTATTATATCTAGGATATTTCCTACGAAACATGCTTTTTCTATTAGAGCTAATAATATTGAAGTTATGGTACATATTGGTTTAGATACAGTCTCTTTACAAGGAGAAGGTTTTGAAGCTTTAGCCAAAGATGGTGATAAAGTAAAGATTGGAACTCCTATTATTCGTCTGGACAAAGAGTATCTAATATCACAAGGCAAAGAGATAATTACTCCTATTATCGTGAGTAGCCAAAAAGATATATCAATTAAAAAACATAAACTTAGTACAGTTAGTAAAGGAGAATTACTCTTAGAACTCAAGTTTTTATAATTGATATTAGAAAGATATATTATAAAGATAAGTGAAAAGGAGTAAGGGTTGGGGAGTTTAGTTAAATAATATTATCATTTGTCATATAAAAATATTCACTATCAACTCTTTATAATATTTTGAAATCAAATAGACCTCAAAGTGGATTTGGGGAGGAGGTGACCCTTTATCCACATCTTTCATATTGGTATTATATGATTGTTTTGTAAATGGATAGAAAACCAAAAATTAACAGTTAGTTAATGTTATAAAAATTTAGTGCTTTTTCTAAATCTTCAGGTGTATCTATACCAAAACTTTGAGTTTCAACCTCTACCATGGCTACCTCATAGCCATAATATAAAGCTCTAAGTTGTTCAAGCTTTTCTATATATTCTAATGGAGATGCTGATAGTTTACAAAATTTATTTAATGATTTTTTTGTAAATCCATAAATTCCAATATGTCCTTTATAGTGGTCAAAATGGTGGTCTCTTGGATATGGAACTTTGGCACGAGAAAAATATAATGCTATATCATTATCATCTGTAACTACTTTTACAATATTAGGATCATCTGCTTCAGGATTATTAATATATTTATAACATGAATTCATAATTATTCTATTGTTGGAAATGTTAGCTTTAGTCAAATCAAAAATAGCTTGGACAACCTCTATCTCTATAAATGGTTCATCCCCTTGTACATTAATAATTATCTCATTATCATCTAGTTTTAGTTTTTGAGAAGCTTCATATATTCTATCTGTTCCTGATTGATGTTTTGTAGAAGTTAAAATAGCTTCTATATTATACTGTTTTGCCATATCTATAACATCTTGAGAATCGGTAGCAATTGCAACTCTATCTATACTATTAACTGCTTGTGCTGTTCGTATAACCATAGGAGTACCAGCAATATCTGCTAATACTTTATTGGGAAAACGACTTGAACCTATTCTTGCTGGAATTATTATCATGCAGTAATCTCTTGTAGCGCCTCTGAGGCTGATTTGATAGCATCTTCTATCATCTCATTAGTAGTGGCAGTAGAAATAAATCCAGTTTCATAAGCAGAACATGCCAAGTAAATACCTTTTTCTAACATTTTACTATGAAATTTCCCAAATAGTGTACTATTATTCTCTAATGCATCTTCAAAATTTCGAATAGGTTTTTCTGAAAAGAAAAATCCAAACATAGAGCCTCTAACTTCTGTAACCATTGGAATATTAACAGCCTCACTAGCCTCTTTAAACCCTTGCATCAATCTTTTAGCTTTTTCTTCTAGCGTTGTATAGATTTCAGGATTATTTAAAAGTTTTTTTAAACTAGCAAGTCCAGCACTCATAGCAATAGGATTTCCAGAGAGTGTTCCTGCTTGATAGATAGGACCCTCTGGTGAGAGTTGAGACATAATTTGACTATTTGCTCCAAATGCACCAACAGGCATACCTGCTCCAATCACTTTTCCCAATGTTATAATATCAGGTTTGACTGAAGTAATTCCTTGTGAGCCTTTGATTGATGCTCTAAATCCACTCATAACTTCATCAAAAATAAGTAGAGTCTTATTTTTATTACAAAGTTCTCTAAGTTCTATCAAAAACTCTTCATTAGCAGGAACTAATCCCATATTTCCAGCAATTGGTTCTATAATAATAGCTCCCACACCATTAATACTATCCTCAAAACATTTTTTGACACTCTCTATATTATTATATTGTGCTAATAGTGTATGTTTGGTAAGATCAGCAGGAACACCAGGGCTAGATGGATTACCAAATGTTGCCATACCTGAACCTGCTTGAACAAGTAGTGAGTCAGCATGACCATGATAACATCCACTAAATTTGATAAAATCATCTTTTTTAGTATAACCTCTTGCTAAACGAATAGCACTCATAACAGCTTCTGTACCAGAACTTACAAAACGAACTTTGTCAATAGTGTCAAACATCTTTACAATATATTTTGCAAGTTTAGTCTCTGTCAAAGTTGGGGCTCCAAAACTTAGTCCTTTTTTAACGGCACTCTGTACAGCTTTTTCTATATCTTTATCACAATGTCCAAAGATTAGTGGTCCCCAACTCTGAACAAAATCTATATATCTGTTACCATCTATATCTATAATATATCCACCTTCACCTCTATCTATAAAAGGTGGAGTTCCACCTACACTTGAAAATGCTCTAACTGGTGAGTCAACTCCTCCTGGTATAACTTGATAAGCTTCATTGAATGCCTCTTTACTTTTATTGTAATTCATATTTATATAGTCCTTTTTAAATTTTTTTGATTATACTATCTTTCCTATTTTAAATTCTTGATAAGGCTTGGTTATGCGTTTATTGTTAGCATTTATTATTACTGTTGTGATTTATATATTGTTAGTATGGTTATATTTAATTAGTTTTCATAATCTAAAGCTTATATCAAAACAAGCAAAATATGATAATAGGATAAAAATATCTCTAAAAGAGTTTATTTCTCCTAAAAAAGAACCCAAATAATCTTTTTTGTCGAGTACTCTATTTTTGACTACTAAAAATTGTTAAAAATCAACATATTATATATTATTAAATAATGTTTAAATAGAAATATGATACAATATAATATCTTAAAAAATAATCTTAATTATTGAAAAATAATGTCATATATTTAATATGGTTGTTATAAACTGTTTGATAGTATTTCGCCAATAAGTAGATTGAAAAGGAAGATTTATAATGACTCGGAATATTTTTTATTCTTTAATTGTCTTATTTATGTTGGGTTGTAGTAATAAAGAAAATTTTATACTCTTTAATAAAGTAGATATAAATCAGTCAAAATTAAATAGTATAAACTTATCACAATTTGATACTGCTACATTTGAATATAAGATTGTTCCAAATGATAGAGTTTCTATTATCATATATAAACATCCAGAATTAAGCCCATCTACTTTAGGAAATATAACAAGTGATAGAGGTATTTTAATTAATTCAAAAGGTGATATTAGATTGCCACTAGTTAAAACAATTCATCTTGCAGGTTTAACACAAACAGAGGCACAAGAAAAGATAGAAGAAAGGTTTAAAAGATATATAAAATCTCCTGATGTATATTTTGAAGTATTAAACAAAAGAGCTTATGTTATAGGTGAAGTGAATAATCCAGGAGAGGTAGAATTAATAAATGAAAAACTTACTTTGATACAACTTATATCAAAAGCAGGAGACTTTAGAGATAGTGCGAATAAACAAGCTATTATGATTTTAAGAAGTGGTAAAGATAGAATTAATTCAGAAATAGTCAATTTAACAGACTTTAATTCACTTAAAACTGCAAATTTGATGATTAAACCTAATGATATTGTGTATGTTTTACCTAAGGATATGAAGGCATTTAATGTAAAAGTTGATGAAATCAATCCAGTATTTAGACTAATAAGTAATATATTGTCACCATTTATTACTGTTAAAGTTTTATCAAATTGGAATTAATTATGAATAATTTAGTAGATTATAAAGAGAATAGGCTTGAGTTGAAAGATATTTTTAAAATATTTATGAATTATAAATGGTTTATACTTTCATCTATATTTCTCTCTTCACTATTAGCAGGAGTATATCTATTTTTTGAACCAGTTACCTATAGTTCAAATGGTTCATTAGAGGTTATAACTTATGATAAGAGTAATTTGGCAACAGATGATTTACTTGAGAATACTTTCTACTCAATGAGTAAAGAGGTTGATAAAGAGATAGAAAAGTTAAAAACTTATAAAACCAATAAAGAAGTTATTGAAGATATGGATTTAACAACTCAAATATATAAAGAAGGAGATTATGGGAAAAAAAGTGAAATATTTGGAGATGAAATTCCTATTAAAATTACTAAAATCAAAGATGTAAAAGATAAAATCTATGGGAAAATGATAAAGATTATTCCTCAAAAAAATGGTTATTATTTAAGAATAGAGCATTCTTTAAAAGAAAAATTACTTAATACTTTATTTAAGAAGAAATTAGTTGTTTTTGATAATAAAAGATTATTTTCTTATGGTAAACAAATAGTAACTAAATATTTTGAACTTTCAATTAATAAGATCAAAGATTTTAAAAAACCAATATTCTTTAATTTGCATGGAGATAGTTACTATATTTATAAAAATTTTATTACCCAAAAATTAACGATAGAACAACCAAATAAGAATGCTCCTATTATAAAAATTTCTTATGAAGATAATATCCCTGAGAGAGCAACACTTTATGTCAATAAATTAATTGATATATTTATAGAACAGGGTCGTCATAATAAAACAAAACGAAATGAGAATATATCACAATTTATTAAAGAGGGATTAAAAGAGAATTCTAAAGAGTTAAAAAAGGCAGAAAAAGAGTTAGAAAAGTATAAAATAAAAAATAAAGTTATAAAAACATCATTTCAAGCTGATTTGATTATTAAAAAATTGAGTGATTTAGAGATTAAGATTTCTGAAAATAATTTCAGAGAGATAATGGTTAATAATATTATAAATAGTTTACATAGAGATGAAGATTTTAACTCTATTGTTTATATATTAAAATCATTAAATGCAACTGTAACTATTGATTATATTTTATCATTACATAAATTAAGAGTTGAAGAGAATAAACTTAGTTCAGAATATACAGATGAATATTCTCAACTAATTAGATTGCGTCAAGAGATTAGTAATATCAAAAAGAATATTTATTCTAGTATTAATAGTTTAAAATCTTCTATTTTATATAAAAAGATAAATCTCAATAAGTTAAAACAAGAAAAAGAGTTTGAATTTAAACAACTACCTAGTGATGAAACAAATATTGTTAATTTGGATAGAAAATATAAAGTTCTTTTAAATATGAATGATTATCTATTACAAAAAGATAAAGAGAATAATATTGTAAAGGCTGCTATTATCTCAGATTATAATATTGTTGAGAAATCATATCTACCTAAAGTACCTATTAAACCAAAACGATCTTTAATTCAGATATTAGCATTGCTACTAGGTTTCGTAATAGGAGCAATTTTATCTTTGATACATAGTAGTTTGAGTAATAAAATTATAGATAGAGAAGATATTGAAAGATATACAACACTAGAGTTGAGTGGGATTATTCCTTTTAGTAAAAAATATAAAAATAGAAATATAGGAGTTTTTGAACATCCTCAATCTCCTTTTTCCGAAAGTTTTAGAAAGTTACGAACAGATTTACAGTTTGCATCTAGTTCAAATAAATCAAATATTTTTTTAGTCACTTCAATGCTTTTAAAAGAAGGGAAAAGTACACTCTTATCAAATTTAAGTGCTATTTTTCAATTAGCTGGATATAAAATTATAGTTATAGATTTAGATTTACGAAATCCTTCTTTGCATAAATATTTTGAGATAGATTATAGTAGTGGTATAAGTGATTATTTAGGTGGAAGAGCAGATATAAGTGATATTGTGTTTCCAACAGCATATCCTAACTTAGATATTATCCCTGCTGGTTCAATTCCAACTAATCCTTCAGAATTGATACTTTCTGATAGACTTGAGATTATGTTCAAAAAATTAAAAGAAAAATATGATTATATTCTTATAGATTCTGCTCCTATAGGTATAGCTACAGATACACTAACTTTAATGAAATACAGTAATATTAATCTTGTTATTATTAGAAAAGATTATTCAAAAAAGTCATCTATTTCAAAGTTAGAAAAGATGATAGCAAAATATAATTTGAAAAATATTAAACTTGTTATGAATGCAAGTAAAGAAAATGAAAAGTATTAATTATTTTTTATATATTGTAATTAAAATTAATACTTAAATAAATTATAAATAGGATAAATTATGAACAATATGATAATTGGTAAGATAAATAAGTTTAAAATAGGGGAAAGAAGATTAAAAAAAATTGTAAATGGATATAGTAAAATAGATTATATACAAAAAAGGACTATTGATTATATTATGGTGATAGTTCTTTTTTCTATTTTTTGGCCTGTTATATTATATACTATTTATAGAATTAAAAAAGAATCTCCTGGACCTATCTTATTTAAACAGATAAGAGTTGGTTTAAATAATAAAAAGTTTAGCTGCTATAAATTTAGAAGTATGCATACAAATTCTCATTTTAATCCATATACTCAAGATAATGACTCTAGGATTTTTCCATTTGGACATATAATGCGTAAAATGAGAATAGATGAATTAGCACAACTTATAAATGTTATAAAGGGTGATATGCATATAGTAGGTCCCAGAGCTGAATGGGATATTCTAGTCAATAAGTATGAAAAAATAGTTCCAAATTATCACTCTCGACATAATATTAGACCAGGCATAACAGGTCTTGCACAAATTCGATATCCATATGGAAGAAATGCTTATGATGCAAGACGCAAATTAGGTTATGATTTATTATATATAAAAAAATGGTCTATATTTCTTGAGATGAAAGTTTTGTTTGGAACAGTATCTGTTATTCTAAAAAGAGGAGGAGTTTAATAATGAAAGGTATTATTTTAGCAGGAGGAAGTGGTTCAAGACTTTATCCTATTACAAGAGGGGTATCAAAACAACTACTTCCAATATATGATAAACCAATGATTTATTATCCACTTTCTGTATTAATGTTGGCAGGTATAAATGAAATATTGGTTATATCTACTTCTAATGATTTAGATAGTTATAAAAGGCTTTTAGGTGATGGCTCTAAATGGGGTATCTTTATAAGTTATGCTATTCAACCCTCTCCTGATGGATTGGCACAAGCATTTATATTGGGTGAAGAGTTTATAGGAGATGATACTGTTTGTCTTGTTTTGGGAGATAATATTTTCTATGGTCCAGGACTTATTCCTATAGTAAAAAAAGCTTCTGAATTAAAGAATGGTGCAATAGTATTTGGTTATCAGGTAAAAGACCCTGAAAGATTTGGTGTTGTTGAATTTGATAAGAATAAAAATGCTATTAGCATAGAAGAGAAACCGAGTAATCCAAAGTCTAATTTTGCTGTGACAGGTTTATATTTTTATAGCAATAGTGTTATTGAAATTGCTAAAACTATTAAGCCTTCTAATAGAGGAGAATTAGAGATAACATCTATTAATGAAGAGTATTTGAAAAGAGGAGAGTTAAAGGCAGAATTATTAGGAAGAGGATTTGCATGGCTAGACACAGGGACACATGATAGCCTATTATCGGCTAGTCTATTTGTTCAAACTATAGAACAGAGACAGGGATATAAAGTAGCTTGTCTTGAAGAGATAGCATATAATAGTGGATGGATTAGTAAAGAGGATGTCTTAACTATTGCTTCACAGTTAGAAAAAAATGAGTATGGATTATACTTACGGGAGCTAGTAAAATGAAAAATATATTAGTAACAGGTGGGGCAGGTTTTATTGGTAGTAATTTCATTTTATATTTTTTGGATAAATATAGTGACTATACTATTATAAATTTGGATTTACTCACTTATGCAGGTAGTTTAGATAATCTAAAAGAGCTTAATGATAGCAATAGATATAAGTTTATAAAAGGAGATATTTGTAATAGAGAGTTAGTAGAGTTTATATTTAATGAATATGATATAGAGGGAGTTATCCATTTTGCTGCAGAGTCCCATGTTGATAATTCAATCAAAAATCCCTCTATATTTATAGAAACAAATGTTAATGGTACATTTACATTAATTGATGTCGCTTATAAATATTGGATGGATAAACCATTTGTATATAAAAATAGATATAAAAATTGTAGATTTCATCATATCTCAACTGATGAAGTCTATGGCTCATTAGGAGATAAAGGTTTTTTTCTTGAAACTACTCCTTATGCACCAAATTCACCTTATAGTGCTAGTAAAGCAAGTAGTGATATGATTGTTAGGAGTTATTATCACACCTATGGTCTCAATAGTGTTATTACAAATTGTTCTAATAATTATGGTGCAAAACAGCATGATGAAAAATTAATCCCTACAGTTATTAAAAAAGCATTAAATGGTGAATTAATTCCAATATACGGAGATGGTAAAAATATACGAGATTGGCTTTTTGTTCTTGACCATTGTAAAGGTATAGATTTAGTTTATCATACTGGAAACAGAGGTGAAACCTATAATATAGGAGGTAAAAATGAGAGAACTAATATTCAAATAGTAGAAAAAATATGTTCAATTTTAGATAAAAAAGTAGCCAAAGATACTAGTTATAGCCAATTAATATCTTTTGTTGAAGATAGAGCAGGGCATGATAGACGATATGCGATTGATGCAACCAAAATAGAGAATGAACTTGGTTGGAGAGCAGATGAGAGTTTTGATAGTGGAATTATTAAAACAATAAATTATTATTTGGATAAATATAATAAAAATAAATTTAATATAATTAAAAAAGGATAAAAGATGACATTTGTAACAAAAATTTATATGCCACCAAAAGAAAAATTCAAGGCATATATAGATGGTATTTATGAGAGTGGATGGTTAACTAATAATGGTCCATTGGTTCAAGAGTTAGAAAAAAAACTTGAAGAGTATTTAGGTGTAAAAAATCTGCTCTGTATATCAAGTGGAACAGATGCTTTACAGTTTGCTTATAGATTATTAGAACAAGATGGTGGGGAAGTTATAACTACACCATTTAGTTTTATATCAACTACTAGTGCTATTGTAGCTGAACGACTAACTCCTGTTTTTGCCGATATTAATAAAGATACATATAATATAGAACCAGAAAATATTGAAAAACTTATCAATAATAAAACTTGTGCAATTGCACCATGTCATGTCTTTGGAAATGCTTGTGATATAGAAAGTATTGATAATATAGCAAAAAAATATAATCTAAAAGTTATTTATGATGCCTCTCATGCTTTTGATGTTCAATATAAAGATAAACATATACTCAATTTTGGAGATATGTCAATTATTAGTTTTCATGCAACTAAAATGTTTCATACTATCGAAGGGGCAGCTATTGTTATTAAAGATGACTCTCTATATGAGAAGGCAAAAATAGTACGGAATTATGGAATAGATGGACCTGATTCTGTTGGAATGTTAGGAATTAATGCAAAAATTAATGAGGTTGAAGCAGCTATGGGTTTATGTATGCTTGAAGAGGAAGATAAAATTTTTCAGGAACGAAAAACAAGTCATCGTTTTTATACAAGTCAACTTGGGGATTATATACAACTACAAAAACAAAATATAGATGCAACACAAAGTTACAGCTATTTCCCTATACTCTTTAGAGATGAAAATGAGATGACTCTAGTTAGAGAAGCTCTATTAGAGCATAATATTGCAGCTAGACAATATTTTAAACCATCACTTGATACGCTACCTTTTGTTGAGCATAGAGAGATTATGAAAAATTCAAGAGATATAGCAAGTAGAATTTTAGTTATTCCAATGCACTCTGGAGTAGAGCCTATTGTAAGTAAAATTATTATCAAAACTCTTGAAAATATAAGAGAGCAGGAAGAGTCTTTAGTATGATAGTAGGAAGTAATCAACCTTATTTATTCCCATATATTGGCTATTGGCAGTTAATAAATCTATCAGATGTATATGTTATATCTGATAGTATGCAGTATATAAAAAAGGGATATATCAATAGAAATAGCATTCTTGTTGATGGGAAAAAACATCTTTTTACATTAGAGGTTTTGGGTGTTCATGCAGATACACTAATTAATGAGGTAAAAGTGGGGAATAATAGTAAAAAAATTATTAAATCTATTTTTCATGCTTACAAAAAGGCACCCTATTTTAATGAAGTATATCCATTAATTGAAAAAATACTTTTAAATAGAGAGAAAAACTTGGCTAAATATATAGGTTATTCTATAAAAGAGATAGCACAATATTTGGGTATTAATACTGAGTTTATATATTTAAGTGATTTACAAGGTGAAACAACTCTAAAAGCACAAGCTAGAACGATAGATATATGTAAAAAGGTTGGTGCAACTGAATATATCAATGCAATTGGTGGAGTAGAACTTTATAACAAAAAAGATTTTTTAAAAGAGGGCATAGAGCTTAGTTTTTTAGAGACAGAGAATATAGAGTATAAACAGTTTGATAATGAATTTGTTTCTTATCTATCTATTATTGATATTATGATGTTCAACTCAAAAGATAAAATTCAAGAGATATTAAAAGAGTATAAATTATATTAGGAGATTAAAATGGAAGTTGATTTTTATATAAAGTCATTATCAAAACAAGAAATATTGAATTTATTAGAAGCCAATAATGAGGCACATTATGAAAAACTAAGTAATCTTGTTAATCTCGATACTTATTCTGAAAAATTGAGTAAATATGCAATAAATTTCACTTGTTATCAACAAGATAAGTTAGTAGGTTTATGTGCTTGTTATTTTAATGATTATGTAACAAAAATTGGATATATCTCAGGTATATCCTTTTTGAATGAATATCGTAGTTTGGGATTGGGTAGCAAACTTATTAGGTTAGTTATTGAGTATGCAAAAGAGAACTCTTTTAAAGAGATACATATTACACCAGATTGTAATAATAATGTATTAATTAATTTTTTAGAAAAAAATGGTTTTCTAAAAGATAAAAAGATAGCAAATAGATGTTTATTAAAATATACTATTAAAGAAGCTAATTAAATATATATATATATAAAGGATATATTTTGAAAGTATCAGATTTTGTGATTGAATTTTTAATTCAAAATAGTATAGATAAGGTTTTTGGATATATTGGAGGTAATAATGCTCATTTATTTGACTCTATTGACAAATATAAGGATATTGAATTAGTAAATTCAAGACATGAACAAGCTTCAGGTTTTTCAGCAGAGGGTTATGCCAGAGCCACTTCTAAAACAGGTATTGCTACAGTAACAAGTGGACCTGGAGGAACCAATTTAGTTACTCCAATTGCTAGTTGTTTTTTGGATTCTGTTCCCTCTATGTTTATTGTAGGTGATATAAACTCATTTGAACGAGATACAAGTAGGGGAATGCGTCAAATTGGATTTCAAGATATTGATATTGTATCTATAGTTAAGCCTATTACAAAATACGCAGTATTTATAAATGATATTCATAGGTTAAGATATGAATTAGAAAAAGCTTACTATTTTACACAAGAGGGAAGAAAAGGTCCTGTTCTTATCTCTATTCCTGTTAATTTCCAATATCAAGAAAACTATGAACCAGAAAAAGAGGACTCTTTTTTTGATAGTGATGAGTATAAAAATATGGAACAAGATATTAAAATAGATAATAGTGATATAAAAAAAGTTATTAGATTAATTAATAGTGCAAAAAAACCCGTTATTTTAGTTGGGCATGGTGTTAATTTAGCAGATGCAAAATTACAATTAAGAGAATTTTTGGAAAAATCAAATATCCCTATAGTTCACTCTTTGATGGGTAAAGATGTTGTAGAAACAAGTTATCCATACAATTTAGGATTTATTGGTAGATGGGGTAATAGATATGGGAATTTGACACTTGCAAATAGTGATTTGATTATTGCTTTAGGTACAAGAATTGATACTCTACAGACAGGACGAAATACAAAAGAGTTTGCAAAAAATACAAAAGTAGTACAGGTTGATATAGATAAATATGAATTAGGTGCGAGAATAGCTGTTGATTTATCTATTTTGGGAGATGTAAAACCATTTTTAGAGCAGTTAAATAGAGAAAAAATAGATATAGATATTAAACCATGGCAAAGAAAAGTTTTAAGCTATAAGGAGAGATATCCACATATATATGAGATAGATAAAAGAGAGAAAGTGGGAAATAAAATAGTATCACTTATATCAAAATACTCAAAAGATAATGATATATTTTGTGTAGATGTAGGCGAACATCAAATGTTGGCTGCTCAAGCATTAGATGTTAAAAAAGGTCAACAGATACTATTTACAGGAGGTCTGGGTTCTATGGGTTTTGCTCTTCCTGCAGCTATTGGAGCAACTATTGGTACAGGTCATAGAGCTATTATAATTGCAGGTGATGGTGGTATTCAGATGAATATTCAAGAGTTAGAGGTAATTCGTAGTCGAAATCTTCCAATTAAACTATTTATTCTCAATAACTCATCTCTATATATGGTTACAACAATGCAAGATGAGTTTTTAGATAGTAAATATATAGGTACAAAAGAGGATTATACTGCACCTAACTTTAAAAAAATAGGAGAGTCTTATGGAATAAAAAGCTATCAAGCTTATAAAATAAATGATATTGAGGAGATTATTAAAAGTAGTATGCAAAGTAATGAGTGTGGAGTTATTGAAATTCAATTAACGGGTAAATCGATGGCCGTTTCACCACTTTTAGATTATAGTCGTCCTTTTGAAGATATGAGTCCCTATTTAGATAGAGATGAACTTCAAGAACAGATAAGAATAGAGGAAGAAAAAGAATTATCTTATGAATCTTAGAAAAAATGTAATAGCTAACTATCTTGGACGCTTTTATACTATTATCATTGGTATAGTTGTGTTACCTATATATCTAAAATATTTAGGTGCCGAAGCTTATGGGTTAGTTGGATTTTTTACAATGTTAATGTCTTGGATGATGCTACTTGATATGGGATTTAGTCAGGTTCTATCAAGAGAGGCTGCTAGATTAAAAGATAAAGTTAATGGATTAGTAGAGCTTAAATTAACTTTGAGAAGTGTTGAGAGTATGATGCTTATTGTATCTTTTTTTGTATTTCTTACAGTTTTTATATCTAGTGATTGGATATCTATTCATTGGCTTAATATCAAAGAGTTATCTTATAGAACAGTAGAACAAGCTATTAAACTTATGGGATTTATTTTAATTCTTAAATGGTATGTTAGCCTTTATAATAGTTTGATTTTGGGATTTGAAGAGCAAGTTTGGTTAAATATATATAAAATTACAATTGCTACCTTTAGATTTGTTGGTGGATTGGTATTGGTTATCTATATTACCAATGATATTTTTTATTATTTTATTTATCAAACTATAGTAGCTGTTATAGAGTTTATGGTTTTAAAAAGAAAAATTTATAAAAATTTACCTAAAAATCGTAGGATACTATTACCTTCTATAGAGTCTATTAAAAATATAGCTCCTTTTGCTTTAGGATTAGCATATACATCAGGAGTATGGGTTGTATATACACAATTAGATAAACTACTTCTATCTCACTATATTCCACTTAAAGAGTATGGATACTTCTCTTTAGTTGTATTGGTTTCAGGTGCAATTATGCAGTTTTCATCTCCATTAAGTCAAGCTATTCTTCCTCGAATGACAGCCCTTCTCTCTAATAATAGAGAGGAGGAGATGTTAGTTATTTATAAAAAAGGTACGCAATATATCTCTATTTTAATATTTTCTATAGTTGGAATAGTATCTTTTTATTCATATGAGTTATTATATGCATGGACAGGTGATACTATAGCCGCAACTTGGGCTAGTCAAATTCTATTTTGGTATGCACTTGGTAATGCTGTATTAGCTATTGCAGCATTTCAATATTATTTACAGTTTGCTCATGGTAATTTAACTTATCATATTAAGTTTAATACTTATTTTCCACTATTCGCGTTACCTATAGTATTTTATGCTGTGAGTTATTATGGAGCTATGGGTGCAGGTATAGCTTGGTTTACTATTCAATTTATCTCTTTTTTATTTTGGCCACCTTTTATACATAATAAGTTTGCAAAAGGTATTCATAAAGATTGGATATTACAAGGTATTATGCCTTCCTTTATTATTACTTTGATATATCTATTTTTATTAAAATATATAGATATTGACTTTAGCCACTATAGTAGATTGACAACTTTTGTATTACTAATTGGTTTAGGAATACTATTATTGTTATTGAATTCATTGACTCTTTCAAAAGTAAGAGAAGTAATTAAAAGAAAATTAAACTAT
Source organism: uncultured Sulfurovum sp. (assembly GCA_964573285.1). Lineage (GTDB taxonomy): Bacteria > Campylobacterota > Campylobacteria > Campylobacterales > Sulfurovaceae > UBA1140. Next base: position 11,276 of record CAZNJD010000077.1, on the reverse strand, counting down.
AGGATATAGAAAAATGGATTATAAAAATATTAAAATTGGATTTATAGGTAGCATGAATGCAATGCCAATGAATTACGCATTGAAATTTTATGAAGAGGGTTTTGATGTAAAATATATTGTTGAAAGTCCTAGAGATAATATGTTAATGAGACCTGAATATCATTTTAAAAGTATTGATTATCCCTATCCAAATTGGATTAAAGAGATACCTTTCAAAAAAAATATATTTAGATTACTCTTCAATAGATTGTTTACACGAAAGTTATATAACCAGATGAAAGATTGTGATGTGATATTTTTTAATCATTATGGTTTTCATCTCTCTAGTTATTTTGATGAAAAAAAATATATTAAGATTGCACTTTTTAGTGGTGCTGATTTAGATATAGCATGTAATTATGACCATATATTAGATAGTGTAAGAGATAATGAGAATATTTTTATTAAATATCTAAAAAAAAGAGTACTTAAAACATCTGTAGATAGATATATAAAAGGTATTAGAACATGTCAAATTTTATCATATTTTCCTATAGGCATGAATAAAATAGGAGATAATTTGATAGAAAAGATTATGGAGGGAAAAGAGTTTATAGATATACGAAGACATGTATTAAATCTTAAAGAGACAGGAATAGAGTTTGTAGCACCAAAAAATAATAAAAAGTTAGTACTACTCTCAGGTGTACGATTTTTAATTAAAACAACCAAACATAATATATTTGAATATAAAGGAAATGATTTAATTATTAAAGCTATTGCAAAATTTTATACTATAAACAAAAATATAGAGGTTCATTTTATTGAAAAAGGTTCTAAAGAAAATATTGAAATTGCTAAACAGCTTTGTAATGATTTAGGGATAGAGGATATTATTATTTGGCATAAAGAGATGTCTTTGGATAATCTTTTGGAGTTGTATAAAAAATCAGATGTAATATTTGACCAAGTTGGACGACATTGGATGGGTGCAATAGGTGTGTATGCTTTATATATGGGAAAACCATTAATTACTAATGCACGATTAGATGTATTTGAAAATATATGGGGAAAAGATATTCCAATATTGAATGCTTCAAGCGTTGATGAAATTTTTAATCATTTAGTAGCATGTCAACAATATGAGTATAGATATAAAATTTCTAAAGCTTCTCATGAGTTTGCTAAAGAGAAGCTAGATAGTATTATTGCTTATAATCAATATAAATCAGCAATCTTAGATTTATACTCGAAAAAGAAGAGTTGATTATGTGTGGAATAACAGGATTTTGTGATTTTACCAAAAAATCAGATAAAAGAACTCTAATCAATATGACAGATATACTTCATCACAGAGGACCTGATGATAGTGGATATAGTTTTTATAAACAAGATGATTTTAATATAGGATTAGGACATCGAAGATTATCTATATTAGACTTATCAAGTGATGGTCATCAACCTATGATATTTGAAGATTATGAGATAGTTTATAATGGAGAGGTTTATAATTTTCAAGAGATTAGAGTAGAGTTAGAGAAGTATAATTATACTTTTAAATCAGATAGTGATACAGAGGTTATTCTAAAATCTTATCATCTGTGGGGTATAGACTCTATCAATAAATTTAATGGTATGTTTGCTATAGCAATTTATGATAAAAAAGATAAAAAACTATTTTTGGCTAGAGATAGAATTGGTAAAAAACCTCTTTATTATACTTTTATAAATAATACTTTTATATTTGCATCAGAATTAAAATCTCTAATGCTTTATCCAACATTTGAAAAAATAATCAATAAAGATGCTCTAAATCTATTTCTTTTTTATGGATATATTGTAGCTCCATATACTATCTTTAATGATTGTTATAAATTAGAGGCGGGGAATTATCTTGAGTTTAATTTAAAAGATAGAACTTTAGATATAAATAGCTATTGGTCAATAAAAAAAACTTTTTTAAATAGAGAAATTATAGAAGAAAATGAAAGAAGTTTGTTAGATAGATTAGATAATCTATTAACAAAGGCCGTAAAATATAGAATGATTTCAGATGTTCCTATAGGGTCATTTCTCAGTGGGGGATATGACTCATCATTAATCTCAGCAATTATGCAAAAGTTGTCACCAACTCCAATAGATACATTTACTATTGGTTTTAATGAAAAAGATTTTAATGAAGCTAATTATGCTAAAAAGGTAGCTAAATATTTAGAAACAAACCATCATGAACTATATCTTCCTATCAAAGATGCAGAACCATTGATTTTTGAGATTTCAAAATATTATGATGAACCGTTTGCAGATGATTCTCAAATAGCAACAATGCTTGTGAGCAGATTAGCAAAAGAGAGTGTAACCGTTGCTCTATCTGGAGATGGTGGGGATGAACTGTTTTGTGGATATAGTAGATATGAGAGTGTACTTAAACAACAACAGTATAAATATATAAGTAAAGTCTATAGTAAAGTAAATAGATTATTTAATATTGATAGATTAAGTTCAAAAATAGATAAAAAATTACCAAAATTATCATATATGTATAGTGATGATACTATTGTTAATTTTAAATATCTCTATACTAATCTATATTTAGATGGATTGGTAAAAGATAATAGTTATAAAATAGATAAAAAATATTTCGATATTATAAATCTATCTAAAAATATTCAAGAAAAGTATATGCTTCAAGATATGATTACATATCTTCCTGATGATATTTTGCTAAAAGTTGATAGAGCCTCTATGGCATTCTCTTTAGAATCGCGAACTCCAATTTTAGATTTTAATATTATTGAATTTTCAATGAATATACCTCACTCTTTAAAATATAAAAATGGAGATAAAAAATATATTTTAAAAAGATTAACACATCAATATATTCCAAAAGAAATTATGGATAGACCCAAAAAGGGTTTTGGAGTACCTGTTTCTAATTGGCTTCATACTGATTTGCACTATTTAATAGATTGTTATTTAAACTATGAGTATATATTAAAACAGAATATTTTCGATTATGAGAAGATTAAAGTTTTATTAAAAGGCTTCGATAATAGAGATATTTATAGTGAAAGATTTATTTGGCATATCATTATATTTCAGTTATGGTATGAAGAATATATGGTATAATATTAAAAAATATTAAAAAATATTTAGGAATAAAATATGAGAGTTTTGTTTGTAATTGGCTCAATGTCTTCTGGTGGAGCTGAGAGAGTAGTTAGTGAAATGTCAAATTATTGGGTTAAACGGAACTGGAGTCTCTCTATCCTTACTACTAATAAAACTAAGAATAAACAAGATTTTTATATATTAGATAGTAGAGTTAAACGAATTGATATTACTAGTTTAGGTAAAATGCATAAAGCTAAATATTTTTTTAATCTATTTAGTAATTTAAGAGATAAAATAAAAGAGGAAAATCCTAATGTAGTTATAAGTTTTATGAGTGGTGCTAATACTATAAGCATTATCTCAATGTTGGGATTAAAAACTCCTCTAATTATTTCAGATAGACATAATCCATATACAGATAAAGTAGGATATTTTTATAAAAAACTATTATACCCATTTAGTGATATATTAGTTCTTCAGACTAATGCTGTAATAGAGTTTTATTCTAAAATAAAAGGATTAGATATAGAGGTTATTCCTAATCCTATAAGTTTATCTCCTATCAAAGAAAAAGATATATCAAAAAATACCCTATCTAAAACAATCTGTGCTATAGGTAGATTAAATATTGCATTAAAAGGGTTTGATTTACTTATAAAAGCTTTTATAAAAATATCACAAAAATATCCAGATTGGAATTTGATAATTTTGGGAGAGGGTAAAGATAGAAAAATATTAGAAAAATTAATAGAAGAGTATTCTTTGCAAAAGAGAATAACTTTAGTAGGTAATGTAGATAATCCTAGAGAGATAATAGAAGGTGCAGAGATTTTTGTACTTAGCTCTTTAGAAGAGGGATTTCCAAATGTTTTATTGGAAGCTATGTCTATGGGTTTAGCTCCAATTAGTTTTGATTGTAATTTTGGACCAAGAGAGATAATTGAAGATAATAAAAGTGGTATTTTAGTTGAGTTAGGAAGTATCGATAAATTAAGTAGTGCTATGAGTAGATTGATAGAAAATAAAGAGTTACGAAATAGATTAGGTAAAAATGCACAGATAAGAGTGTCTAAGAGTTTTTATATTGATAAGATTATACAACAGTGGGAAACTCTAATAAATAGAGTGATAAAAAAATAATGGAAGATTTTAAGATAGTTGACAATAATCAAATATTTTTTGTTCTACTTTTTATTATTGCAGTCTCCATAGCAGGAGGATTTTTTGATAATAATATATCTATGTTACTATTACCACTGATTTTTACTCTATTTGGAATAGTCGTGACTTATATATTGAATTTAGAGGGAAATATCAAAAATTCTATATATATTTTTTTACTTTTTTTTGGGATATATCTATTTTATAATTTAGTTGTCTCTTTTGGTCTTATACATATATATGGTGTAGAAAATATCAAATCTGATGAGGAGTGGTTCTTTGAAGCATCTAATGATATATACTCCAAGATAAAAAATGGGTATAATTTTTTAGAGGTAGCAGGTGTACAAGAGTATAAAGATACATCAGGGGCTGTTTATCTATATGGTTTTATCTCATATTTAGCAAAAATATATGGTAATAACTCTTTTTTGATACAAAAGGTGGGAACCTCTTTTATTGCCTCTTTAATACCTATGGTTATGTATGGAATTAGTAGATTATATTTTTCTGAAAAAATATCAATAAAAGTTGCTATTATTTATGGATTATTATCTTTTATTCCTTTCTTTTCAAGTACTCTATTAAGAGATACTCATATAGCTTTAATGTTTATTTTGACTATGTATATTATTTTACAAAGATTGTCATTTATAAATTTTTTGATACTTCTTTTTGTATCATTTTACTCCTATTATCTTCGTGAACAGACAGGGATATTTATGATAGGTTTTACATTAATTTACTTATTTGTATTTATACATAATAGTATTCAAAATATATATATAGAGGCTTTTATCTATTTATCTATTCTATCAATTGTGATTATATTAATCTTATATTCAGATAAATTAATATATATGTTTGAACAGATAAGTAGTGCCTCTTCTCAACGGTCATTAGCACAGGCATCATCTAGTTCTATTGGGGCAAAAATTGCCAAACTTCCTTTTGGTTTAAATATACTTACTCTATTTGGTTTTGGTCAGATACAGCCTTTCCCTCCATCTTTAATTTTTACTAAAAACCATAAAGGTATATTTGAACTTCCATATCTAATTGCTGGAATATCTTGGTTTATAGGGTGGGGATTTTTATTATATGGTATTTTTAAAGATAATATTTTAAAACAGTTAGATTCCAAATTATTTTTTATGTTTCTATTTTCTATATTATATATTACTTTAATCTCTATTATTGAGTTTAGTCAACGAAGACAGATGGCAGTTTATCCTATACTTTTTTTAGTTATGGTACTTAGTTATAAAAAGATGTCTGTGACAGCAAGAACCAAAATATGGGTAGGCATGATTTTTTCATATCTTATTATGGTATTAATATTTTATTTTATGAAACTATGAAGTAGGGGTTAAATATGAGAATAAAAGTTATGTTTTTTATTGCAACATTAAATGGAGGTGGTGCAGAGAGAGTTACTGTTACATTAATAAGAGAGTTAAATCCAAAAAAATTTGATATTTATCTAGTTTTGGTAAATAAAGAGGGCGTATTTTTTGAATTAATTCCAAATTATGTAAAAATTATAGAATTAAAATCAACTAGAACACTATTTTCCATTATCTCTTTAAGAAAGCTTATTCGAGATATTCAGCCTGATATTATATATTCAACACTTTTTAGAACTCATATAGCTATTGAATTATCTATAAAAGGTATTCGTTTGAAACCTAAACGAATTTATAGAAGCCCAACCTCTCCAAAGATTTTATTAGAAAGAGGAGAGATTAATAGTTTTATGAGATATTTAATAAGTAGAGCTTATCAAAATGCTGATATGGTTTTAGCACAAACATCAGATATGAAAAAAGAGATTGTTAAATATCACAATATAGATAATAATAAAGTAGTTACTTTTATAAATCCCATAGATAAAGATTTAATTGATAATCAAATAAAAAATAGTTTAAATCCTTTTGATGATAGTTTTATTAATATTGTTGGAGCAGGACGATTATCTGCACTTAAGGGTTTTGATATATTACTTTATGCTTTTAAAAAAGTTCTTGATAAAAATGATAAATTCTTCCTACATATTATAGGTAGAGATGGAGGTGAGCAGTTAAATTTAGAGAAAATAGCTAATGAGTTATCTATTTCTCATAGAGTTAAATTTTGGGGTTTTCAAAAAAATCCTTATAGATTTTTTTATTATACTCAACTATATATACTCTCTTCACGAAGGGAAGGATTACCTAATACAGTTTTGGAAAATCAATATATAGGTAAACCTATAGTTGCTACACGATGTATATCTTTTATGGATGAGTTAATTGATAATGGTATTAATGGCTGGGTAGTAGATGTTGATGATATTAATGCTTTGAGTAGTGCTATATTAAATTATAAGAAACTGAATATAAAAAATTCAAAGACTAGAAGAGATAACTCTTTGGATATTAATATTTTGTTATTAGATATTATAAAAAGGTAAAATTATGCAAAAATATATAGTTCGTCTTGATGATGCATCTCATACAATGGATAGTATAAAATGGAATAGAGTTTTCAAGATATTGGATAGGTATAATATCAAACCTATTGTTGCTGTTATTCCAAATAATCAAGATGAAAAGATGATAATTGATAAATATAATAACTCTTTTTGGGATGATGTAAGAGATTGGCAGGATAAAGATTATATGATTGCTCTTCACGGTTATATACATAAATATATTACTTCAAGTAGAGGTATTATTCCTATGAATACTCAAAGTGAGTTTGCAGGTGTAGATATAGAAATTCAAAGAGATAAAATCAAAAAAGGTTGGGATATATTTCAAAAGGAGAGTATTTATTCACAAATATGGGTAGCCCCTGCTCATAGTTTTGATAAAAATACACTTCAAGTTTTAAAAGAGGAGACTACCATAGATATTATTTCTGATGGTATATCCTTTTATCCATATTATGAGAATGGTTTCTTTTGGGTTCCTCAACAGTCTTGGCGATTTATTGATAGAAAAGATGGTATTTGGACAATATGTTTACATCCTAATAGTATGACTGAGAGTAAATTTCAAGAGTTAGAAGATTTTATTCGAAATCACTCTAATGAGTTTATTATTGATATAAAAGTATTGAAAAAAAGATATAAAGGCAGGAAAAAATCAATTAAAGATAGAGTATATTTTATATATTTTTTTATGAAGAGATATTATATTCAATATAAAAATAGAAAATTAAAAATCAAAGAGAAAATATGAAAAAAGATTTACTTATTTTAGGGCCTAGTCCATTTAATAAAGATATTAATCATGCAGGTGGACAGTTGACGGCTATAACTAACTTAGTTAAATATCTTGATACTATTAATTCCTCTTATACTATTATAGATACTTTTAGAAGTACATTCCCCCCACAATCTACAAAAGATAAACTAAAAGGCTTTTGGTATAAATATTTGGAACTCAAAAAAGTTTTGGGACAATCTAATTTTAAAGGAGCTATTGTATTTGTCTCATATGGGTTTGGATATTGGGAGAAGATGTTATTTTCTTTAATTATAGAAAAAAATGGAATAAAAACACTATTCTTTATTCGCTCTGGACATTTTATGCAATCTGTAAAAAATAGAAACTATAGAGTACCTATTAAAAGAGTATTAATGAATAAACTCTCTTATATTGGTCATCAAGGTGGAGATTGGGAAGAATTTTATAAAAGTATGGGTATCAAAGGTGATAAACTTATTAAAATTTTAAATTGGATAGAGATTAATGATTTTAATAAAAGTTTTAATAGTAATAAAATAACTAATAGAGTAACTTTTCTCTATATTGGATGGATGGTAAAAGAGAAAGGTGTTAATGAGCTATTATCAGTTATTTTGGAAAATAGAGATTTAGATAAATTTGATTTTATATTTATTGGTGGGGGTACACTTTTAGAAGAGATGAAACTAAAAACTAAAAAGCTCAATAGAGATAATATAAAGTTTACATCTTGGCTACAACATAATGAGGTAGAGTCATATTATAAAAAATCTGATGTGTTAATATTACCTTCTTATGCAGAGGGATTTCCTAATGTGATATTGGAGGCATTAAATTATGGATTACCTATTATATCAACAGATGTTGGTGCTATATCTGAGAGTGTAATAGATAACTATAATGGTTTTTTAATAAAACCACGAGATAAAGAGAAACTTTTTAGCTCTATTTTAAAGTTAGGGAAATTTAAACAACTAAGAGAAACTTTTTCTATAAATAGTAAAAAGATTTTAATAGAAAATCACAGTATTGAAAAAAATTGTAAAAAAATATTTAATCTATTCTAGGAGTCAAAAATGAAGAAAATTTTATTAGATACTATTATATTTATCTCTATACTATTAATAGTAGCTTGTGATAATAAAGCAAATTTTAATGAGGGAGATAGATTATTGGCATTTCCTACTGCAGAGGGGGGTGGAGCTAATAGTATTGGTGGACGAGGTGGTAGAGTTATAGAGGTTACTAATCTAAATAATGAAGGTAACGGCTCTTTTAGAGAAGCATGTGAAGCTAATGGAAGTAGAACAGTTGTATTTAGAGTAGGGGGGACAATTGACTTAAAGGGTAAAAATATATTTATCAAAAATGATAATATAACTATAGCTGGACAAACAGCTACAGGAGATGGAATTGAAATTAAAAATGGTGGATTGGTTATTAATGCAAATGAGGTAATTATTCGTTATATTCGTATTAGATTAGGTTGTGCATATAGAGGTCTCGAAGATGCTTTAGATATAGCTTCTCCAAATAGACATGAACGAAAAAAGAATATAATTATTGACCATATTTCTGCTTTTTGGGGTGTAGATGAGACTATGAATGGAGGTTCCTTTTCAGATAATGTTACTCTTCAATGGTGCATTATTGCTGAGGGTTTACACTGTTCTATATATGATAATAATAGTGAGGGTGAAAATTGGAAACCTTGTAAGATATTAGATGGTAAACCTATATGGGCTCATAGTAGAGGCTCTAAAATATCAGAAGATAGTCATAATATATCTTTTCATCACAATTTATTATATAGAAATTATAAAAGAAATCCACTTATTCAAAGTAGTGATGTTGATGTAGTTAATAATGTTATTGTTAATTATCAATATCAAGTTTATATAGAGACATTTAAGGGAGAGGTGCATAGTAATTTTATAGGTAACTATTTTCGTTCATATATTCATAAGCGACCACCAATTAGAGTTTTTAATACCAATAAAGCTTATAATAAAAAATCTGGTATATATTATAGAGATAATTATGATAAAGTTTTTAGAAAAGATGAAAATCAGACTCAAACTGATATTAGAGTTATGCATAATCTCTCCAAAGATAAGCCTGATGAGAATATAAAAGATATGGACTCTGCATATATTTTCCCTCCTATTAATACACAATCTGTTCATCAAGCATATAATATAGTTTTAACTAATGTAGGTGCAAACTTTCCAAAGAGGGATAGTATAGATAATAGAGTAATTAATTTTATAAGAAGTGGTAAAGCACCTAATAGTTTTGTCAATAACCCTAATGATGTAGGTGGCTATTCTCGTTTAAGAGGTACTAAAGCTCCTATAGATAGTGACCATGATGGTATGCCTGATAGTTGGGAAAATAGTTATGGATTAAATTCACATGATCCAGCTGATAGAAATGGAAGAGAGCTTAGTAGGGTAGGATATACAAATCTTGAAATATATTTAAATACTTTATTAAAATAATATAAATGGGAAATTATTATGTATAAGAACAATTTTAATCTATTACGACTATATGGAGCTTTTCAAGTTTTATTACAGCACTCTTTATATTATTTATCAAATGATAATTCAAGGGAGGATAATTATACCTTTTTTATAGGTAATCTAATGCAACAGTTTCATGGGGTTGCAATTTTTTTTCTTTTAAGTGGTTTTTTGATTTTTATGTCTTATGATAAGCATCCAAATATAGTTGATTATACTATTAATAGAGTATTGCGAATTTATCCTGCTTTATATGTTAATATATTTGTATCATTAGTTATTCTTTATATATTTGGGTATTTATATTTTGATTTTGAGTTTTTCTCTTGGTTTATAGTACAAATAACTATGTTTCAGTTTTATAATATTGAAATGTTTCGTGGTTTTGGAGTAGGGGTTATTAATGGGTCACTTTGGACTATTTCTCTTGAGTTAAGTTTCTATATTTTACTTCCTATACTTGTTTTTATATATAATAGAAATATATTGTTAATAATCATTATATTTATATCCTCTTTTTTATTATGGATATATGATATATACTCTAATCATAGTATCATTTATAATAGATTATTACATATATCTATTATTCCTCATCTATTTATTTTTATGATAGGTATGATATATTATAAATATTTTAATACTCTACAAAGATATATCAAAGATAAGTTTTTGATATGGATTTTATTATATCTATTATTTCTTTGTATCTCTAATGATATGAATTTTCATAAATTTATTATCTATTTTATAATTAAATGGTCTCTATTCTCTCTAGTTGTTTTCTCCTTTGCTTTTTCTTGGAGAGAATTAAGTTATAAATTACTAAAAGGTAATGATTATACTTATGGAATATATATATATCATATGCTAATTATAAATATATTTGTAACTATGGGTTTTGTAGGAGATATAAAATATTTGATATATATTATATTACTTAGTATTTTATTTGGTATTTTAAGTTGGTATCTTATTGAGAAGCCATTTTTAAAATTAAAAAAACATAGTCTTCAATCTTTATATCAATAGTAGCAAAAAACAATATTTTTTTAAAAGTAAAATAAGCAATATAATCCTAATTTAATCTATATATAATAAAAAAATGATATAATTTCACATATTATAACAAAAAATAGGCTTTTTAATGATAAAAATATCAATTTTAGTATGAGATTTAGATGAGATTTAAAAAAATAAAAGAGGTAATAACCAAATTTTTTTATCCTGACAATCTTAATCAAAAAAAAGAACAAGAGATATA
>CAZNJD010000076.1:0-4929 GCA_964573285.1 uncultured Sulfurovum sp. | reverse complement strand
ATTTAAAGCAAAAGGATTAGATAAAGCAAAAGAGGCTTTGGATGTGATGAAACTCGAAGATAAGGATAGAGCAGTTTATAAAAGACGAGAGGAGAATAAGATATATAAGGAGTCGCTTTTATATACTGCTAAAAAAGAGGGGAAAAAAGAGGGATTAGAAGAAGGGAAGAAAAAAGGACTAGAAGAAGGGAAAAAAAAAGGACTGGAAGAAGGGAAGAAAAGTGCTAAGATAGAGATAGCCAAAAGTCTATTAGATATATTGGACATTGAGACTATCTCTCTCAAAACAGGTTTAACCATAGAAGAGATTATATTACTAAAATAGTGGATAAAGTCTGTGAAACGAGTCAGGAAATTGAGAGATATAACTGATGTGGAGATAGTTATTTTATAGCGTTGACTTTAGTTATTATCGCCTATACATCGCACCTCAGGAGAGGATGCGACGAGGTGGAGCGAGTTATCTTTTTATTATTGAAGTCTCCTTAATCTCTTTAGGCTTTTTATGTACTCTTATATACTCTTCACTTAATCCATCAAAGATACTTGTTGTTTTAGTATCAGATTTTTGATATATCTTGTTCATTTTATTTGAACTATTATTAGAGGTACCACTACCCTCAATAATAGATAAATCATCAATTATCCAACCTCTAAAGCCATTATATAGTTCATCATTCGTATTAAAAGAAAATTGAATACGAATAGAGTGTCCTTTGTATTCTGATAAGTCTAACTCTTCCGAAACCCAAATTGGTTTACGAAAAACTCCTGCTGAACTGAACCCTTTAGAGGCTCTATCATCCATATTAGGGTCAACTTTAGGATTTAATCGTTTAATTGCAACGAACTCTCCATCATCAACAGAAATTTTAACATCCATTAAATCAAATCCATTTTCATTTGGATTTACTGCTTCAATCTCCCACCAAGTTTTAAATCTAAGTACAGGCTGTATAGCAGAACTCAAATCAATAGAAGGAGATGTAATTGTTCCACTATGAGCAGAAGTTGAAGTTCCTCCACTTTTTAAGTTGTCTCCATCTTTCTGAGTATTAATAAATGAACCTGTATCTGATAAGCCATACCACATAACACTATCTCCATCAACGGCTTTTGGTAAATAAGCATGTTCCGAACCTTCATCAGGTGCTAGTGTTACAAAACCGTTATCTACTAGCGTATTTATAACAGAGGTTTCTGTTTTTAACTCTTGTCTATGCCAAAGTCCTGTACCTGTCCAACTATTTTCGTTATATTCAAAGCTTGTTGAATAAATAATTGTTTCTGATGTTGGGTCTTTTTCTTCAAGTATTAAATTATAGTTAACTGACCCAGAAGGAATAATGACAATATTCTCTTTTATTTTTTCTTTATATCCCGTAGCAGTAGCAGATAAAGTAAATGATGCTATAGGATTACTATTGCTATCTTTTTTACTAATATTGGAGGTACTATATGTACCTGAGCTATCTGTAGTATCGGCATATACAAATCCATTTGTCTGTTCTCCTCCACTAAGACGAACTGTTGCACCAACAATTGGTTTCCCTGTCATATCTAAAATTTTTCCACCCAAATTACCCACATCTCCCATATTTATCTCTATGTTATTTGTTTTCTCTTTTGAAATGGTTACTATTTTAGTCGATTTGGTTTCATAATCACCTGAACTAACAATAAATTTATATTTACCTGGTAAAAGATATAGATTTGATTTACCTTTATCATCTACTGTGCCTGTTTTCTTCATAAAAGAAAATGCAAAATTAAAGAACATAGGTTCTATCTCTACAGAAGCATTTGGAATAGCTGTTAGTGATATAGAATCTTGAACAGTTAGAGTTGTTTTTGGAACTACAAAGTCATAACTATATGTTCCTTGTGTAGTTATTCCTGTTTGTTCATGTTTAAATTCTACACCATTTTGGTTTTCTTGAATATGATAACTTATATATTTTTTATCTAAAGGTATTTTTAATATATTTCCATTATTGTTTCCTGTAGTAATCTCTTCGGATATGGTTGAGGTTGTTCCATATAGTTTGTAATCAAACGAGGTAGCTTTTAACGCATTATTTGCCGAAGATATTAAAATAGTAGCTTCTGGTTTAAAAGCATCATCAAATCTATGGATTACTTTAGCGATTTTTCCATCAACAATATTTTTTGCCATTTTTAAAGCAGCTTCAGCATTTAAAATTGGTATTTCATGAGCCAGTTTTATTGTGGAAGTCTTATTAGGTTTCTCATATCTTTCTTTAACGGTATCAGTTGCACTATTAATCAAAATTGATTTTACATCTGCTCCTGTAAAATTTTTATTAAGTGAAAATATAAGAGAAGCGACACCACTAACAATAGGTGTAGCTGCTGATGTACCACCAAATGATGAGTAATAATTACTAGAAGTAGAAGTATTATCTTTTGTACTTTTATATCCTGTAGGAGCTGCGATATCTACACTTTCTCCCCAATTTGAATAATAAGCTAACTTACTATCTTTTAATAAAGCAGCTACAAATATAACATTATTTTGTTTATCTAAGTTTCCATCTTTATCATAATGAAGAGCAGGACTATGATGTCTTCCGTTTACCCCATAAAATCCACTTGTACTTGCACCATTACCAACTCCATTACCAGCTGACCAAACAAATAATTTATTTTTCTTATAATTAGTAAGTCTTAAGTATTTTCTTGTTTTATTTAAAGCTATTTTATCTCTTTTCTCTACCATTGCAGAATCTGTAGAATTAAAATTCTTTGCAAGATAACCAGTTGTTGTCCAAGAGTTACTAGATAGTAGAACATTATTAGTTGATACCATATTTTTCAAACCTGTATATCCTCCTCTTTTTGCTACTAGTTTGGTACTCCAATTTATTCCACTCATTCCTTTTTTATTATTTGAAATTGCTCCAATTGCTCCAGCAACACCTGTTCCATGTTGTCCAAGTCTTTCACACTTAGCATTTAAGTCATTTGTATACCAGTTTTTTTCTTTACAAGTTTCAATAGTTTTATTTGTCATAATAATAACAGAATCAAATTTATTCTTTAAGTCTTCATGATTGGAATAATATTTTCCCACTCCATCTGTGATTCCAACTAAAAAGTTCTTACTACCAGTTGTAATGTCCCATGCTTTATCTATATGAATATATTCTAAATGCCAGTTGTCTCCACCATCATTAAAAGCACTACCATCATCAGCAATTTTCTCTTCACCTTTAATAACATTATCACCTTCATAATATCTATAATCTAAACTATCAATCCCTGATTCTAATTTTAATTTTTCTATATTTTCCTGAAGTTTAAGGTTTGTTTCATCAAACTGAACCAATAAACCAAGAACTTCATCAAAATCAATAACAGTAAATATTGAATATTTCGCTACAATGATTTCTATCTCTGCTTGACTTAAAGAATTAGAATATACCCAAATTTGATTTTTAACCATTCCTTCAACTATAGATAAATCTTGAGTTCCATCATAGCCTTCAATTTTTGAACTATCTACAATAAATTTCTTATTAATAAAAATTTCAACTTCTTTAAATTCATTATTTTGACCTACCTTTAATACATACTTCCCTGCAACGGCAGGAGTACAAGTAACAGTCTTTCCATCAGCAGATGGAGTTAATACCAAATTAGACCCATCAGGTTGAGATACTACTGACCAAGTGTATTGAGTACTTGCTTTTTGTTGAATTTTTGATACTTTAGTTGTTTCATCATTTTTCTCTATTGTGATATTTAACTCTTGATTTAATACAGGTGAATTGCTATACACAATGGTTGCATCGGATAGTTTTTGAGATGGAATTGGTGTTGGTGTTGAAATAGGAGCAGACCTGGGGTTTGCAATTTAAGCCATTTCTAAGCTAAAAAACTATAAAAATCGACATTAAATTTATTCCAAAAATAAAGTAGAACTAATACCAGAAAAAACCTATAAAAGCCCATTAAAAAAATTAGTAAAATTTTTTGAAAAAAGTAGAGACAATTGGAAAAAGAAGTATTTTGAAAAGACGAAAGAGTTAAAAAGAGCGAAAAATCAGATTAATGATTTGAAGCATAGAAAAGAGGATTGGAAAGAGAGAGCAAAAAAAGCAGAGGATGCGTTAAAAGAGATAAATAGTAAATCAGTAGAGGATAAAAAAAAAGCAAATAGTGGAGATTGAACAAAAACCAATAAAAGCTAAAAATTATAGTTATCAAGTCGAAGCCATAGAGAGATTTATAAAGTTAGTACTCTCATATTCTATCAGCATGAACGCATCATCAAAAATCCTCCCTCTAATGTTTAACCTAAAAAGAACACCTTCAATAAATTCAGGAAAATTATGGATGCTAAAATTGGGATATTATAATCTAACAAAAGAACAAACAATAGCAGATGATTGGATATATATAATTGACCACTCAATTCAAATGGGTAAGGAAAAACTTCTATTGATAGTTGGGATAAGAGTTAAAGACTTACCACAAGATAGGGCTTTGAGATATGAAGATACAGAAATCATAGAGTTGCAACCAGTTGAAAAATCAACTGGGGATATAGTCCATGAACAGATAAAAGAGGCTATAAAAAAAAACAGGAAAACCAAGAGCTATAGTCTCTGATATGGGAAGTGATATAAAACTTGGAATAGAGAAGTTTCAAGAGAAATCTTCTGATACAGTACATGTGTATAACTTAAAACATAAAATTGCACTACTTATAAAAGGTATACTTGAATCAAGTAATGAGTGGAGTGAATTTAAACTTTTTGCCAATTTTGTAGTTAAAAAGTTACAAAATACAGCAATTGCAGGATATAGACCACCAAAACAGAAAGAGAAAGCAAGATATATGAATATTGAAGATTTAGTTAGGTGGGGAGATAAGATATTGATAAAATATGAGAATCTTCAAAA
>CAZNJD010000075.1:0-19389 GCA_964573285.1 uncultured Sulfurovum sp. | reverse complement strand
GCCATCAGTTGCAATATCTACAAATATAGGCTCTGCTCCTGCATAGAGAATTGAGTTAGATGTTGCTAAAAATGAGTTTGGAGTAGTCAATACTCTATCACCCTTATTCAATAAAACAAGTGATGCTAGATGTAAAGCCCCTGTTCCATTTGCTACTGCTACACAATATTTAGCCCCACAATAGGAGGCAATCACCTCTTCAAACTCTTTTACTTTTGGTCCAGTGGTTAGATACTCTGATTTTAGCGTCTCTACTACTGCATCTATATCATTTTGCTCTATATATTGTCTTCCATATGGGATAAATTTCATTTAGAAATCCTTAATCATCTCTAAAAGCTCTTTGTGAGTTAACCACTCTGTATTATTTCCAGAGTTATATTCAAATCCTTGTCTTACAGGTACTCCCTTTTCTCCTAATCTATTAGTAGAAAAATCAGCAATATCAGTAAATTGAATAGTAGGTTTAATCACAAAATGGTCATCAAACTCTAGTGTCAAGTGAGAATCATCAGCAGGACACATTATCTCATGGAGTTTCTCTCCTGGTCTTATACCTATAATTTTATGTGGAATATTAGGTGCTAAGGCTTTGGCTAACTCTGTCATATACATAGATGGGATTTTAGGGATAAAAATCTCTCCTCCATACATCCGTTCAAAGTTTTTAAGAACAAAATTTACACCATCTTCAAGAGTTATTAAAAATCGTGTCATTTTTTCATCTGTAATTGGTAACTCTGTAGCTCCATTTTCAAGAAGTTTTTTGAAAAAGGGGATAACACTTCCTCTACTACCTGTTACATTTCCATATCGAACTACTGCAAATCTAGTTCTTCTTTTGCCTACCATATTATTAGCAGCTACAAAAAGTTTATCTGAAGCTAATTTGGTTGCACCATATAGATTAACAGGATTTGCAGCTTTATCAGTTGAGAGAGCAATTACTTTTTCTACATTATTAGCAATAGAAGCTTTTATTACATTCTCTGCTCCATTAATATTGGTCTTGATACACTCCATAGGGTTATACTCTGCTACTGGCACATGTTTGAGTGCTGCTGCATGGATTACAAAATCAACTCCATCCATTGCCTCTTTTAATCTATCACTATCTCGTACATCACCTATAAAATATCTCATACATGAATTATTAAACTCTTGTGCCATCTCATACTGTTTTAGCTCATCTCTACTATAAATTATTATCTTATTTGGTCTATATTTTTCTAAAATAATCTGTGTATATTTTTTCCCAAAGCTTCCTGTTCCACCTGTTATTAATATATTTTTATTATTGAACATTTTTTATTCCTTATCTAATTTCTCTAATCCTCAAAAACACAGGAAATCTAGGTTTCCCATATTTTGTAAACTCTTTATATTTAAATGTTATTATACTACCAATAGGTGGAGGATTTTTTCTCTCTTGGTTTGTAAAGCCTGAACCTATTTTAAATAGAGTTCCATTTTCTAATTTACACTCTAATGAGCCTAACATATCCCTAAATTTTCCATTACCCTTGATATATCTTGTCACTTTACACTCTGTATCATAAAAACTTTTTACTTTAAGTGCGTTACTTGTTCTTTTGGCAATATATGGACTCCTTGGGTTACGAACCACTACACCCTCTCCACCTTTTGCTTCTATCTCTTTTAGGAATTTTTGAAGATTAGCTCTATTTTTTACTTCAATTTGTGGAATTATTTTTATAATTTTACTCTTATAAGGCTTTACTTTTGATAGTCTTTGCCATAGATTACCTTTGGCATTTGGGACTTCAAAAATATTATATGTTATACTCTTCCAACCATTAGATGGAGTTTTATCTCGAACAATAGAAGATATATTTTCAAAATCGGCTCTTTTTGTCCAAAGTTCACCATCTATTGGAAAAGAGGGATAATCTTTGGTAAACCATTTTGGAGCATAAATGAGTTTGCCACCTCTACTTATTAGATTTTTCCCATTCCAATAAGCTCTGATACCATCAAGCTTTTCACTCATTACCCAACCTGTTATATTCTGCTCCTTATATACTTTGAGCAGTAAAAGATTAGGTTTGTCGGCTAATAATATAACTGGTATAATTAACCATAAAAATCTAATCATAAAGACTATTTTAATTTTTCAAATAGTTTTAGACTATCAAGTTGTTCCCAAGGATAATCACCCTGCCCTACCTGTCCACGACCTGCAATATCTGCATACAAAAATGTATCTTCTGATGGTTTATCTAAATTAAACTTTTTTGTAATCCAATTTGGAGTTAATGGGAAATTCTCCATAACAAATTTAGATAACTTATCATCATCTAATCCATTTATTACTGTACCATAACTATCAACTGCTACAGAAGTAGGTCTAGCTACTCCAATAGCATAAGATATTTGAACTACACATTTTTTTGCTAAACCTGATGCTACAATATGTTTGGCAATATATCTTGAAGCATATAATCCCGAACGGTCAACTTTGGTATAATCTTTTGAACTTTGAGCCCCTCCACCAATTGGTGAATAACCTCCAAAACTATCAACTATAAGTTTGCGTCCAGTAAGTCCTGAGTCATGAAGTGATGAGTGTGATACATATTTACCTGTTGGATTTATATGAATAATACAATCTTCTTTTTTATATAACTCTTTTGGCAGTCCTGCTTCTTCTATTAATCCACCTATAAGTGTTCTAACCTCATCTATACTCATATTAGATACACATGGGGCTGATACTACTATAGTATGAATTTTTTGAGGTTTACAATTTTCAAAGTTATCTTTGACTCCATAATCCATAGTTACTTGTGTCTTAATATCAATTCCAAGCTCTGATGGATTAGCTTTGGCATACTCATATACTTTTTCCATAAGCATTCGTGCATAAGTAATAGCACTTGGCATATAATTTTCGGTCTCTATATCTGCGTATCCAAACATAATACCTTGGTCTCCAGCTCCTATCTCTCCATCTTCTTGGTCAACACCTTGATTAATATCAGGTGATTGAGCATTTAAAAGAACTCGAACCTCTACATCTTCAGGATGCAAACACTCCTCTTTGCTGAAATATGGATTACCATTATAACCTATTTTTATTAGTGCATCATGTACGATTTTTTCATAATCTTCTGTGGTTAGATTAGTACTTGAAGTTACCTCTCCACCGATAATTACATGTCGTCCTGCCACAAAAACTTCTGATGCAACTCGCGACTTACTATCCCCTATTATCAATTTATCAACGATACTATCTGCAATAATATCAGCACATTTATCAGGATGCCCTGGGCTTACAACTTCACTTGTGAATAGATACATACTTTTTCCTATATTTAATATTATGCGTATTGTATCTTAAAATATATTTTATTTTAATTGTCTAACTTCATTAAGCTTTTCTTTACTATCTTCAATAGCAATTAATTTTTCATTACTCCTATAAATTTATAGATTTTATAATATTACTCTTGATACTCTATGACACTCACTAACAAAATGTTTAGCATTTTCTACAGGAACATCAGGCAATATCCCATGACCTAGATTAAATATATGTCGTCCATCTCTCATAGTCTGTGCTAATGACTCGACACACTCTGTTGTTGCCTCTTTACTATATAATCTGCATGGCTCCATATTTCCTTGAAGTACATATCTATCACCTAATTTCTCTTTAGCTAATGCCATAGGAGTACCCCAATCTACACCAAATACATCAAAGTTTCCATATACTTGGTCTAAAAATGCTGGAACACCTTTTGGAAACATAATAATAGGAGTGTTGGGATATTTTGATTTGAGATAATCAGCTATCTCTACCATATATTTCCAACTAAACTCATTATATTTACTCGGCTCTATTGCACTAGCCCAGCTATCAAAGATTTGTACTACATCTATACCAGAGTTTATCTGTTTTTCCATGTAATATTTGACCACTTCTGTAACTTTTGCTAATATTTTATGTAAAAGTTCAGGATTTGAGTACATCATTTTTTTACAAATATTATATGTTTTAGTCCCTTGACCCTCTATCATATAAGTAGCCAAAGTCCAAGGAGCTCCACAAAATCCAATTAATGCTTTATTATCATCTCTTTGGTCAAGCTCTTCTCTAATAAGTTTAATAGCATCATATACATAAGTGAGCTTACTAGCAGCTACTTCACCACCAATAAGTCTATCTAAATCTTCTTGCGATTTAATAGGGTCATTAAATTTGGGCCCAAAACCTTTGATAAACTCTAAATCCATACCCATCTCATCAGGAATAACTAATATATCAGAGAATAAAATAGCTGCATCTACACCTACTATATCTACAGGTTGTAGCGTAACTTCACATGCTTTTTTGGGGTCATGACATAAGTTCAAAAAGTTCCCTGCCTCTGCTCTTACTGCCATATATTCAGGCAAATATCGTCCTGCTTGTCTCATCATCCATACTGGTGTGTATGGGGTCTCTTTGCCTAAACAGGCATCTACAAAAATTTTACTCATTAATGACCTTTATGTAAAAAATATAATGATATAGATAGAGCCAAAATAGAGATAGCAAAATATACCAAATCCAAAGCCCCATTATATGTTGTAAAAAGTACTCGTTGGAAAAAATTAACAATTAATACCATTACGATTACTTTACCTAGTTTATCTTTAAGTTCGTCAAGTGAATGAATTTCTAATATTTTAGATGCACCTTGTCTCTTGGCTACATCTATCTCTGAAATAAAGAGTTCATAAAGTCCAAAACCAAAAATAAACATAACCACAGCCATTAAATATAAATCAACTGCACCAATAAGCCCACCCACAATTATCTCATGAAATTTATCAGGATGAAGATGATTTAAATAAGTAGTAATCACCTCTCTTACCACTTCATAAATATCTACTGATGCGACAAGAAAAAGTGCTATTCCACCAAACATAGAGAAGATAACTGCTAAAAGCACAAAAAATCTTGTATTCCATAAAAAACTTTCAAAAAAATGTTCTATATGTTTCATATTAATCCTCTAATTCTATCCACTTTTGAGCAATTCTTACAGCATTAGTAGCTGCCCCTACTCTAACTTGGTCTGCAACACCCCAGATATGCAATATATTTGGAGAGTATATATCTTTTCTAATTCTACCCACATAAGTTAAGTCTGTATCTGTTGCAGTTATAGGCATAGGATATTTATTATTTTCCAAATCATCAATGACTTTTACATTTTCAAAATTATCTAATACCTCTCTAGCTTTTTCTACACTTACGATAACCCCCTCTTGAAATGTAATAGTAATAGACTCACTATGACTTCTAAGAACTGGAACTCGTACACAAGTAGCACTAACAGCAAAATCAGAGTGCATAATCTTATTAGTCTCCTCAACCATTTTCATCTCCTCTTTTGTATATCCATTTGGTTGAGGTACATCAATATGAGGAATAACATTTAAAGCAATCTGATGTGCAAAAGCTTTAATTTCGGTATCAGAAAGTTGAAATGCGAAAAAGTCTTTCATCTGCATAACAAGCTCTTCCATTCCAGCTTTTCCTGCTCCAGAAGTAGCTTGATATGTACTTACATCTACTCTTTTGATACCATATAAATCATCAAGAGGTTTAAGAAGTTGTACCATCTGAATAGTAGAACAGTTTGGATTTGCAATTATCCCTGTATCTTCCCATAGCTCAATATCTTCAGGATTAACTTCAGGAACGACTAATGGTACTCTATCCATCATTCGAAAATGACTAGTATTATCAATTACAACAGCACCAGACTCTACAGCATATTTAGCATATTTAGCAGAGATACTTCCACCTGCACTAAAAAAGGCTATATCAATATCTCTATCTACAAATACATCCTCTGTAAGTTCTTCAATTTTATACTCTCGACCTGCAAACTCAATTATATTACCTGCTGAATTTGCACTTGCTAATGGTAAAAGATTGGCTATAGGAAAATTTTGCTCTTCCAAAACTCTAAAAAGTTCTTCACCAACAGCACCACTTGCACCAACTACTGCGATATTATATTTTTTCAAATTTGTCCTTTTTTGTTAAAATAATATTAATGCCATTTTAACCAAATAGATGTGAGTATTGGCTTTTTAGAGCATATTAAGAAATTATTCTATCAATCCCTCCCTATTAACAATATCTGGCTCTTCTGCTTCCTCTTTGGGACATTTTGCCATACTAACAACTATATCTTTTTTCTCAACATTGACTACTTTTACACCTGATGTATTTCGTCCTGCTTTACGAATAGTCTGCATATCAACTCTTATCATTTTACCGATACTAGTTAGACACATCATATCTTTGTCCTCTTCTACCATTACTACGCCTACTACATCACCCGTTTTTGGGGTAAGCTTCATACTAATTACACCTTTTCCTGCACGACTCTGCTCTCTATATTCTGATGCTGTTGTTCGTTTGCCAATACCTTTTTCACTTAACATTAATAGTTCGCTATTTTCATCTGCTATAGTTGTAGCACCACATACAAAATCATTATCTATTTTAAATTTAATACCTGCCACACCTCGTGCTACTCTACCTATCTCTCTAGCATCTTCTACTTTAAATCTAATACATTGACCTTTTTTGGTAGTTATAAATAGCCATTTGGTATCGGGCATTACTATCTGTGCAGTAACTATACTATCATCTTCATCAAGGTTAATGGCTCTGATACCATTAACTCTAATATTTGAGTACTCTTTAAGATTTGTTCGTTTGACTATACCATTTCGAGTAAAGAATATTAACCCTTTATCCTCATGGAAATCAGTCGTTGGGATAATAGACATAATCTTCTCATCAGGTCGAAGATTAATCAGATTGACAACTGCTTTTCCTTTAGCTGTTCTACTTCCTTCTGGAATTCTATATACTTTTAACCAATATAGTTGACCCATATCTGTAACAAACATCAAAGTATCATGAGTAGTAGAGATAAAGAACTGCTCTATAAAGTCATCATCATGGGTAGTTACTGCAATCTTACCTTTACCACCTCTTTTTTGTTTCTCATACTGTTTAACTGCTACTCTTTTGATATATCCTCTATGTGTAATAGTTACAACCATAGGCTCATTTGGAATTAAATCTTCTATATCTATATCATCATAATCATCTATAATCTCTGTTCTTCTATCACTTTTAAAGTTATCCCCAATCTCTCTGAGTTCATCAGCAATAATTCCATTTAAAATCTCTTCACTTTTTAGAATAGAACGCAGATAATCAATGAGTTTATAGAGTTCAACCAACTCATTATCTATCTTATCTTGTTCCAAACCTGTAAGTCGTCTTAATTTCATCTCCAATATTGCATTGGCTTGAATTTCAGATAATTCAAATATTTTAATTAACTCAGATTTGGCACTATCACTATCATTACTCTCTTTAATAATTCTAATAACTCTATCTATATTATTGACAGCTTTTTTAAGTCCTTCTAAAATATGAGCTCTAGCAGTAGCTTTATCAAGTTCAAAAATAGTTCTTCTAATAATTACTGTTTTTCTATGTTTGAGGAAAAGTTCTAAAAGTTCACGAAGTTTAAATATTTTTGGTTCTTTGTTTTCAATAGCCAACATGATAATACCAAATGTAGTCTGTAGCTGTGTACTTTTATAAAGATTATTCAAAATAATATCACTCATAGCATCTTTTTTGAGTTCAATAACCACACGCATACCATCACGGTCAGACTCATCACGAATTTCAGATATTCCCTCAACCTGTTTATCTTTTACAAGTCCTACGATATTCTCTATAAGCCGTGATTTATTAACTTGATATGGAAGCTCATCTATTACAATTACTTCTCTATTTTTCTTCTCTTCTATATGAATTTTGGCTCTAACTTTAATTCGACCCCTACCAGTACTATAAGCATCCAAAATACCCTTTTTACCAAAAATAATTCCTCCTGTTGGGAAATCAGGACCTTTTATAATATTAAATATCTCACTATCTTCACACTCAGGCTTATCTATCATAAGTAAAAGTGCCTCAATAAGTTCATCTAATCTATGAGGAGGTAGATTTGTTGCCATACCGACAGCTATACCACTTGAACCATTTAAAAGTAAATTAGGAACACGAGAAGGAAGAACATCAGGTTCACTCATAGAGTCATCATAGTTTGGAGAGAAATCAACTGTATCTTTATCTATATCTTTTAATATCTCTTCTGATATTTTTGTCATTCGAGCCTCTGTATATCTCATAGAAGCTGCATTATCACCATCAATAGAGCCAAAGTTACCTTGTCCATCAACCAAGGGTACTCGTAACGAAAAGTCTTGAGCCATACGAACTAAAGCATCATAAACTGCTGTATCACCATGAGGATGATATTTCCCTATACAGTTTTGGCTAATAACACCATTAACAAAAAACTCATGAACATCCTCTACTGTGAAGTCATAGGTTATCTCTTCTTCAATCTCTTTTATCTCTTTTACTTTAAGAAATTTAATCTTATTATCAATAATATATTTTAGATGTTCATATAGTTTTGTATCTAAAAGGCGTAACTTTTCTAAAATATCTAAACTCTCGATAGTATTAGAGTATATTTTAATATTATCTAAAAGCTCTTCGCCAAAATATGGTAAATAATTTGTATCTACTGGTTCCAAAGAGTCTTTAAAACTATTTAATCTATCTCTCTTTTCCTCATTCAAAAGATTTAATTTATCTTTGAAAAAATAAGCATCTGAACCTATAAAGGTCAAATTATAATAATTATAATCTTCTGATGAATTAACAATAGAAGATACAATACCAAATCTATCAAATAGCAAAACAGCTAACTTATTTAAAAATTTATGGGATAGTGAGATAATTACTATCTCATTTATATCATTATCTTTAATATTAATAAAACCATTACCATCAATAAAACCACTCAAAAAGGATAAGATAGAGTCATTTGAAAAACTCATAATTTTAGAGTTTATATCTATATTTTCATTAGAGATAGAAAGACCCAAAGCATAAGCCTCACTCTTATCAAGAGTCTCTTCCATATCCATAAGTGATGGTTGCATTATTAGATAATCATCTGTTGTTAAATCTTTAGATGCTTTGAAAGAGTAAGTTAAATCGGAATTAAGAACTTTGAACTTATGTCCTCTTGTTACTCTATTTTCAAAAATATTAAAACTACTGCTAACCTTTAGAAGTGGCTGTTTGGGTTGATAAAAGAGTTCTGTTACCTTTTTTATCCCTTTTTGAGTATAAACCTCATCTCCAACCTCTATATCTTCGATAGGAACTAATCCTTTAGTAGTAGATATAAGAGAACCTGCAACTAAACAATCCCCTACAATTCTAGCTGACTTTTTATAAGGAGTTCTATGAGATAAATTAAGGTCACTCATAGCATAAAGTATCCGTCTATGAACAGGTTTTAGCCCATCTCTAGCATCTGGCAATGCACGACCCACAATAACACTCATAGAGTAATCAAGGTAAGAACCTCTCATACTATCTTCTATTAGTACCTCTTGTATATCTTGATTTTCGTTTATTAAATCACTCATAAAATCCCTTTAGTTATATAGATATTTAAATTCTAAAATTAGAAGATATTATATCGAAATGGACTTAAAAATCATTTGTTATTAACTTAACATAATATCATAAGGTCGTAGTAGTTTCTGTTGTAATTGATACATACTTACAGCCCTACCCTCACGAATAAACTCTCTACCATCCAAAAATACAAGCATAGTAGGAACTGCAAAAACTTGAAAATTTGCAGATATTTGTGGATTATTATGAGCATCAAGATATATCTGTTTGATTTTGGAAAACTCCTTATCAAATAACTCTTTGAATTTTGGTCTCAATGCGTGGCATACACTACAATTCTCACCCGAAAAATATAGCAGTACTCCTACTTCTGCTTTAATTATATCTTGTATCTCTTTTAGTCTCATTTTTATCCTTTTTTATCTAATGAAATTACTATTTATTATAGCAGTATATTATCTTTCTTTCAATATTTCTTTATATAATATCATCATTATCTCAACTTCATTTTCCTTTTAGAAACTTATGATAAAATTAAACGAAAATTATTAAAGGATTTTTATTGAAAAAAATATTTGGTTTTATATTTATTTTACTCTCTTCTGGCATTGCTGTTTGGTATCCTTTACTTAAACTATTTTAGGAGAATATATGTCAAAGGCAAAACGATACAACCCTGATATTGATACAAAAAATAGGTTTAGTGGAAAACTGGGGAATTTTTTATATATTTTTCTAGCTCCTCTGTTTATTGCTATAGTTATGTCTCTACTTATGCTAGAGACCAAAGCATTTATTATGAATATAATTGCATTTTTACTCTTTTTCGCTACTGCTAGGGCTAGTGGTATGGGACTAGAACAAGAACAAAAGTATTATACAACTATACTTACCAAAGCACCTAAAACGCCTTATAAGATGATAGCTGGTATTTTACTAGGAGTTTCTACACTATTTACTGCTTCATTTGCTGGGTATCAGCCTATTTGGATTGGTCTATTTTTGGGAATTGTAGCTACTATTGGGTATTTTCTATATTATGGATTTGACCCAAGAGTTGATAAGTTAAATAATATCGGTGATATTTCTGCCGAGTTCGTATTAGAGACCTTGGCTACAGCTAGAGGGAAACTAAGTAGTATAGAAAAAGATATGGAGAGTATCAAAGACCATAAGCTAAATAGTAAATTAAAAATTGCTGTTGATAGGGCATATGAGATACTTAAAAATATAGAAGAAGACCCAAAAGATTTGCGTGTAGCTCGTAAATTTATAATTGTATATATAGATGGGATTAAAAAGGTTACAAAATCTTATACAGAGATGGATGAAAAAGAGATAAATAGTGAAACCAAAGAGAGACTCTATTCACTTCTAAGTGATGTAGAGAAAAGATTTGACAAAGAGTTAATAAGATTAAAAAAGAATAATCAATTTGATTTGGATGTACATATAGATGTACTAAAAGAGCAGATAAAAAATTAATAAAGGATTTAAAGATGGAAACAAAAACAAAAGAGATTATAGAAGCAACAATAGAAGAAAAAAGTGAAAACTTACCAGTAGTTATGCCAGAAGAGAAGAGTAAATTAGAAAAAGCCTTAAATGAATTGGATTTTAAAGATAGAACTTCTATTATATATTTTGGGGCAACTGTACAAGAAGAGCTTGATGATATATCTAATCGTATGATAGATGGTGTTAAAAACAAAGATACAGGTGCAGTTGGAGCTGTTTTAAATGAGATGGTAGCTTCTATTAAAGGATTTGATATAGAAGAACTAAATCCAAACAAAAAGCTTCCATGGTATAAAAATCTATTTGGAGGAACAAAACCATTAGTTAAATTTATGCAAGGATATGAGAATGTACGAGACCAAATTGATGAAATTTCTAATAGTTTAGAGGAACATAAATCTCAATTAATGAGAGATGTAGTATCTCTGGATAAACTATATGATGCCAATTTGGACTATTTTAGAAATTTAGAGCTATATATCCAAGCAGGAGAGATAAAACTAGAAGAGTTAAATACCAAAGTATTACCAGAATATGAAGAGAAAACTAAAAATAATGAGATGATGGCAATCCAAGAGTTAAAAGAGATACGAGGATTTAGAGATGAGCTAGAGAGACGAATTCATGACTTAAGACTATCTCGACAAGTGGCCATGCAATCACTTCCGAGTATTAGACTAATTCAAGAAAATGATAAATCACTAATTAATAAAATTACTTCTACAATAGTCAATACTGTTCCATTATGGAGAAATCAATTAGCCCAAACTGTAACTATATTTAGAAGTCACGAATCAGCCAAAGCACTCAAAAATGCTAATGATTTAACCAATGAACTTTTGGAAAAAAATGCAGAGGGACTTAGAGAAGCGAACAAAGAGGTACGAACACAAATGGAGAGAGGAGTATTTGATATAGATAGTATCAAAAAAGCAAATCAAACTCTAATTGATACTCTAAATGATTCACTCAGAATTGCTGATGAGGGTAAACAAGCTAGAAAAGAGGCTCTAGTAGAACTTGATAAAACAGAAAAAGAGTTAAAAGATGCTCTACTCTCTACCAAAGCAAAAATGGCCGTATCATCAGATAAACTTGTAAAAGATATTAATAAATAAGGATAAGATATGGGACTTTTTGATTGGATAAGTGGTCAATTTATAGATGTTATAGAGTGGACAGATGACAGTAATGATACTATGGTATATAGATTTCCACGACAAGGAAATGAGATAAAATATGGTGCTAAACTCACAGTAAGAGAGTCACAAGTAGCTGTATTTGTTAATGAGGGAGTTATCGCAGATGTATTAGAACCTGGAATTTATGAGCTAGAGACCAAAAACTTACCTATTATGACCTCATTAGAACATTGGGATCATGCGTTTAATTCTCCTTTTAAAGCAGAAGTATATTTTGTAAATACTAAACGATTTACAAATCTCAAATGGGGAACCAAAAATCCGATTATGGTACGAGACCCTGAATTTTCAATGGTAAGACTTAGAGCATTTGGAACTTATGAGATAAGAATTACAGATGCTGGAGCATTTATGAAAGAGATAGTAGGGACTGATAGTCACTTCACTATTGATGAGGTACAAGAACAGCTCAAAAATCTAATCTTATCTAAGTTTACTACTACGCTAGGAGAGAGCAAAATTCCAATTTTGGAACTAGCATCTAATTATGAAAAATTTAGTAATTATGTGACAGAACATATAGCACCATATTTTGGAGAGTATGGACTACAACTGCTCAAAGTAATTGTAGAAAATATATCCTTGCCTGATAATGTAGAAAAAGCACTGGATAAACGAACAAGTAGAGAGATTACAGGAAATCTTGATGATAATCTCAAATATCAAGCAGGTGAAGCACTAGGTAATGCTCAAGGTGGTGGAGGTATATCTGATATGATTGGTATGGGTGCAGGAATTGCAATGGGTCAAGAGATGGCAAATGCCATAGGCAAAAAGTATGAAGACAAAAGTACTCCCCCTCCCCTACCAACTAGAGACGAGAAACTATATCATATAGCTATAGATAGTGCAAGTGAGGGTCCTTATGATACTCGGATTATTAAAAATATGATAACAAAAGGAGCTATACATAGAGATACTCTAGTATGGAGTAAAGGGATGCCTGATTGGGATACGGCTCAAAATGTTTTTGAGAATTATTTTGAAAATACTCCACCACCACTTCCATAAACCATGAAATTCCAATCTATAAATTTTACCTGCAAAAATTGTGGGGGGCCTTTGCGTTATGTTCCATCTACAGACTCTTTGATTTGTCCTTTTTGTTCTACTCAAGAACCAATAGAAAAATCAAATCAAGTTATAGAAGAGTATGATTTCAATAATGCTTTAACACACTTGGATAAACAGCAAAAACAAAAGATAGAAAAAGAGATTAAATGTACTAAATGTTCAGCCATATTTACCCTGACACCATACTCTATTAGTTCCAATTGTCCATATTGCGGTACACCTGCTATTACAGAGTTTACACAAAAAATTACACCTAAATCTATTTTACCTTTCAATGTCACGCACAAAGATGCACAAGAGAAATTTAGAAAATGGATTGGTTCATTATGGTTTGCACCAACGGAATTAAAACACTTAGTAGATGGACATGGTCAATTAACAGGCTACTACTTACCATACTGGACATATGATAGCCAAACCACTACACAATATAGTGGACAAAGAGGTGATATATATTATATAACTGTAGAGAAAAGAGTGATAATAAATGGTAGAGAACAGATAATACAAGAGAAAGAACCAAGAATAAAGTGGAGACCAGTTAGAGGCATAGTTTATAATAGTTTTGATGATATAACTGTAGGTGCTTCCAAAACTATATCTCATACTATATTGGACAGTTTAGCCCCTTGGGATACTACCAAACTAATACCATTTAATGAGAAATATCTATCAGGATTTGAGTCTGAAGAATATACTATAGGACTTGATAGTGGATTTGAATTTGCCAAAATGCAAATGGATATAACTATTAGAAATAGTATCAAACAAGATATAGGTGGAGACCAACAGCAAATAGATAGGAAACAAACAAGTTACCATGATGTAACTTACAAAAATACACTATTTCCTATATGGACAGCAAAATTTAAATACAAAAACAAGATATATAACTATGCAATAAATGCTCAAAATGGTAAAATAGTAGGAGAGAGACCATATAGCTGGAGTAAAATTATATCATTAATAATTTTTATAATGATAATTGCTGGAGGAATTCTTTGGTATCTACAAGAACACCCTCAATTTATGCAAAATATCTAATAACTATCATCTCCACCAATATAAATTCCATCAACACCATTAAAAGCTTGATGGAGTCCATCAAACTCACCATCTTCTAGTGCCGTAGCTAATGAACCAGAGCGTTTCTCACCTAAATATCTTTTGGCTTTATTGATATCATAATAATATCTTAAAGTATTTAGTTTTTTATTATTATACCAACTAGATACTAAGATATAATCTTTTCTATTTCCCTCAATTTTTGAAAATGCACCATCTTTTAAAAAATTGTCTGCAAACATATATAATTTTTTGTCTTTTACTAAATATTTAGCATCTCTCATATTCATACTACCTATTAATGGTTCATAAATTACTTCATGATTATAGAAACTTACTTTTACTAAAAGGTCAGGACTATTTCTAGTAGATTTATAAGCTAAATAGTAGTGATGACCACTCAACATCCTTTTATTAAAATATTTATATTTCTTTCTTCTTTTAGTTACCTCTTTTTTAGGTTTGGGAATGATTATCTCTTGTTTAGGTGTAGGAATGGGTCTTGTTTCATATATTACGCTTGGGATATATGGTAAAATATTATCATCTTCAGAGATTGCAACATTTTGATACTCTTGTACTCTGACTGGAGGGGTATATCTTTTTTTAGCATTTTTTGTATAGTTACGAATGATTTGATGATTTAATATATAAGAAGAGCTATTGATATGTGCATCAGGGAAATACCGTTTATAACTAGGTATCTTTTTTATTAGAGCATATTTTTTCCTTGTATGGTATGCAAAAGGGATATACCATCCATTAGAGTTAACTATTACAATATGAGAACGCAAATCTTGAGGTAAGTGATTGATAGTTCTCTGCAAAACAGGTAACTGTCTAAAACTTCCCAATTGAATATAATATTTTCTTCCATTTGCATAACTTATATTTATAGAAACTAAAATAAATAGTATAATTTTTATCATATTTAAATACCTTTTTTTTAATACTATTATATCATAGCAAATGTCAACTAATTGTGAAATTTAGGGATTTGTCAAGTTGTTTTAGAGACAAAAAGAGTAATTGTTCAATCTATCTCTATATATTTTAATCTCTAGGGTCAACTAATTTACCAGCAATAGCACTAGCAGCAGCTACAGCAGAGTTGGCTAAATAAATTTCAGAGCTTCTAGCTCCCATTCGACCTACAAAGTTTCGGTTAGTAGTAGCTACACATCGCTCACCATCACCCAAAATTCCCATATATCCACCCAAACATGCTCCACAAGTAGGATTAGATACAACAGCACCTGCATTTATCAAAATTTCCATCAATCCCTCTTTTTGAGCTTGAAGAAAAATCTTTTGGGTAGCAGGAGTTACTATCATTCTAGTCTGTTTAGCTACTTTTTTGCCTTTCATAATTTTGGCGGCAATTCGTAAATCTTCTATCCGTCCATTAGTACAACTACCTATCATAACTTGGTCGATTTTCAAATTATCTTTGACAGCCTCTTCCATACTTTTACCATTTGATGGTAGAAATGGATATGCAATTACAGGAGATAATTTGTCTAAATCTATAGTAATTACTTGAGAATATTTAGCATCATTATCAGAATAATGAATTTTTGGTTCTGCTCTTAGTCCACCATTAGCATCTGCTCTTTCATCCAAATATTTTCTAGTAATATCATCAACAGCAAATATACCATTTTTAGCTCCTGCTTCTATAACCATATTGGATATAGAAAATCTATCAGCCATACCCAAATGAGCCACACCTTCACCACTAAATTCAATAGTCTTATACAAAGCCCCATCAACACCAATTCTACGAATAAGTTCTAATATAATATCTTTACCATATACATGTTGTTGAGGTTTACCAAGTAGCTCTACTTTTATAGTTTCTGGTACTTTGAACCAATTTCCACCAGTTATCATTCCAAAAGATATATCAGTACTACCCATACCAGTACTAAATGCACCTAAAGCCCCATGTGTACAAGTATGACTATCAGCTCCAATAATTACATCCCCAGGAATTACTAATCCTTTTTCAGGAAGCAACGCATGTTCTATTCCCATATCTTTTTCATCGAAAAAGTATTTCATATTATGTTTATAAGCAAATTCTCGTGATATTTTTGCTTGATTAGCTGATGCTATATCTTTGGCAGGTATATAGTGGTCCATAACTATGCAAAAGCTATCTGGTCTAGCCATCTCTTTAGCACCACTATCTTCAAATGCTCGTATAGATATAGGTGTAGTAATATCATTCCCTATAATCATATCAATATTAACTCTAACAATCTCTCCTGCTTCTACATTTCGTTCTGCGTGTTCAGAGAAGATTTTCTCAGTAATGGTTTGTCCCATTTTTCATCCTTACATATATAATAATTATGGCAATTATAGCGAAAATTGTTTATGCTTTTTGATATTTATATTTCTTATCTAGGAACATAAATTTTCTGTCCAATATGTAAACGACTTCGTTCATTTTTGATTTTATAATTTGCATTTATTATTTTTTTAAATTTAGAAGAGTCTCCATAAAATCTCTTTGCTATAATTGCTAGAGTATCACCTTTTTTTACTGTAATAACTCTTCTTTTCTTCGTTATCTTTTTATCCACTTTTTTAGGTTTGACTATAGGAATAATAATTTTTTGTCCAACTCGTAACCGTGTAGAGGCTCGTTTTATATCTCTATTGGCTCTTATAATTCTTTTGAACTCCATAGAATTACCATAAAATCTTTTGGAAATAGATGCTAATGTATCTCCTTTTTTGATAGTTATTACTCTATATTGAGGTTTTTTAGGTTTTTCAACTTTTTTTATTTTCTTAACTTTTGATTTTTTAACTTTTAATTTCTTAACTTTTGGACTCTTTGATTTTTGACTCTTTGTTTTAATCTTGGTATTTTTTTCTTCTACCTTTTTAATAATATGTGGTTTACTTTTTACCTTAACTATCTCTTTTGGTTTTTCAACTATTAGAAGGGGTGTTACTTCTGGCTCTTTTAATTTTATGTTAGGTTTATCTATTTTAACTATAGGAGTAGGTGTAACTTTTATAGCAATCTCTTTTTTATCTTCCTTATCTTCTTTTATAGTTTGAGTATCTACTATCTCTTTGGTTATATTTGATTGTTCTATATCTTTTTTATTATCACTTTGTAGATAATTAAATCCAAAATATCCAAGAATACCTACTATTATAACAGATACTATAGGTATGATAATATTTTTATCATTCTTTTCTTCGTAATCATAATCATAATTAAAATTATCATTATATTCTTGCTTATGAGATTTTATAATATCATTATTACCCCTATTAAACATAGGATCACTAAAAGGTGCCTTCTCTTTATGCTCATTACTATTTATCATTATTTTTTCCCTACCAAATTTTTTTAAAAGTATAACATTTTTTTCATTGCTCTTCTAAGATTACTTATAAAAAATTGAAAAAATAATAGCACCAATCATATCTGATACAAAATCAAGAATATTATAACTTTAAGTTGTCCCGACTATCAATAGTAATAATAGTATGAACATTTCCTCTAGGATTAAAATCGGCAACAATTCTTATCCATTTAGGATTAAGATTTGATAAAAGTGCATCAAAAATCTCATTAGCAGAGTCCTCATGTGAGATGTGTCTGTTCATAAAACTATTAATATAGAGTTTCAAAGCTTTTAACTCTATCACTTTTTTATCAGGTGAGTAACTAAGATGAATAGTTGCAAAATCAGGGTATCCACTTCTTGGACATTTGCACATAAACTCTGGCAAATCTATATCTATAGTATAGTTTTTGGGATGATTATTATCCCAATAGTTCTCTGTTGCATTTATATCAAACTCTATTATATCTTTTTCGCCGTATTTCATCTCTTTCCTAAATATTATTATTTATTATATTTAAACATCCAAATGTTTTACATCTTTGGCATGTGTCTCAATATAAGCCCGTCTTGGTTCAACCTCATCACCCATAAATAGTACAAATGTATCACTTGCTATCTCATCATCATCTATTACTACTTTAAGAAGTCGTCTATCTTCAGGGTTCATGGTAGTCTCCCAAAGTTGTTCAGGGTTCATCTCTCCTAGACCTTTATATCTTTGGATATATGCACCTTTTTTGGCACTGCTTTCTATCATATTTAGAAGTAGCAGTATATCTTTGTTTTTAAACTCATCTGTAATTCTATCATTAATCTTCTGATACATATAAATAGCTTCATTATAGTAAGGACTAGTAAATAGATTATCATCAATTATTAACTCTTCTAATCCATCATTTGTTTGTACAAAATAGTGTAAAAGTTCATCATTTACTGTTTTACTCAAAATATTATAACCTAATCCATTAATATATTTTTCAATGATAATAGATAAATTTTGATTATCTGCTGAGATAATATCAGGATTTTCTATCATATATCGTACTACTTCAGGCAGAGCAAATCGTTTCTCTATCTCTGTTAGAGTCATTTTGTAATAGGCAACTAGCTTAAATAGTTCTGTCAAATCTTGTCTTCCCATAGTCTTGGACTCTAAAACTCCGATACCATTTTCTATCAAAAAATCATTGAGGGCTTTATCATCTTTTAGATAAGTCTCATTTTTACCTTTTTTGTATCTATATAGAGGTGGTTGAGCTAAATAGAGGTATCCTTTTGATATAATAGGTTTTAAAAATCTAAAAAAGAATGTCATAAGCAATGTTTGAATATGACTTCCATCAACATCAGCATCAGTCATAATTATTACTTTATGGTATCTCAGTTTATCTTCATTAAACTCATCACCAATTCCACACCCCAAAGCTGTAATCATATTTTTAATCTCATCAGATTTTAATATTTTCTCTAATCTTGCTTTTTCCACATTCAAAATCTTACCTTTTAGTGGTAAAATCGCTTGAAAAACTCGGTCTCTTCCTTGCTTGGCTGAATTGTGAACAAATACACCTGATGCTAAAGCAAAATTATGAGT
>CAZNJD010000074.1:0-6368 GCA_964573285.1 uncultured Sulfurovum sp. | reverse complement strand
GTCAGGATTTTGTTTTCCTTTTGAGTAGTCTATCTTGACATGACAACCATAACATTGTGGTGCCCAAGTAGCGTGACAAGTATAACACTCTAATTTATTATTATGTGCTTCTATCTTATCCATTGCTATTAGAGCTTTTTTGGATAACTTCTCTTGCTCTTTTAATCTTTTAAGTGGAGTTAACTCTATATCCTTTCCTGATGATAGATGCATTATGACTTTGTCTCCATCTCTTACAGCTTTTGTCATTGGATTTCCTCTAGCAGATAGTAAAAAGCCATCACCAATATCTTTAGGAATTGCACCTTTTTTGAGATAATCAGCCAAAGTTGTAGTTGTTCCTCTAGGTTTCCCCTCTTTATGTTTCATAGCAAATTCATCTGAATAACCCAAAGGCAACTCCCAAGGATATTTTTTTGTTGTACCATGACAATCTTGACACTCTATCTCTACAGCCCCCAAGTTAGCCCCTGTCATAAATCCATCACCATGCATATCATTACTAGTATGACAATCTTGACACAACATTCCTTTGGAGTAGTGAATATCTTCTGTTAGGTGTAAATATCGTTTAGTATGTAGTTTTGGTTGTGGGTTACCCTCACTGTCAAATGTAGCTTTATACTCTGTCTCCATAAGCCCTTGATATGATACACCTATCCTTTTACCACGATTATGACAAGTGGTACATGTCTCAACTGGAATACCTGAATATTTAGTTCCATGTATATTTACTTTGACCTTTCTTGAAGATTGGATTTGATGAGTTAATAGATGACCATGTTCTGTATGAGATATATTTTTATCATCTCCCTCATAAAACCCCTCATTTGAGTATGGTATATGACAACTAGCACACCCCATTCCTCTATAGTCTCCTCTTCTACTTCGACCTTTTCCACCTGTATGACAACGCAGACACTCTTGTCTTAGATAAGTATAAACAGAAAGAGATGGGTCTTTTTCTATTTCATCAGCTGTTGGTGCTTTAGGGATTTCATGCATCTCTTTTGGAAAAGCTTGTGGCTCTTTTTTTGATAATACTTCC
This sequence comes from uncultured Sulfurovum sp., assembly GCA_964573285.1. Classification (GTDB taxonomy): domain Bacteria; phylum Campylobacterota; class Campylobacteria; order Campylobacterales; family Sulfurovaceae; genus UBA1140. The sequence goes on along the minus strand of CAZNJD010000074.1, from coordinate 5,320 downwards.
ATATACTCTTGATATGTTTTTGTTCCGAGTCTTTTATGGGTATTATTTATATCATAATTTGACATATAGTGTTGATATCCCTCTTTGCCCCCAAATCCCCATAATGCACCATGAATTTTACCTGCCTCTGTATTCATAAGTGAACTCCATTGAGCCTTAACTTGCTGTGGGTGACACATTCCACAAGTATTATTATTTATCCATTGACTTGTAGGTGAAGGATAAAACTCTTTTGGACCTTTGTGGTCTAAAAAGTATTTTAGAGTTCCAGAGTGTGAACTATTTTTATCTTTTGCATTAGGATTACCACCATGACATACAATACAATCATTGCCTTTTGCTCCTGCTTTATCAGAGATTTTTAAAATCTCTTTCATCATCTTCGACTCTTTTGAACGAATATGCTCAATTCCTTTATGGCATTTTATACAAGTATTAGCAAATAGTATAAAACTAAATAGTACTAGTGTGGATAATATTTTCATTGTGAACTCTTTTTTTTAGATAGTAGAATAGTACTTGTTTTCCTCTGAAGAGTAGGCAAAATTATAGTAAAATGTTACAGTACTATACTTGTGAATTGAGTAATTCTAATCATGTAACACTAAATTATAGAAGAGATACATAGCATAGCGTGGGTTGGAAAACCCACTCTACTCGCCTCTAATCTGATAAGTAATATCCCCAGCCCCAAAAGCAGTAATCAATCCATCATGATACTCTGTAATAATATTTCCATCTTTTATAATCTGAACTATACCATCTTTGCGAGTGATACTATCAGCCATATGTAGTTTATAACGGCTAAATGCTCCTTTGAGGTCTATATCTACCTCCAACTCTCCAGCACTCCAAATAGGTAAAATAACTAACTCATCAGCCCCCTCAAAACACTCTACAAATCCTGCTAGATTATCAATAGTTCTGCTATATTTATGAGGTTGCCATATAATTTGTAATTTATTAAGTCCTCTTAACTCTTTATATATTTTTAGTGAGTCCATAGTAGCTTTTATCTCAGTTGGGTGGTGACCATAATCATCTATCACTACTGTATTATCATAATTTTGGATAATATCAAATCGTTTTTTTATACCTTTATAATTTAGAAGATTTTTACGAATATCTTCAATATTCTCACCCATCTCCAATGCACCCAATATTGCTAAAGATGCATCTAAAGCAATATGATACCCAAAACCAAATACCTCAAAATCTCCAAAATCTTTTAGTGTAAATTTAGTATGTGGTTGAGCATTTACTAAAATAAACTCAATATTTGATATATCTTTGGATGGATAAAATCGTATAGCCTCAATATCAAGTGAACTCAAAAAATTATCTTGTGCATTTATAATTTTAATTTTGGCAAGATTTAGAAAGTTTTTATAAGCATTATAAAATCTCTCTTCATTATACTCATAATACTCCATATGTTCAGGTTCAACATTTGTTACAATTGCCAAATAGGGATTGGAGTTCAAAAAACTTTCATCACTCTCATCAGCTTCAAATACTACTTGATTATTATCAGCATACCGAACATTAGAACCAAACTCTTTAGATATTGCCCCTATAAGTGCATTTGTATTAGGAATGATAGAAGAGAGCATTGCAGAGGTAGTACTTTTGCCATGCGCTCCACCTACAGCATATACCTCTTTGTTTCCTAATATACTCTTTAGAGCCTCTTTTCGTGAGAGTAGTTCAATTCCAAGTTTTTGTGCATTTTGATATTCAGGGTTATTAGGTCTAACAGCAGCCGAATAGATAACTCTATCCATACCAATAACTGCATCTTTATGATGAGGTATTGTAATTTTTGCTCCAAAATTTAAAGCCAAATCATTTGTAATTTCTGTCTGTTTAATATCTGAGCCACTTATTTTATGACCATCATTTGCTAAAAATTTTGCTAATGCAGAGAGACCTATGCCTCCTATTCCTATAAAATGTATTTTCATCTTATTTCTATTCCTTTATTTATCATTTTTTAATTTCGTATAATATTATCATTTATCTTCTCTATTTCTACTATAGAGTCAATTATCTTTCGATAACTATCAATAAAATATTTCTACTTGCAACACATCTAGTTCCATCCTCTTTGAGGTGGAATTCATAGGCAAAAACAACAGAAATCAACGCCTGAATTGTCTATATATTCCACCTGAGGAGAGGTGGAATAAGTAAGAAAAATTGACATCTTATTTAAATAATGATATGCTTTGGATATACATTAATAAAGGAGCTATCATAACAGCAACCATCTCAACATGGGGTAACTCGCAGGGGTTACGCTTTCCAAAAGATATTATGAATCAATTTAGTCTCTCTATTGGAGATAAGGTTAGAATATTTGTTGAAAATCATAAGATTGTCCTAGAAGCTGTTAAGCCAAAAAGAAAAAAGATAGATATAAAAAACTTGGTAAAAGATATACCTCTTGAGTATAATGCTTCAGAAGTTTTTAACTATAAAATAGGGAAAGAAGAGTGGTAAAATATATTCCTGAACAAGGCGATATAGTCGCTCTAAATTTTGACCCACAAAGTGGTCACGAACAATAGCATCATCTCTATCTACTTGTGAAGCTTCGATATTGACATAGAGACAATCATATCTCCCCTCACTATTAATCCTCTCCATTATCTCTAGTAGAGCAGAAGTCTTACCTGTCTGCCTTGGAGCATGGAGTAGAAAGTATCTTTTTTGTCTTATTAGTCGTTCTATCTCTTCATAACTCTATCAAATGATGATATATAGTAGTGGTCTTCTTTGATTATAGGTCCTGCCGTATTAAAAAATTTTTCCATCTAACTTCCTCTTGTATAATATTCTAATTATAACATACTTTTCAAGATAATAATTTATAATTAAAAGTAACTAAATTTTATCTGTTAATTTCAAAATAACTCAAAATTATTTTATAAAGTGATAAAAATCACTTTTTTTAATATTTATTTAAAAAAAATGTGAATATAATGAACTATTCAAATTAATTTTAAAGGAGGGTATTGTGATAAAAAAAGTTTTTATCTCATTAGGTATAGTCCTGTTACTAAGTTTTGCTAGTTGTGGAGGTGGAAGTAGTAAAGAGGCAAAAGATTTTTTGCAAAAGATTCTACAACTAGTAGGGATTCCACAGACTATAGTAGTCAATGTCTGTCAAGATAGCAACAGAGATGGTATCTGTGGAGGTTTGGAACTTCAAGCCAAAGTTAGCATCAACAATGGAGATAGTGTTGATGATATTTGGGCAAAGATAACTGCTAGTAAGGATGGTAAATACTTTTTAGAGACTTATGATGAGACTCTGCCTATCTTATTGGAACTTCAAGATATCTCAAAAGTTAACTATGATAATGGTAAGTTTACACTTAATTTTAATGGATTTACTACCAAAGAGCCAAATGAAATTAAAGAACTTTCTATTTTAGAATCAATGATTGATGCAAATTTCTTAAGGGTAGAAGATGTCGAAGATATTAGAAATATAAATAATAAGGAAGCATTAAATCAATATTATGAGGATTTATTAAATGCTTTAGAGCAAAATATAAATAAACTTAGAGAAAAAGGCTTAAGTTCTAGTCAGGCAGTAATAGAATCATTAAGATATAAAGCCAAAGAGTTATTGAATAATGATATAAAAACTAAAATACCAAAAGATTTAGATAGCTGTGAAAATGATAATTGTATAGATAATATCTTAACTCCTCTATATAATGATTTATTAATTACAGATGAAGAGGCTGAGGCTATAAAAATTAAAATAAATACACCAACAACAATTACAGGTAAAGTAAAAAGTGCATTAACAAAAGAGATAATTCAAAATGCAACCATTAAATTATACAAAGGTGACACATTATTATCAGAAACAAAAAGTAACTCTATAGGTGAATATATATTTGAAAGTATATCTGGATATGATAATTATCATATAGTAATATCACAAATAGGTTATTCAGATGTTGAATATTCAAACATAGAAGTACTAGAGCATGAGATAAAACATCTTGAAACTATACTTCAAGTAGATAATGAACATTTAGGTATTGGAACTATTGAGGGAATAATAACAAATGCAATGACTGGAAAAGGAGAAGCAAATTTAAAAATTAATTTTAGAAAAGGGATAAATAGTAACGATGGTGAAATTGTTAGCTCTACTGAAACATATGAAAATGGAGTATATTCAATATCAAATTTAGATGCAGGTAATTATACTGCCGAAATTAATGGAGAAGGGTATCAAACAACATATATTACAGTTACTGTTATAGGTGGGATAACAAATGAAAATCAAAATGGAACAATTAATCCTCTACTACCAACAGGAGAAATAAGAATTGTACTTAGTTGGGGAGAATATCCTTATGATTTAGACAGTCACCTAACAGGTCCTATTGAAAATAGTAATGATAGGTTTCATATATATTATGGGTCTAAAGGAAATATAGAAAATAGTCCATATTCAAATTTAGATGTAGATGATACAAATAGTTATGGACCAGAGACCATTACTATAGTAAAAAAAATAAATGGTGTATATAGATACTCTGTGCATAATTTCTCAGCAGATAGTTCAGAGATAAAAGATAACAGTTATTATTATGGATTATCTAATTCAAATGCTAAAGTTAAAGTTTTTAATGATAAAGGGTTAGTATTTGAAACTTCTGTACCAAATGGAGAAGGAACATTATGGACAGTTTTTGAAATAGAAGGACATGAAGTTATTCCAATAAATAGATTAAGTTTAATTGATTCTAATACCAAATATGATGATTTATTTAAATTAAATAATTTGGAAATAGATGATTCTTCATTAATCATTAATTTGCCTAATAAATAATTAACTCGTTCTGTCAGAGGGGTCAAATGTGGGATTTTTCTCACAACACCTCTAGTTAAATCCTCTTCCCTACTCCTATAGAAAAAGTAGATAGTGAAACAGTCATTATTAATTTTTCACTATTAGTTATTCATCTCCCCTCTATTTGTCTCTAAAATCTCACAAACTCTATCAAAAACATCATTAGCAAACTCATAAAACTCTTTGGCATCATCAACTGTAGGTTGACCATAAGGCAATAGACCCATATCCCCAGGATAACGAGAATCTATATATAGTGTATCAATTTTGATAATAGTATCTATATCTGCATCAAATTTTATATACTCTTTGGTTAACTTTAGTAACTTTTTGATATTGTGGATTTTGGGTATTTTTTGATTATGAAATTCCAAGATAGATTTTAGTGATTTTTCTATGGATTGTTGAGCATGAAATGCACACATATGTGTCAAATTC
>CAZNJD010000073.1:0-15829 GCA_964573285.1 uncultured Sulfurovum sp. | reverse complement strand
ATCATCATTTAGAATAGTTCCAACTCCCCTACTCTTACCCAACATACAGAAATTAGATGGGAAAAACTCAGGAAAATATATATCTACAAAAAACTCTTCATCTTTTTCAATATTCTCATCACCATATACAGGTACACTAATAATAGCCTCTCTATTATCTGAAAATATATTCATATTGATACCAATACCATTACCACCTTTAAAATCGTGGTCACTCTGAGTTGCTATCCCATGAGGAGGTATCACCTCATCCCCATTTCCATCTATAACTTTATAAAAGAACATTACAGGCATCCCCATAGGCATCATAGGTAAATCAGCATCAATAGATATTTTGAACTCAAAACTACTCTCTCCATTATCTCCCTCAGCCTTAGTTACATCACCTATAGATAATCTCGGTAAATGAGGAGGTAATATAAATGTTGCATCAGGACAGCTAGTCCCATCATTATAATAACTCAACTCTGGTGAGCCATTTATCCAATAAGCAACACCTATTGTTGGGTTTAGTTCATACATTCCACCATTATTAGCAATAGCTATTACTTTGCCACTATTATCTGTAAATATTAAACTAATATATGAGTCTATATCTGTAAAATTATCTCCTATTACAGTTATATCTCCACTATTTTTATTGATTTTGATAAACTTATCATTTTTAAAATCACTCCCCTTATCACCATCTTTAATACTCATTGCATAAAAATATTGATTGGAGGTATCTATTGCCATATCCCAAAATCGAATAGAAGATGATAGTGTAATAGTACTAATTACTCTTTTTTGTGCAATATCAATCTTATACATCTTATTATCATTGCTACCATTTCCACTTACATAATAATATCCATCTCTATCAAACTCTCCAGCATATAGTTGACCCTCAGGTAGTCCATTAACCACGCCTAAATTTTTAATATGTGCATTTTTATCAATTTTGAGTAACTCATTTCCATAAAGAGCATATATAAAATTATCTTTTATATTATATCCAATAGCATTATATCCACCATCACCACTTGCAAATCCATTACCTATAGGCGTATATATAGGTGTCATTGCATAAAAACTATGTAACCAAGTTGCACCACTATCCCCTGTACCTGTTCCTAATTCTGTTCTATTGGATAAAAATAGTCTCTGAGTACAAATAAATGGTTCTAAATTTCCATGAATATTAACTCTGTAATCTTCAACCTCTCCATCTATTGCATTTCCTGTAGGTTCTAAATCTCTCTGATAGCTATATCTAAATCTAGCATAAGTTACTCTATCTACTGCACTACTAGGAGCAGTAATAGATAGATTAATCAATCCAGCACTGCCATCTATATTAGTAGCCACCTTTTCACTATCATCATTAAAATCCCCATCTCCATTCCAATCAATCCACGCACTCAAAAATCCAACTCCATGTGTCGTGATTTTTAATGTAAAAGTACTTCCTCCATTAACTGTTTTATCTTGAAATAAGCTTCCATCTAACTTTACACCATCATCTTTATCATCCAAATTTGCCCCAACTGAGGGTTTTCCATTATTTTCATGGCTTACACCACTGCCCATATATACAGTAGGCTCTCCATAAGTAGGCAAAGAGTGTCTAGCTCCATTACCCTCTAAAGTTGTAGGGTAAATATCAGGTAGGTCTCCAAAATCGAATTTAAACTGAGCATCTGTACACATAGCACCATCATTTAAGCTAACACTCTCACCTGTTGCAAAGAGTACAGCCTTAGCAGAGTTTGCAACATCAATTCTATATATATTTCCACTTCCATTATCATAAACATAATAAAATCCATTTGCATCAAAGAAACTAGCTCCAAAAGCTCTATATCCTGTTAAGAGGGTATTCTCTTTTGAGAGTTTATGTCCAGTTGATGGGTCAATTTTATATAGGTATTTATTTCTACTTCCATTATTAACAGCATATAATAGATTATCTCTTGTATTAAATCCCCAATCGGCTATACCTAAATTAAAGTCCAAATTAAAATCTCTAATCTTTTTTAAATAGTTAGATGAGTTTGGGTCTAAATCTATTACAACTACTCTTCTACTACTTCCACTCCCTTTTAGATATAAATGTGCATTATTATCTATATCTCCTACATAGGATTTAAAATCATTAAGTCCATCTACTTTAAAATCTTCTGCAATCCATTTACCATCTGAACTCATACCAATTCTCGTTACTGTACCGTTTCGTTTTGTATAGTTATATCCCCAAAAGTATCCATCTTTTTTATTAAATCCAACTGCATTAATATTATCAAGAGATATATCAGCTTGTACAGATACCATCTCTCCATTGGCTAAATTTAAAGCATTAATATCTGTCGGTTTATTTTGAAACATAAAGGCACTCATCAAGCATCCAATAGGATTATTAGTATCATCATTAATAATAGTGGCTATGGTTGTGGTATGATTTTCATCTAATTTAGCATTTTGAGGAGATAGAAGCTCTATACTAAAAGTCTCATTATCTTCTATTTTAGTATCTCCATGTATTTTATAAACTATCTCTTTTTGACTCTCTCCTTTTGAAAAATGAACCATGCTATTAACTCTTGAATAGTCCTCTCCCTCATTTGCTGTAATATTGTGTGGTTCTACTTGAACGGTTACACTATCATCTGGTGCAGGATTATCAAGATTGACCATACAAATAAGCTCTTTATCCCCACTATCTCCCTCTGTAATCTCTATAGGGTTGCCAAGACTAATGGTAGGCTCTTCTTGACAACCTAATCCCTCTAAATTAATAGTTAATCCTGATTTGGTGATAGAACCATCAGTTGTTAATCTAATAGTTACCTCTGAACCTGATATATCAATGGATTTATTATTAAAAATTCCTGAACCTACATAAATTTCATTATCATTTTCATCATAAATATAAATCCAATCAAAATTTTTCTCTGTTTCTCCATTAATTGTCAATTTAAGATTTTGGGCATCTGTTACTTTTATAGTTTTTGAAATATCTATATTGTTATTATAAGTAAAATGTGTATCCCCTTCTATCCATGAGTTATTAAATGTTGAGTAGTTTATAGTATCGTTACATGGAACTTCTATTTCAGACATAAGAGGTGTTAAATCTTTTAATTCAAATGAGAATTGAATAAGTCTATAGGCATCAGGATAACCATTGAGTGTACCATAGGCGTTATCATTTTGAACTCTCGCATAAAAGCTAGAGGTGTTATCAAAAGAGACTCCTGCCCTACACTCTTTTTGTAAAAGTGTGGCATTATCATTACAGTTTCCACTATCTTGTCCTTTTAGTTTTATTGAGTAATCTCCAAAAAAGTTATCTGTACTCTTCGTAACATTCGTAAATTCACTCAAATAAACCTTTGTAGGATTTTGATAATAAATATCATCTGTATCTGTATAATCTGGATTATTATCAAGGTCAAAATTGGTAACTGTAATTGTATCAACATTTAGTGGTATCTGCGTTCCCTTTTTTACAACCGTAACTTTGACATCTAAATATGCGTAATTATTCCAACGGTCTGTATCTCTTAAACGAAATCCTATTACATTATCAACTATATCAACACATTTCCCCTCACTATACTCATTATCTTCATCTATAACATCTAGTATTAAATCTATATCCTGCCCTTGATAAGAAGATTGTGTACCAAATCTATATTTTGCTGTTTGACATTGATGTCCACTTAGAAGTGTCTGTGTTCCATCTAGTGTAATACTAGTTGCTAATAATTTTTGGCTTAATATAGATACAAAAAATAGAAACAATAAAAAAAATCTCTTTATCATAATTAATCCTTTTATTAAATAAATATTAAAAGAATTATATAATAATATATCTAAGTTTAACTTTAACTCTTACCAATCCATCTTATGAGCAGAACTCCTATTTGCTTTTAATTCTAAAATCATACCACTTTTGCCAATACCAGTCCAAGATGAGGTATTCTCATCACTTCCTGATATTATGTAGTAACTAGTATATTGAAGTTGAGGGTCAGATAATATATCTACTCTGTACTGTTGTTTACCAGAAGGATTTATAAATCTACTCATAATAGTACCATTTCTTCCATTTCTTAACCCTATAGGGGTTATGGGTGTGATATTTACAACATTTGGATTTGGATTATTTATAATAAGTCCTGTAACGGTTCCATCTACAGAAATATTATGGTCTTTTGATAGATACCATCCTTTCCCTACTCTAGGACTACTAGGGATATGAGTATGATTTAATAAAGATGTATTGGCACAATGCGTTCTATCAACTCCATCACCACAAAAAATCTCTACTTGTAAAGGTGTTCTAATAGTATCTATTCTTTTGAAATCAATAGTTGGATATTTGATTTTATCAGGTGCAACCTGTGCAAAGTAGAAGTTTCGAATACTCTCCCCTAAATTTAAATTTCCAGTTGGAATATATGGTGGAGTCTCTTTGCCATGAGATATAGAGTTAGAGTTTATAGATTTACTATCAAAATCATGAAATCTAATCTGTATAGGATTAATAGTTTTTGATAAGTTTTTATTGATATTATATCTAATATCGATATTGGCAGTTCCATTATGCTCTTCTGTAAATTTATCACTTGTTATATTTATAGTAGATAAATTAGAGAGTTTAGAGTTTAACTCTCTTGTGATATTACCATCATTATTAAACTCTATAGTTCTAACAAAATTTACAACTATAGTTCCATCAGAGGTTTTTAATGCAGTATCTACTCCCCTATCTGATAGAGTTGTAGCATTTAATTCCAATGTTACATCTTGTGCAAAATATCCATTTGTAAAGTTCTGAGTAGTTTCATTATCCTCATTTTGTGCTACTATACTTCCTTGATATGCAATTGCTACTTTATTAAATGTAGAGTTCATCTCACTCATATATATAAAATCATTATGAGTGCTATTTGGTAAGTTTTGTATAGCTAAATTTAGAGCAAAATGGTCAGGATATGAGGATAAATTTATATCAGGAGAGACTATATTACATCCTGATTTAATATTCCCACTATTTGAATGGGTTGATTTATTTATATCACAATCACCGTTAATGCTATCTACCTCTGTCCATTTGTTATCTATTATATTTAGTTTATACTCTCCTACCTCTTTTATCTCCATTAGATTATTTCTATTTTTACCATCTATAAAACTATCTGTACTATTATAGTCATCTTTGATAGGACAAGCACTATTAGATTTATCCAAAAACTCCAATGTTCTATCTACACTATTTGTTGTATATCCTATAGCAGGAGTAGCATCATTTCCATTATATACAGAGGCTGTTACACTTAGATTATAATCATATCCTGCCGATACTCTCAATGATGTATTATTATCTGTTGCTGTATTGACTCGGCGTGAACTGCTACCATCATATATTATCATATGAAAATAGTCAGGTCGTATAGCAAAATCATCTTTAGCATCTACAAATGTAGTTTTAGGCAAGGCATTAAAACAAACTTGTGGGTCACTGCTACATGAAGCTTGTATAATATTATTGTTATTATCAATCCCATAATAAATTCGAAATCTAGCTCTTTTGATTGCAGGTAAATTACCTAAATCATGTGGCAAGAGATTATCTATTCTACTTTTTGGTGGGGTGTTTTTGATATATACATATTTAGTATATGGTGTTGCATTGGTATCTTCATTTATAAGTTCTATTTTTAATGTTACATTATCTAACTCCTGCTCTTCACTCATATCCTCTTTATAAAAAAGTAAAGAGTAGTCAAAATCTCTTCCTACTATCTGTGTAAACCATGCATTTCTCTCTTTACTATTAATAGCATAGTTACCACTATCGGTTCTTTCAATATTAAATAGACCCTTTAGAGGGTTAATAGTTGTTTTAAAATATATCATATAATCTTCAACCTCACCATCTAAAACAAAACCTGTAGGGTTCATACTTGGATTTGTTGAGACTCTAGCCCTTAAATATGTCTTTTTATCTGTAATTAGACCATCAGGAAGGAAAAAGTTTATAATATGCTCTCCTGCACTAAGTTTTCCTCCTGAATTATACACGAGGTCATCTCCATTATCAAAAGTCCCATTGATTTTTGTATCTATCCAAATTTTTAAATATGCCTCTTTTGATAGTTTTACCTTTAGTTGATGGGTACTATTTGTCTCAAAATATTTTCCACTAATATCACTCCCATCTAAAAGGGTTACCCCATCATCATCATCTTCACCATTTAAATCATCTCCATTAGCATCAACCGTATCATAAGAGCCAATATCATGGTCAACCTTATTACCCAAAAAGATACCATTTGTAATATTATGCCATGTATTTTGATAACTCATAGGTGCATCTCCATAATCCGTAAATACCAACTCTGCATTTATACAGTTCGCTCCATCATTATAATCTGCTGGTTGAGAATTTGACAAAAATCTTTTTGTACCATTAGCCAAATTAAACTCAAAAAATCCATTTCCTTTACTATCATTTGCAAAAAATCTTCCATTTTTATCTGAAAAAGATGAGTCAAACTCATAATCTGTATGGGCATCTCCTATAAAAGTAACCTCTCCACTATTTATATCTATTTTAGTAAGTTTTCCACCATCTGCAATACCATATAGATACTTTCCATCAGGAGAGAAAGAGAAATCTTTAATCGAAACAGCCGTAGAGAGATTTATATCTTCAACTGTTCTATTCTCGTCACTATCTGCTAATTTTATCTTATAGATTTTGTCATAATTGACTCCAAAACCTGTTACAAAATAGTATCCATTATAACTAGCACCTGCATAAGCCTGTTTATTAGCTAAGAAATCAGGAAGTTGATTTACCTCTCCTAAACTCATAACTTTTCCTGTTTTACTAATCTTAAATAGCTCTTTATAGTAGAGTCCATAGATATAGTTATCTATCTCATTATAAGCTAAAGCATTATATAGCTTCTCTTCTCCTGCATCATCCATAACCTCAAATCCAAAAGGTGATTTGGTAGTATTAATTCTATGTAACCACATTTTACCTGTAACTTCACTTCCTCTTTTGATACTACTAGATAGATACATATGTTCATCACATACAAAAGGCTCTTCATTATGAACATCATCATTTTCAATAATAATTTCTGTTCTATTTGAAGTGATTATTAGATTTTTAGGATTATGGATATATAGATAGAAATTATCATCAGGTTCTATATTAGTATCACCATTTATTTTTACTATTATAGATGCTGTTGAACTATTTTCATCAATATCTAGTGTGCCACTTGTAGCAATGTAATCATTATCTTCTGTAGAAGTACTACCATCTTGTGCCTTATTATCTTCTGTATAATAGTCTATATGTGTATCAGCAAAAGCTGGAGCATCAAGTGTGAGTGTAATATTTAACTCTTTTTCTCCACTGTCTCCCTCTATAATAGAGTAAGATGATTGTGCAAAACTAATTTGAGGATAACTTCCGTCATCATTTATAATTGTAGCTATAGGTTTTTGTGTTCCTGTTACTTTTAGATTTTCACTCTCATTATCTATTACTAAATAGAAACTTTCATCATCTTCAATAATCTCATCCCCATTTATCTTTATAGGAATTGTAATATTTTGCTCACCTTCAGGGATATTGAAAGTCGTTCTATCCACTTTAACATAATCTTCTGTATCTGTAGCAGTCCCATTAGTGGTATAGTAGTCAAAATGTGAATTTTTAAAAGCTGGTTTATCAAGTGATAGAGTAAAATTTATATCTTTTTGTCCACTATCTCCTTCATTTATTGAGTAGCTACTACTAGTAAATGAGATAGTAGGGTATGAGCCATCATCATTTACAATAATCCCTTTTGCTTCATTGGTTGTTCCGTAATTTAGTCTATTTAAATCTGAGAACTTAAAGTTAAAACTCTCATCATCTTCTATTTTAGTATCTCCATTAATTGGAACAGATATTGTAACCTTTGTTGTTCCTACTGTTAGTATTTTATCTCCATGAGTATAGATATAATCATTATCTTTGGACTCATCTTCTGCTGTATCATCCCATGTCTCATAATGAAAAGAGCTACCATCAACTGCTGGTTTATCTAAGGTAAATGTAAAATCCAAACTACTTTGAGAGCTATTACCTTCAACTATAGAGAAACTACTACTATCTAATGAAATAGCAGGATATGAACCATCATCATTAAGTATATAACTTCTACTACTATTATTGACTATATATGAACTTCCAGAGATAATCATATCGAGATATTCATTATTTTCAATATCTTCATCACCAATAATATCAACATCTATAAACTTCTCTTTATCTCCTAGATTAAAAGTTATACTACCACTTTTGGCTCTATAGTCTGACCCTGCTATAGCTGTTCCATCTTGGGTTGTATAATCAATAGTTAGTGGTGTCGTCAATGGATAATTCTTGGCAAGATATATACTAAATCTCATCTTGTTACTATCACCGATATTCCCCTCGTCAACATTACTACTATCTATATTCACTTCGATAGCATCATCATCATATATCGTACCTGGTGCTTCACTATTATTCAAAATGCCTTGACTAATAGAGGTGATTTTAACATTAAAGTTTTCACTATTTTCAGGTTGGTCATCACCTATAATTGTTACAGGAATAAACCCATCTATTGAGCCTTCAGGAATAGTAATTGTCCCACTAGTAGCTATATAATCTGACCCTGCCAATGCTGTATTGTCTTGGGTTTCATAACCAATAGTAACCCCTCCTGCAGGAGCTGATTGATTAAGTCTTGCCGTGAAATTTAGTACCCAGTTACTATCTTGTTCCATCTCTGCTCGGTTATGTAAAGTTAGACTTAGGGGTTCTGCATCATCATCATAAATAGTTCCATCTCCTCTATCATCACTTACAATATATCCACTATTACTATTAGATATACTCATATATAGCGTTTCAATATTTTCATGTATAGTATCATTAATTATAGGTACTTCAACTGTTTTTGAGGTTTGCCATGCATAAAATGTTACACTTCCACTTGTAGCTGTATAATCACTTCCAGCAACAGCTGAACCATCATGTGTTGAGTAGTTTACAGTTACACTACTAAGCCAAGGAGCTTCACTAAGCTGAATAGTAAATGATAAGTGATCATCATACTCATAGACTCCACTTGCATCTGTTATTGTAATCTGTGTATCTGTACCATCTGCATATAAAAAATTTACAAATAAAATAGTCCATAAAAATAGTAGTTGCTTAAATATTAAATTCACATTCAACCTTTCTTAAAAAAGAGTATTAATTTTTTTAATTATAACATTTTTTATTTTTACTAAAGTTTAAAATTTATTTTTATTTAATTTTAACTTTTCTACTTCACTTTAAAGTAGTAAGAGTTTTGGATTTAGAAAGATTTTCTTCAACTAAGATTGATTTACATTACGCTAAACTAATATAAAAAAATAAATTCTAATTACTTTTTAGGAGGTGTAATTGAGAAAAATAGATTGGATATTTGGGTATAGATGTAATTAAACTATTTTTTGTGGGTTAAAAAACTCACACTATAAGGAGAGAATATGAGAAGTATAGTAAAAAGTGTAGCGTTAGTAGCCCCCTTTCTTTTGATTTTGGGTTGTGGCAACTTAGACCAACCATCTAACGAGAGTGTAAAAGGTGGTACGATTGTTGTAGATTTTTCTGCAACTAGAATGAAACAGACACTTATTTCAGAAGGGTTTGCTGATGAAAATACAACGGTATTTGGATACAAAGCTTATAAAATTCCATATACAACAACTGATGAAAAAGGTAATGAGGTAGAGGCTTCAGGACTATTTGTGATACCTACTGGTATGCCTGATGCTATAAGGCAGATAGGTTTATCTATGGTTAGTGATGACCATGGTACTATATTTGCTAATGCTGATGCACCATCTGTCATAGCTAGTAATAATGGTACTCCTGATGGTTCATCTATTATTTTATCAGCACTTGGTGGATTTGCGACTCTTCAACCTGACTATATTGGATTTGGGGACTCATATCAAAAACATTATCATCCATTTATACTTAAAAAATCATTAGCAAATAGCACTATTGATTTTATCAAAGCTGTTAAAGTATTTGCAAGTGAAAATAGTATTAAACTCAATAATCAACTTTTTCTAACAGGATATAGTGAAGGTGGATATGCAGCAATGGCTACACTTCAAAAGATAGAGTCTGATGGTGAGCTTACTGTAACTATGACTGCACCGATGGCTGGTCCTTATGATTTAAATAAAACTGCTTTTGGTGTTTTTTCTCAACCCAAACTCTCTGTTCCATCATTTATGGCTGATGTAGGTTATGCTTATGGGAAAGCTTATGATAAAAAGTTATCAACTATTATTAATGAACCTTACGCTTCTAAGCTACCTGTACTAATTGATGGCTCACGAGCTAGAGATTTGATTGACCCAGAATTATCTTATGATACTACAGGAGAGAGTGGTCTATTTAATCCAACCTTTGTGGGTAACTTTTTTGCTGATAGTAACTTTTGGTTTAGAAAAGCAATGATAGAGAACTCTGTTCATGCTTGGGTTCCACAGACTCCTGTAAGATTAGTTCAATGTCAAGGTGATGATGTTATACCCTTTGTTATTTCTCAAATTACAGAAAAAACTATGAAAGCAATGGGTGCAATTGATGTAGCATTAATACCTGTAGAGTCAACACTCGGATTAGACCATAATGTAACACATGGGGATTGTGGTTCTCTAGCTTATGGTGTAACTACGCAGATATTTTCTGGTATCAGAAAAGCAACAATGGGATATTAGGAGAGTATAATGAAAAAGATAATAATACTAAGCGTTCTAACAAGCTCTTTAATAATGGCAGGTGCATATAAAGTTCCTGAACAATCATTAAATTCTATTGCCTTAGGTGCTACTTATGTAGCCCATACTAATGGGGCTGATACAGCCTATTTCAACCCTGCTAATATGGCTTTTTTGAATTCCAATAAGCAAATGATGGAAGTTGGTTTGACACTAGCTCATTTACCTAAAAACGAGTTCAAAGGGCAACAAGCCTTATCAGCTACAGATATATATTCTGCTAATGGAAACTCTGAGGTAGAAAATCTCACTCTTCCTTATCTTCACTTTGTCTCTAATCCTATGGGAAATATCAGATATGGTGCTAGTTTAACTGTACCAGGAGGACTTACCAAAAGATGGAAATCACCTTATCAAAAACTTTTTGCCGAAGAGTTTACACTAAAAGTAATAGAGTTTAATCCTGTATTATCATATAAAGTATCTGATAATTTTGCTTTGGGTGGAGGAGTAAGGGCTATCTATTCAGAAGGAGAAGTTTATAGTAATGGTAATCAAGTAGGAATGCCAATCCAAAGAGAAATGAAGGGCAATAGTGTGGAGTATGGGTATAATTTAGCCTCAACTTATAAACCAACACCCGATATTAATTTAGCCGTTACATATCGTTCTAATATTAACCTCAAAGAAGAAGGAGATGCCAATCTATATATTGGTGGTGTAGGTAAACAGTATAGTACAGATGTAACAATTCCTCTTCCTGCGGCTCTTAATTTGGCTATTAGTAAAACTTGGCAAAATAAATATACACTAGAGTTTAACTATGAGAGAACTTATTGGTCAAAATATAAGAGTTTGGACTTTAATTATGGTTCGACTATACAAGCCCCATTGATAGAGCCATTTGATAATCCAAAAGTCAAAAAATGGGAAGATAGCAATAGTTATAGATTAGGTGCAACTATCAAAAATAATAATATAACCTATATGTTGGCTTATTCCAAAGATGAGACACCAATCCCTAAAAAATATGTTAGCTATGAGTTACCTGATAGTGATGCTAATATACTCTCTGCTGGAGTTCGTATCAAATATAACGATAGTGTATCATGGGGTATAGCATATCTACATGACCAAAAAGATAGTTTCACTCTCAAAGCAGGAGAGAATGCTAATGGCATTATAGGTAAATTCTCTGGTGGTGGTGCAGACCTACTCACAGCAGGTATAAGTTATAACTTCTGATATACTGTTTATAAAATTGAGTACATCAAGAGAGAAAGTGTTGAAAAGAAAGAATTAAAAGAGAAAGATTTTGGACTTCTCTTTTTATTCAAAAATCTCTCTTATAGTGACAACTTAAACATTTTTTGATTTTTATCTGCTCAGTTTTGAAGTTCGCTTGAGAGTAATAGTTAGTTGCCTTTACAGTTATTTAACCTCTTATCAAATAAGATATTGCAACTACTACTATTAAATGCTTTAACAGCTGATAATACAGCCAAATCAACTAAAGGTTCAATAATTACTACTAACATATATGAACTACCAAAGATAGCTACATTATGTAAATTTTCGGCACTAAAACCTTGTCCATAAAATGCCCAAAAGGCAACCCAGCTAACAATAGTACCTTCCCAAACTATAGACATTTTTAACATTTGAGAGTAACTAATATCTTTATAAGCTATATTTTGAGGAATAATCTTGCTACTAGCACCATATAAAATTAACATACTAGCTAAAAGAGTAGTTACATTAATACCATATTGAGGTAAATCAAATTGAGCAAAAAAGAGTCCTTGAATTAAAAGCCCTAAAGCTAAACCTATCATTGCTGGAGCAATTCCAAAGATTAAAAATATTGTTGTTCCTAAAATTAGATGAACCTCACTAACTCCTACAGGATAGTGTGGCAGAACCTCAAAACAACAAAATACTATTATAGTAGCTAATAGAGCTTTTAATACTAAAGAGATAATACCGTTATCTCTTATATTTTCCCAAGCTAATTTAGCTCCAACACCTACAACACCTACTGCTGTAGTATAACTCAATACCATTTTCGCACCTTGCACGACACCTGCTTCTATATGCATGTTTTGTCCTTTTTTTATTTAAAAGTAGATAATTATTCGGGATTTTAGCAAAATAAAGATTATTAGTAACTAAATTTTAAAAATTATGCAAAGCCTCTATCCCGTCGCCTCTGCTTCATAAGCCGTTTAGCTAACTCTCTCATATCATCATTTTTATCACTCTCATCAACAATCTCTATACCCAATATAGTCTCTACACAATCTTCTAATGTAACAATCCCTTCTGTTTGGTCATAACCATCAATTACTAGAAACATATGCTCTTTTTTAGAGATGAATAGGTCTAAAGCTTTCGATACGGGTATATTTTCATTAATACTAAAAATATCTTTTTTTATACTAGATAGCGTAGCTAAATTATCTTTTAATGACTCTTTGAATAGATGTTTAGTTAGAATGATACCAGTTACATTATCTATAGTCTCATTGTATATTGGAATTCGAGAGAAATTAAATATCTCTTCTTGTGTATCAAGAACTTCTTTAATACTTAAATGCTCTTCTAATGCAAAAACTACAGACCTTGGAGTTAATATATCTAGTACTTTTACTTCATCAAGTTTTAGTACATTTTCTATATAGTCTGACTCTTTTTCATCTATCACGCCCTCATCTTCACTCATAAGCATACTCTCTAATAACTCATCTTTGGTTGTTGTGACATCTTCATTACCACTTGAAATTTTATTTGTAATAAATAGAGTAGTTAGTATAATAGGATATGTAATAAATATAAAAAATTTAATAATATGGGCAGAAATAGTTGCTAACTGTTTCCAATATATAGCTCCAATAGTTTTTGGAATAATCTCTGATATATATAAAATAGCAAAAGTAAGTATAACAGAGACATACATTACTGCATCATCTCCAAATAGTTTGGAAGCTTGAGCTCCGACGGCTGCTGCCCCTAAAGTATTAGCAATGGTATTTAAAATAAGTACCGATGCAATAGATATATTGATATTCTCTTTGTGTGAGCGAAGTAGTTTTCCTGTAGAAGGAGACTCTTTTTCAAGCAAAGAGACAAAAGACATTTGTGTGGATAGGAGAACAGATTCAAGAACAGAGCATAAAAATGAAATACCAACCGATAACATAAAAAACAGTATCAGATAACTCATATAATTTAAAAAACCTTTATAATAAAATTATGGTCGCTAGACCTAAAAAACTAAAAAATCCTACAACATCTGTAATAGTTGTAAGGATAACAGTACTACCAATAGCTGGGTCAATATCTATTTTTTTAAGCAAAAGTGGGATAGTCGCACCGAAAAAACCAGCCATAAAGAGATTAACAATTATGGAAAGTGCAATCACAATGCCTAGCATACCTTCATTGAACCAAACCGAGGCAATTATTCCCATAATTATAGCAAATAGAATACCATTTAATAGAGAGATAGCCACCTCTTTTTTGATAATTCTTGTTGCGTCGCTATGAGATATATCTCCTAATGCTAATTGCCGAACAACAACTGTTAAAGTCTGTGTTCCTGCATTACCACCCATTGAAGCTACTATTGGCATCAAAATAGCAAGAGCTACCATACTATTAATGGTATCTTGAAAGAGTCCAATAACTAATGATGCAAGTATCGCAGTAACTAGATTAATACTTAGCCATGTAGCTCTAGTTTTACCAGCTTTTAAAACCTCTTCATCCTCTTCTGCATCATCATTAACCCCTGCTAAATTATACATCTGTTCGGTAGCATGTTCATTGATTATATCATAAATATCATCAGAAGTTATACGACCCAATAATATACCTTGTTTATTAATTATTGGGATTACAGATAGGTCATATTCTTTAAAATAGTTTACTACTCTTTTTATATCTTCTGTATCATATGCTTTAATAGGTTCAAACATTTCACTATTATCTTTGATGTTTTCTTGAAAAGTTAGAGAAAAATCAAAAGTTAATATATCATCTAAATCAATACAATATAGGAGTATATTTTTGTGGTTTGTAATAAAAATTGTATGTACATTTTCTATCTCATTAGCTTTTTTGAGTTTAGAAAATCTTTTAATAGCATTTTGAACTATCTCATCAGTTGTAGCTGTAAATAGTTCTGTTTGCATATATGCACCAGCTTCATCTTCATCATAACTCTGAAGCATGGTAATCTCTTGTTGGTCTTCTTTGTCTAACTTTTCAAATACTTTAGATGCTTTGTCTTCGTCAACCTCATGCAACTCTTGCATAAACTCAACTTGGTCATCACTCTCCAGCTCTCCTACTGCATGTATGAGTTCATCTACCTCAAGTGATTCAACAATATCATCAAAATATCTATCAGGAAGTTCTAATGCAACATCACCAACAATATTTTTTGGTATTAATTTAATAGCTTTAGAAAATTCATATTCATCAAGTTTTCTTAATATTTTGGCAATATCCGAGGGGTATAATTCGCTCTCATTATGTGAGTTTAGATATTTATTTAGTTCATTCATTATATCCTCCTAATTTAAATGGGATTATAACTTAAGAAAATTAAATTATCAATATAGCCTCTCCATAAGTGAAAAAATGATACGCTTTATCTATATAGCTCTTTCATTTACTAAAAACTAAATTAGAGTTCCAAATTTCAGATTTACCTGCTCAGTTTAGCAGTTCATTTAATAACAAAATGAGTGGATGGAGATACGAAGAGATAAGATGTATAATAGACGAGGATTTAGTAATGAGGAGTATCGATTAATTAAAGATGGCAAAATTAAAATAGAGCTTGTTAAAGGTTCTTTGGTTGATGAGCAGAGATTATTGAAATAGATATTTAAAATATAATATACTACAAAGTAACTATATTAATAGGAATAAAAAAATGAAAAAACTACCAATAGGAATACAGACATTTAGCAAAATTAGAGAAGAGGATTAT
>CAZNJD010000072.1:0-14074 GCA_964573285.1 uncultured Sulfurovum sp. | reverse complement strand
GTATGGCTATGAGTATTTTCCTTTATGGACTTGAATATCTCTCTGAAATACTTCTTCATTCAGAAACTAAAGATAGGCAATTGGCTTTTGTTTTTGGGATGTTTGCATTTGAAGAATTTGAAAAATGACGACTACTGAAATTTTTTTTTACCTCTTTTGCATATAACTTCTGCCCATCTACTATTATTACTCTCTCTTTTATGTCTAATTTCTTTAGTGCTTCCTCTGTAATTGTTCGTCCTAACTCATTTACTTTATCCATAATTAGCTCTTCTGTTTGGAGGAAATTCTAATTATCTAAATCTATTGTTACTTCTAATGTTATTTTTTTCTTGTTATTTGATATGATTTTTACTGACATAATTTTCTCTTTTTATTGACAGTTTAGGCTATTTTTCTTAAAAATATATTAATTTGGGTTTTAGTGTTTTTAAGGTTGCACCCTTTAGGGGTTTGGGAGTTTTTTTGTAGTGCTGTTGGGTTAAGTCAGGAAAAATGGATGTTTTTTAAATAGGAATATCCCCTCTATCAAAGCTTAAGCCTAAGAAATGCCTATTTTATGGAGTTTTGAGATGGTGCGGATGAGAGGACTCGAACCTCCACGCCGTGAAGCACTAGATCCTAAGTCTAGCGTGTATACCAATTTCACCACATCCGCATAACATTGAAAAAGTGGTACACCCGTCAGGATTCGAACCTGAGACCGCCCGCTTAGAAGGCGGGTGCTCTATCCAGCTGAGCTACGAGTGCATTAATGCAATAATTAAATCAAAATATATGGTACGCCAGAGAGGACTCGAACCCCTAACCCTCAGATCCGAAGTCTGATGCTCTATCCAATTGAGCCACTAGCGCTTCTTCATTTTAGGTGGTTACCCTATTATCATATGGGGTAGGCGACGGGGCTCGAACCCGCGACAACCTGTGCCACAAACAGGTGCTCTACCAACTGAACTACGCCTACCATTAAATCATTGATTTAACTATCTAAATGGTCGGAGTGAAAGGACTCGAACCTTCGACCCCCTGGTCCCAAACCAGGTGCGCTACCAGACTGCGCTACACTCCGAAATTATTTTTCTAAAACAAGTCTGTCTTAAAAAGGAGTGCAATTATAGTCAAAAAGTTTTAATATGTCAAGGGTTTTTAGAAAAAATTATAGTTTTATTGTAATTGTCGCTCATCTACTTTCACTATCTCTGTTATAATACCATTTTCATTTCTATATGTAGATACTATTCCTTCATTATATCCATAATAAATATCACTACTACCACTATCGGTTTGACAAGATACTTTTATTACTCTATAAAATTCAACTCCTTTAATAACTATACTACGAAAATAATCATCTGCTCTACATGAATGAATAGTTGAAGATTGGAATATATTAGCATCTCCAATTTTGATAAATCGTTGAGCTTCTACTATTTCACCATTTGGTTGTTCTACTCTAATCTCATCATCATAGCGAGTTAATGCTGTTATCTCATCACCATTTTGTCTTTGAACTTCAGTAGGCGAAAATACTTTTGTGGTTTCATAAAAATAGTCTGTTCTTTTACCATTTTCATATACAGCATATTCAATATCAAAACTATATTGAGGAGTCATATACTCCCACATGTCATAATCTTGTCTATATACATCTTCATTCACATAGGTATTACCACATCCACCTATTAAGAAGATAGTTATCATAAATAATAATATTTTAAATTTTCGCATTTAAATACTCCTAATCTATTAATCTATATTTATTTATTATAACACAAATAATTATCTCCTACGATAGGAGAGTGCTTCTAATAGATGTATTTTTTCAATAGTTTTAGAATTTGCTAAATCAGCAATAGTTCTAGCCACTTTTTTAATACTCCCTAAACTTCTATGAGAGAGTCCAAATCGCTCAATAGCAGAAAATAAAATTTTTTGGGCTTGAGATGATAACTGACAAAATTTTTCAATCTCATTTTCAGTTAATTTGCCATTAAGTCTCTTTTGTCCTCTATTTTTTTGAACTACGAAAGCTCTATTTACTGCTGTTTTCATCTCTTTAGAACTGATACCTTTTTTGTCCTCTGCACTAATCTCTTGCATTACTACAAAAATATCAATACGGTCTAAAAATGGGTCAGAAAGTCTATTTTTATACCGTTTTATCTCTCTCTCTGAACAGCGACATGCTTTTCTTTTGGATAATAAATTTCCACAAGGACATGGGTTCATAGCTGATACAAACATAATATCGGCTTCATACTCTACTTTGGCATTAACTCTTGATATATTTACTTTCCTATCTTGGAGTGGTTCTCTTAGGGCTTCTAATATATTTTTAGAAAAATGTGGTAACTCATCAAAAAATAGTATGCCATTATGAGCTAAAGCTACCTCACCTATTCGTGCTTTTGATGAACCTCCTCCAAATATAGATGCACTTGTTGCTGTATGGTGTGGTGAACGAATTGGTCTTTTGGCTAGGAAATCAGGGGTTATACCATCTAAAAACTGATGTTTAGCAATAGAGAGCATCTCTTCTTCTAATAGTGGGGGTAGAATATCTTTGAGTCGTTTGGCTATCATACTTTTACCACATCCTGGATTTCCCTCCATCATAAAGTTATGCATACCAGCACTTGCAATTAGTGCTGCTCTTTTAGCTATGGTTTGTCCTTTGACATCGGAGAAATCAGCATCAATTTTTATCTCATCATAATAGGTTTGACCATTTATAACTATCTTTTCTGATTTATATGAGAATTTCTGTGTATTAGCAATATACTCTTGGGTTCTAAGTAATTTTATTGCATCGTTGAGTCTCTCTACAGGGATAAAATCAATTCCTGCTATATGGCTTAGATACTCCATTGCCTCTTTTGGAACAATAGCCTTTTTCAGTAATCCTTGTTCTTTGAGAGATAATATAATTGGAAATAGTGTTGAGCTAGATTTAACCCGTCCATCTAATCCCAATTCTCCAAATACAAATAGATTAACTTCTGATATATTCTCTTTGTGTAAGGCAACAAGCAGTGCAATAGATAGGTCAAAATGTGTTCCACTCTTTCTAATATCACTAGGGCTTAAATTAATTGTTATTTTTAGTGGTGGAAATTTGAACTCATTGGTCAAAAGTGATGATTTAACTCTCTCTTTTGCCTCTTGTATATCACTACTAACTAATCCTACAACAGCAAATCCAGGCAAACCTTTATTAAAAGTAGCTTCAACCTCTATAGGTTTAGCACTCAATCCTTCAAGAGTTGCACTAAAGAGTCTATTGACAATTATTTTATCTTTTGGTTTATCTAATTTGGGTGGAAGTTTACCACTATAATTATCTGTAGTCATAGTATCATTTTAACATAGATTAAGGAAGAATATAAATAGGTGTACCATCTTTGGTTTGTTCCCAAACTTCTTCCATATCATCATTACTCATAGCTATACACCCTTCTGTCCAATCTAAAAGCATTGGCATCCAATCCCCAAATGGTGATAAAGACCAATGAGAGGGAGTACCATGAATCATTATCATACTTCCTGCATTAACATTTAGCTCTTTGGCTTTTGCAATATCTTTTTTGTTAGGATATGAAATATGAATTGATTTATTATAGAGTTTGCTATTTTGTCGCCAATCCAATACATATATACCCTCTGGAGTTCGCATATCTCCTTTCATCTCTTTAGCTCCATTAGGACTTATACCCAAAGATATATGATACTGTTTATATATTTGACCTCCTGATGATAGATAAAGCATATGCGTTGACTTTTTGACTATGACTTTATCAGCTAGTTTTATAGTATCAGAAAAAGAAAAAATAGAGAATAATAAAATAAAAAAAACAGTTTTAAACATAAATAAACCTTTTAAGAATTAGTTAGAATTAGTTCTTTAACTCTATCACATTCCTCCTGAAGAAATTTTAAATCCCTACTATTATCTATCAAATATGTTGCTTTGAGTCTCTTTATTTCTATATTCATTTGTGAATTTATGCGTTGTTGTGCCTCTTGAACTGTACAAGCATCTCTATTTATTAATCTTATTAGCTGTTTTTTTTGGGAAATATAAACTACTATACTTTTATCTATAGGATAACGGTTGGTCTCAAAAAACAGAGGTATATCTATAATATATGTTTTTTTATAACTATCTTGTTCTATAGATACTCTTTTAATCTCTTTATAAATCAATGGATGAAGTAACTCTTCTAATCTCTTTTTGGCTAAAGAATTAGAAAAGATTAGTTGTCCTAAAGCTTTTCTATCTACTTTTTGATTTTTAATATATTTTGCACCAAATAGTTCTCTTATAGCTAAATAACTACTATTTAGTATCTTATGAGCTATCTTATCTGCATCTATAATATAGAAACCAAACTCTTTAAAAATTTTAGCCACACTACTTTTGCCTGTAGCAATTCCTCCTGTTAAAACAATCGCGTATTTAAAAGCCATCCTTTTCCTCCTTATAAATAATAAAAGAAACAAATTAAAAAAAAAATATTGATAAATATTATTTATCTTGTACTTTTAATTAAAAAAATAATATAATTTTATCGAATATTTTAATATAAAAGGAACTTTATGGCATTTTCACCAGAAAATCGTTCAGGTACTATTAGTGGTATCTTATTTGTTGCTATTTTTTCAGCAGCAGCAACTTATATAGCAGGATTAGCTCCTATTCATGCTTTGGGATTATCTCCATTGGTTATTGGTATTGTTATGGGTATCTTCTATGCCAATACTTTACATAATCATATTCCTAATACTTGGGAGAGTGGAATTGTATTTTCAGGGAAAAAAATTCTTCGTTTTGCAATTGTGATATATGGATTTAGGATTACATTTCAGCAGATTATGGATGTGGGAGCTGAAGGTTTTTTAGTTTCTCTTATTATGTTATTAACTACTTTCATTATGGGAACATGGTTAGGGACAAAAATTTTCAAAATGGAAGAAGATACTTCAATGCTAACGGCAGCAGGTGCATCAGTATGTGGAGCAGCAGCAGTATTAGCAACTGAACCTGTACTCAAAGCAGAAGGACATAAAACAGCTATAGCTGTATCAATGGTTGTACTATTTGGTACTATATCTATGTTTTTATATCCTCTCTTATATAGTGCAATTATAGAACCAGCACAAGGTTTTTTACATATGAGTCCAAGTCAATTTGGTATCTATGTGGGTGGAACAATTCATGAGGTAGCACAAGTAGTAGCAGTTCCTTTTTCTATCCCAAATGCACCACTAGATATGGCAAATAATGCTGTAATTGTTAAAATGACTAGAGTTATTATGATTGCACCAATGTTAATAGTATTAGGTATTTATCTAAGCTATAGAGCCAAAAAAGAGGGTGAAGATGGTAGCTCAGTCAAATTAGTTATACCTTGGTTTGCTGTTTACTTTATTGGTGTAGCTGGATTTAACTCTTTTAATCTAATACCTGATAATATAGTAGCTATTATTAATAATATAGATACATTTTTGCTTACTATGGCTATGACTGCACTAGGTATGGGAACACGATTTGCTAAATTTAAAGGATTAGGACTCGCTCCTATTTATACTGCCTTGGGTATGTTTACTTGGTTGGTTATTGGTGGATTTTTAATTACTAAATTAGTTTGTAGTTTGATTTAAAAATATATAGTTATAAAAATCAAAATTTAACTCATTTTTAAGTTTGTCTTGAAGTTTTTTTAGTACTCTAACTTTTGAGTTAGATTTTTTACAAAATAAAGAGATATCCAGATAAAAAATTAGGTAAATCTAAAACATGCAACTACTAGAATATTTTTACGATAGAAATAATGAGATTAATACTTATCATCAACGCAAATTTTCTATTCCTAAATCAAATAAAATACTTATCTATGGGTCTCCTGCTTCAGGTAAAACCTCTTTGGTATTTGATTATTTGATGGCTTTTGACTCTGAGGATATATTATATATAGATTTTCGAGACCCTAAGTTTCAATTTAGAGATATTATGGAAGAGGATGTAGAGGGATTTATGCAATCTAATAAGATAGAGATATTAGTACTTGACCATTATGAACATGAATATTTTGAAGAGTTTCCAATTACCAAACAACTTATTATTATATCTGATAAGTTTTATAATTATGGTAATGATTTTAAGATAATGGAAATACCACTACTAGATTATGAAGAGTTTTTCTCTTTTCAAAAATATAGTTCAGAAAAGCAGGTATTTAATCTATTTTTACGACAAGGAACTCTGCCAAACTTAGCGATAGGAATAGCACCTAAAGAGCAACTCTTTCAACAGTTTATACGAAGTCATTTTAATCAATCAGAATTAAAGCTACTTAATATATTGGCTCATTTCAATGGTTCAACTGTAACTACTTTTCAACTCTATACCTATGCCAAAGAGAGATACAAAATATCCAAAGATTTGATATACAAACAGATAAAAGAGTTAACAAGCAGAGGTGTTATATCATTTATTCCAGATATAATTAATCCTACTAATAAAAAACTTCTATTTTTTGATTTTGCACTTGCTAAATATCTCACACTTACACAAAGTTTTCCAAAACAGTTTGATACTATGATAGCACTATCACTTATCAAACACAAGATAGATTTTAAAGCCTTCGGAATAATGGGATACCTAACACAAAGAGATATTCTTATAGTTCCTGCTTCTTTTGAGAGTGAAGAGAGTTTTTGGAAAAAGGCACATAGCAAATTTTCTATATATAAGAGAAATGGGGTAAAAAAGGTATATATTGTAACTGTAGCGACTCAATATGAGTTTGAAATAGAAAATATACTATTTGAGGCACTACCCTTTTATGAATGGGTAGTGATTAATGATGAAAATTAATATCTCATCAATACTCTATTTCAATCTCTGACATTTTTACCATTTTATTCATCTGGAATAATAAAATTGGGTTCTCTTTGATGATAGTTAACAACTCTTTTCTAGTAACTTTGGATTTCTTATATAGAGGTTTTAATTTTTTCCATATCGAAGCCACTTTTGCTAATTGTTTTTTAATAGTTTTATTTGTTGGTTTAACTATAATCTGTTTACTATCACCATTTATCAAAGCATTCAAAGAGTCATCAAAAAGTTTAATAGTCTTTTGAAGTTTATCTCTATACTCTTTGTTCCCTTTGATTATTAATAGTTTCTCTTTGGTCATTTTTTGAGTCAACATTCTTTCTCTTCCTGCAATATTGACTATATGTAGTCTGGATTTATCTAAATAGTTTGTAGATTTATTTGATTTTTCATATCTTTTAACTAATTCATCAGATACCTTTAAAAGCTCTTCATTATTATCTACTACATATTTTAGTGATTTTTCATCTTTATCTTTTTTATCTATAATATTTTGAATATGTTTATAAAATGGTTTCCATTTTTTTTCTATAACTTCAATCTGTTCATCAATAGAGGGATTTTTGATAGGTATGCAATTTAACTTTTTATCACCATTTTTAAATGCTTCAAGTGTTTGATTATAAAGATAAGAGAACTGAATAAGTCTCTTTTTATTCTCTTTTTGATTAATATTTGATGATACTAATATTGATAATTTTGTCATCCGTTGGGTTAACATTCTCTGTTTTCCAGATAGATTTACTAATCTTTTTAACATATTATTTTTATTCATAAAATCACCAATAATAGAAGCAAATTTGAGTCTCTGTTTGTTTCTATTAACCAATTTACTATATTCAATTACAGCTTTGTTCATCTCAACTAAAATAGTATCTAGTCCATTTATAGCTTTTTGTATATTCTTACCTTTTGTTGCTTTGGTCAAAATAGGCTGATATTCTCTCCAAAGTTTTTTAACTATATTTAGCTGTGTTGTTATATTTGGTAATTTTGTTCCTACTAGCTTAAGCTTTTTATCTCCATTAAAAAGTCCATCAAGTGTTTTAGTAAATAGTTTTTGGGATTTAGAAAAATCAGATATATAATATTTAGGCTTGAATTTATTACTAATAAAAAGTAAATCTTTTCCCATTTTTTGTGTCAACATTCTTTGTTTACCAGCTAAATTAATATCATTTGCTAATTTGAGTTTACTATTACCTCTGTTTTGTGATGTATATATTCCTACAGCTTTATTCATCTCTTTTAGCAACGATATATTATTCTGTTCTAAGAACTTATAACTACTATCTACTGCTTTACCCAATATAACAGATTGAATTCTTTTATAGAATGGTTGCCAAAGTTTATCAACTACTTCTAGCTGTTTTTGTATTTTATTATTTTTAATTGCTACTAATTCTAAGGAGTTATCACCATCTATTAAACCTTTGAGTATTTTGTCAAAAAGTTCACTACTTTTCTTGAGTTTTTCAATATTTGCCTCTTTGTCTATATTGGAACGAATTAAAAATGCTTCTTTTGTCATCTTTTGTGATAACATCCTCTGTTTTCCAGACAGATTAATAGATATAGCTAACTCTTTATCCGAAAGAGCAAAAAGCGAAGAGGTCAAAAGTACCAAAAATGTCAAGAGTAATTTAAGTTGTTTCATTTGAATAATCTCCTTAATAGATAATTTTAATTATACAATAAGAAAAGTGTTATAATATTTAAAAGAAGTATTATTTAATTAGAAATAAAATAAGAGAGTACCCCCTTCAGATACCTACGGCACACAGCAAAGGTAGGTGGGCTGCTATGTTCCCATCCTGACCCGTTGTCCACCAATGCCATTGCATAGGTCTAAAAGAGGCAATGAAATATTAACTAAAAATAGCTTAAAAAAGCTTAAATTTATTAATTTTTAAAAACTATCTGCTATAATTTCTATCTTCAACCAATAGAGAGGTGGCCGAGTGGTCGAAGGCGCACGACTGGAACTCGTGTATGGGGCAACTCATCGAGGGTTCGAATCCCTTCCTCTCTGCCATATTAATTAAAATCTTTAAACACTTATTTTATGAGATTTTGTAACAGTTAATTAACCTTTCCACTTCATAAAACTTTCTAAGCCATTTATTAATAGGATTAATTATTTTATACATCACAGGAATAACAAGTACGGTTGAGAAAAGTTTAAAAAAGTTGAAAGCACCTTTTAATAATCCAAAAATTATTACCAATTCAATATTCTTAAACATTTATTAACTTCTATTACTAATAATGAACTACAAGAAACATATTTTACACAATTTCTACACAATTTTTATGTAAATTTTTAATAATAACAACTCAATTGTTGTTAAATGTACTATTTTAAGGAAACTTTATACATGAGAAAAATCAAAGTAATTTCTCTTGCATTGGTTATTATACCACTTCTAACTTCAGGATGTATGCAAGAAAAAGTCTCAACGATTAGCCCAACAAAGTCAACAAACAAAATGGCTCTTAACTCAATTGAGCAAAATAGTTCTATTGATACAAAAGAACAAAATATCTCTTCTCTTCCAATTCTCTCAAATAATACTGATAATAATAGCTCTACTATAATTGTTCAGGAAGATAATACTCTTTATGAATTAGCTACAGTTATTCAAGATAATACAAATTATGAGGAAGAGAATTTATCTACTCCAACTCAGATTAATAATAATTGGATTGAACTTACTAAAGAGGAGGAGATTATAGATACAGCAAAAAAGTTTCTAGGTATCAAGTATGTATGGGCTGCTAATGGACCAAACTGTTTTGACTGTTCTGGTTTTACAAAATATGTTTATAAACAAAATGGTATTACTCTACCTAGATACTCTGGACATCAAGCTAATGTTGGTATTAAAGTATCTTATAATGAGTTAGAAAAAGGTGATTTAGTATTTTTTGATACTGAACATAAATTTAGAGGTAAAGTTAATCATGTTGGTATATATATAGGTAATGGTAAATTTATCCATGCGAGTTCAGCTAAAAAGAAAGTAATAATTACATCATTTGATGAAAAACCTTTTTATAAAAGAAGATTTCTAAGAGGAGAAAGAGTTATAAACTCTAGTGGGACTTACGCATCTTTATAGCTATTGGCTAGGTAGATGTTAGCAATACCTACTATTAATTTAATCATACCTACACTTTGTGTAATAAGTAATATAATAAATCATTGTAAAATATAATCTATTTTGTAAGAGTTAATTAACTCTTACAAAATTTTATGCTAATGCTTGTTTTGAAGCATCTGCAACTTTTTTGAATGCTTTAGGAGCATTCATTGCCATATCAGCCAAGATTTTTCTATCAAGTTCAATATTTGCTACTTTTAATCCATGCATAAATGTAGAATAGTTCATATCATTTAATCTAGCAGCTGCATTAATTCTTATAATCCAAAGTCTTCTAAAGTCTCTTTTTTTCTGTCTTCTGTCTCTATAAGCATATACCATTGAGCGTTCTAATTGCTCTTTTGCTTTTCTAAAATGTTTTCTTCTTCCACTATAGAAACCTCTAGCTTGTTTTAGAAGTTTTTTATGTCGTCTATGTCTAACTGTACCAGTTTTTACTCTCATATTTTTCCTTTACCATGTCTTTTTTAAGAATAGGTGTCAAGCATTATACTTGAACTTTAGGGGGTCAGACCCCAATCTTTTTAATCTTTAAACTATCATTTCTTTGATTTTAGCTGAATCAGCTTTAGAAACATATTTTGGACTCTTGTATGCACGATGATGACTTGCATCTACTTTTGTCAAAATATGACTTCTAAATGCAGTTCCTCTTTTGATTTTACCAGATTTTTTTACTTTAAAACGCTTTACAGCACCTTTAACGCTTTTCATTTTTGGCATATTTATTCCTTTCATTAGATATTGCTCATAGAGAATGAGGTCGCGTATTATATCTATTTTTTTTTAAATTCTATTTAACTACTAAGCTACTATTGGTTATCATTAGTTACATATAAACCAAATCAAAAATTGAAGGGGTAGAAAAATGGCATTTTTCAATAAAAAAGAAAAGAACACAAGCAATAGACCAAAAGTAGAAGTAAGTAAAGCTCCAGAAGCACAACCAAAACCACAACCAAAACCACAACCAAAAGCAAATTTAGCAACAATTATATCTAAAGGTATTAGAGTAGCAGGAAATATTACAGGTAGTGACTTTGTACAGGTTGAGGGCATACTTGATGGAGATATTACAGTCGATAATGTAACAATTGGTGTTAGTGGTGTAGTAAATGGTACAATAAAAGCTAAAAATGTAGCCATAGATGGTGAACTCAAAGGTGAAATTTATTGTAGCGATTTAGAAGTAAAAAAACAGGGTAAAGTATCTCATAAAATTTATGCTATTCATTTATTAGTAAGTGGTAATGTAACAGGTGATATTGTTACAGAAAAAACAGTAACAATTGAAAGAGATGGTCATATTCAAGCTCAAAGAGTCCAAAGTAAAAAAGTTATTATTAATGGTACTGTAGATGGTAGAGTTAATGCTGAGGATAGTATAGAGGTGGGTCATGATGGAAAAGTAAAAACAGATAGACTAGAGAGTAAAAAAGTTTTAGTAAATGGTAAGATAGATGGTAAAATTACAGCTTCTGAACTATTAGAAGTAGGTAAAAATGGTTTTGTACAGGGTGAAATCACTGTCAAGAATATTAAAACTGAAGAGGGTGGTCGAGTTATAGGAACTATGGTTACTTATGAAGAGACTAGTAAACCAAAACCAAAACCAATACCTAATAGTAGTAGCAAAGACGATGATATTATTGATACAGAAACAGCTTAATTATAGGGATGGGTATCTGTTCTAGTAGATACCCTTTTAAACTATTTGATAATCTCTATAGTCTCTTCAGCCTTTGAGATAGATATATTTTCTCCACTTAAAGATTTCATAATTTTTTGATTACTTTTCTTTTTCAATTTACCATCTCCTACATAAACAGGTACTGCCAAAGCACGCATTTTAGCTCCACCAATAGTATCAACTTTAGCTAATAATCGAATATAATATAAACCATCTTTTAAAGATTTAACTTTCAGATTAATATTATAGGATTTTTGATTTGGTGATAAAGTAAATGATACACTATCATATGCTTCTCCAATCTGCTCTAAATTATCATCAAGGTTTATTTTTACTTCCATCTCCCCAGAGTTAAGTGTAGTTATTAATGATATATTTATATCTGCTATCTCATCTAATCCTACTCTTGTACTATGATAAGTTATATCAACAGGAGCTCCAGGCTTCTGATAATGTCCTATAGTTGTACCCTCTGCTATTTTATTATCTTTTGCCATTGCTACCTCTTTATTTAAGCTTATCATTAAAATAGAAGCTATTAATAGTTTTGTTGTTTTTATTTTGTTCATTTTTTATCCTTTTTTTAATTTACTGTAATATCAAAACATGCTCTTCTTAAATTATTATAATCAGAGATATCTAATAGATAATCATCTGATGATAATGAATATGAGTGTGATTCTACCCCAAATACGCTCTCTTCTGAAGCTCCCATATTTATAAAAGGAGCTGTTTTGTATAGTGAAAAATCTGGGTCAGAATTACTTCCATCACTCTGTTTTACACGAACTGTATAGTTTCCATTTTGAGAAATAGAGAAGCGAATATATCTATGATTATATAGTTTATTACCTCGTCCATATTGAGAATAAGTACATATATTTATAGAACCATTGCTCATATCACTATACAAATCACTATCTATAGTGCTACCATAAATATTTTGAATAGACTCTATATTCTCATTAGCTAATATATCATCTATTTTGTTTATTGCAGATGGGTTATTCTCTTTTAAATAAGTTATAAAAGAGAAGATACTTGTAAATGCAGGTGTTGTTTTTTGCGAACCTACCAAAACATCATAAATAGGTTTAAATCCTAGAGAGAGAGTATCACCTCCATCATTATGACTATCATATAAATCATATAAAATCTTCTGTATAGAGTCCTCACTATACCAACCTGGATTTTGAGTGAATTCACTCTCAATATTCATGGAAAATCCATTTGATTGTTTTCTACCCATAGTATCATAATAGATTGGATTATCTGTGACTATTGCTGACCAAGCATTACCCCAACCCTCACCAAAGGCTACACGAATATCTAGCTTATCCCCATCACCATGAGAACCACCTATACTATCTGCCCTAGAAAAGTTAGCTTCAAAATAGTGACCCCACTCATGGATAATAATGTGGTCATCGTACTCGTCTGTATCACTATCGGCATCTCCCAAAATCCATAGGTTTCTCTCTCCGTCATAGTTGGAAGTTATAATCTGTCCACTATTTACATCTCCAGCTGCTGCAATATTATGAACTGACCAATTAACGGTGAGTTGGGGAAATTTAGCACTCTTATCCACCCTTCGTACTTTTTCCATAGCTTGGTCAATACTATCCAGAATGGCAAATGGTGCAGCAATTCTAGGAGAAGTATAACCATTTTCATGCCATCCTGATGAAGCGTGTAAATTCCTAATATTTTTTTTGTCCCTTACATTATGATACTCCCCATCTATAACATACATAGCCTTATTATTGGTATTATCCACGACAGCTACATCCCAATATTTCTCTTTATACATTTTAGCATAAGCTCGAATTTTTACTAGACTATCACTTGGCACAAAAAGGGTATATTGACCTCTTCTATTAGTTGTTGTTTGAGAAATCACTTTCCCATCCTTATCTATCGCTTTGACAAGAATATTTTTAGAAGGAATTTTTTTTATATTATTATAATCCAACCTTGCCACTCCACCACTTTCTATAGCTACAGGAACTCTGTCATAAGTAATTTTTCCAGAAATTTCTACCATATTGCTATTTATATTCGGTTGTTGTTGAGAACAGCCGATAAAAAATAGTGTGGTAATTGATAATAGATAAAATATCTTTGTCCACATAACCAAACCTTTCTCCATAATAAGATATTACAAGCATAGCAGATTATTAAAAAAAAATCTATACTTATTTATTATTTTTTTCTGTTGTGATTGTTATCACATAAGTTTTTTTTAATATTCTAAACCATTTATTTAGTAACTCTTGGTTAAAATTCTTACAATTTAATGATAGTAAAATCTTTACT
>CAZNJD010000071.1:0-36040 GCA_964573285.1 uncultured Sulfurovum sp. | reverse complement strand
ATTGGCTTTTGCAAATTTACTAACTCCTGTAATAAACACAAACTTAATATATTTATCACTCTCTTTCATTATCCCATAAAAGGCTCTTAGTATCTCTCTATTTTGCTTGGCTACTTCTATTTGGTCGAGATTATCAAGTATGGCTTTGTCATACTCATCTATAAGGATAACTACCCCTTTTTTATATTTTTGATAAGTTCGTTTAATCAACTCTTTAAAACAGCCACTATAACTACTTGTCATAGTACACTCTACACCTAAATCCTCTTGATTATCTTGTAGTATCCATGATATAGTATTTTTTAACCCCTCTGGACTTCGCATATCTCCACTAAAACTTATTTTAATAACAGGATATTTATCTTCCCAATCCCACTTATCATAAACATATAACCCCTTAAACAGCTTCTTGTTTCCCTCAAATAGCTCTTTGAGTGTACTTACAAAAAGTGACTTTCCAAATCGTCTTGGGCGTGATAGAAAGGCGTACTTATAATCATCAATTAGATTATAGGCATCTTCTGTTTTATCTATATATAGATAATTTTTCTCTATGATTTCGTTAAATGTCTGTATTCCTATTGGTAGTTTTTTCATTTTTTTATTCCTATTAATATAGTTACTTTGTAGTATATTCTATTTTAAACATCTATTTCAATAATCTCTGCTTATTAACCAAAGAACCTTTAACAAGCTCTATTTTAATTTTGCCATCTTTAATTAATCGATACTCCTCATTACTAAATCCTCGTCTATTATACATCTTATCTCTTCGTATCTCCATTTGTCAGACGAACTGCTAAAGTAAGCAAGATTTTTGAAATTTGGATTTGGTGATAAAGATGGGAGAAAAAGCAATAATCAAAAAGAATATTGCCAAACTCGAACAAGATAATGCAAGATTACATAAACAATATCTTGAATGGGAAGATGCTCAAAAATAGAATTAGACCTATATAGTTATCTTCTTTAGCTCATCTTTGAGTTTAGATTTATCTACCTCTTCATGATGTGAAGCTTTTAGAGGTAGAGACTCTTTATATTCAATAATAGTAGGAAGCATATAGGTAGCTAAATGTTTTTTGAGTTCAAAAATTAGTTCATTTTTTGGTATTCTCTTTTTTGCACTATATATTAAAACAATATCCTCTTCTATATCAGGATTTGGCATACCAAATACAGCACATTTTTTTACACTTGGGATATTATCATAAACTACCTCTTCTATCTCTTTGGGACTTACACGATACCCACTAGTTTTTATCATATCATCTATACGACCCTTTAGATATATATATCCTGCTTTATCTCTATATACGAAATCACCTGTTGCTATTACTCTCTCTTTCAGATTATCTATATCTATTATATTTTGCAAAATAGAGATAGATTTAAATCTTTTAGCTGTCTCTGATGGGCTGTTCCAATACTCTTTGTATATACAACAACCTCTATGTATAAGTTGTCCTACCTCATAAGGTTTGCATTCATTACCATCTTCATTTATGATATATACCTCTACTTCAGGAATAGCTTTTCCAATAGATGTTGGACGGATATGTATTTGTAATGGGTCAAGATAGGTTGAACGAAGTGCTTCTGTTAATCCATGCATAGAGTAAAATCGTGCAGGTTTGAAATAGTTATCAACCTTTTTAACCATCTTTTCTGTAATATTTCCACCTGAGGAGGTAATTACTCTTACATGGTCAAGTTGGCTGGATATAGGTAATCTATGAGGCTCTTCATCAAACATTTTGGATATATGTATAGGCATTATAGCCAAAACCGTAATTTTATCACGAATAAGATGTGTAAAGAACTTTATAGGTAATATAAATTTATGTAAAGCTAATGTTGATTGATTATATAGAGTACAAAATATCTGATTGAGTCCATAATCAAGGTTAAACGATAACAGTCCAGAGATAATATCATCACTTTTTAGTCCTAAATAGTTAGATACTACTCTAGCACCATCTAATAGACTCTGATGTGTCATCAAAATACCCTTTTGTGAACCATCACTCCCAAAACTATAAGTAATTACAGCATCACTATTTGGCTCTATATTTATATTATATTTAGAATTAAAACATTTATATATCTCTTTGAGTGATACAAGCTCATCTCTAATAGGCTCAAAAGTAATCACTCTTCCTTGGTAGGAAATATTATCTATATTTTTGATTTTGGTCTTATCTGTAATAATACACTCTATCCCTGCATCCTCAATAATATACTCAATCTGTTCAGGTTTCAAAAATCTAGTAATAGGTACAATAATATAAGCAGTAGAGAGTAGAGCCAAAATAGCAATAACCTGCTCACAGCTTTTATTAGAATATATACCTACTCTTGTACCTTTTGGTAAATCTAGTTGTTTAAAATAGTTTGCTAACTTATTAACCATCTCATATAGCTGAGTATAACTATATTTAGTTTCGTTTTCTATCAATGCTATTCTATTAGGAGCTTGTTGATATGCTTTTTCTAATAACTCTCGAATACTATTATTTGCCATTATATATCTCCTCCATTCCTAGTGTCCAAATCTCATAATTTCTATCAATTATAATATTTGGTATCTCTGTAAAATCCAATATTTTTTTATAAAAGAAACGGATAATCTTATCTATATCTTTATCGCTGAGTACCTTGGATATACCACCTGTCAAGACTATACTATTTACTATTTCTAATTTTAGTCTTACATACTCATTATGAGTATATGAGACTTGATAAAGTACCAAAAATATAGCTAACTGCATTAGAGTTATAGTTGCTTTGTTACTATACTCTTCAAGTATATTTTCGTTAACACCCAAATAATCAAGTAATTCATAAACAAACTCATTATTTTTTGCTCCAAATACTAAACTCTCACGAGATTTAAAAACCCCTAGCTTCTTAAATACTAATCTATCATAACCACTCTGTGTAATGAGATTTTTATTCTCAACCAAATCAGTACTATAGTGAATATCTGTAGTAGCTCCACCAATATCAATTACTAAAAATGGGTCAATTACATCAAATAGAGAGTTTAGTTTAGGTAAAGCATTATTTACAATATATGGTGTAGAGTATATTTGATTGGCTGTTATATTATAGAGCTTTTTAATATCTTCTTTGCCCATAATATCAGATTGGTATAGATTAGTAAGATACTCTCTTAAATCTTCCTCTACTACTTGAAGTTTATTACTAATAATATTAGGTAATATTACAATATTTTTTATATTTTTCTCTACAAATTCAGCATCATTTAGATTACCTACAAAAACAATATTTTGATAATTAACTTTTAATAAAAACTCTAATAATTTATTATCAAACTTAGATTTAACCTCATCAATACCCCCTGCTATAATTACTACATCTATAATATCTTTTGGAGTTTGGGTTTCATCTATTTTAGAATATAAAATAGTATCTATAATATTAATTCCAGAGTTAAATGCAATATTAGTCGCATATTTGATACTAAATAGAGAACTAATACCTATTATAAGAGTACTTAACCCTCCATTAGCAGAGCTACATATAAATGTATTTTCTTTATTAAAGGAGTTTAGAAGAGTCTCACATTTATTTTTGACATCACTGTATATATCTATATCAAAATTTCTAAAGTACTGATTAGTTGTACCCCTTGCTGAAGTTTTGAAATATGTACTTCCTATATCTATTTGTAATTTTTTCATAGCATAATCCCTATATCATGAATAATATTCTCAACCAATGACTTACCACCTAGTTTCACCTTGGAACGCTCGAAAGCTAAACATCTATCACTAATTGGAATATTGCCTCTTTTATAGAAGCGAATATTATAGTCTCCATCACGAATGGTAATCGCTTCGCCATTATTGATAATATGAGGAGAAAATGGAATATCTATTATACCTTTTTTGATAGAGTTGAATACCTGTCTCCATAAAGTATCAGCAGGGTCATTAAATACAGCCTCCATAATATCATCTACCATTTGAGTTAAGTTCTCTTCCTCTTCTTCATCTGTGATAACAGGTAATCCTCGCAACATATTTAGAGTATATTGAGTGTTTCTGACAGCAGTTGCATTTACCTCTTTGGTTGGTATTCCAAATGCTTCATCTCTAGTTTTGGTAATCATCTTATCAGCCCTAACTAGAGATGCTATAACAGTAGATGTATTTATAAGCGAATCTGAAAACTCTTTATCTCTTGGGAATGC
Source organism: uncultured Sulfurovum sp. (assembly GCA_964573285.1). Taxonomy (GTDB): domain Bacteria; phylum Campylobacterota; class Campylobacteria; order Campylobacterales; family Sulfurovaceae; genus UBA1140. The sequence continues at coordinate 31,821 of CAZNJD010000071.1, read as the reverse complement.
ACCCATCCATTGATGATATACTAGATTGACTATCGCATCATTATGTCCAAATCTATCTGCATATTTTCTAGCTAATTTTTTAATCACATTAGAGCTAACTATATCTTGACTCATTGAGCCTGTTTGTGAAAAACTTACAGAAAAAGATTTAACCCCCTCTTCAAGTGAAAGTAGCATCTCTAATAGTTGAATGACTATTACAATAGCAGGAGGTTGCAAAGTAGCAGATAGTGGACCAAAAGACTCTCTATTGATAGGTTCATTGAGCTTTGAATACTCTGCACAAACTTTTTCTACATACTTCCAATACAAAAATGCTTTGTCTAATGGAAAGTTTTTGGAATATGGTAATAGATAGGTAATAGGGCCTCCTTCTATCTCAAATATCCCAGAAGCCAAAGCTACTTCAACCAATAATCTAGCATCAGGTGTTCCATGTCGCAAACTAATAGGTGTATCATAATGAGTTACCATTTTTCTAGTAACTCTATAACCATGATTAACTAATGGATACCCATTCAGCATATTTTCATCTGTCTCTTCAGATAGTGCCAACATTTTTTTTGCCATTGCATAATCATTTAGCCGTGTATTACTATCAATAGTTAGAGGTAATATATCTACTCCAGCCCCTACAAACTCACCATAAAGTTCAAATACTTTATCATAAGTAGGAAACCCACCACGAGGCTGTACTAAAATTTTATCACTATTTTTAAATCTATGAGAAATAAAAAGATTTTTACTAGCATTTGTGATGAAATCTTTGATTTCATCAAAATCAAAACTATCTGTATATGGGGTTTGTGTAATAATATTTCGTTCTGTTTGAAACATTAATTTTGCTCCTTTAGAGTCTGTTCTATAATATCTAATCCTTCATTTAAATCAATTTGATGAAAAACCAAATCATAACCATAAGCTCTATATTTTTGGCTCATATCCTCTGCATTGGCTTCACCTACACTTAGATTACCTCCAATAGCAAATAGTACTCCATCTAAATCGAACTTACTTTTGAGAAATAATAAATCTCTACTCCAACCCTCTGCTTCACCATTAAGTGAGGAGATAAGCAATACATCTGCATCTGTCTCTATTACAGCATCTATAAACTCTTCAAGATAGGTATTTACCCCCAAATTAAATACCTCAAATCCTCTCTCTTTGAGTGAAATCTCTATAAGCCTATTGGCTACTACATGAATATCATTTCCTACTACACCTGTAACGACTCTCATTTTTAAACCTTTTTTTAATAGTAAAATTTTATCGGATATTGTTTAAGGTTAAATAATATTGTGGACTCTTATTATATTCTTCACACCGAAAAGAGTTACTCAACAAGAAAAAAAGTCAAGTATATTTTAAGAAAATTGAGATAAAATCTTATCAATTCTATAAAGATTTATAGCAATATTTAATTAAAATAGGAGAGATTATTATGGAACAGTTTAAAACTTATCTTTTAATGATAGGCTTAACACTACTTTTTATATGGTTTGGTGGTATGATAGGTGGCACAACAGGTATGCTTATAGCTTTTTTGATAGCTGTTGGTACAAATTTTTACGCCTACTACTATAGTGATGAACAGGTTTTAGCTCACTATAATGCAATTCATGTCGATAGAGAGTCAGCTAGTGGATTATATCAGATAGTAAGTAAACTTACAAGAAGAGCAGGATTGCCAATGCCTCAACTATATATCATTCCTGAAGAGCAACCAAATGCTTTTGCCACAGGTAGAGATTATGAACATTCTGCTGTTGCTGTAACAGAGGGACTATTAGAACTTCTTAGTGACCAAGAGGTTGAAGCCGTAATTGCACATGAGTTAAGCCATATTAAACATTATGATATGCTAATTGGAACAGTAGCAGCTACAATATCAGGTGCTATTGCAATGTTGGCAAATTTTGGAATGTTTTTAGGTGGAGATGATGAAGAGAGACCAAATCCAATCGTCTTATTGATACTTATGATTGTTATGCCATTTGTTGCTACCATTATTCAGATGACAATCAGCAGAAATCGTGAATTTATGGCTGATAAGGGTTCTGCTACTATGACGAGACACCCTGAATGGTTACAGAGTGCATTGATAAAATTAGAAAACTATGCAAAAGGTATAATCTTACCAGAGGCAGAGCCTCAAACGGCACATATGTTTATTATAAATCCATTTACAGGGAAAGACTTTTCTATGCAAGAGCTATTTAGCACACACCCAACTACTCAAGAGAGAATTGAGAGATTGGAAGAGTTAAAATATATAAGATAATTTAAGAATATTCCTAATGTAAAATCATAATATTAATCTTTGGAATTTAACTCTGCTTGTAGAATATCTTCTCCAAAAATCTGATTAGCTATATTTTTTATCTCCTCTTTTGATATACTATTAAATCAAGAGTTGATATATCTCTTCTAAGGCTTTTTATTTTATGAATTATACTTTTATAATGATTAAGGTTTGGATAAGAGTATATTATAGTGGGAATATAGGCACAATGATAAGCCGTGTTCTGTCATTGGGTAGTTATTTATCTAGGCGTATGGTTGCCCATACGCTCAAGCGAGACACTATGCCAACTAAATGGCTTTGTGAGATTTTTACCATATGCCTCTTGCTACGGACAGGGTTTACCTAGCTACCCATGTTACCATGAGTACTGGTGGTCTCTTACACCACCGTTTCACCTTTGACCACCTATAAGAAATAGGGGAGAAAAAGAGAGGGAAACTCTTTAATTTAGGTGGTCGTCTGCTCTCTGTTGCACTTGCCCTCAGATTACTCTGGCCATCCGTTAGATGGAGTCCTATCTCACGCGTAGCACGGACTTTCCTCTCGTGACTTAAGTCACCAGCAACTACCTATTGTACCTATATTGCAATTGTAGCTTAATTTTCTTTAATAAACTTTTGTCCAGGTTTCCAATCTATATATATACTATCTTTGTAATTTAATTTTGGGGCTTTGATAAATACAGCTTTGAATGGTTTATCACTTGTATTATTGAAATAGTGGGCTTCACCTTCACTACATACCAAATAATCTCCAGATTTGAGTATTACTAACTCTCCATCTACCCAAACATCACACTCTCCCTCCAATACTAGAAATGACTCCTCTTGATTTACATGTTTATGACAAGGGTGTTCTTCATTAGGTGTAATAACTACAATCCCCATATCAATATTGGTTCTTTCCTTAGTTAAATATTTGGGTCCATGAGTTCCAAATCTATATTCATGTTTATTTTCATTTGTTAAATACATATATCTCCTTTATAATTAAATTCCTGGTGCTTTCCACATAGAGTTAGTCAATCCCCTATCTACAAGCTCTAATTGTGCTTTATAAACCTCTTGCCATTTATCTTTTATATCACCATATTTTTGATAGTTTTCCATATTTGGTTCTAACTCTTTTTCCCATTGAACTATATTAGCAGAAGCCTCCTCAATACTACTATAAATCCCCATAGCAACCCCTGCTAACATTGCACCACCTAGAGAAGTTGCCTCTTTGACTATAGGTATTTTGACTCTTTTGCCTGTGACATCAGCTAATATTTGTGACCACAAAGCCCCTTTACTAGCTCCACTTGCAAAGGTAATTGTATCACTATCAAATCCTGAAAATTTAGATATATTTTCCAAATTAATACTACTTACTATACAAGCATTCTCTTCTAAACTTCTAAACATAGAAGCACGGTTACATATCTCGGAGTCAATTGATAGATTAATAAATGATGGTGAGGCGTGATACCATTTGCTATATTTCATTATATCACTAAATATAGGCATAATTCCATAAGAACCTACTGGTATATCTTTGGCTTTCTCTTCTAATAGAGTATATACATCTATACCTTTTTTTTGAGCTTCGATTTTCTCCATATCACAAAAAGCATCTCTAAACCATCTCATAATCAATCCACTAAAAAAAGTTATCCCCTCTGCTTGTGAAAGTCCATTAATTACATGAGGATTGACTCTTATGCTCATATCTTGTGGAGGTAGAGTAGAAGAAGAGATATTTACAACTTGTTGCCAAAAGCTACCACCAAGTATTGCTACATCTCCCTCATTTACTACTCCAAGACCAATTGAGCCTAATTGAACATCACCTCCACCCATAACTACAATAGTATCTTCACTTAAGCCACTCTGCCCACTAGCTCTAGTTGTTACTTTACCAATAATTTCTGATGGTTCATATACTTGTGGAAAAATATCATCTATTAGTCCTACCTCTTTTGCTTGTTGTTTAGCCCAATCTCTACTACTTAGATTAAATATCCCTGTAGTCCCAGCATTACTCGGTTCTGTAGCTATAATATCAGATAGTTTAGCCAAAATCCAATCACTAATCATAGAAATTTTGGCTATTTTTTCATAAATTTCAGGTTCATTATTTTTAACCCATAAAAGTCGTGGTAATGCACCTAATGCAAATGATTGACCAGACTCTTGATAAAACTTCTCTTCTATTTGTGGAAATTTTTCTTTGAGTTCTCGTACCTCTTTAAAAGCTCTAGCATCAACATTGGCTACACCCCAAAGCTCATGACCAAACTTATCATAAAGTACAATGCCCTCACGCATACTAGATGCTGTTATTGCTTTTATATCATTGCCCTCTATTTTTGCATCTAATATTGCTTTTTTGATACATCTACATATCAAACCCCAATTGGTTTTGAAATCAAAGCTCATAGAGTCTTGAATACCCTCTTCATATAAATGATACCACTCCTCTTGTCCCACACCGAGCTGATTACCCAGTTCATCAAATATTACAGCTCTTACGCTTCCTGTTCCTGCATCTATTGTCATTAGTTTTGGCATATTATTTCCCTTTCACCTTCATCTGCTCTAACTCCCAATACTCCATATAGAAGCTATCTCTCTCACTAATACTTTTGTATCCACCAAGATTTTTAGCATTTATCATAGCTTTCATAGTATGATTATTTATATCCTCTATAATTTTGGCCTCTTTCTCATCTTTTCCAAAACTCACAGTTCCAAAATCTTTAAGTATAGCCCAATTAGGAGCAGGATTTAGCATAATCTCATCATAACTATTTCTTTCAAAATATGCTTTATACTCTTTTATATAATTTTCTAACTCTTTTTCATAATTCTCTTCAAATATTATAGGTACTCTTTTAGTTCGTATAATATGCTCAGGAGTTAAAACCCCTTGTTTAGATAGTGCCATATCCTCTTTGGTAGCAAATTGTTTAGCAATTTGGGATTGATTAACTCTCATAACTACGCTATATCCCTTGGCTTTGGATATAATCTTTTTGATTTTTGATAAATCATGAATTTTATCTTTCTTTGATTTTTTGATATAATTTTGGGCTAATGTTACTGCTTCTATCATATTATTATAACTTTCTTTAGCACTGTTAGCAAAAGTAAAAATTCCATGATTATGTAGTATAATTCCTTTGATACTATCCCAATCAATTCCATCTGTTATATTATATACCATTTTGGATAGCAAAAATCCAGGCATTATATATGGAATGATTAGATAATCTTGATAAATATCAGCTATTAACTCTTTACCTTTATTTGAATTTGATATGGTAACTATAGCATCAGCATGAGTGTGGTCAACAAATTTATAAGGGATAAGTGCATGTAAAATTGCTTCAATAGAGGGGTTAGGTGCTGTTTTATCTACCAATGCTTCTCTTTGATATTTCACCATATCACTATCACTCAATCTCTCATTTTCAAGCAAATTGATAAGTTTAATAGTTTTGACAGGTGCAAATCCCTCTTTTTCTATATCTCCTAAATCCCAACCACTGCCTTTTACATATAGTATATCATTAATTTTAACAGAGGTATTACCTCCACCGTGAAGTACTAAACTATCATCATTACCTAATAGTCGTGATGTATAAACTCTTAGTTCTAAATCATTTAAATCTTTTGTTATTTTTGTATTGTATAAACTTTTCATAGTGGGATTATAGCAAATATAAAATTTAGGACGCTTTTATAAAAAAATATAATGAAAATTATTATCATTTAATTAGTTTTTAAGTTGATATTCATTATTCTTTGCCAATTATAACTTTAAGGGAAAAAATGAAATTAAGTGATTTACACAAAGGCGATAGTGCTTTAATAAAAAAGATAGAGACACAAGAGGCACTAAAAACAAGATTAGCTTCATTTGGTGTAGTAAGAGGAAGCAAACTTACTATTGAAGCGTGTTCTATAGGTAAACAGACTATGGAGATATTAGTTGATGGAACACTTATTGGGCTTCGTGGTGAAGAGGCTAAACAGATTGAGGTAGAGAAAATATGATGGATACAATTAAAATAGTTTTAGCAGGACAACCAAATGTAGGTAAATCTATGCTGATTAATGCAATGAGTGGCTCTAATGGACTAAAGGTTGGAAATTTTTCAGGTGTAACAGTAGAGAAAACAGAGGTCTGTTTTGAACACCATTGTCATATGATGGAGATGGTTGATTTGCCTGGTACTTACTCTATACGAGGATTTTCACAAGAGGAGAAAGTAGCTCATAACTATCTACAAGATGAAGAGTATGATGTTATCATTAATGTATTAGACTCTACTCATCTTCAGAGAAACTTGCTTTTAACATTAGAACTTTTGAAACTTAATAAAAAGATGGTACTAGCCCTAAATATGGCTGATGAGGCTAAAAAAGAGGGTATAGAGATAGATGTTAAGCAGATTGAAGCAATTATTGGTGTACCTGTAGTTTTAGTATCAGCCAATACTAAGATGGGTGTAGAAGAGTTATTAGAAAAAATCCATGAGGTAGCAGATAATTCTAAAAGAGAAGATTCCAATATTGTATATAGTGATGCTGTAGAAGAGGAGATTTTAGATTTAGTCCAATTTATAGATGCTAAAGGATTTAGTTTTAGAGATTTATCTAGTAGAGAGATAGCTATTCGTTTAATTTTTGAAGATAAAGATTTATACAAAGAGTTGCATGATGAACCTATTATGATGGAGCTTCAACCCCGACTTATATCAGCGTTGGAACATCTCTATTTGCACCATGAGACAAAAAATGTGCAAGAGATAAAATATAATGAGTATAATGCAATTGCTCGTGGTATTAGAATGGAGACAGTTAGCTGTAAACGAAATAGAGGTGGGAAAAATAGAACCAAAAAGATAGATGATATTATGATTAATAAATATTTAGGTATTCCTATATTTTTATTTTTAATGTGGGGGTTATTTCAGTTAACATTTAAACTAGGTGCTATGCCTATGGATTGGATAGATGCTGGAGTTGGAGCTTTTGGTGATTGGATAGGTTCAACTATATCTAATGAGTCTCTCAAAAGTGTAATAGTAGATGGAATTATAGCAGGAGTTGGAGCTGTATTGATGTTTTTACCAAATATCATCATTTTATATATTGGTATTGCTTTACTTGAGACTACTGGTTATATGAGTCGTGTAGCATTTTTATTAGATGGCTTCTTTCATAAATTTGGACTGCATGGTAAGAGTTTTATCCCTCTTGTTACAGGGTTTGGATGTTCTGTTCCTGCATATATGGCTGCTAGAACACTCAAAAGTGAAAAGGATAGACTTATTACTCTATTTATTATAGGGTTTATGAGTTGTGGGGCTAGACTTCCTATCTATGTACTTTTTGCAGGAGCATTTTTTGGTGCAGAAAAAGCAGGAAATATTTTATTTGTTATCTATATATCAGGTGCATTACTAGGTCTTATTATGGCAAAAGTTTTAAGAGTTGTGGTATTTAAAGGTGATGATGAACCATTTGTAATGGAGATGCCAAAATATCGTCTGCCATCATTTATTTTAGTTTGGCATACTGTTTATAATAATGCAAAAAGTTATGTAAAAAAAGCAGGTACATTTATTTTAGGTGCATCTATACTTATTTGGGCATTAGCAACTTATCCAAATCAGCCACTGTTAGAAAAAAGTTATGCCTCTAAAATAGAACAGATAAAAGATACTCAAAAAATATCACAACTAGAAAATGAACTAAAAATGAAAAAATTAGAAAATAGTTATCTAGGTCAGATAGGTAAAGCTAGTGAACCATTTTTTGCTCCTCTTGGATTTGATTGGAGAATGACAGTAGCTTTAGAGGCAGGACTTGCTGCAAAAGAGGTTGTGGTATCAACACTAGGTGTTCTATATGCTATTGGTGATGAGGTTGATGAGACAAGTAATGCTCTATCAAATGAGTTAAAAGCCAATATCTCTTTTGCTTCAGCTATGGCATTTATAGTATTTGTTATGATTTATCTACCATGTTTGGCTGCATCTATGGTATTTGCCAAAGAGGCTGGAGGATATAAATATCTAGTTTATCTATTTATATTTACTACTGTTACGGCTTGGATATTGAGTTTTATTACTTATCGAATTTTGATATAGCTTGTCTATAATAGTTTAAAACTATAATTAATAGCATAAATATTAAATAAAATATATATTTATGCTAAATAATTTAAAAAAATATCGAAAAGAGTATTTTTGAAACATTTTAAATTTTTTAAAAATTAAGAAAAAAAATTAATTCTAAATTAAAAGAATAATCATAAAAATTTGATATACTCTAATTATATTAAGAATAGGATGTAAATATGAATTTTTTAAAAATAGTATTATTTTTGGCATTAGTTGTAGTCGTACATGGAGGCAGGGTTAAGTGGGATTCAAATGGTAAGCCCAATATTGAAAAATCCAAAAAACCTATTAAAGGTTGTAACAAAAAAAGTTTATCCGAATTAGCTGAGGATAACAATAGTTCTAAATGTAGTGGGTGACATCTCTGTCACCCTATTTAACTATGCAGTTATAGCTTCTTGTGCATATTTCTCACCAAGGTCATAAGCTTTTATATTTAGCTCATGTACTTTTGGTGGTACTTTACTAAGCATAGTATCAACAAGTATTTTCTTATCTAAAGCATTAGTATATGTATTTGCAATAGCAAGTGCAACAACTGATTGAGTTATTACATTTCCCACCTCTTCTTTTGCAATAGTAATAATAGGTATCTCAACGATATTCCATCTTTTTCTATCTTCATCACTTGGATGAACTAGATTTGGCTCTATCACAATAGTTGCACCATCTCTTACTCCACCTTTAAATTGTTGATAACTTACATCAGCAACAGATAACATAAAATCAATCTCACCATCTATGGCATAAGGATAAAATATCTCTTTATCATCTAGTTGAATATCAACAACGGTTGCACCACCACGAACTTGTGATGTATATGTTGCTGTTTTAATTCCAAATCCACCAGTGGCAATTTTTGCAGCTGCAAAAATCTCACCAGCAAGGAGAACACCTTGACCACCAACACCAGTAAATCTCATTACAATTTTACTCATAGCACTTCTCCTTATATTTTTTTCTTAAAGTCATCTTGAGTGATTTTCTTTCTTTCACCTTGATGTACTTTTTTAATCTCTTCATACATATCACAATATTCAGATACTTCTGTATCTTGTTTTAAAATACCTGTAGGAAAAAGGTTCATTTGCTCTTCAGGAGGTAATGAGTCATATTTCTTTTTGGAAACAGTATTACTATTAATCCAATCAAGGTTTGCCATAGCAGATTGCATTTTGTTTTTTCTTCCAAGATTAATATGACAGTTAGACTGTACATCTACAAAAGAGAACCCTTTATGCTCCATAGCTTGAATTAAGATTTTTTCAAGTTTCTTAGGACTATTAACTGTCTCACGAGCAACAAAAGATGCACCAGCAGCAATTGCAAGTTTACAAGCATCAAAAGTTGGGTCAATATTTCCAGCTTTTTGTGAAACTGTCCACATACCTTGAGGGGTTGTTGGAGATGTTTGAGAGTTAGTTAAACCATAGATAAAGTTATTAATTAAAATCATAGTTATATCAATATTTCTTCTACAACCATGAATTGTATGGTTACCACCAATTGCCAATCCATCACCATCTCCTGCAACACATACAACATGTTTATCAGGATTAGCAAGTTTAATCCCTGTTGCAAATGCAATGGTTCTACCATGAGTAGTATGCACAGTATTACAATCAATATATGAACTAAATCTTCCAGAACAACCAATTCCTGAAACTACACATATATCATCTTTTTCCCATCCTATTTTTGCAACTGCACGGATAAATGATTTGAGAATAACACCATCACCACATCCCCAACACCATAGTGTTGGCATCTTATTTGTTCTTAAATATTTGTCATAATTAAAAGCCATCTTAGAATATCTCCTTAACTTTCTCAATAATATCAGCAGGTGAAAATGGACGACCATTTGTTTTAATCAACTTTTGAATATCCAATCTTCCCATACTTCTTTGTACCTCTTCAAGGTATTGACCTTGGTTAAGCTCAATAGAAAGTACTTTATCAAATTTTTGTCCGAGTTCATGCATTCTTTTTTCTGGACTTGGCCATAAAGTAATTGGTCTAAACATACCAACTTTGATACCCTCTTTTCTAAGAGTATTTACAGCCTCTTTGATAGCAAGTGATGCCGAACCATAACCAATAAGTAAAATATCTGCATCATCTATCATATACTCTTCGTTTAGTTCAATTTCATCTTTATAGTTATCAACTTTTGCAAAAAGTCTATCAATTAGTTTTCTACAAGTTTCAATCTCTTCTGTTGGGAAACCAGATGCATCATGATGAAGACCTGTATAATGGTATCTATAACCCTTAAACATTGGATTTAGTACTGCTGGTTCATCTTGTTCTACACCATAAGGGAGATACTCTTCTGCTGGTCCATCAAATGTTTTTCTAGGAACAATTCCAGCTTTTACTGCTTCTACTGTTGGAATTTGAGCTTTTGCATGCATATGACCAATAGTTTCATCAAGAAGAACAAATACAGGTTGCATAAATCTATCAGCCAGATTAAATGCTCTTACTGTCTCCGTATAACACTCTGCTAAGTTACCAGCACATAATGTTATTGATTTGTAATCTCCATGACTTGGGTTTTTAGCTTGTGCTACATCCCCTTGAGATACACGAGTTGGAAGACCTGTTGATGGACCACCTCTCATAACATTATGTACAACTAAAGGTACTTCACACATTTGTGCGAGTCCAAGGTTTTCAGCTTTTAGTGAGATACCAGGACCTGAGGTTGCTGTCAATGTTCTTACACCACTCATACCTGCACCAATTGCAGCGGCAACCCCTGCAATCTCATCTTCCATTTGAATTGCTACACCACCTACTTTTGGTAAAAGGTCAGAAATGGTATGCATTATTTCACTTGAAGGTGTTAATGGGTATCCAGCAAAAAACATACATCCTGCATCAACTGATGCTCTTGCTGCTAAGTCGTTACCACTTGAAATTACTTCTCTTGTTGCAGACATTAGTTAGCCTCCTTATAGTCTGTAGGCAATCTATATTTATTATTTACGATTGCCTCTTGTCTTGCTTTTGCATCTTTTGTTAGTTTTGCAAATTTAAACTCTTTTTTATCTGCTACATAAATAGCAAAATCTGGACATGAGAGTTCACACTCATTACATCCAATACACGATTCGGGTGCGATTACACTAATCATAGCACCCAAAGTAGAAGTTGGTTCTTGTTGCATTGAAAGTACACCAGCTGGACATGCATCTACGCATATATCACAGGCTTTACATCTTGATGTATCTACCCATACTGGAGTATTCTCAGGAGCTTTCATTACTGCCATAGGTTTCCCCTTTAATTTAAAGTTAATTTAAGTGAGGTTCTTTATCACTAATAACAGAATATCTTACTTTGGATAACGAGAATTTGAATAACTCACAATTACTCCACCAATAAGTTTTGATGTTACCTTTTGAGACAAATGATTTTTATACTATTTATCAGAAGAGAATAATAGTTACATTAAATATTTTTCTGCAAAGGAAGCTGTTCTATATCAGGATTGGGATGATGAATAAGAGAATTATTACTTGAATGTATATGTGGATTATTCAATTCATCTAATATTTTTAGTAATTTATGTTCGGTCTCTACTGAGATATTACCCGTAGCCACAATTGATAGTATTCTCTCTGCATACTCTTTTTTTGCCAATAAATCTTTGTACTCTTTCTCTTTTTCAAGTTCAATTTGTGCTAAGCTTCTTTGATATTTAAGATATATATAAATAAGTATAAACACCAATATAGAGATAGCTATTAGCATTTTATTATCTTCTGATTTTTGTTTTTCTACAGAACTATATTTTATTCCTGCTAAAGTACTATTTGTTTTAAAATCAATCTCTTTCAATTTTACATCTGTATTATATTTATCTTTGGTTATCTCTATATTTTGTTTTACTCGCATTGCTTCAATATCTTTTTCATTTTGCAATTTTGCAAGATTTGTCTCTTGTTCTTTCTCCAATCTAGCTAAATCTAACTCTTTTTGCTGTTTAATATCATTATGAGGTTGCTCTATAATTCGACGCATTGCCTCTTGTGGACTATTGCTGACAGAAAATGCTGATAACACAATATATCCTACAATAGCAGATAAAACAACTATTAAAACTTCCTTCATCAAACACCCTTTGTATCTTATGACTTTCATATAGTGGTCATAAATATTTTTAATTATATATCTTTTTGGCTTAACATATATTAATATGATACCAAAATTAATATTTTTTTACAAATCATTTAAAATTTTAGATTAGATAAAAAACTTCTTTTTTTCTTTTTTAATATTCCAGATATATATTCATTATATGTTGCATAGTTATTATTATTTAAAAAAGATGATAAATATTTAATAGAGTTTTCCATACTATATTCTCTCTCTATTTTTAATAAATTTTTATATATTGGTTTAATAATATTTATAGCTTGTTTAGGGGCTTGTTTTCCATAAGATAAAAAAGATACTATCTTATTTTTATTGTCTTTTTGAACTATAAACTCCATTAATAGCCAATAGTAGTTACCATCTTTTGTAAAGTTTTTGATAATAGCTTGTGTTGACCTTCCAGATAGGAGTGTCTGCCAAATAATATAAAAAATGGCTTTAGGCATATCAGGATGTCTTAGTATGCTGTGAGGTGCATATAATAGTTCACTCTTTTTATATCCAGAGATTTTAGCAAAAATATGATTATAATATAAGATAGTTCCATTAATATCAGTTCTACTTTTTGTAGTTTCATCTTTTGAGAGTATGATTTCTCTATCTGCTCGAACTAATATTCTACTTTTATCGGTTACAAGGTGATACATTACTTTACTCCACATAAAATATTTCTTATGTAATAATTATACATAAAAAATATTAAAAAGAAATGTATTTTGTTGTATTATATTAATATGGTTGTGAAATTCTTAGTTTTTGTCCAGGATAAATTACATGAGCTTTTTCAGTGAGTTCGTGATTATTATTGATTATTTTGTCATAAGCTGTAGAATTGTTATAATATTTTTTTGCAAGAGTAGCCAAAGTATCACCTTGTTTTACAACTACTATAATATCTCTCCATTTATCTTTTTTTCTATTTTCCCTATTCTTAGATGCTTTATCAATCTCTTTCTGTACATAATTAACTAGTTGGGAGCTATACTCTGTATCAGGTTCATCCAATTTTTCAATTTCAGCAGCATAATCAATATCACTTTGTGAAATAGATTTTGTATGACTTACACCCAATACTTTAGTTTTTTGTATTGTATTATCTTGCAAAGAGTTATATCCAAAAAATGATATAATACCCACTAAAGATAAGCTAAAGATTAATAAACTTATTTTATTTTTATTTTTAATATTGTTGTTGTTTATTACAGCATTCTTTGTTGCTTCATTATAATAATCATTTGTATATGAGTCATCTAACATATTGAATTCCTTTTATTTTTTATAATTATACCAATAAAATTAGTATGAAAGATGAAATTTTAAAGAAATATTAAAAAAAAAAGTAAATGAATATCAAAAGAATATGTAGAGACAAGATATACCTTGTCTCTTAATTATGTAGAATTATTTGGAAAGAACCTCTTTAACAGCCTTCCCAATTTCAGCAGGAGATACAACAACTTTAACTCCTACAGCTTCAAGTGCATCCATTTTCTCTTTGGCAGTTCCAGCACTTCCAGAGATAATAGCTCCAGCATGTCCCATTCTTTTACCAGCAGGTGCACTCTGTCCTGCAATAAATGCTACAACAGGTTTTGTTATTTGCTCTTTGATAAGTTTTGCAGCTTGGATTTCTAAGTCTCCACCAATCTCACCAATCATTACAATAGCTTTAGTCTCTGGGTCTGCTTCAAACATAGGTAGAAGTTGTTTATAGCTTAAACCAATAATTGGGTCTCCACCAATACCAACAGCAGTTGTAATTCCAAATCCTTCATTTACAACCTGATTTGCACCCTCATAAGTTAGTGTTCCTGATTTTGAAATTAGTCCTACACTTCCTTTTTTGAAAATATTACCAGGCATAATACCAATTTTACACTCACCAGCAGTAATAATCCCTGGGCAGTTTGGTCCAATTGTTTTCATACCTTGTTTAACAGCATAAGCTTTTGCCATCTGCATATCTCTAACAGGTGCACCCTCTGTAATAATAACAGCTAGTTCAATTCCAGCTTCAGCTGCTTCCATAACAGCATCTGCTACAAATGCAGGTGGAACAAATACCATTGATACCGTAGCATTTGTAGCTTTGATAGCCTCTTTTACTGTATTAAATACTGGTTTACCAAGATGCTCTTGACCACCTTTTCCTGGTGTTACACCACCAACTATTTGAGTTCCATAGTCCATACATTGACCTGCATGGAATGTTCCTTCACCACCTGTAAAACCTTGAACGATTACTTTTGTATCTTTGTTTACTAAAATTGACATCTATAATTCTCCTTTTGCTGCTGCTACTGCTTTTGCTGCACCATCACCTAAATCAGTTGCTGTAATAATATTATCTATATTTGCATTTTCTAAAATTACTGCGGCTTCAGGTGCATTTGTTCCATCAAGTCTAACAATAACTGGTACATTTACATCTACTAATTTAGTAGCCTCTAATATTCCATTTGCAATTCTATCACATCTTACAATCCCACCAAAGATATTTACAAAAATAGCTTTTACATTTGGATTTTTGAGAATAATTTCAAAACCTTTTGCAACAGTTTGGGCATTTGCAGTACCACCTACATCAAGGAAGTTAGCTGGAGTTCCGCCCATATAGTTAATCGTATCCATTGTACCCATTGCAAGACCAGCACCATTTACCATACAACCAATCTCACCATCTAGTGCAATATAACTTAGACCATATTCACTAGCTTCTCTCTCATCAGCATCCTCTTCTGTAATATCACGCATAGCTTCAATATCAGGGTGTCGTCCAAGTGCAGAGTCATCAAATCCCATTTTACCATCAAGTGCTATAAAATCTCCTGCCCCTGTTTTAATTAGTGGGTTAATCTCAATCATCTCTGCATCATTTTCCATATATAGTTTATAAAGTTTAGATGCAAATTGAACCATTTTTTTCTGTTCAGCTTTATCTGTAATTCCTAAACCAAATACAAGCTCTCTACCATGGAAAGATTGAAAACCAATTGATGGGTCAACAGCTACTTTGATAATTTTTTCAGGAGTTTTGTCTGCTACAGTTTCAATATCCATACCACCTTCAGTTGAAGCCATAATAATTGGTAATTCAGCAGCACGGTCAAGTACAACAGAGAGATAAAGCTCATCTTTAATATCAGCTCCCTCTTCAATATATACTTTTTGTACCAGTTTACCCTCTGGACCTGTCTGATGAGTTACAAGAGTCATTCCTAATATCTCACCTGCAAGAGTCTCTACCTCTTCTATTGACTTAGCTAGTTTTACACCACCACCAAGTCCTCTACCACCTGCATGGATTTGAGCTTTTACAACCCAAATATTTCCACCAAGCTCTTTAGCATTAGCTACAGCCTCTTCGACCGTATTTGCGATAATACCTCTAGGTGTTGGTACACCGTATTTAGCAAAAACTTGTTTTGCCTGATACTCATGAATATTCATTCGGACTCCTTTTATCTATTAAAGTTGGAATATTATACGCTTATGCTAAATAATATGAAATTAATACTTATATAATTAAGAGTATATTTGTCACATTTGTTAAATATCTACACACTCTTTTTTTCTTTGGGTAGTATTATTATATAGGTAGAATTTATGAAAAAGATATATGTGTAATAAAGTAGCAGTTTATTCTTTTCTTAATAAATTTCATTTGTAAACTCTTTTTCTCAAATATAAAGTATAAAATAAATAAAATAGTGCTACCATATGGTTAGCTTATTTTATTTATAAGGAGATTTGATGTCATGTAATAAAACGGCTGTTGTCAGAATGGAAGAGGGGTATATGAGGCTGACTATTCAGTATGATGACCCTACATATAAATCTGAAATATGTAAATATATTGCAGGTTTAGAAAAAAAATTAGTTATTTATCCAGAGGTAATTCATAGAAGAGATAGTAAAACTAAATGGTTTTGTAGTATAGAGTTTTCAGGTGATGAGTATATCTGTAGCCGAACTTGTGGTGAATTTATAGAGACACTCATTCATGATTTAGAAATTGAGCATTGTGAAAATGATTAGAGAAGTGGTTTTACCACTCCTCTCCATTTAGATAAGCATCAATTGAATTAGCTGAATCTCTACCCATACCCATAGCCAAAATTACAGTAGCTTGACCTAGTGTAATATCTCCACCTGCCCAAACACCTTTTTTGGTAGTTTTTCCTGTTTTTTTATCAGCTTCAATATTTCCCCATTTATTAAGTTCTAAATTATCTGTTGTTTTAGTTAATAGTGGGTTGGCACTTGTTCCAATAGATATAATAGCCAAATCACAATCAATATACTCATGCTCTCCTGTAGGAATTGGTTTTGCTCGTCCACTCTCATCAGGTTCACCTAGTTCCATTTTCTCACAATTGATACCTACTAGTTTACCATTGGCATCACCTATAAACTCTAGTGGTGAGGTTAAAAACTTGAATTGCACTCCCTCTTGTTCTGCATGATGTAGTTCAATTTTTCTTGATGGTGATTGTTCTTTGGTTCTTCTATATACAATAGTAACTTTTTTTGCTCCTAAACGCACAGCTGTTCTAGCTGAATCCATTGCTACATTACCAGCACCTAATATAACTACATTTCTACCTGGTATTATAGGTGTATCATATTTTGGAAAATCAAAAGCTTTCATAAGATTAGCACGAGTGAGATACTCATTAGCTGAAAATACACCATTAAGGTCTTCGCCTGGGATATTTAAAAAGTTAGGAAGTCCTGCACCTACTCCTATGAATACGGCATCATAACCCATCTCTTCAATAAGCTCATCAACATCAACTGTTCTGCCTATTACTGTATTACATACGATATTTACACCCAATTTTTCTAGCTGTTCTATCTCATAATCAACAATATCTTTGGCAAGTCTAAATTCTGGTATTCCATATAACAAAACTCCTCCTGCTTTATGAAATGCTTCATATATAGTTACCTCATGACCTTTTTTAGCCAAATCTCCTGCAACTGTAATTCCAGCAGGTCCACTACCTACAACAGCAATTTTTTTACCTGTACTAGGTGGTATTTTTACCTCATTTACTACATTATTCTCTCTAGCCCAATCAGCGATAAACATCTCTAAATCACCAATTCCTACAGACTCTTTACCTTTTTTGAGTCCTACTACACACACCTGCTCACACTGTATCTCTTGTGGGCATACTCTTCCACATACAGCAGGAAGAGCTGTTTTCTCCCATACAGTATGTATCGCTCCATCTAAATCTCCCTCTACAATTTGAGATAGAAAACCTTTTATATCTATTCCAACAGGACACCCTTTAGTACAAGCAGGGTCTTTACACTCTATACATCTAGCTGCCTCATGTTGAGCTCTAGTTAAATCAAATCCCAAAGTTACCTCTGAAAAGTCTTTGTTTCTAATATGAGGATTTTGTTCAGGCATAGGTTGTCTAGCTATTGCTCTTCGCTCTTTTTTAGTCATATATTTTGGTTCTTTTTCATAAGTCATACTATTATACCTCCTCTTTTTGTTCAAACAAACAATTTTCGGAATGCTCTTCTTCTACTCTATATGCCAAAAGTCTTCTCATTAATCCATCAAAATCAACTTTATGTCCATCAAATTCTGGTCCATCAACACAAGCAAATTTGGTTATCCCACCGATAGTAACACGACATCCACCACACATACCCGTACCATCTATCATAATAGGATTGAGACTTACAGTAGTTGGTACTCCATACTCTTTGGTAAGAAGAGATACAAATTTCATCATAGGTACAGGACCAATAGCTACCACTTCAGCTATATCTTCACTCTCTAATACCTCTCTAAGTTCATCTGTTACAAATCCATGTCGTCCTTCTGAACCATCATCTGTACAAATTCTAACTTCATGAGATACCTTTTCCATCTGCTCTCTCATAATAATATAATCTTTACTTCTAGCTCCAATTATAGATATAACTCTATTTCCTGCACCATACATACCACGAGTAATAGGGTGTAAAACAGCTGTTCCTGTACCACCACCAACGCAGACAACAGTACCTTTCTTCTCAATATGAGTAGGTTGTCCCAATGGGCCTACTACATCTTTATACCCTTCTCCTACTTTCAATGATGAAAAAAGTCGAGTACTTTTACCTACTATCATATAGATAATAGTAATAGTTCCTTTCGTCTTATCCACATCTGCCATAGTTAGTGGTATTCTCTCACCATACTCATTTGCTATTAATATAACAAACTGTCCTGGTTTCGCTTTTTTAGCAATTTGTGGTGCTTCTATCTCATTTAAGATAATTGTACCATGTGCCATCTCTTCCCGTCTAATAATTTTAAACATAAGCTTCTCCATTAAACTAAGGTTATTACAATAAGTGATAACTATTATAATTAGAATAGATTATAGAACAATATTGATTAAGTAGGTTTGAAATTTTGTTATAAAAAAATATATTTTATAGGAATATGCTATAATTCATTATTCCTGTGACTATAAAGAGGATGGAGTATTTAAAAAATTTTACAAAATAAAGAATTAATCTAAAATATTAACAAGATTATTAGCTATTTTTTTCTATACTTAAAGAAAAAAAGGAGATAAAATGAAAATTTTAAAATTAGTAGTTACTTTAGCTAGTGTTGCTATACTTTTTGGTGGTTGTAGTAAGCAGGTAATTAAGGACACTAGATATAGTGAGCAAAATCTCACTCGACCTCAATTAGAACCATATCAGTTAAACAAAATTGCTGACCAGATATATAAAAATGAGACAGGGGGAAATCCTAAATATCTAATGTATTGGTCTCCAAGCGAAAATTTTGCATCATTGGGTTATGGTCACTTTATATGGTATCCAGCAGAACAACCAGTAGTATTTGACCAAACTTTTCCTGATATGATACAATATTATATTGATAATAAAGTTGACATTCCACAATGGCTTAAAGAGCAAAAAAATAAAGGCATCCCTTGGCCAAACAGACAAGCTTTTCAAAGAGCTAAAGGTACTCCAAAATATGAACAACTCAAAACACTATTAATAAATACAAAAACACTTCAGACTAAATTCTTTTTTGATAGAGTTGTAGATGCTATTCCTGAAATTGTTAAATATGTAGCAAAAGATAAACAAGCATATATAAAACGAAATTATAATGCTCTAGCTAATACTAATGGTGGTTGGTATCCTTTGATTGATTATATCAACTTTAAAGGAAAAGGTATAAAAGAGACAGAGAAGTATAATAATCAAGGTTGGGGATTGCTTCAAGTACTTCAAACTATGAGACCTGTATCAAAAGGGTCACAAGCTCTCAAAGAGTTTTCAGATGCAGCAAAAGTGGTACTTGAAAATAGAGTCAAAAATAAACCATCAGAGAAACATTTCCTAAGAGGTTGGATAAAACGAGTTAGTACTTACGCTACACCTATTTATTAATTTGTATCTCAAATACATTACTACTATCTTTGTAGTAGTAATGCAAAGTATAATCTAGTCGTTGTATAATATTATTAACAATATATAAACCCAATCCAAATCCACTTTGTCTCTTCTCCTCTTGTGTAAAAGGTTCAAGATAATATTCTAAGGGATTTTCCAAACTCTTTCCTTTTGATAAAACTTTTATAGATTTATTATTACTAATAATGGTTGCATGAGAATTTTCACTATATTTTATACCATTGTCAATTAGATTTTTTAGAGCCAATGATAATAGTTTCGCATCAGTTGTAATTAGATTATTATCTGTTTTTATAGTGACTTTTTCTTTCGTAACCAATAAAAGTGTTAGACTTCTTTCTAAAATATCATTGATATTCACTTTTTTGAGTTGTGGTTGGAAACTTTGGGTTGTAAGTCTTTCTATATATGCTAATTCACCAATTAACTGGTTCATTCTTTCAAATGCACGAATAAGTGTTTTTTTGTTATTTCCATCCTCAATCATCTCTACTACAATTCGTCCTTTAGTAATGGGAGTTTTAAGCTCATGCATCATATTACGCATAAAAAGATTTTTGGATTCTAATAGTCTTTTGATATGATATATAGCATTGTCAAAACTTTGTGCTATCTGTCCTATCTCATCATTACTTCTATAAGTGATTTTTATCTCCATATTACCTTTTGCAAATTCCAAAATCTGTTTATTGAGTTTTTTTAATGGTGATAGTTTACTCATAATTGCGATATATAAAAATATAAACAAAATGCCTATTAATATTGCAATAAAAATTGTTAAATTGAACCTAATAGTTCTTGATTTTATATCTTTAAGCATTAGTCTAAACCCATATCTTTGTAAATATATATAACGACTATCTCCTATAGCAAAAATTTGCATTCTGCCATATATAGATTCTCCTTCAAATATCACTTTTCCTTTGCTCAAAATAAGCATACGATTAGCATTAATTGCTACTGGTTTGACATGAGAATTTCTATAGAATTTTGCTAACTCTTCTTGAGTAGGATTGAGTTGTGCTGTAGAGAGCAAGGCATTAGATATAAGTCTATAACGAGATAGCTCATCACTTCTTTGTCTCTCTTTGTCCCAAGAGATAAAGAAAAATAGAGCAGTAATTAATAGAGAAAGAACTAGTCCAAATAGTATATTGATAAAAGTACTAACCGAAATATTTTTCATCTATTTAGACTTTTTCGGTCAATAGATATCCTACACTTCTAACAGGTTTGATATAAGAGTTCTCTTTATCAATATTAGATAGCTTGTGTCTAATTCTTGAAATCATAACATCAATATTTTTAATTGAACTATTATCATCAATATGTTCACTATCATATAGAAGCTGTTCACGAGATACAGCAGAGTTTCTATGTTTGATAAGTATTGAGAGAATATCAAATTCTGCGGCCGTTAACTCTAATAATTTATTATGAAAAGTGATACTTCTAGCATCATCATTCAGTTCAAAAAGAGATTTTGGTGTCACTGGTTTATTTATTGCTTGTACTCTCCTCAAAATAGTTTTGATACGAGTTACTAACTCTCGTGGGTCATAGGGCTTTGGCATATAATCATCAGCACCTCTTTCAAGTGCAATCACTTTATCTGTAATGTCATCTCTAGCAGAAGATACGATTATCGGAATAGTAGAGCTTTTTCTGATTTTTGGTATCACTTCCAATCCATCAATTCCTGGCAAGGTCAAATCTAAAATGATGAGGTCAAATTCATGTTGAGTTAGAAGAGATAAACCAATATACGGCTCTTCTGCTGATATAACAGAAATATTAAATTTATTTAAATATTCAGTTAAAATTTGTGAGAGTTCATAATCATCTTCTATCATTAAAATATTTATAATAATAAATCCTTATTGTTGTTTTAATTTATGTATAGTAACATGAGAGAGATTAATATCAAGTTAAGAAGTCTATCATCATCATTGTCCACGAGTGTTTATTACAAAGGAGGTCTAAAAATGTTCTATCAAGGGAGTATATATTTTTAAGAAAGGAGTTTATTATATACTAAATCTCGTGAACAATGATGAAGACATTTTATCTTCTTGAGTGAATTATATTTAAATATTATTAATCATCAACTAACGAAAAGTTAATCATTAGTTAATGTATATATGATATACTTATTAAAAATAAATTAAAGGCAAAATTTGAACTATTGGAATTATATATATGAACACTTCAATCCTATAGCATTTGATTTGGGATTTATATCCGTACATTGGTATGGTATTATGTATATATCTGCACTACTTGTAGCTTTGTGGTATGCTAAATGGATTATTAAAAAAGACTCCATAGCTATTAGTTATGAAGAGATAGACAACTATTTTATCTGGATTGAGGTTGGCATTATTTTAGGAGCTAGAATTTGGTATATACTATTTTATGATACCAATACAAGCTATTATCTTATACATCCATGGCAGATTTTTAATCCTTTTCACAATGGTGAATTTGTTGGTATTCGAGGTATGAGTTATCATGGTGCTGTAGTGGGTGCAATTATTGGTTCTTGGTTATTTCATAGAAAAAATCCCAATAAATTAAGTAAAATTGTGGATATAGTAGCATTGGCTATTCCTGTAGGATATATATTTGGACGAATTGGAAATTTTTTAAATCAAGAGTTAGTGGGAAGGGCTACAGATGAACCATGGGGAATATTGGTTGATGGTGTACTTAGGCATCCATCTCAATTATATGAAGCATTTTTAGAAGGTTTTATTATTGCTATTATTTTATTTGCTTATAGAAAATATAAAAAATTTGATGGAGAGTTAATTGCTCTTTATGGAGTACTATATGGAGCAATGCGATTTATTGCAGAGTTTTGGAGACAACCTGATGTTCAATTAGGATTTCTGTATGATAATTGGTTGACTATGGGGCAGATACAGAGTTTTGTTATGATAATAATATCTATGGGTATCTATATTTTCTTATGGAGAAAATCAAAATCTTATTAATCTTTTAATTTAAAAAAAATTTAATTTTAGATATAATAAAATTATATTTATAATATTTTTATTTAAAATGAACAAAAGGAATAAGATGAAAAATATAAAATTATCAATTATAACTATAATATCTTTAGGTACATTTTGTCATGCAGGAGGGGATATTTATCCTACTATTACCCCTTATGAACAAGAGGATATGCGTTTAGCCCAAGAGGCTATTGTAGAGCCAGTTGTCCCCATACCTACACCTGTGGTAGCTGTAGCAAAACCTATCATAAAAAAAGAGTCTAAAGAGATAAATCCAAGTGGTTTTTATGTAGGATTGGGTATTACGGGAAGTCGATATGATAGCAATTGTAATTGTCCTACTAAATCAGGTATAGAAAATAGTGTAGGTCTAGTAGGAAGAGTGGGATATGATTTTAATCCATATATAGGTATAGAGGCTAGAGGTATAAAAAGTATGCTCAATGATGATGGAGCTACTATTACACATGCAGGATTATTTTTAAAACCTATGTTACCTATTGGGCAACTTACAAATTTATATGCTCTTTTGGGTGCATCAAAAACAAAAACTACAGGTAATTTAACACAAGTTGATGCAGAGGGTATAGCCATGGGTGCTGGAGTAGAGGTTGATTTGTCAAAAGATACACCAAAAGAGGGTAGATACTCCAGAGTATTTGATGGTAAAGGTGACCAAGAGAAAGGCATAGGTTTATTTTTCGATTATGAACGATTAATTGTAAAAAAGAACTCTCCTGATTTAGATACTCTTAGTGCAGGAGTTACATATGATTTTTAAACTTATCTAAAAGAGTCAGATACTCTTAAATAACTCATGTTATAATCCAAATAAAAAAGAGATAACATGAGATATTTACTTATAATTATAAGTCCATTAATAGTTTTTGCCAAAGTTCACTATGCTAAAGTAGAACCATATGAGAGTGTCACACTCAAATCAGCAGTATCTGCACAGGTTATTCAAGCAAAAGTAGCACTAGAGGGTACAACTATCAAAAATGATATAATCATAAAATTAGATGATAAACTAGATAAGATTAAACTTAAATCAGATAGAGAGGCATTGGTTTTAATTAAAAATATGCTAAAAATAAATCAACAAAACCTTAAATCTATATCTTTATCTTTGCAAAAACAAAAAGATTATTACCATCGTATATCTAATATATCCACTGTTTCTATTACTCAAAAAGATAAAGCCTTTTATAGCTATATCAATGCCAAAACCCAATACCTATCAACCAAAGAGAAGATAGAAACACTCAAAAAACAGAAACTTGACCTTTTATATAATATAGAACGGCTTAAAGATACTATTAAGAAAAAAACAATAACCCTTACAAATAAATTTTTATATAAACTTTTAGTGCATAAAGGAGATTTTGTTAATATGAGTATGCCCTTAGCACAAATAAAAGATTTGAGTAGAGCTAAGTTAATACTATTTTTGGAATATAATGAACTTCAAGAGATAAAAAACAAAAAAATATATATAAATGGGAAAGTTACTAACTATAAGATAAATAAGATATGGTCTGTAAGTGATAATAAATTTATCTCTTCGTATAGAGCAGAAATAGTAATACCTAAACCTAAATATAACTTTTCTAAATTACTAAAAGTGGAATTACGATAATGATAAAAACGGCTTGTGGATTTGATTGTCCTGATGCATGTGGTATTGTTTGTGATATAGCATATTTTCCAAAAGTAGTAGCTGACCCTGCACACCCTACAAGTAATGGTGCTTTATGTTCACTACTCAATAAGTATATGTGGGAAGAGAAGAGAATTAATAAACCTAGAGTTAATAAAGAAGAAGTTAGTTTAAATGAAGCATTAGAAACTGTTGCTAATAGCCTAAAGGTAGAGAGTAAATTACTCTGGAGAGGGTCTGGAAACTTTGGTGTAATGCAAGAGATTACAAATTTACTATTTGATGCTATAGATGGCACAACTACAAAAGGAACTCTATGTGATGGTGCTGGAGATGCAGGGATAGTCGCAGGTCGAGGGGTTAATAGAATATTACCACCTGAACAGATAGCTAAAGCCCAAGTAGTTGTAATCTGGGGTAAAAATATCACAGTTACAGCTTCTCATCTTATGCCCTATATTGAGGATAAAAAGATTATAGTAATAGACCCAATAGAGACTCCTATTGCAAAAAAGGCTGACCTATTTATACAAAATAAACCACGAAGTGATTTCTATCTGGCTTTGATGTTGGCAAGATTTGCAATTATGGGAAACCATGAAGATATAGACTTTTTAGAAAAGTTTGCACCTGAATATGAAGATTTTTATGATTTTACTAGAGAATTTAGAATTAAAGCTATATTAGAATATATCGGTATTGATTTGAGTATTATGGGAGAGCTATTAGAGTTTATAGTCAATAAAAAGGTAGTCTTTTTGGTTGGTAATGGTGTTCAAAAATACTCTATTGGTAATTTTGTACTTCAAGCTATTGATGCTCTAGCTATTACACTTGGGTATTTTGGTAAAGAGGGGTGTGGTGTTGCATTTTTGGGTAATTCCAAGTTAGGATTTGATAATCCTTTTGAGATAAAAGGTAAAAAAGTACAAAAAGCTACTACCAATTTTGGAGATTTTCAAACTGTACTTATCCAAGGGGGTAATCCTGTTGCTTCTATGCCAAATAGTTCAAGAGTTATAGAAGAGCTAAAAAAGAGCAAAACTATAATCTATTTTGGATTATATGAGAATGAAACCTCTTCTATGGCTGATATAGTTATCCCTGCGAAGAATTTTTTTGAAAAAAATGATATAAGATTGAGTTATGCACATCATATTGTAACTCCAATGAGAAAAGTTATAGAGTGTAATTATGGTATATCTGAATATGATTTTACCAATAGAGTTTTGCAGAAGTTAGGATTTGAACCTCTATTAGATGAACAAAAATATATAAATGATTGGATAAATCAGTGTAAAAAAGAAGAAGATTATCTACTATCTCCTGCTTATCAAGTTATACCATATCAAAATGGATTTGAAGATAATGGATTTGAATTTATAGATGACTTTTATGATGACTTTGAAAACGATAAACAACTAAGAATGGTTAGAAAAAGTAGTAAAAAAAAGGTCAAAATAACAGAGTATTGGTTAGTCTCTCCCAAATCTAACCATTCACTCAATACTCAATTCAAAAGGGATAATAGAGTTACTATTCATCCTAGTTTAGGATTTAAAAATAAAGAGAAAATTAAAGTTTCTTCTATTTGGGGAGAGTATGAGTTTATAGTCAAACACTCAAAATCTATGAGGATAGATACAGTTTATATACCTGCAAATAGTATAGGGGTCAATTATCTCACACCAAATATATTAAGTGAGGAGGGAAATAGTGCATGTTACCAAGAGATAAAGGTAAAATTAGATAAAGTTTAAAATAAAAATTAATGTATTTGTTTTATCTCTTTTTGGGTATTAATTTTATAGAATATACTTTAAATAAAATTTAAAAAGGAATAAATTATTAATGAAGAAAATTATAATCCCCTTTATTATACTCTTAGCTCTCTCTATAAATCTATCTGCAAAAACATATCATTGGAAAAGGGGTACCTCTTTTTTGTCTTTTCTAAGAAATAATGGTATTCCTCAAAAACTCTATTATAAGTTAGATAATGATGACAAAGAGATACTAGAAGAGATACGAGCAGGACAGAGTTATAGTGTTAAAAAAGGTAAAAAACAAACCATATTTTTAATCCCAATTACAGATGAAATACAGGTAAAAGTTAGCAAACCCAAAAGAGGTAAAAGTAAAATTTCGCTTATACCAATCCCTTTTGAGACACTAAGAGGCTCTATTCATATCTCACTTAGAAACTCTTGGAATAAAGATTTATATGCTAAAACTCATAGTAAAGCATTAATAAGAGAGCTAAAAAAGTCTTATAAAAGTTTAAATTTGAATAAAATGAGAAAAGGTGATGAGATAAATATCTTCTATACACAAAAAAGAAGAAAAGGTAAAGCAATCAGTACTCCTATCATTCAAGCATCTATGATAACTATCAAAAAAAATAGATATTATAGCTATCTAGCAGATGATGGAAAATATTATGACTCCACAGGTAAGGAGTATAAACGAAAAGTAGTTATAAAAAAAGTTCATTCTGCATTTATAAGACCTGTTACCCATTGCTTTATATCATCAAGGTTTACACGAAGTCGTTATCATCCCGTTTTACATAGATATAGAGCTCATTTGGGCATAGACTACGCTACTCGTTATGGAACACCTATCAAGGCAACTGCTAGTGGTAAAATAGTACGCATAGGAAGAAGAGGAGGTTATGGTAACTGTATATCTATCAAACATTCTCATGGATTACAAAGCCTATATGCACATATGAGCCGATTTAAGAAAGGTCTGCATATAGGTAGCTATATTAAGCAAGGAACAGTAATTGGTTTCGTAGGAAGTACAGGTGTTAGCACAGGTCCACATCTTCATTTTGGATTATACAAGCATGGTAAAG
The DNA here is from genome assembly GCA_964573285.1 of uncultured Sulfurovum sp. Taxonomy (GTDB): domain Bacteria; phylum Campylobacterota; class Campylobacteria; order Campylobacterales; family Sulfurovaceae; genus UBA1140. Next base: position 4,179 of record CAZNJD010000071.1, on the reverse strand, counting down.
CCATCAATCCTGCACGATATGTTCGTGCAGATAGTACAAAAAAAATAATTATTGTTAATAAACTCAAAGGTAAAAAATATCGTAAACTACGAAAAAAAGTAATTGCTTATCGAAAAAAATTTAGACGAATAAGTAGAACAGGTGGAAATCCTATTTATGTCAAAAATGGTATCTATTTACTTACACAAAAAGAGAGAAAAAGTTAAAACTACCCATAGTATGGATTTTTAAAATCCATACTATATTTTTGATTTAGCATATTTAATCCATTTCAAAAAGTTTTTCTCTTTATAATAACCTTTGGCAACTGCTAGTTTGCTCATATCAGTTCTCATAAAATAGACTGATGGTACATATTTTGGATTGATACCATACTCTTTTGCCTCTTTATCTCCATGATTTAGTTTAACCCATACAAAACTTTTTAGGTTGCCTTTTATTCTACTACTATTTAATGTTGTTTTTTCCATTTTTTTTGACCATTTTGATTTATTTGAACCTACAAAAATCATAATCTGTTTACCAGTTTGTGATGCAAAGTCAACAGCTGAGGCAATATCATACATCCAAACAGAATCTTTTTCTGGCTGTACATATCTTGAACTGTTTTTTTGTTTTGATACATGAGATATAAGTCCCATCCCTAATTTTGTTCTAGTATCATCAATCCACATATTAAAATCATAGGCATTTAGATATCCTTTAACACTATTGACAATAGTGAATTTTGGAGATATAAAATATACTGTTGGTGTATAACGAGTCTTTGGTAAGAATTTTTGAGCATCCAAACTAGTTTTATCTACTTTTGTAAACAAGAAACCTTTTATATTCTCTTTAACATTATGATTTTCTAATGTCTCTCTCTTCATTTTTGAACAATATTTACAATGCTCTGCTGTCACAAGTACCATAAGTGGTTTATTTTGTTGTTTAGATTTAAGTAGAAAGCTTTTTAAGCCACCTGAAATCAAGATTGCTGGAACAGATAGCATTAATAGAAATTTCTTCATCTATTTCCCCTTTTTAAATTTTATATATGGAATTCTATTATTTTTATGTTAAATATACTATATATTATTCAGTTTATTTTTAAAATTTATGTTTAACTAAACAAAAATAATGTATCATACGCACTAAGCATAATTATTAATAAAGGAGAACAAATGAGAACTGTACTACTAAAGTATATTACATTGAGTGTGTTAATTATTATTGGTATTGGAGGATATTGTCAAGCTGATACAAATACAAAATCAAAAAAAGTATCTAATAATGATTTACCAATCATTAAACTTAAAGTAGATAAATCAACAACTACTAACCCCAAATTAAAAAAAGGGAAAGGGTGTGAAAATTTAGAAGAGGTAGAAGGAGAAACCTTTGATGATTATCCAATGGCACAAACTATTCCCTGTGACAAAGTTGATTGTAAAAATCTAAAACCTGCTATACTTCATGATGATAACTTCAAAAAGCTTCCAACAGCCAAAACAGAAGGAAGTTGTGACGAGTAATAAACAAATTATATCTCTAATTATTTAGAGATATAATCAAGCTTCTGCTATAATCACCCTAAAAAAATAGGGCAAACCTTTGAAATTTGAAACCTACCCATTTGAAAAACTAAATAACTTACTTAAAGATATAGTGCCAAATAGTGATTTAGAACCACTAAGTCTAACTATTGGTGAACCTCAATTTGATACACCTCAATTTATATTAGATAAACTTAATACTACAGCACAACTATTAAACAAATATCCTAAAACTTCAGGAGAAAAAGTTCTAAGAGATGCAATGCTAACTTATCTCCAAAATCGTTTCAGTTTAGAGCTAAATAACACTCAAATCATTCCTACATTTGGAACTAGAGAGGTGCTTTTTAATTTTCCTCAATTTCTATTACATGGTATAGAAAATCCAATAATGGCATTTCCAAACCCTTTTTATCAAATCTATGAAGGTGCATCTATCGCAAGTAGAGCCAAAACTATATATCTCAATCTAACTGCAAAAAATAATTTTCAACCAAGAATAGATGAAAAAAAGTTACGAAACTGTGATTTAGTAATTATAAATACTCCAAATAATCCAACCTCTTCTGTTATACTCATAGATGAGCTTAAAAAGTGGGTTAGATTAGCACTAAAATATAACTTTGTACTACTTAATGATGAGTGTTATATAGATTTATATCTAGGTACTCCCTTACCATCACTACTTAATGCAAGTATAGAAGTAGGTAATAGTAATTTCAAAAATATATTAGTCATTAACTCTATATCCAAACGCTCTTCAGCCCCTGGGCTTAGAAGTGGATTTATAGCAGGTGATGCCAATATACTAAAAGAGTATATGACTTATAGAACTTATGTAGGGTGTGCCTCTCCTTTACCTCTTCAATATGCCTCTGCTCTTGCTTGGAGTGACCAAAATCATGTAGATAGGTTTCGAGCCAAATATATTAGAAACTTTGAGATAGCCAAAGAGATTTTGGATATAGACCCACCATTAGCTACCTTTTATATTTGGTTAGAGGTAGATGATGAGATAGAGTTTACAAAAAAATTATATAAAGATTATAATCTAAAGGTAATACCAGGTTCATTTCTAGGAAGAGAGGGGGAAGGAATAGGTTTTGTAAGATTAGCACTAGTTTATAAAGAGAATAAAACAAGAGAAGCACTAGAACGAATTAAAAAGGCACTTTAAAGGAAAAAAATGCAAGAACCACAAATAGATATAGAAGCACTAAAAAAAGATGAAAACTTCATTAATGATTTAAAAAAATTAGAGATGGAAATGATAAATGAAAAGAGTATTGATAAAGGATATAAACTTTTAGGTACGAAACTAGCTATTGAGGCAAGTGAAGATGATATAAATGATATATTCACATTTATTGTAAATCAAGCATTTGATGTTTTGGCTGAAAATCTTACAAATAATAAGGGTTTTAATATGCAAAACTCCGAAGAACTATCAACAGCTAGAGCCATATATGAACATGGTATCCAAAGATATAGTGAAAATGATACCAAAGGGGCTAAAGAGATATTTTTGGTACTTAATCATACTATAGAAGATGATGAGCTAAAAGACGCAATGATGATACATGCTTGTGCAGTTATGGCAGGACATGATTTTGATAGTTTTATCGAAAATCTTGCAGATACTAATGCTATTGATGAAAATGACCCAACTGCATTTTTTATTAAAACATTCAAACAACCAAATGATATTCTATTAACTATGTTTGGAAAGTATGTTAAACAGGGTAAAGAAGAGTTGAAAGTTTTAGAGAATAGTAAGTAACTTATAATCTTGATATTTACCATGAATATGAATAGGCTTATATTCATTATTTAGTTAGATTGTAACTATTCCAACGAGTTTTTATCTCTTTGATTTTGACTTTCATAATTCAAATTTACCCTAAAACAAACCAATAAGGCTCAAAACTCTCCTCTACCAACAGAGCCACTAGCTCAATAAATGGCTTATAATTCCCAAGAGTATGAGCCTTATCCAAAGCCGTATAATAGGCTAAACGATTCTCTACTTTTAAAATCACAGGAGGAAATCCACTCTTCATTAACTCAAAATTCATAAGTAGTCGAGAGGTTCTTCCATTACCATCAACAAAGGGGTGAATTCCTACAAAATCGACATGAACTCTAGAGGCTCTCTCTATTGGATGGAGTGTTTGAGCCTCTGTTTTGTACCAATTTATAAAGGCTTCCATTTGGCTTGGGACTTCTATATTGATTGGTGGACGGTGAGTTGCTCCTGATATAAGTACATTGATATTTCGATAGCTTCCTGCATTTTTGTCATCTATATTTTTTAAGATAAGGGCGTGTAGTGACTTGATACTATATTCACTCAATAGCTCATCTTTGGCAACCATTGACTCTACAAACTCAATCGCCTCTTTGTGATTAATCGCTTCAAAATGCTCTCGCAGACTCTTACCACCAATAGTGATACCCTCTAGGGCTACCTTTGTCTCATTTAGTGTTAGCGTGTTTCCTTCAATGGCATTTGAGTTGTATGTCCAGCGTAAAATCAAATCTTCTCTTAGATTTTGGACGATATTGTGGTCTAATGGACGATATGTATCTAGTTTGGCTTTTAGTTGGTCTAGTTTTTTAAAATTCATGGTTTATTATAGCA
>CAZNJD010000070.1:0-53517 GCA_964573285.1 uncultured Sulfurovum sp. | reverse complement strand
TTTTAATATTTTCTCTAATCTTGCTTTTTCCACATTCAAAATCTTACCTTTTAGTGGTAAAATCGCTTGAAAAACTCGGTCTCTTCCTTGCTTGGCTGAATTGTGAACAAATACACCTGATGCTAAAGCAAAATTATGAGTATTTGGAACTTCTATATCATAAACATCCTCTTTTATCTCTATCTTTTTTACAGAGACTATTTTATGGTTATAAGCATATAAATTACTATCTATTAACTCTTTATTATTTAATTTATTAAAATCTCTATGGTGTTTATGTGCTTTCTTTAAAAGTGGCATCAAACTTTGCCCCTCTTTTAAATCTTTAGCCTCCACATATTCACCACTTCTGATCATAAATTTATGCTCAGGTGTACATCTTATATTCTCTCCATTATCAAGTGTAACTTCTATAAGAGTAGCTTTGGATTTTGTTTTTCTAGGATAGAGAATTTTTTCTAATCCTATAGAACCATCCTCTTTAATAGTATAACAGAAATTCTCTTTTCCTGCTTTATACTCTTCTATTAAATCTAAAAATGATATATCTCTTCCATCAGCTAAAGCGATTTTTGTATCACCAACAAAACATCCCCCAGCACTATCCCCTTCCACCAAATAAATCTCAGATAATGAAGGGTCTTTACTTTGACAATCTGCCAATTTTCCAGGCAAAGTTCCAATACTCATGGAATCTTTTCGTTTGACTAAATCTTTTGCCCTTTTGGCTGCATCCCTACCTCTAGCAGCTAAAAGTACTTGTGCCATTATAGCTTTGGCTTCTATTGGGTTCTCTTCGAGATATTTATTAAAGTTTTCAGAGAAAAACCTTTGTACCAATGGGCGAACATAGCTTGAACCTAGTTTACCTTTGGTTTGTCCTTCAAATTGTGGTTCAGGGACTCTAACTGATACAATAGTTATCAATCCCTCCTTACAATCTTCTCCTGTTATCTTAATACCTTTCTCTTTAGCATTTGCATTTTTGGATATATAACTAGCCATTGAACGAGTAAGTCCTGCTCTAAATCCTGCTTCATGTGTACCACCATCTGCTGTTTTGATATTATTTACAAATGAAAGTGATTTTTCGCTATCAGCATTACAATACATAAGAGCAATATCTATCTCTATATCATCAGCTTTTCCTCGGAAAAATTGTGCTGTGGATATTGGTTCTTTGGTATTCATATCCTCTACAAATTGTTTAATACCACCCTCAAAATGGTAAATTTCTTTACTTCCATCCCTCTCATCTTTGAAATCAATTGTAATTTTTGGATTTAGATATGCTAGTTCTTTGAACCTTTTCATCAAAATCTCTTTTTGGAATGAAGTACCCTCTGTAAAGATGCTCTCATCAGCCCAAAATTCTATTTTCGTACCCTTTTTTCTACTATTTCCAGTAACTACAAGGGTCTCTTGTGGGATACCCTTTTTAAAATTTTGTTCATAGATAGAACCTTCACGAAATATAGTCAGTTTTAAATCTTTTGATAGTGCATTAACGACAGATACACCAACCCCATGAAGACCACCAGATACTTTATATGTATCTTTGTCAAACTTTCCACCTGCATGAAGCACTGTCATAACAACGGTTGCCGCTGATATTTTCTCTGTAGGGTGAAGTGCTACAGGAATACCTCTACCATTATCCTCTATAATTGCTGAACCATTTTTGGTTAGTGTGACTTTGATAGTATCACAAAAACCAGCCATTGCCTCATCTATAGAGTTATCAACAACCTCATAAACTAAGTGGTGAAGTCCTTTAATAGATGTATCACCGATATACATTCCAGGTCTTTTTCTAACTGCTTCTAATCCTTTGAGGACTTTGATATTACTAGCACCATATTCTGCCATTAAGTAACTCCATATATAAAAATATTTTATTTATCTAATAAAAACCTTATATTTTATCTAATTTTTAGTTAAAAAGTGTTGTAAATACCCACCTATTTAACACTTATCTTTTAATGGATAGTGTTGATTATTATCTTCTTTATAACACTATTCCTAAAAAAGTCAAAAAAAGATATAATTTGATAAAAAAGGCAATAGATGGATAGCATTCCAAAATCATTTAAACCATATTTAGCATATTCAGCAAGTGCAGGAAGTGGTAAGACTTTTGCTTTGAGTGTTAGGTATATATCTTTACTCTTTTTAGACCAAGAGCCAAGTACTATATTAGCAGCAACATTTACTAATAAAGCAGCTATTGAGATGAAACAAAGAGTAGTAAGTTCACTTATCAATCTAGCAGACAATCAGATATTTTTAAATGCTATATCCGAGCAGACAGGATTAAGTTCAGATGAACTTATCACCAAACAGCCTAAAGTTTTAGAGAACTTTTTATCTAGTTCTAATTTTATAGTCACTTTGGATAGTTTTTTTACCTCTATATTGCGTTCGGCTTCATTATATATAGATATAGAACCTGATTTTGTAACCAAAGAGATAGACCCAAAATACAAAGAAGAGAAGTTTTTAGAAGAGATAGAGGTCAATTCACTTTTATCATCTTTGGTTAAACTTGCTATGGATATAGAGGATAAACGGTTCTTAAAAATTTTTGATTTGATGCAAAATTTTTATAAAATAGACCCACTACTACCTAATAGAAATTATCAAATAGAAAATTTATCTATAATAGAGACACAAATAGAGCAGATACGAAATGATTTATACAATCTAGTTATAGCTTCAGGGGCATCTAAAACAGCTATAAAAAACTTTGAACCTATAGAGGTGAAAAAACTGTTTAAAAAGAGTGTATTTGAAAAATCATCCCTACTTGAACATCGTAATTATAAGAAATATGTACAGAAATATCCACAAATAGATGAACTCTTTTTATCTCTCAAAACAGTGTTAAACCAATGGTCAAAAGCCAAAGAGCAGATAGTACTTCATAATCTATTTAAACTATTTGATTTTTATAAAAATGCCAATATAGCTACAGCCAAACAGTTAGGAGTATTGAGTTTTGATGATTTGAGTTATTTTACATATAGACTTTTGCATGAGAGTATTAGCAAAGAGTTTTTGTATTTCAAAATAGATAGTAGGTTTCATCATATACTCTTAGATGAGTTTCAAGACACCTCAACTCTACAGTTTTTATTACTCAAACCATTGATAGATGAGATATTTGCAGGTTCACAAGAGTTTAGAAGCTTTTTTTATGTAGGTGATACCAAGCAGTCTCTATATAGATTTAGAGGTGGTGTAGAAGAGCTTTTTGATAGTGTAGCCCAATATTATGGTATAGAGATAGCTCAAATGGATACAAACTATCGTAGTAGTCGAAATATAATAGAGCAGATTAATAGATGGTTTGAGCCTAATATGCAGGGTTATCTAGCTCAAAAACCACATATTGGAGCGACTGAAGGGTTTGTAGAGGTTATAGAGTCCGAAGAGTTGATTGATAGTGTTATAGAGAAATTAGAATGGATGTTATCACAAGGTGTTAATCTTTCAAGTATTGCTATTTTGGTATCGACCAATAAAGATGGTGCAAATATCCAAGAGATATGTTATGAAAAAGGGATACACACTAGACTTAAAACCTCTAGTTCACTCAAATATATTCCCAAAGTAGCCTCTATTGTTATTATGATAGAGTATCTCTTAAATGGTATAAAACTAGATGCAAAGGCTATGCTTCAATATATAGATAAATCACTAGAAGATATAGATAGTAGTTGGTTCAATCCTTTTATGGAACCTATGGCTGTTGTGCATAGATTAATAATTGAGTTTGGATATTTTGAGAATGATTTAAATTTACTAAAGCTTCTGGAGTTTGCTTCAGATTTTTCAACTTTGGCTGATTTTATAGAAGAGTTTGCACTATCTAGTATAGAGGTAGCTAGTAACTCCAAAGAGGGAGCTATGATTATGACTATTCACGGTTCAAAAGGATTAGAATTTGAACAAGTTATAGTAGTAGATAGACTCAAAGGAAATGCACCTAATCGTTCAGCTCTTCTTTATGAGTATGATGAGTCACTCTATATCAGAGAGATATATTATAAAATGGGAGGTAGAGAAAATTTTGATGACCGTTATAAATCTGTACTATCTAACCAAAAAGAGTTATCTGCAAAAGATAAAATGAACCTACTATATGTGGCTCTAACTCGTGCAGTAGAGAGTATGATAATCATTCGTAAACCCAAAGCCTCAATATTTGATATTATTGGAATAACACCTATAGTTGTAGGTGAATTTCATACTAACTTTATCGAAAAACCAATAGAGATGACTCAAAAACCAAAGAGAGTTATAACTTATTATGGTATCCAAGAGATAGAGAGTGTAGAAGAGGAAGAAGAGAAAGATTATAATGCTATATTATTTGGTACAGCTATGCACTATACTTTAGAGATGATGTCCTCTTTCTCTATTACAAGTTTAGCACAAGCACTAGTAGCTACCAAAAATTATTATGGTTTAGAGTTAAGTGATGAACAATTCATGGATATAAAAAAAAGAATATTAGAATTAATATCTAATGAAAAGTTTAAAAAACTACTAAATGGTGCAACTATTATTAAAGAGCAATCAGTTTGTTTTAATGATGAGGTTAAACAGATAGATTTATTATTGAGTTATGATGAGTATAATATAGTATTAGATTATAAAAGTTCTAAAAAATATCATTTTAAACATGTTTTACAAGTTAGCTATTATAAAAAAATAATTGGTAAGATTACCAATAAATATAGTCGTGGAATAATAATTTATCTGCTCGAAAATGGGATTGAAATGGTAGAAATATAAAAAAAATCCAAAAAAAACATCTTTAAACTTATATTTACCTTAATTTCAATTTGATTTAAGAGTATTACTGTACAATCCCACTCACAAAAGCCAATTGGCTTATTTTATTCCAAGGACACAACATGAAATTGACATCTGTCATGAAGCCTCATGAAGTACAAAGAGATTGGATTCTCATTGATGCTGAAGGTCAAACTTTTGGTCGTATATTGACTCAAGTTGCAACATACCTAAGAGGTAAACATAAACCATCATTTACTCCAAATGTAGATTGTGGAGACTATGTGGTTATTATCAATGCTGAAAAAGCTAAATTTACAGGTAGTAAACTAGAAACAAAAGAGTACTTTACTCATTCTGGTTATTTTGGTTCTACAAAAAGTAAAAAACTTAATAATATGTTAGAAAATAGTACAGAGAAACTTTATAGACTATCTGTAAGAGGTATGCTTCCAAAAACTACTTTGGGTAGAGCAATGCTTAAAAAACTAAAAGTATATGTTGGTGCTGAACACCCACATACTGCACAAATTAACAAAGGAGCATAAGAATGGCTAAAACTATCTATGCAACAGGAAAAAGAAAATCAGCTATAGCAAAAGTATGGTTAAGCTCAGGTAATGGAACAATGAGTATCAATGGTAAAACACTAGATGAGTGGTTGGGTGGACATGAGACACTTAAAATGAAAGTTAGATTACCATTAGAAGCTACAAAACAACTTGAATCTGTAAATATCAAAGCAACTACACTAGGTGGTGGATATTCAGCTCAAGCAGATGCTGTTAAACATGGTATCACTAAAGCATTAGTTGAATATGAAGAGAGTTTCAGAACTATTTTAAAACCTATGGGACTTCTAACTAGAGACTCAAGAGTAGTTGAAAGAAAGAAACCAGGAAAGAAAAAAGCAAGAAGATCTCCACAGTTCTCAAAAAGATAATCAATTATCTTTTATACAAGAAGAGTTTTACTCCTCTTGTATTCTCTTTATACATATGAAAAACTTTTTGTTTCGATATTGGTTATTTACAGCTCTACTATTTACTACTTTTTATTGGGAAATATCTCCTATTGCTGCTATATTAAATAATATACAAACTAATTTTGTTAGTTTTTTGACATCACTTACACTTCCTAATATAATGATGGAAAAACATCATATTTTTATAAATTCAACTTATGAACTAATTATTGAAAAAGCTTGTAATGGAATAGTTCCCTATCTATTTTTTTTAGGTTCTATATTAGCTTTCCCATCTACAATTATTCATAAAATAAAATGGGCTATTGGTGGATATATATCTATTATTATTATAAATATTTTTAGAATATGGTTAATTACACAAGTAGTTCTAGCAAAACAGAGTTATTTCTCTTTGGTTCATGATTATTTTGGTAATGCTATACTTATCTTGACATCTCTTGTTTTATTTATACTATTTGTAAAAACAAGAGAAAAAGAATATTGATAAGTATAAACTTAAGCGTCGTAAACAGTTACTTTATCAAATTTCATAGCAAGTAATGCATACATATGAACTCTTTTTTTACTTCTATTAGAAGTTCCAAGCTCTTCACATACTTCTTTGATAGCTTCATCTAATTTAGCATCATCATCTGTTAGACCTAACTTTTTTCTCAAAAAATTATTTTTGATAGTCTCTAATTCATCAGGCTTAGTACAAGCTACAATTTCACTATTTTTATTATATATAGATGGTCCTAAACCTATTACCACTTTAGTTATTAAATCATCACTAATAGTCAAATTTAATTTTTTTGCTTCAGCAATCATTGCTTCTATTTTATCATCTCTTTTACTCAAAATATCTTCCTTTTTAATGTTTTAATGTGTATATAAATACCTATACACATCAAAATATTATATTAGAGTTATTTTACTCTTTTATTGTTTTCATATCGATGATTAAATAGAAGTTTTCCATCTCTATTATATTTTTTATATCGTCCATGTCTCATATTGTTATAATAGTGAGCTTCAATCTGTACTTGACCATTAGTAAAATATACCCATTCTACTCCATGTTTTTGTCCTCTTCTATAGTTTGTTTCTCGTCTCAATTTTCCATCAGGGTAATAAATACTCTCTAACCCATCTTTTTTACCCTCCTTGTAATTACACTCCCACTCTAATATATTGTCGGTATTAAACCATCGTTGTGTACCACTTTTGAGACCATTTTTATAATTACTCTCCCACTCAATAGCACCATTCTTATAATACTCATTACAAATACCTTCTTTTTTACCATTTAATATATGTATTATAGTTTTTATCTTTCCATTTGTATAGTATCTCTTTTGAGATTGAAGTTTGATAGTTTTAGTAGATGTAGATGGTTTATTGACAATAAAATCTTGGATACTGTATATAATAACTATAATTGCTAAAACTATAGCAAAAACTATTATTACTTTTTTAGATAAATCTGAAAATAATTTTGGTTCTTTTAAATTCAATATATAACTCATAATATGATATTAACATAAAAAAACTTTAATTAATATTAATATTTAAATATTATCACAATTGACTTGATGTTTAGATAGATTATCATCTTGACTATTAGCATTTATATCATTAGCATAATAAAAACACTCTTTATAAGCTTCATTTATATTGAAGAGTATCTTATAGTACCCAATTGAAACAGTAATATTATCATCTCCTATATGTAAGTTATTATCACCATATTTAACTACATTTACAACTGTAATTTCACCCAATTCTATGGCTTTATCTCTAGCATAAGCTTCAACCTTTATCCACATATGTCGATTAACTTCTGGAACTTGAGGAATAATATTTGCTAGAGAATAAGTAGCATCCAAACTCTCTTGACTCCAATCAAATGCAGCATCGGGTGCCATGTGACCTCTATCATATCCAGAACCACTATAATCACTAGATTTAGCACGATAGGGTTCATCTATTGACTCCTCTTGATAAAAAGATGGTCTCTCTTGGATATTTAACTCATTCATTAAATCTCCTTCTAGTGTATATGCTACACTTTTAGCAACTTTGAGACTATAATCATAACATATTTCTAAAAATTCTTTGTCTATTATCTGATTACACCTACTTTTATTTATAAATTTTGTTTTATAATCTTTTGGAGTTGGCAAAGGGGTAGGTGTTGATGAAGGAGTAGGCGTTGGCGAAGGGGTAGGTGTTGGTGAAGGAGTAGGCGTTGGCGAAGGAGTAGGTGTTGGCAAAAGGGTAATCTCTGGCGAAGGAGTAATCTCTGGCAAAGGAGTAGGCTCTATTATAGTAGATGAAATAGGTTGAACTATATTACTAATATTTATATCCCTCTCTTCTACTGTTGTGATAGGTTCTATATATGTACTATTTTTTTCTACTTCACTACTTATTCCTAATACCATTGTTGGTATAGAATTAGCCAAACTATTATCTTCTTGTGGAATTTGAACTGTTCCACATCCTACCAATAACCATATAATAAGAATAGAGATTAAAAAATGCATATAAAAGACTCCAATATTTTTTATAAATTAATTGCAAATATTAATTTATATAATTATAGTATTTTTTACTTCTATTATACTAAAATCTTAGAAGCCATAGCACAAATGGCACTTTCACTTTTGAGTATCAACGAGGTATCTAATCCAATAATACTATTATTAAATAATTTAATCTCATCATCAGTAAATCCACCCTCACAACCAATAACAATACTATCTATATTTTCTATATTTGATAATCTATTCTCCGAGAAGTTCAAAGCTTTAGCATTTGGATAAGTATCTAAAAAATTCTCTAAACTATCAACTATTTCTAATTTCATTATATCACTTCTTCCACACTGTTGAGATGAGTTTAGAAGTATCTTTTCTAAGCGTTTAAAATCGAGTTTAAAGCTTTTTTGAGACCTTGTACAGTATATAAAAGATATAGAGGTCACACCTATCTCATTAAGTGTTGGCAAAACTTTTTCTATATTTTTAGGCTCAATTATACACCAACCGATATGAAGCTTTTTTTTGGCTTTTATTATTAGTTCTTCACTATTTTCCAAAACTAAATAAGCCTCTTTTTTATCCAAAGAGATTATTCTATAATAGTATATATTATCATCTTTCAAATTACGCAAAGCTATAATCTCCCCCTTACGATGACGACGAACTTTGAAAATATAGCGATGCTTATCACCTCTTAATCGAAGTGTTGGAGCTTTAGCTTCTGTGTGATAAAGGTATTGCATTTGTGGTTTCTCCCTAATCTTTTATATTATATAATTATTTGCTCTTTCATTTATTGCTCAATTACTTTATATAGAAAAAAATTAATATCAAAATGAGCAAAATATTTATTACTCCATATCTTACAGAAATAGCTCTACAATAATTATTATCTAAAGGAGTTTTTAATATATTGAGATATTTCATACTCTCTAATAAACTTATTATAATATAAAATAATAACATTATAAGTATCTTTAAACTAAATGCTATATTTCCAAAAACAAAAGTAACTAATCCACTAAAAGCTACAGTAGTTATAAATCCATGAAAAAAAAACATATAAATCCGTATTCGTTTTATAACTTTCTTATTATCACTACTTAAAAATGGGATAATTATCCCAACTATCAATACTCCTAATAAAATTAGAACTAATATATAGTGATATAAAACCATCTCATCAAACATTCAAACCCTTTTTTAGTAAAATTATACCCTAATTTGATATAATCATTTAAATTTGAAAAAAAGGTCAATTTATGGTCAAAATAGATGAAGCACTAGATATTATTTATAATGAGGTAACCAAAAAAGGCAGACATATCGTTCCTATAGAAGATAGTATAGGAGCTATTACTTCCAAATCTTATCAAGCCTTTTTTGATTTACCAAGATTTGATAACTCTGCAATGGATGGTTATGCTGTTAAGTTAACTGATGCAAATAGAGCTGTTAATATCAAAGAGGTTATATATGCAGGAGATTATCCACAAAATGAGCTAAAAGAAAATGAAGCAATAAAAATTATGACAGGAGCACCCATTCCTAAAGGATGTGAGGCGATTATACCTATAGAAGATATTAAATTTCTGACAAAAGAGAGTATAATCTTGCCTTCTAGCATTAAACCAAATGCCATGATACGATGGAGAGGTGAAGATATAAAGAGTGGCAAAATATTTTTAAAAGCCAATACCAAAGTAACAGGTTATACCCTAGCACTATTAGCATCACAAGGGATAACACATATAGAGGTGTATAGAAAACCAAAAGTAGTTATATTTAGTACAGGTGAAGAGCTAAAAGCACACTATGAAAAGATAGAGGCTCATCAACTATATAACTCAAATGCTCCAATGTTCTATGCTAGAGCTTTAGAGTTGGGTTGTGATGTGAGCTATATATCTAGTTCAGGAGATACGATAGATGAACTAAAAGCATCTGTTGGGGAGGCTATGGATGCAGACCTTATTTTAACTTCAGGTGGAGTGAGTGTAGGAGATAAAGATTTTACTATCCAAGCTTTTAAAGAGTTGGGTATGGAGATACTCTTTTCCAAAGTTAATATCAAACCAGGGAAGCCCACCACTTTTGGTAAAATGGATAGCTGTTTTGTAGTCAATCTGCCAGGTAATCCACTCGCAGGTATGGTTAATTTTGAGATGTTTGTCAAACCTATTATATTTAAACTCTCAGGAACTAATAGCTTTTATCATTCACTTATTACAACCAAAATGAGAGATAATCATAAAATAAAAGCAGGTAAATATACGGTAATATTAGGTGAGTGGGATGGGGACTCCTTTTTACCAATAGATAATCAAAAACCAGGTATGGTCTCACCTATGAATAGAGCAGATGGTATGATAGTTACCATACCAGAGATTGATAGCTTAAAGAAAAATCAGATAGTCAAAATGATACCTATAAAATTAAATCTGCAAAGTGATAAGAAAGATAACTTTTTTATAGCAAAAGATTAGTAGATACAGAAGAGTTAAAAAGGCTAAAGTAATTTTTATTGATGATAGTAATCAAAAAAATTGTCTAAAAACTCTTTTGGATAATTTACATAAATTAACAGTTAATGTGTTTAACAGAAAAGAGTATAAACAGATTATGTTAAATCAAATTGAAGATTGTCACTTAATAGGTCAAAAAACTGAAATAATTGTCTCTACCCTTATAAATAAGCTAACTTCATAGTTAAAATTAATCATTCTTCTGTAATAATTGGAATGCAAATTAATATAAAGGAAAGGTATGAGTAATAGAAGAGACTTCATGGGTATGGCTTTAGGTGGTTTTACTGCTTTAGGTGGTATCGGTGCATTGTACGCTATGAAAAAGACTTGGGATCCACTTCCAAGCGTTAAAGCAGCTGGTTTTACGACCATTGATTTAAAAGACGCTCCAGAGAATGTTTTGGTAACAGAGAAATGGAGAGGTAAACCTATATTTGTTCTAAAGCAATCTAAAGAGATGATGGCAAAAGTAACAGATGAGGATAAAAAGAGATTGATTAAAATTGAGGATGATTACTATATGGTATGTGTAGGGTTGTGTACACACCTTGGTTGTATTCCTGGTTATGACCCAGCAGATAAGAGCTTTTTATGTGCTTGTCATGGTGGTATGTATGATGCTACTGCAATGGTAACCAAAGCTCCACCTCCAAGAGGATTGGATATTCCTCCATTTACAATTAAGGGTACAAAATTGGTTCTTGGAGAATCTGGACCTGAATATAAAAAGATGTTGGCTGATGGCACAACATTACCAGTATAAGGAGGGTTGAATGGCACATTTTGATGAAAATGCAAAACCATTTGGTCACAAATGGTTAAATGAGAGATTGGCAATTGATACTCTCCAAAGAGTATTATCTGCTGAATATTGGATTCCAAAAAATATCAATTTCCTTTGGGCAATGGGTATGGTTTTGGCAGCAACATTTGGAATACTTCTGATTTCAGGTATATTCTTATTGATGTATTATAATCCAAGTACAAATTTGGCATTTGATAGTGTTAACTATACTATTATGACCGAAGTTGGTTATGGTTGGTTATGGAGACATATTCATGGTGTTGGGGCATCATTGGTATTCTTGGTTATATATATCCACATGTTTACAGGTATATATTATGGTTCATATAAAAGAGGACGAGAGCTTATTTGGATTTCAGGTATGCTACTTTTTGTACTTTTTTCTGCTGAAGCATTCTCTGGATATATGTTACCTTGGGGACAAATGAGTTATTGGGCTGGTATGGTTATTACTAACTTATTCTCTGGTGGTTCATTACATGCTGATGGTTTAGTTGAGTGGATTAGAGGGGATTATGTTCCTGCACAAGCATTCCTTAGCCGTTTCTTTATGCTTCATGTACTTCTTTTACCGTTAGTTATTATCGGAGCAATTGTATTTCACTTTGGAACACTTAGATTACCACATGTTAATAATCAAGATGGTGAAGATTTTGATTTTGAAGAGGCTGCAGAGCTTTATAAAAATGGTGAAAAAGCTAAATCAAAAGTTATTCCATTCTCACCAGTATTTTTAAGTAAAGATATATTTGTCATGGGTGTTTACTTTATATTCTTCTTCTATTTGGTATTTTACCATTTTGAATTTGCAATGGATCCTGTAAACTTCGACCCAGCAAATGGATTAAAAACTCCTACACATATTTATCCTGAGTGGTATTTCTTGTGGTCTTATGAAGTTTTACGACCATTCTCAACTAATATTGGATTGATTGCATTTGCTATTGCACAAGTTATATTCTTTACTCTTCCATTTATGGATAGAAGTCCGAATGTAGCACCTGCTCATAAAAGAGGTTTGTTTAAATTTTGGTTCTGGGCAATGTTAATTGATATGCTTGTATTAACATTTATGGGTAAATTACCACCACAAGGTATTTGGAGTACAGTAGGACTTATTGCTGCTATTACATTCTTTGTACTATGGATAGCGTTACCAATTATAACAAAACTTGAAAAAAAGCTGTAAGGAGGATAGAATGAATAAAGAATTAAAAATACTTGGAATCGTAGCAGCTTTTACACTTATTTTATACTGGGGTGTTGAGCCATTTGCTCACTCTCAAATGCATAAACATGTTGAGGGTAACAATCTAGTATATGATGGTAAAGCTGATATAGAAGAGGCTTCTAAAGATAAAAAAGAGGCAAAAAAAGCGTTTTGGGCTGATGTGAAAAAAATATCGGCACTTAAAGGTGATGTCAAAGCTGGTGAAGCAACTTATGCAATGTGTGCTGGATGTCATATGGAAGGAGCTGCTAATATGGGTGGTGTTACACCTCCAAGCCTCGACCATGCAGGTGCAATTTATGATAAAAATTTCTTAATTGCTCTTATTAAAAACCCAGCAATGGCTACAAATGTTGATCATAAATATAAAGATACCTCAACTCACCCAATGGGTAGTATTAGTTCTATGGTATCAGCACCACAAGATATTGCCAATGTAGTAGCATATCTAAAGGCTAAAAAAGCTGGTGAAGTTACACCAAAAGAAGCATATAAAGAGGCTTGTGGAAGATGTCATGCTAACCGTTATGGTAAGTTGACTCAACTCGGAGAAATTCCAAAAACTAAGTCAAATATTAAAACAGGTAAAGATATTGATGCTATGAAATATGAACAAAAAGTAGCAACAGAGCAAGGTGCTTTGGCTGATTATCTTGGTAAACTTCCACCAGATTTATCTATTATCTTTAGAGCGAGAAGTGAGCATTTCTTACATACATTTATAGAAAATCCTCAATCTCAATTGGCTGGAACTGCAATGCCTAGAACAGGACTTAGCAAAGAGGGTATGGAGAAAGTTATGGAGTATCTCGAAGAGACAGGTGACCCTAGTAAACCAGCTAGAGATGCACTTGGACCTTATGTATTGATATTCTTTGTATTATTTACAATCTTAGCTTATCTTTGGAAACAATCACAATGGAGAGATTTACATTAATCTTTTCTTCTATATAAGATGTGGGGACTTCCCACATCCTATATCTATAAATCTAACTGATATTTATCATATACTGCTAATCTATTTTTCTTTATCATATCTTTAACTCTTTTGGTATATACTTCTCTCTCTTCTGAATATTTAGTAAGATAATCAGCAAGTTGATATGGGTCTTTGGTCTCTAATCTTTTCTTTCTAAACTCTTTATAAACATCTTTTTTTGATAGAGTTAAAAGGTAGTCATATATAGATGCTTCTATATTTTGATACTTTTTTAGATATATGGTTTTATTCCCTCGTTTTTTAGAAGCAGAAATTCTTTTTCCTTTATTATCGAATGACCATACACCAAATACATTATTAGCTCTTTGAAAAAATTTAGAGGTTCCCCAACCACTCTCTATAATTGCTTGTGCAATAATAATACTTGTAGGATGTGTCTCCATTTTATTATATAGTTCATAGTTATCCAGTGCTTGAAATTTTTTTCTCTTTTGAGATAACCACTCTTTGTCTTTGTCTGAAATATTTTTTTGGAATATAAGTTTAGCTACTCTTTCTTGTTCATATTTTAATTGCTGTTTTGCTACTAATATAGAGGGTATCATCATATCTATAAATTTCTGTTTCTTCTGTTGGATACTAAGTTTTGATAATGGTATAGATTTGGTGTATAAAATAGGTCTTACAAATTTATTTTTTATTGCAATAATATCCTCTTTAGTGTGTGGAGCAATTCGTTTGAGTTTTTCAACTAATCTTTTTTGTGTAACTTTATACTCTATAACTTTACTAAATTCAAGAGAAGTTGGAAGAGATTTTTTCTGTTGACTAATAATATTTACATGAGGAGTAATATGAGATATATAAGTTGTTTTGATAAATGTTATATATATATAATAGAATAAAAATAGAAGTAGTTGTAAAATAACAGCAAATAGTAATATTTTAATTATCCGTTTTTGATTATACATTTTATTCCTTAACAATAAATAATATTTATTTTCCTAAAATAACTAACCTAGATTAATAGTATAACCAATAAAAATTAAAAAACCTCTTTTGAAGTAGAATTAATTCTATCCCAAAAAGATATTTGGTTATAATTACACATGGCATTTATAAAGATAAATAGAGAAAACTTTTTTCATAATCTACAACAATTTAGTCTAAAATGTGGTTCAAAAGATAAAATAGCAATAGTACTTAAAGATAAGGCTTATGGGCATGGATTAGAACTTATGGCTAAACTTTCATATCAATTTGGATTGACTCAAGCAGTTGTTAGAACTTATAGTCAAGCAAAACAGATAAAACAATATTTCAAACAGATACTAATTTTAGGAGATAGAGCTATAATTGATGAAAAATGTTCTTTTGCACTAAATAGTTTAGATGATATTTTATTAGCACAAAAAGGTTCAACTGTAGAGTTAAAAGTAGATACAGGAATGCACCGAAATGGTGTATCAATAAATGAGTTAGAAAAGGCACTAGAACTTATAAATAGACAACAACTAAATCTAATAGGAGTAATGACTCATAATCGCTCTGCTGATGAGTTAAGTAGTGAGCTTTTTTGGCAACAAAAACAGTTTGGGTCTGTTAAAAACAGAGTTAAATCCCTTGGATTTAAAAATATTAGATTTCACTCTTTTAATTCTGCTACAGCTTTAAGATTAGATTGTAGAAACGAGGATTTAATCCGTTTAGGAATTGGTGCATATGGATATAATCAATTGCCAAAGGTTTATAATAGTTTAGAACTTAGACCTGTATTATCTCTTTGGGCTACTAGAGTTGCTAGTAGAGTATTGAAAAAAGGTAGTAGAGTAGGATATGGTGGAATATATATCACACCCAAAGAGATGATAGTCTCTACCTATGATTTAGGATATGGTGATGGTTGGATGAGGTCAAATAGTTTTAGACCATTTATTACAGCAGAGGGCTTAGCAATATTAGGACGAGTCTCTATGGATTATATCTCTTTAGAAACAGATAAGTATGAGGTATGTATAGTAGATAATGCACAATATGCTAGTAAACAGATAGCTACTATACCTTATGAAGTTATGACACAATTATCAATGGAGATACCTAGAATAGTGGTTACAACCACCAAACCCTAAACTTTCTTATCTGTTTACAAGTTTTAATACATTATATTAAGTTTTTCCTAACAGTTAGTAACCCTAAAGGTATGAACCACCAAAAGAATAATTTGATTGAGTAACTTACCCAACAAAATCTACCTCAAATCTTATATTTATTTAACCACAGGTTTAGGGGTAGTAATAGTAACAGCAGGAAGTTTAGGATAAGTGATAGTTGGCATCTCTCCATCAAGTGATTTAAGGAAAGTTACAATAGAGGCTATCTCTTTATCATTAAGAGTTGCTCCAAGTTCGGTTTCACCCATAATTTTTACAGCTTCATTAATATTCCAAACTGCTCCATTGTGAAAATATGGTGCTGTCTGCATAATATTTCTTAGTGTTGGTGTCTTTACCATTCCATCTTTGTTACCTTTAAAGTCACCTAAATTTGCATATTTATAAGGTTTAAGTATAGGAAATTTCTGCATACTTCCACCAATACCAACACCTGTATGACAACCACTACATCCTTTGTCTATAAAAACTTTAAGCCCCTTTTGCTCCTCTGTGGAGAGTGCTTTTTCATCACCTGCCAAAAACTTATCAAATCGTGATGGAGTTACTAGCGTTCGCTCAAAAACAGCAATAGCATCAGCAATTCGTTTAAATGTAATCTTCTCATCACCAAATGCCTCTTTAAACTGCTCTTTGTAACCTTGCATAGAGGCAATTCTCTCTACAGCCATCTCTTTACTAATCGCCATCTCTGGTGCAGCTTGCATTGGACCTTGTGCTTGTGCTTCCAAATCAGCATCTCGTCCATCCCAAAACTGTTTATCCATAAAAACAGCATTATAGACTGTTGGAGAGTTGAGATGATGAGGATTTGCTGTCCAATGATGCCCAATTGCTGCACTTACACCATCTATACCACCTATTGCTAAATTATGACAAGTGTTACAAGAGATGAGATTACTCTTGGAGAGTCGAGGTTCAAAGTAAAGTGCTTTTCCTAATTCTACTTTTTTACTGTTTATCGGATTAGCAGAGTTGTCAATAAGTTTCATCAATGCCTCTTTATCCGTAGGTATTGGAGTAAATCCTGCTTTTTTAGCATCATCTACAAGTGAAGCTAAAGAAAAACTACTCAAAGCTATAATAGTTATTAATGTTAGTTTGTTCATCTATTTTAATCCTTTTTTAATTATCTATCAGAATTTAGAAGTATAGAAGAAATTTACTTAAAATAGACAATTAACAAAATAATAATAAAGAAAAAGAGGTTTACAATGAGTAAAACTTGTTTTTTTTGGTTGCTCCTATGGTTATCTCTCCATCACTCTTCAAAATAATTAAAACGATAATGTTACAACCACCAAACTCTAAACTTTCTATTTTTTATCTTACCATTTTTGAGACCATTATAAGCCTTTTTGATAACAGATTTATCAATAGCAACGAAGCTATTCTTATCATATATATTAATCTTGCCAATATCTTTAACATCTAATCCTATATCTTTGCATAAAGTACCTAGTATATCTCCTGCTCTTAGCTTTTTCTTTTTGCCTCCATCAAGACATATAGTTGCATATTTTCCTTGAAGTAAGAAGTTTTTATTTGGTCTAAGTTGGTCTGTGTTTTCTACTGCTAAAGATGGTCTTATATATTCAAGTTTTCTTATAGCATAATCATCACAGATTGTTATAGCTAAACCTTTGGCATCGGCTCTACCTGTTCTACCTATACGGTGAGTATAGTCTTGGGGTTTCATTGGTATATCATAATTGATAACAATATCTATACCCTCTATATCTAATCCTCTTGCAGCTAAATCAGTTGCTACCAAAATAGGTAGTGTACCATTTGCAAACTGCAATAACATCTCTTGTCGTTCATACTGTTCTAGGTCACCATTGAGAGTTGCCACATCAAAACCTTTGCTATGTAGGGTATCGGATAGTTCTGTAGTTTTGACCTTAGTTGCACAAAATATTAGAGCAAGATTAGGTTGAAATGATTGTAATATCTGTATGAGAGTTTTATCTTTATTATCTGATTTAAATGCTCTCTCCTCTATATCAACTTGTTTACTTGTCTCTTCTATCTCTACTTTGATAGGATTATTGAGAATTATAGAGGTTAATTTATTGATATTATCAGGGTAAGTTGCTGAAAATAGTAGATTTTGTCTATTTTTTGGTAACTTGGATACAATTTTTAGAATATCATCACCAAATCCCATATCTAACATCCTATCAGCCTCATCAAGTATAAGTGTTTGAATATGAGATAGCTCTATAGTCTCTCGTGAAAAATGGTCAAGTAGTCGTCCAGGAGTTCCTACTAGTATATCAGCACCTTTTTCTAGTGAAATAACTTGATTTGTTAGAGAAGTTCCACCATATAGTGTGACTACTTTAGTATCAGATTTATATCGTGCTAAATTTTTAATTTCACCTGCTATTTGTTCACATAACTCTCGTGTGGGAGCTATAATCAGAGCTTGTGGGTATCTCTGTTTGGGCTTGATTTTTAAGACAAGTGGTAGGGCAAATGCAACCGTTTTGCCTGAACCTGTTTTGGCTTTAGCTATAATATCTCTATCATTTAAAATATGAGGGATAGACTCTTTTTGTATAGGTGTCATCTGCTCAAAACCTAATATTGATAGGTTTTGGAGTAGCTCTTTTGGGAGATTTAGGTCTTTAAAATAATTCATATAGAATTATAACTAAAAAATCAACTAAACTGATGCCAAAATGGAGTTCCTACAGTAGGAGTAGATGGAGAAGCCATATCTCTAGTCTGCATAGCTCCAGCCTCAAAGCTAAGTCGCCCTGCATATATAGCATGTTTAAATGCCTCTGCCATTAGAATAGGCTCTTGTGCTAGTGCTACTGCTGAATTTAATAATACTCCATCAAATCCAAGCTCCATAGCCTCTATAGCATCTGATGGTTTGCCAATTCCTGCATCAACTATTAAATTCAGATTGGGAAATTGCTCTCTAATGGTTCTTAGATTATATGGGTTCATAAGTCCTCTACCTGTTCCAATTGGCGAACCCCACGGCATTAGAGTTGTACATCCCAAATCTGCTAATCTTTGAGCCAAAACCAAATCATCTGTCATATATGGTAATACTCTAAAACCCTCATCTATTAAAATTTTGGTAGCCTCTATCAATGCAAAAGGGTCTGGTTGTAGATTGTATTGATTTCCTATAACCTCTAGTTTAACCCAATCAACTTCAAAAATCTCTCTAGCCATTAGAGCTGTAGTTATAGCCTCTTTGGCTGTGTGACAACCTGCTGTATTTGGTAATACTGTAACATTTAAATTTTTGATAATATCCCAAAATTGATTACCATCTTTTAGATTAGTTGCACTCTGTCTTCGCAAAGCTAGAGTTACTATTTGTGAGCCCGAATTTATAATTGATTTTTCCATAATCTCTGGTGATGGGTATAGTGCTGAACCTATCATTAATCTGCTATCAAACTCTTTTCCTTCTATTTTCCACTTTTCCACTCTATCCTCCTTGTACTGGAGAGAGAATATCCAATCTATCTCCATCTTTTATAGTTGTCTCTTGGTATTTTGTTTTTAATATAAATGTTTCATTTAATGCTATGGCTATACCTTCACCATAATTGATTATCTCTAATAACTCTTGGATAGTTAGAAACTCTTTATCGAACTCTTTTATCTCTGCATTTATTGAAATTCTCATTATACTACCTTTCTAATACCCTCATTTAAAGCTTTTTCTACAATAGCAGGAGCTAATAAATAACCGTGTCTATATAGTCCATTTATTCTAGTGATTTTATCACTATTTTCAATTCTTGGTAGATTGTCTTTAAATGCAGGGCGACAATTTGTTTCTGTATTTACTACTCTTGCTTCTCCAAAGTTTGGATGAACTGTAAAAACAGCAGATAGTAGTTCAAGTGTAGAGCGAACAGATATATCAGATATATCTTCACTCTCTATCTCACTAGCTCCTACGATATATCGTTTAGAACCTGTAGTCTGAGCTATTTTACAATCTTTACAGTACTCTAACTCTATCCCCTCACATCCATTTTCTCTTGGGGCTATATAGATTTTGTATCTAGGATGCAATAATCTTGTTGGACGAGATATATCTATATCATTAGCTTCAAGCCAAATTACCTCTCCTCTAACACCTCTTAAATCACTAAAATACTCTTTTGCTCCAAGTCCTCTAGCATCAAATACCCAATCATAAGACTCCTCTTTCCCATTATAAAAAACTTTTCCAGCTTCTAGCTTATCTATATGGGTATTATCTATCCAAGTTATATTTGGCATAGAATCGAGATAAGTTGTACTAAATGCTATAAATCTTTGTGAGTCTATATGTCCCTCATCTTTTAAATAAAAAGCTTGTCTATGATTAGATAGTTGAGGTTCTATCTCTTCTATCTCTTTAGAGTTTAATAGCTGTATCTCTTTTGCCTTTTCCACTTTGTGTTTGAGCATTCTTATAAAGTGTTCAAGTTCTGGCATATCTTGTGGGTGAGCTGTAATAATAGTTCCTCTTTGTTTAAACCCATCATACAAACCTACCTCTTTTATCAAATTTCCCCAAATCTCCAAAGAACGGTTACCAAGCTCAAATATAATGGACTCTGCTGTCTCTAATTCGGCAAAAGGTGCTAACATTCCAGCTGCTGTAAAACCTGCTGAAGTTACTCCCTCTTTTGTATCTTTGTCAAAAAGTGTAATGGTATGACCATCTTTTAAAAGATTTAGGGCTAAAACTCTTCCTACTAATCCTGTTCCTGCTATTGCTATATTCATTTTTTTCCCCTTGTAGTGTGGGTTTTTCAACCCACTAAAGATAACTCTATTGTTATAGTTTATGCTTGGATATAAACCTCTGAACCTTTTTCTTTAAATATCTCACTCATTTCATCCATACCTTTTTGTTTTGCTTTATCAATATCAGTTCCTAATTCATCAGCATAATCACGAACCTCTTGTGATATTTTCATAGAACAAAATTTTGGTCCACACATAGAACAAAAATGTGCCACCTTAGAAGCTTCGGTCGGTAACTCTTCATCATGATACTCTCTAGCCTTATCAGGGTCAAGACCAATATTAAACTGGTCAACCCATCTAAACTCAAATCTAGCCAAACTCATAGCATCATCTCTAGCTCTTGCACCAGGGTGACCTTTGGCAATATCTGCTGCATGTGCTGCTAATTTATAAGTAATAAGTCCCTCTCTAACATCTTCTTTATCAGGTAATCCCAAATGCTCTTTTGGTGTTACATAACATAACATTGCACAACCATACCAACCAATCATAGCTGCACCAATTCCTGATGTGATATGGTCATATCCTGGGGCTATATCAGTAATAAGGGGTCCGAGTGTATAAAATGGAGCTTCATGACAATACTCTAGTTGTAAATCCATATTCTCTTTTATCATATGCATTGGTACATGCCCTGGACCTTCTATTAGAGTTTGAATATCATGTTTCCAAGCAATTTGTGTGAGTCGTCCAAGCTCTTTTAGCTCTGCAAATTGTGCTTCATCATTAGCATCAGCTACACTTCCAGGTCTCAAACCATCACCTAAAGAAAATGTAATATCATAAGCTTTCATAATCTCACAAATATCTTCAAAATGAGTATTTAAGAAGTTTTCTTTGTGATGAGCTATCATCCATTTAGCCATAATAGAACCACCACGGCTCACAATTCCTGTTACTCTTTTAGCCGTCATTGGTACATGATGAAGTAGAAGCCCTGCATGAATAGTAAAATAATCAACACCTTGTTCTGCTTGTTCGATAAGAGTATCACGGAACACTTCCCAAGTAAGATTTTGGGCAACTCCATTTACCTTTTCAAGTGCTTGATAGATAGGAACAGTCCCAATAGGAACAGGAGAGTTTCTCAAAATCCAATCTCTAGTTGTATGGATATTTTTGCCAGTTGATAAATCCATAACAGTATCAGCACCCCATCTAGTTGACCATACCATCTTCTCTACCTCTTGAGCAATTGATGATGAGGTAGCAGAATTACCTATATTTGCATTAACTTTAACTAAAAAATTTCTACCTATAATCATAGGTTCAACTTCAGGGTGATTAATATTTACAGGCAGAACAGCTCTACCCTCAGCTATCTCTTTTCGTACAAATTCAGGTGTAATCTCTTGTGGTAGATTTGCACCCATACTATTACCTTTAAGTCTAGCTTCTCTTTTGGGATCGTTTAGATACTCTTTACTCATTGCTAAGTTTTGGTTTTCACGGATAGCTACAAATTCCATCTCTGGAGTGATAATACCTTGCCGTGCATAGTGAAGTTGAGTTACATTTTTACCCTTTTTGGCTATAAGTGGAGTTCGTACCAATCCTTTTGAACCAGCTGTCACAAATTCTAGCTGTTCATCAGTAGAGTATCCATTATCTTTAGGAGCCATAATTCGACCCTTATACTCTTCTATATCTTTTCTAGCTTCTATCCAATCTTTACGAATAGCAGGAATACCATATCCTACATCAATTTGGACTGATGGGTCAGTATATACACCTGAAGTGTCATAAACACCTAGTTTTGTATTATTACTTAGTGATATCTCACGAATAGGTACTCTAATATTTTTATGTATTTTACCTTTTAGATATACTTTTTTGGAAGCAGGTAGTGGTTTTCTCGTTATAAGTTCATTTGAAGTTGTTAATGTGTCTTTATATGATTTTGTCATAGTTTCCTCTTTTTTAATAATAAAAGGAAAAGAAGATAAATAAGCAAAAATAATAGTATTTAAAATCTCTTCCTTACGCTGGAATTATCCAGTTCAAGTTCTATGGGTAAATCTCAGCAATCAAATATATGATAACACCCCAAGAGTTGATAATGTATTTATAACTTAGAAAAAATAATATAAAGCTGAATTATCTGTTTTTTATTGATTTTTGAGTTGATTATCCAAAAGTGCTAATCGTTGTGGAGTGCCAATATCATACCATTTCCCACTGTAATATTCTGTAGTCAATACCTTATTTTCTATAGCTTGAAAGAGTAGAGGTGCTAAGGCTCTTTTGCCATACTCTAATCCTTCAAAAAGCTTTTTGGAATAGTATCCTATCCCTGAAAAAGTATATTTTTGCTCTGTTCTATCTAATCTAAAATCCCCAGTAGGATGATGAGCAGGATTATCTATTAAAATCAAATGAGCTAAAATATCATTATCGAGTTGAAACTGATTATTATAACGATAGTCTGTCCAAATATCTCCATTGATAACCAAAAAGGTATCACTAAGAAGAGGCAAAGCTTTTATAATTCCACCTGCTGTCTCCAAGCCTCCCTCCTTTTGTTCATCAGAAAATTTTATATTTACACCATATTTTGAACCATCTCCCAAATACTCTATAATCTGATTACCTAAATAAGCTACATTAATAACTATATCTACAAATCCTGCCTCTCTTAACCTCTCTATATGCCATACAATTAATGGTTTACCTCCTACATTTAGTAGTGGTTTTGGGGTATGGTTGGTTAGAGGTCTCATTCGTGTACCTAATCCTGCTGATAATATCATTGCTCTCATTATTTATTCCAATATTTTTGGATAATTTTAGCATAAAAATATATTAATCTAAATTTAAGTGTTAATCTATAACCCAAATGTTATTTTGATGTTTTCTTCCCAAGAAGTTATAGATTTAAAAAAAATAGAAAAAAAACTCAATCAGATAAGCTTACTTTTAGATAATAAAGTATAAAAGTATAAAAATAAAATATAGGAGTCTTGATGACGAATGAAAATCTCTTAGAAGCATTGAAAAATGTAACTTATCCTGGGTTTACAAAAGATATTGTAACCTTTGGATTTGTAAAAGATGTAGAAATAGATGGTGATAAAGTATCTCTAGTAGTTGACATTACATCTTCTGCACCAGAGGTAAAAGCACAGATTACAAATGATGTAACTGTAGAGCTTAAAAAGATTGGATTTACTAATATAGATGTAAATATTAAAGCTCCACAAGCACCAAAACAGATGAGTAACTCTGTAAGTGGTAAGAATATTGCTCCTCAGGTTAAAAGCTTTGTAATGGTTAGCTCTGGTAAAGGTGGAGTTGGTAAATCAACTACTTCTGTTAACTTGGCTATTGCTATGGCAATGCAAGGTAAAAAAGTAGGATTACTTGATGCTGATATTTATGGACCAAATATTCCTCGAATGATGGGTTTAAATGAACAAAAACCTGAAATTCAAGGAAACAAAGTTATGCCTCTAAAAGCTTATGGTGTAGAGGTTATGTCTATGGGTTCATTGATGGAAGATGGTCAATCTCTAATATGGAGAGGTGCTATGATTATGAAAGCAATTGAGCAGTTCTTGCGAGATATTTTATGGTCAGAGCTAGATGTATTGGTTATAGATATGCCTCCAGGAACTGGTGATGCTCAACTTACTTTAGCTCAATCAGTCCCAGTTACAGCAGGTATTACAGTTACAACTCCTCAAGAGGTTAGCCTAGATGATAGTAGAAGAAGTTTAGATATGTTCCAAAAACTTCATATTCCAACTGCTGGTATTATTGAAAATATGAGTGGCTTTATCTGTCCAGAGTGTGAGACAGAGTCAGATATCTTTGGTATGGGTACAACCGAACCAGTTGCTGTTGAGTATAATACTAATGTAATTGCTAGAATTCCAATAGAACCTGCTATTAGAGTTGGTGGAGATACAGGTATGCCTGTAACTTATCATATGCCAGATAGTGAGACGGCAAAGAGATACCAAAAAGCAGCTAGTGAACTATTGGAATTTATTGATAAAGTAAATGAAGATGGTGGAGCTGATAACTCTGCTGTTCAACCTACAACACCTCCTGGTGTTAGTGCTTGTAGTATGTAAGCAAAAGTTAAATTAATTATATTTGGTGGGTTGAAAAACCCACACTATAAGGAAAAAATTGAAAACTATAGAAAAATTAAAAAATTTACTAAACTCAGAAGTAATCCCTGACCTTGAAGAGACAATTGATGAGCTATTCTATACAATAGAAAAAGCTAAAACGGCATCTAATGATGATAAAGAGGAGCTTCAAGAGCTTCAAGAGATGCATAGTGAGTGCAAAGATATAGTAGCAGAGATAGATGCAAATAATATGCCCGAAGATGAAGCCGAAGAGATTTTAAAAGAGTTACTGGAGATAAAATCCATCTAAACTTCTCTAAAGTTTAGATAGATATATAAGTATAAATAGTACTATTGCTATGAATAATCCTTTTTGAAAAATAGATTTTATATTCTCTTTTTCTATAAAAGAACTGCTACACTGTTCATCTCTAACTAATCGTAATTTATCTTTATAAGATACTTCCATAATAATTCCCTTTTATTTTTATGGATACTATTGTATCAGAAAAAGAGTATATTATTAATAAAAAAAAATTTAAATAAATATCTTTTATATTGAATTGATACTATATGATACAAATATTAATATTTTAAATTAATTTTTCTAATTCAACTTTATATCTATTCTCAATTTTATCTACTACTTCACTAGCAATTTCAAGTCTCTCAAATAGCTCATCTATCTCATTTTGTATTTGACCTATAGATTGTGAGTATTCTATCATAGCACTATTATTATTTTGATTTGATGCCTCTTGAAGTAGTTGATTTTTCTCTTCAAGTTGCTCTTCTAGTTCTATAATTTTCTCTTCACAAAACTCCAACTCTTTTTTATGAGTTGCCAACTCTTTACTTCGTGCTTGTATAATTGCTGTTCGCTGTTTTTTCAACTCTTTTTTATCTATTTTGGGTTTTTGAACTTTTGTTTTTTGTAGTTTTATATCTCCCTCTTCTTCCCAACCAATTTTTTCTAAAAATTGGTTATATGTTCCATCAAAATATTCTGCCTTTCCTTTATGAAAGATAATCAACGCATCTGCTAGTCTATTTAATAACATCTCCGAGTGAGTAACCATAATAGTAGCCCCTTCAAACTCTTCTATAGCACTGCAAAGTGACTCTATAGATTGCATATCTAAATGGTTGGTAGGTTCATCTAGTAATAGTAGATTGGTTGGTGTTGCAATTATTTTTCCAAGCATAACTCTACTTCTCTCTCCACCTGATAGTATAGATATTTTTTTATCAGCCAAATCTCCTGAAAACATCATATTACCACATATACTTCTAACTTGTGCAATACCTAATTGCTTATCAACTGAACTTATCTCATCAACTATACTATTTTGGATATGGAGTCGCTCTATATTAGTTTGTCCAAAGTGTGCAATAGCTGTTAATGGGTGAGCTGAAATTTTACCTTGTTGTTTAGGTAACTCTCCTGCTATATAGTTGAGTAGGGTTGATTTCCCTTTACCGTTTTTACCAATAATAGCTAGGGTTTTACCTTTTTCTAAATCAAAGGAGAGATTTTCAAAAAGTGGTTCATCTATTTTATATCCAAATCCCAAATCCTCTACACGGAGAATTACTTTAGCAGGAGTATCTTTGTAGTTGAAATTAAATGATAGATTATGCTCACTTGATAGGTTCTCCATCTCATCCATTTTCTCTAATATTTTGACTTTGGATTGTGCCAATGATGCTGTAGATGCTCTAGCTTTGTTTCTTGCTATAAACTCTTCTAACTCTTTTCTCTTTTTCTCCTGATTTTGACGAGTTTTTTCATAAGTTTCATCTTGCAAAGCTAAAGTCTCATAATATTTTTTTGTATTACCTTTAATAATAAATAGAGATTTTCTCTGTATCCCCATAGTATGAGTGGTTACTTCATCCATAAACTCACGGTCATGGGTAATAAGTATAACTTCACCATCAAATTCACGAATAAATCGTTTAAGCCAACGAAGAGATAAAATATCTAGGTAATTGGTAGGTTCATCTAATAATAACATATTAGGTTCAGTAGCTAAAAGTTTAGCTAGATTTATCCGAATTTGATACCCCCCTGAGAAACTTAGTGGGTTTTTATCCAAATCTTCAGTAGTAAATCCTAAACCAAAGAGTATTTTTTCTATTTTATAGAAGTTATATTGCTCATCTTCACTAAGAATTTGAGAACACTCTTCTCTAACTGTATTTTTAGAAAAGCTAATATGTTGACGCAGAGTTCCTATTTTATAGTTTTTGGGAATACTAATATCACCCTCATCATGACTCTCTTCATTCAATATGATTTTAAATAAAGTTGATTTACCCGAACCATTTCGCCCTATTAGTCCTATTTTTTGATTAGAACTCATTTTTAGATTAATATTCCGAAAAAGTGTCTGTCCACCAAAACTTTTTGTTAAATTTGTTAGTTGTATCATTGATATTCCATTTAGAAAAGTATTGGTACAATTATATAGTTAGGGACTTAAAAAACTCTAAGATAATAAAAATGAACTATTTCAAGCTATTTTGTAGAGTTTTGTCTATTTAAAAAATGTCGGAACTATTTTCTTGTAGGATTTAAGCCTCTTGTTTAGAGATTTTTTATAGTAGGAAATATTACTATTTTTATCTCCTACTATCATTGCTAAAACAGTTTTAATCTGTGCTTAATATCTATTTTTTCTTAGGAATATTCACACTCAATACACCATTTTTATAATTAGTAGTCATTTTATCACTATCTGCATCATTTGGCAGACTCATAGCACGATAGAAACTACCTACAAATCTCTCTTGTTTTATGATTTTATCTCCTTTTTTCTTTTCTTCACTTTTTTGAGTTTTTGCCTCTATAGATAATATATTATTTTTGACTTT
This sequence comes from uncultured Sulfurovum sp., assembly GCA_964573285.1. Classification (GTDB taxonomy): domain Bacteria; phylum Campylobacterota; class Campylobacteria; order Campylobacterales; family Sulfurovaceae; genus UBA1140. The sequence goes on along the minus strand of CAZNJD010000070.1, from coordinate 25,791 downwards.
GACATTTATATTTTTTTGTTCAACTCCTGGTAAATCAGCTTTAACCTCATAATGGTCACCTTTGTCAATTACATCAGTTTTTACAGATATAGAAAATCCATTATCTATATTAGCAGGAATTTGAGGAATACTCATATTATTAAAAAATTCTTTATGAAAATTTTCAAATATCTTATTCATATCACTCTGAAGTTTTTGAAAATCCCTATATATAGGATCATTTGCAAAAGGGTCTTTGGTTATATTTGTATCTGCTTGAATTGAAACTATTGGTACTAATGCTAACAGTGTTATTGTAACTATTTTTTTTAACATCTTATCTCCTTATCTCTTATTTTATAGATATACTTTTTGCTTTTCTAGCTTCTTCTTTTTCTAATGAGATATATAATCTTCCATCTTCTAAATGAGCAGAGATATTATCTCTATCTACATCTTTTGGTAAGATAAAACTTCTTGAAATTAAACCAAAATTACTTTCACATAGATAGTAATCATCCTCATTTACTTCATTTTTAGTTTTTCTAACTGCATTAACTGTTAGATAATCATCTTCTATTTTTATCTCAATATCATCTTTTTTAACACCTGGAAAATCTATTTCAATATCATAGCTATCACTATTATGTCGAGCAAAATTAGCCAAAGGTAAATGTCTAGCTACATTATCAAAAGTCTCTTTAACAACTTCTACCCCTTTTTCTACTTTATCTTCCACATTTTCTATTATCTCTTTTGCTTTTGCTTTAATATTACTCATAGCTCTCTCCTTATTTAATCTCAATTTTTTTGCTACTTGTATCTATAGTTAATTTTGGAATAACTATCTCTATTATACCATTATCAGACTCTGCATGAATATTCTCTACATCTACCTTTTCAGGCAAGGTAAAACTTCTTGAGAACTCTCCATATCTACTTTCTACTTTATAATAATCCTCTTCTTTGACCTCATCTTTGATTTTTCTCTCTCCTGATATAGTCAATATATTACCATCTACTTTTACATCTACATCTTCTTTTTTAATCCCTGGTAACTCTACTTCTATATGATAGGCTGATTTACCCTCTCTAGTATTTACTTTTGGAATAAAATCAATCAATGTCTGAGTAGTATCTACTTTTTTTTCAACAGAATTTATAATTTGATTAACCAAATCAAAACTTTTTCTAATATCATTAAATGGTTCATATCTTCTTACTAACATAATTTATCCTTTTTTTGGTTTATATTATTTAGTTCTATAAACTAAATATAGTGGAATTATATATTATGTAGAGGAAAAAAAGATGCAACTTTAGTAGCATTTTTATAATTTTTACTCTAAAAGAAGCTGTTTTGTCTCTGACAGTAGTTTATCTATATCTTTAATAAATATATTTTTTTTATCTTTTTTGATAATATTATCTTTTTGTAGTTTTTTGATATGTCTTTCGACTACATGTCTGATTGTTCCTATTAGATTAGCTATCTCTATTTGTGATAAATTTTGTAATAATTTGAAATGGTATTTATCATTTGGGTTGATATTTTGAAGTAGAAGTTTAGATAATCTTTCCAAAGTACTATATAGTGATAAATCACTAGCCAACTCCTCTGTATGTCTCATTTGTGAAGCAAGATATGGAAAAAAATGTCGATTAAATTGTTCATTTGTTCGTAGCCACTCACGAACTTTTTCTATAGGTAACTCTAATAGTTCACTATCTTCTAAAACTTCATATAATACATCATGTTTTTTACTATCTAATAGTATAAGAGTATCAAACATATCCCCTTGTCTATAGATAAATAGAGTCTGTTCTTTTGCACTCTGTAGGTTTATTTGATAATTTTTTATTTTACCTTTGAGTACAATATAAAAATATGAAAATAATTCATCATTCAAAAATGGTGTATCCTTTTTTTTAAATGATACTCGCTTACCATATTTAATAAACTCCTGTTCAAAACTCTGGTCTAACTGCTTGAATATCTCAATATTATAATATTTCATTATCTCTGCTCTATTAAAACTTCACGAATATTAGCCAACGCAACATAATTAGCTCTCCTACCATCTTTAAATGTAGCCAATATCTTATATTTAGCCATCTCATTTAGATATTTTCTAGCACTATTTTGTGCTATATCATAATCATTACTAATCTCTTTGGCTGTAAAAATGCGTCCTGGTGTTTTAAGTGATTTTTTGAGTATATCTTTTTGTACAAAATTAAGCTTTGAACCTATTTTAGAGTCTGATAATAGTATCGCAATCTCTTCAAACTCACGACTTTTGGCTTGTAGATAGCCTAATAGTTCATCTATTGCTCTAATAATTATATCTACTTGATAATATATAAAATATGTTAAATCATTATCATCTATCTCACTATATAGATAACTCATTCCATATTTTTTAGGAGCATCTCTTAGAAATTTGGATATAGAGATATATTCAAAATAATCAAATCCGTTTTTGAGCATATACCAATAGAATATAGCCCTAGCTGTTCGTCCATTACCATCACTAAATGGATGTTCATATCCTATCATAAAATGCAATATAATTGCTTTGACTACAGGGTCTATAAATATTGTACCACTATCTCCATTATGATTATCATTAGCAAAGATACAAATTTGAGCCAATCTTTCAGGTATCTGAGTATAACAAGGAGGAGTATGTACTACTTCACCATCTATTCCATTTGTTATAAATATATCATTGGTAGTTCTAAATTCTCCGGGAATTACACCATTTTCTGTACAGTTTTTAGTTGCTATTTTATGAAACGATAATATTATATCTATACTCAAATTCTCATTTTTGACTCGTTTTAGCTCTTTCATTAACATATAGTTATTGAGTATCATCTGCTCATCTTCACTTTTGGGTGGTCTCTCTTGTGTCAACATATCTTTAGCTATTCTACGCGTCACTATTGCACCTTCTAATTGAGAACTACTAATAGCCTCTTCCATAATAAGAGATGATATAAGAAAATTTTGTTTAAGCGAATTATGAGGTACAATTCCTTGACGAGAAAAGTTATATATTTTATATAGTTTAGCTTGAAGTGAATCAGGAATACAAAAAGAGAAGCTATGTTCATTTTTATCATATAGCTCTATCTCTTTGAGTTTAAATATACGCATCATTTTGGTTGACCACCATGCCATTTGTGGGTTATCATCTTTGTCCACACGCCAACGAAACTCATCCCAATATAGATACCGACCTTTATTATCAGTATCTTGATATTTGGTAAAATAGTGCATTAGCTCACTATATTGTTTGTTCTGACCTAATATATTGTGTAGTTGTTCTATATTTTTAGAAGAGAGTTGAAAATCATTTGGTGCTTTTTCTATTAGTTTTTTAGCCATTATACTACTTTAACGCAAATTTTTATTTTTGCGTTATTGTAGCATAACTATTTACTAATATCAGATTTTTCTACTTTTTTGACTATTTTATAATCCTTGAATAGTTGAATAAAGCTTAGTATTTCATTTTTGACAAAAGGATTATTTATAAGCTTATGACCTGTATTTGGTAATAAAACTACCTTTGCATTAGTAAATCTAAATAGTGCATCACCACAATGTCCTTTATTATTATATTTATTATTCCAAGGGTTTTGAGTGCCAAAATATTTGTCATCTCTTCCTATAATATTTAAAAATGGGTCACTCTCTTTTGCTCCTACTTTAGGATAATTGGTAAAGTAGCTAGGTTCACAACTCCATCCAAGTACAATTCGTCCTACAAACTCATTTCCACTATATCTAGCAGCAGCCAATGCACCCTCTGCAAATCCCATTAAAAACATTCGTTGGGTATCAACAAAAGGTAATTCACCTAATCTTTTAACAAATAAATCAATTTCTGCTTGACGGTAAGCATGAACTTGTTCATAAACTATTTTAGGTACGGGTGAGCTATATATTGGTCTATTTGAACTAGTATAACTATTAGGAGCAAAAAAGATATATCCTGCTTCTGTTATCCATTTACTAAACTCTGTACTACTATTAAATTCCTCTGAACCTTGCATATATACCACTGTTGGTAGTTTTTTTGTATATTTTTTGAGATTTGGTATTTTGATTAAGGCTTGTTCATAAGTTCCATAAAAAGGCTTAGCTCTACCCAAAACACCTTTTGGAATGCCTATAAAAGCTTTGTCAAATGAGGCAAAAAAATTTGGATACTCTTTGGCTGTAGCATTACAATCTGCTCTGCCCAAATCAATTGTTTGGGCTTGAATAGTCGTTATAAATATAAATATTATATAGAATATTTTTTTTAACATGTTAACTCCTGTTTTTTCTTTTAGAGAGATTATAGTATAAAATAGATTGTATAATCGTTTATATCTTCTTAATCATAAGCAATCTGAAAAAAAAATTACCTATAATAACACTAATCAATAATATGGAGATTAGACTTTTGGAAAATCAGATAGATAAACGAGAAAAACAAGATAAAATTGTAGGAATGTTTGATGATATAGCATCAACTTATGATTTGGCAAATAGAGTATTGAGTATGGGAATAGATAAGCAGTGGCGACGAAAAGGTTGTGATAGAGCTTTTGATATATTAGACAATAAAAATATAGACCAAATAACAGATGTAGCTTGTGGAACAGGGGATTTACTTCTATTTTGGAAAGAGTATGCAGATAAACATGGTGTAGAGGTTAAAAAATTTGTAGGTGTTGACCCATCTGTTGGTATGCTAGAAGTGGCTAGAAAAAAGATAGATTTTGCTCAATTTTTAGAGGGAAAAGCTCAAGAGTTACCTGTAGAAGATAATAGTACAGAGATTATCTCTATATCTTATGGTATAAGAAATGTAGTAGATAGAGTTGAAGCTCTTCATGAGTTCTATAGAGCTTTAAAACCAGGTGGAATTGTGGTTATTTTAGAGTTTACTAAACAAGATAGAAGTGGCATTATTGATAAAATTGTAGATTTTGGAATGAAAAATATATTACCTAGAATTGGAGGATTGATTTCAAAAAATTATGAGGCTTATAAATATTTGCCAGACTCTATTGAGGAGTTCTTGACTACAGATATGTTAGCTCATGAGTTGGAAGATGTAGGATTAGAGATGAAATATACTAAATCTTTTAGTATGGGGATTTCTACTCTATTAATTGCACAAAAACCTATAAATTAAATCTTATAGTGTGGGTTTTTTAACCCACACTATAATTGAGTATTACAATCTTTTAATTTTCCAGTACTAAAACCTTTTTTGAACCACTCAACCCTTTGAGCTGAAGTTCCATGAGTAAATGCATCAGGTACTACATATCCTTGTGCCTGTTTTTGTAAAGTATCATCACCAATAGATGATGCAGCATTTAAAGCCTCTTCTATATCACCTTTTTCCAGCATATTAAATTTCTTATTTGCATGGTTTGCCCAAATTCCTGCATAACAGTCTGCTTGAAGTTCTACACGAACTTGTAACCGATTTTCATATTTTTGACCTCTTGCTTGTTGTTTAAGTTTTTGTACTTTGTTCAGTGTTCCTTGCATATTTTGGATATGATGACCAATTTCGTGAGCTAATACATATGCTTGTGCAAAATCTCCTGATGCATTATGTTTTTTGGCTAATTCATCAAAAAATCCTAAATCTAAATATACCTTTTGGTCAGCAGGACAGTAAAAAGGTCCCATTTGAGCTAATGCTTGTCCACATCCACTTTTGGTTGAACCACGATATAGTACCATTTTAGGCATATGATAGGTTGCACCATGTTCTTTAAATATATCACTCCACACTATCTCTGTATCTCTTAGAACTGTAGAGATAAACCTTGCCTCTTTATCATCTGCCTTTTTATTTATATGTGTTGTTGTAGTATTTCCAACTGTCAAACTAGATAATGGATTAAACCCTGAAAAATACAATAAAGCACCTGCACCAATAATAGCCCAACCAAATTTAGTTTTAAGTAAAGGTCGAACTATTGGCCACAAAAACATCATAGTACTCATAGATGGCATACCTCGTCCACCACCACTACTACTGCTTCCACTATCTCTTCTATCTTCCACATTACTACTTTGGTCTCTATCTTCCCATCTCATTTATACTCCTAATAATTTTTTGACAAATTATACCACAAGTGATATTTGACTATAATTTGATTTACAAAGGAGTCTGTATGTCATTAGCTTTAGCAAGGAAATATCGTCCTGCCACATTTGAAGACCTTATAGGTCAAGAGTCAGTTTCTCAAACACTTAGTTTAGCCTTAGAGAGTAATAGATTATCTCATGCTTATCTGTTTTCTGGGCTTAGAGGTAGTGGTAAAACCTCTACAGCTCGTATATTTGCCAAAGCTCTACTTTGCGAAAAAGGGGCTACGGCACACCCTTGTGGTATATGTTCTAGTTGTATTATGGCAAATGATGGGCGACATATAGATATAATCGAAATGGATGGAGCATCTAATCGTAAGATTGATGATATAAGAGAACTAATAGAGCATACCAAATATAAACCAGCAGTTGGAAGATACAAGATTTTTATTATAGATGAGGTTCATATGTTAACCAAAGAGGCTTTTAATGCTCTTTTAAAGACATTAGAAGAGCCTCCTGCTTTTGTGAAGTTTATTTTGGCTACAACAGACCCATTGAAACTACCTGCTACAATTTTGAGTAGAACACAGCACTTTAGATTTAGAAAAATATCTCAACCTGTTTTAGAAAAACATTTAGAGTATATACTTAATCTTGAAGGAGTGGGATATGAAAAAGAGGCAATATCAATTATTGCTCGTTCAGGTGCAGGAAGTGTTCGAGATGCTTTAACTCTATTAGACCAAGCTATCGTTTACTCTAAAAATTTTATAGATATATCTACGACTACAAATATGTTAGGAATTATTGAGCCGTCACTTCTTGAAAATCTAGTAGATAATATTTTGCTAAAAGATGAAAAAGCTATATTGGAGTTTGTCTCTATGTCAAGTGAATTTGAAGCAGAGATGATAATAGATGAGCTATCACTATATCTCAAAGATTTATTGCTAAGTGGTTCACACAAAATTACTCCTATGATTATAGAGAGATTTTTTAGAATTTTAGCAGAGTCAAAAACATTACTAAGTATAGGTTCAGATGGTGAGTTTGTACTCTCTTTGACTCTTTTTAAAATGATGGACTCAGTAAAAGAGAAGTTAAATAAAATTATAGTAAAACCTATTAAAGAGAGTATAAAAGAAAAGCCTAAAAAAGAATTTAAAATAGTAGAAAAGATAGAACCAATAGAGGATAAACAAGAGGTTGTAGTAGAGAAGCTCAAAATAGAAGAACCCAAAATAGAAGAACCAATAGATAGTGGGATAAAATTCTTTAAAAATTTAGTGGTCAAATTATATGATAGAAACTATGAATTGGGTCAATGTTTTGAAGATAATATTACTTATAACTCTTTTACCAATAATCGTTTAATATGGGAGTCAACGGCTATTGATAATGATAGAAAAATGCTTATAAATAATTGGGGTCTAATCCGAATGTTTGTTCAAGATATTTTTGGTTTTGAAACCAAAATCAAAAATATCTCAAAGGAGTTACCCTCCTGCACAAAATATAATAAACCATCTCCTATAGATAAGGTTTTAGAAGAGCCAATACAAAACTTATATGTTGCTCCTAATAATGATGGTGTAGAATTAACCAAAGAGAAAAATGATAGAACAATATTAGATGAACCAATGGTAGCAAAAGCATTAGAGTTATTTGCCCCTCAAAAAGTTCGTGTAAAGAGAAAAAACTAATGAAAATAGCAAGTATAGATGTAGGACTAAAACGAATTGGAGTGGCTATCTGTTTAGATGGTCAAATTGTATTTCCCCAAAATGCCATATTGCGTAAAAATCGCAATCAAGCTAGTAGAGATGTGAGAGAGTTTTTGTATGAATGGAATATAGAAAAACTAGTTGTAGGGTTACCAAAAGGTGGTTCTAGCCAAAATGAGATGGAGAGACGAATAAAACATTTTGTTTCTTTATTAGATTTGGATAGTATAGAGATAGTATATCAAGATGAACAAAGCTCATCTATAGAAGCCAAAGAGTTAACACAAGGAGTGTTTCGTCATAAAAGAGATGGTAAAATAGATTCAATAGCAGCCAAAATAATATTAGAAAGGTGGTTAAATATATGAAAAAATGGTCGATAAAAAATATAATCAAAGAGCTACTCATAACACTATTAATGATATTTGTAATAAGTATCTGTTTAAATTATATCCGTAAACCAAATACTGATATACAACTGCCTGATATTATCAAAAGAGATATTAATAACCAAGAGGTGGTATTTGAAACATATGGTAAACCTGTAGTAATACATTTTTGGGCTACATGGTGTCCTACTTGTAAACTAGAAGCTCCAAATATAGATAGTATGAAAGATGATGTTCATATAATTACTATTGCTGTCAATTCAGGTAGTAATGAAAAGTTACAAAAGTTTATGAAAGATAGAGAATATACATATACAGTTATAAATGATAATAGTGGAAAATTAGCTAAAAAATTTGGTGTACAAGCATATCCAACAACTTTTATTTATGATGGTAGTGGTAAGTTACAATTTTCAGAAGTTGGATATAGTACAAGAATGGGAATTAGAGCTAGAGTAGCCTTAATAAATAATTAAGTTTATAACTATATCAAATCTTTTAATATCAATTTCAATCATATAGTGTATAATTTTGTTATGAAAAAATATATATTGCTACTTATTATTACTATTGAATTCTCTAATGCTACTGAATATCGTTTAACACATCTTAAAAGAGGTACTAAACTAAATGTACGAATGGAGCCTATCATAAACTCTAAAACAGCTGTAGGTTTTCTACCGTATAATGCTATTGGAATTAAAATCAAAGAGTGTAAATACAATAAACAAGGGCAGGAGTGGTGTTATATCAATTATCTTATGGGTGCAGAACATATAGAGGGTTGGATTAGTAGTCACTTTTTAAAACCTATCACTGGAGATAGTACATCTTTGGTTTATATTAAAAATTTTTTAAAAAACTTTTATATGGCAGATGAAGAGAATTTTTTGGATAAACTTCAAGTCTATTATCATTTTCCCATGCAACAATATTTTTATAAAAAAAATCTAAATCTAATGCAACTTCGTACCAATAAGGTATCATTTTATAAAAAATGGTCAAGAAGAAAATATAATATGACTTATATAAAAATTTTGAAAAGAGCCAAAGAATATATAGATGTACAGACAACAGTAAGGTGGCAATTTAGTAACTGGAATGATTATGAATCTGGAAAAGATATTCAAAAAATAAGATTAGTTCAGGATGCTGGAGAGTTCAAAGTTTTAGCAATTAAGAACCTAAGACATTTTGTCAACCCTAAAGTAATAAAAGTAGAAGAAAATAATGATACCAACATATCAATTACACCAGAAAATATTGCATATAAACAGTTTTATATTAAAATAGGAAGTTTCTTTTCAACTCCAAATGGAGAGTACCTTGCCAAAGTAAGTGAAAATGGATTTAATTATATTATTCAAGATGCTATACAAAATGGAGAGATGATAAAACGACTCTATATAGGTCCATATAGTACAGAAAATGAAGCTATACAAGACCTTTCGAGGGTTAGAGTGAGTATAAATAGAAATGCTTATATTCAGAGTTTCTAACTCTATAACATTAAATATAATTTTAGTTATTAAAAATTTTATAAGTAACATTTCTTTAACAATTTTAGTGTAAAATGGCTCATAAGGAGTATCTTATGAAAAAATATTTAATGATATATCTATTTTTTATTCTATTCTCTTTCTCTATTTTTGCAAAAGATAGTAAAAATATTACAGTTGGAATTTTAATTAAAAAGATACAAAATGCTAAAGTTGAAGATAGACGAGAGTTAATGAACCAACTAAAACTAAAACTAAGAGAGATGAATAAAGAGAGTCGTAAAAAAACTTTAATTGAGTTAAAAAGCTCTTTTAGTAGAAAAAATGGTGAAAATTGTAAAGGCTTTAATAAAAATGGAAATATCCATTTACAAAGAAGGTTCAGACATAGACATTTTAGGAGTCATAGATAATTATGAACAAAATACTTTTATTAGAAGATGACCCAAATCTATCTAAAACCCTTATAAAATATCTTAAATTTAATGGATATGGTATTGATTGGGCAAAAAATGGTGAAGAGGCTATAGATTTTAGTTATGAAAATAGTTATGATTTATATCTTTTTGATATAAATGTACCTCTTTTAAATGGAGTTGACTTACTTACAGCTTTAAGAGATGCAGAAGATTTTACACCAGCTATTATAATATCAGCTCTTGTCGATATAAATTCAGTAACAAGAGGATTTATTGCAGGAGCTGATGATTATGTAAAAAAACCATTTGACCCAGAAGAGTTACTTATAAGAATAAAAGCAAAAACCTCATCACTAAAGAAAAAATTAAAATTTAGAGATTTTGAGATAGATTTACAATCACAAGAGATTAGATATAAAAAAAAGTTATTCTATATAGGTATTGTTCAAAAAAATATACTTATATCACTTATTCAAAACTATCCAAATCCTGTAACTAAAGAGGAGTTACTACTTCTTCTTGATAAACCAACTAATTTAGCTCTTAGAGTTAATATTGCAAAGTTAAAAAAGAGTTTAAATATTCAAATTCAGAGTATTAGAGGAGTAGGATATAAAATTATTTGAAAAAGAGTCCCTTATTAAAGGATTTATCCTTTTTTTTATTGTTATTGAACTATTTTTATCTTTTATTTTCTATAACTATTATAGGTTAGAAGATGAACATTTAAGTGAAGAGATATTTCTTGAAATGAAAAATTATAGCTTCTTTTTTGATGATAATAGATTTAATATAAATATAGTTTCAAAAGTTAAAGAAAATCAACTATATGAACTATATTCTGATAAAAAAAATCTCTACATTTTAGTTCCACTGCCTGATGATAAAAATAACTCTTTAGAGATTATCTATCCATTATCTAAATATAAAACTCAATTAGTAAATATTCAATATAAACTCTTATGGCAATTTCTAATACTCTCACTTATTGCTATTTTAATATCTTTATTATTTGCTTTTTATGCCATTGGTCCTATGAGAGATGCGCTACTTCTTTTAGAAGAGTTTATAAAGGATATAATCCATGACCTTAATACCCCTATAACATCTATACTTATAAATCTAAAAATGATGAAAAGAGATGAAGAGGTTGAAAGTATCGCTCAGAGTGCAAATACTATTGCTATGTTACATAAAAATTTAAGTATATATTTAAAAGATAGTCATCTTCAAAAAGAGAGATTTTCAATAAAAAAGATAATAAATGAGCAGGTAGAGTTTTTCTACTCTCTATATGATTATTTAAATTGGACTCTTGATATAGAGGAGCAATATATTACCTCTAATAGAAATGCCCTAAGCCGAATAGTATATAATCTACTAAGTAATGCTTGTAAATACAATACTAGCAATGGATTTATAGAGATAAAAATGAAAAATAGTAATAGATTGACCATTTCAAATAGTAGTTATGGAATTAAAAATCCATCAAAGGTATTTGATAGATTTTATAAAGAAGGTGATAGAGGATTGGGAATTGGATTACATATTGTGGATAAACTTTGCAATGAATTAAATATAAATAAAAAACTAGAAGTGTTAGATAAAAAAGTAACTATAATCCTTATTTTTAATTAAAAAATATTTTTAAGGTAACATTTAAGTAACAAAACTATTTTATACTTTTGATATAAAAACACATAAAAGGATAAACAATGTTCAAAAAAACAATTTTAATCTCAACAGTGGTTGCATTAATAACAGTAACAGCCTCGGCTAGAGGTCATCATGGAAATAATAACCAAAATATAAATAGAGGATATAATACTAATAGTGCTTCATATATAAATATATCTTCTATCCCATTAAGTGAATTAACAGATACTCAAAAAGATAGTCTAACTTTTATGATAGAAGAGGAAAAGGTAGCAAGAGATATTTACTCTTATCTTTATGATTTATGGGGTAGTAGAGTTTTTGGTAATATTTCAAACTCTGAACAAACACATATTGATGCAATAAAAGCTCTCTTAGATAAATATAGCTTAAATATTCCATCAACTTTAGATAAAAGAGGTGAATTTGAGAATAGTGAACTCCAAGATTTATACAATACATTAATTGAAAAAGGGTCACTATCTTTAGTTGATGCACTTGAAGTTGGAGTTTTAGTTGAAGAGACTGATATTTCTGATTTAGAGGAGATTTTAAATACTGGTGTTCCTAGTGATTTTGAAATTACATACAAAAATCTTTTAAATGGTAGCTATAATCATCTCAATGCCTTTAATAGACAGTTAGGAAGATAATAATAAAATTGGGTAATCTTAAATTACCCTAAAAAGGATAACTATTGAAATATTCAAAAATAGCATTAACTCTTCTTACTCTTTCCAATCTAGCCCTATCTTATCAAGATCTTGATATTGATGGAGTTGATGATAGTATTGATATGTGCATAGATACACCATTTGATGAGTTAGTAGATACAAATGGTTGCTCAAAAACACAAAAACCAAACCATAATTATGGTCATTTAACAGTAAGAATTGGTACAGATATATTTACGGATGAGACCTATGAAGATGATAGCTCTTTAAATTTATATGCAAATTATAAATATAATAGTTGGGATATATCTATATCAAACTCTCGCTCTACTACAAATAGTACCTATAATGAAGATAACTCATATAGTGATAATGATGTTTATATATCATTAGGACATACATTTATTTTACCTAAAAAAATAATTAAATTATCAATTGGAACTAAAATAGCAGGAGATATTGATACAACTCAAACAAAACAGATACCAATAGAGAGAGGGAATGGTTTTTATAGAAATAGTACTACTAATCAAACCCAAATAATAGATAATAGTAGAGATGATGACTACTTTGCCTCTATTAATCTCAATTATCTACTAAATAATAAAGTAAATCTATTCTCATATTATGGATATACTATTAGTGGAGATAGTAAAACAACAGACTATGAAGATTACTCTACTTTTTCTTTAGGAGTGGGTTATCTATTAACATCAAATTGGTACGGTGCATTATCTTATAAATATACAGGCTCAATATATGAAGAGGCAGATGCTTCAGAGAGTATAGATATATTTAGTAGTTATAATTTTACAAAAAATATATTTACATCTATAGGATATAGCTATGCTTTAGAAGATTTTTCTTATGATAATACCTTCTCTTTAGCTATAGGATTTACTTTTTAGTAAATTTACAACCTACACCATAAGTAACATTAAGGTAACAAAAGGTTGCTATAATTTTTTTATCTAAATGTTATAGATATAACTTTTAGAAACATTTTAATTAAAAAGGATACATTATGAAAAGAGCTATATTGACATTTAGTTTACTAACAGCTGGATTAATGGCGACAACAGATTTTTCTCAAATGACAACTTCAGAATTAATCGCATTAAGAGGAAGTGTAGCTGTAGAAGATAGAGATGCTTTTAGAACAGAGATGCAAAGTAGAACAGCTACTATGACAACCCAAGAGAGAGATACTTTAATGGCTTCAAGATCATAATCGATACAAATTTAATATTTCAATGATACTTTTTTATCCCAAATAAGGAGAGTATCATTGAAAATAAAAATCACAATTACTTTGCTACTATAGAGCTTTTTTCTTTGATGGAACTAATATCTCTTTTTTACCTACTATATTTTGAAGTATCTCTAACATTTTATTTGCTAAAATCTTTCTATCAAAATCAAAAGCCAATTTAGAACATCCATCTTGACAAGAAGAGTATAATAATTTACTGTTTTTGAGTTTATAAACTTTATCTATAAAATCTTTCTCATTTTCAGGTTCAAAACATATACCCGCACCATACTTTTCTATAATCTTTTGAGCTTGACCCTCTACTCCAAGTAGTGTTGGTTTTCTCATAGCTGATGCTTCAAATATCTTGGATGGAATAACACTTTTGAAAGTATCTGATTTTTTTAAAGGAGCTAAAGAGACATCAATTATAGATAAATAGTCTGGAACTTTCTCTTTTGATATAGGGTCTAAAAATGTAATATTTTTTATATTTAATTCACTAGAGAATTGAACAATAGTCTCTTTCATTGCTCCATTACCTATAAATAAAAAATGTATAGAGTTATCATCTATTTTAGATATACTTTTAATAATAAAATCCAAACTATGAGCCATACCATGTGTACCAATATAACCTATAACAAATTTATCTTCTAAATTTAGCTTTTTTATTAACTCTTGGTTCTTATCTCTTATATTAAAAAGCTCCATATTTGAACCATTAGTAACTACAGATATTTTATCAGAACTTATACCACGAGATATTAGATTATCTTTAAAGGCATCAGTAACAGCTATTACTCTATTGCTATTTCGATATAACCCTAACTCAATTTTTTCCAAAAATTCAAGTGTTTTTTTATGCCTAATTGCTCCTACACTCTGTATCGACTCTGGCCATATATCGCGTAACTCAAATATCCAAGGTTTTCGTTTGAGCTTACTTAGCCCATAAGCACTCCAAGTTGTAAAAAACTGTGGCGAGGTAGCGATAATTATATCTGTTTCTTGAAATAGTCCAACCAAAAATGAACTAAATGCAAAAGAGGAGTAATCAAGAACTCTTTTTATAAAACCAATATTTGAGCTCATATAACTCCAAACTCGTATAACCTCTATTCCATCTATATTCTCTTTTTGATAGAGTCTATTTTTATAACCATTATATACTTTACCATGTGGAAAATTTGGAGTACATGTAATTATTGTAACTTTAATGCCTCTTTTTATCCACTCTTGGCAATGTTCATATGTTCTTGTAGCTGGTGCATTTACCTCAGGAGGGAAATTGTCTGTTATAAATAGTATTTTCATAATTTATCTTTTAAGTTTTTTAAAGAATGTAAATATAGTTTCTTCAATCATATTTTACAATAATTAAACATATTTTTAAGTTTATTTAAACATAAATTAATATAAAATATCTGTTTAAGTGTATTTTTTAATTTCAAAAAAAATATATAGATATAAACAAAAAGTCACAATATTTTAGATATAATTAAAATATCATTAAATAGAAAGGAGTCTGTTATGCTCAAAAAACTTTTACTAATTCTACCAATTGTTATAACGCTCAGTTATGGGGAGATTATTAAACCTGTTATACAAGTAAGTTTTGAAGGTGGAGGAGATGAACTTGTAACTATCGACCATGATTATGATAATGATTATACTATTGATGCAGGAGATGGCTTAAGCTTAGAGATGGGAATGTCTATAGATAATCCTATAGCCAATTTTGAAACACAACTACTTATTGGATATAAATTTGATAGTGATAGTGCAAGTAATGGAGATATTACATGGAGTATGATACCTATATCAGCACTAGGATTTATCAAAATTCCTTATTGGAAATTTGGTGCTGGATTTACCTATCATATTAGCCCTGAACTTCAAAGTACATTTGATAATGACCGATTTACTGATGAGTTTAATAATGCTTTAGGTGGTGTCGTACAAATTCAATATGAACCAACAGATTTTTTTGCTATAGGACTAAAAGGTACTTTTATAGAGTATGAACTCAAAAGTGACCCATCCAAAACAGCTAGTGGTAATAGTTTAGGTCTAGTACTAACAATTAAATTTGGTGGAACTCGCTCACGATATAGATAAATATCTAAGATTTTTTAGACTCTATTACCTTGACATCAGTAAACTCAATCTCTTTTGGGTTCTGATGATTATTTCCTAATCTCTTCCCTCTCCAATAATATCCACCTATAGCACCACCTGCTGTAGTCATCATAAGTAATCCCATAGTCATCATTTGTGCAAAAACAAACAATCCTCCAACAGCTAATACTCCTGCAAATGACATTCCTACCTTGAAATTAGCTTTGGCATGGGTAGTTTTTGCCTCATAAGCTATATCTTTTTGTGCCTCTTTTATGACTTTAGTTTTAGCTTTTTCAGCATTTACTTTTAGCTTTTCTATCTCTTTAGCAAAATTACTATTTAACTTTCCTATAGCATCTTTTTTAAAGTGTTCAGCAAGTGAACTAAACCAAAAAGAGACCATCATAGATATACCCAAAATAGGAATTGCCAATCGTAATATTCCCATACTATCTAAACTATTATCAGATAAGAGTACCAAAATAACTGTAATTATCTGTACCAATACAATACCCAAAAAAAATTTTATAAATTGCAATATTTAGCCTTTGTTTTTTGAGTTTATTATAATATGAAAAACTTTAAGTATAATTACAATATGAAAATACCAAATATAATCGAAACAATTTCTCAAACTTTAAAAAAACAAAATGCCAAAGCTATAATAGTAGGTGGAAGTGTTCGAGACCATTTCCTAAAATTACCTATCAAAGATTATGATATAGAGGTATATGGATTGAACTCTATTAAACAATTAGAAGAGATACTACAACACTATGGTTCAGTAAATTTAGTAGGCAAAAGTTTTGGTGTTTTAAAATTTGTTTATGACAATCAAGAGTATGATTTCTCCTTTCCTAGAACAGAAAAAAAAGTAGCACAAGGACATAAGGGATTTGATATAGAATGTAATGGAATGATGAATTTTCAAGAAGCCTCTATGCGTCGAGATTTCACTATAAATGCCATGGGATATGATATAGAAGAGCAAAAGTTTATAGACCCATTTAATGCCAAAGAGGATATGCAAAAAAAAGTTCTAAGACATATAAATGATAACTCATTTATAGAAGACCCATTGCGTGTTTATCGAGCTATACAGTTTTGTGCTAGATTTAATTATAGTTTAGCTAATAAAACAGTAAAACTATGTCAATATATGGTAAAGA
This sequence comes from uncultured Sulfurovum sp., assembly GCA_964573285.1. Classification (GTDB taxonomy): domain Bacteria; phylum Campylobacterota; class Campylobacteria; order Campylobacterales; family Sulfurovaceae; genus UBA1140. The sequence goes on along the minus strand of CAZNJD010000070.1, from coordinate 8,788 downwards.
TGGGTCTATTAGAAGAGTTACCAAAAGAGAGAATATATGCAGAATTTCAAAAACTACTACTAAAAGCTCCCAAACCATCTATAGGTTTTGAATTAATGCGAGATATTGGAGTCATAGACTATTATCCTCAACTCAAAGCTCTAATAGGTATTCCTCAAAGTCCAAAATGGCATCCAGAAGGTGATGTATGGACACATACCCTAATGGCTGTAGATAAAATGGCAACACTTAAAACAGGTGAAGAGAAAAGAGACTTGAAACTACTATTTGCTGTATTATGCCATGATTTAGGAAAAGCTACACATACCCAAATTAAACCTGATAGAATATCGGCTTTGGGTCATGAATTAGCAGGAGTTGAACCTACAAAGAGATTTCTATATAAATTAACAGATGAGCATAATTTTATAAAAGATATTGCCTTATTAGTTGAATATCATATGATACCCACTAGATATTTTAAAGGTCATGCCAAAAATAAAACTATAAAAAAATTATCTACTAAAATAAATATAGAAGAGGTTGTAACTATAGCTAGAGCTGATTTTTTAGGGAGAACTACACCTCAATCCCTTAGTGGAGTATATCTAGCAGGAGATTGGTTACTTCAAAAAGCAAAAGAGCTTGAAGTTTATAATAAACCACTAAAACCACTAATACAAGGACGAGATTTAATTAATTTGGGATTGACTCCATCCAAAGAGTTCAAAATTATTTTGGATAGAGTATATACTGAACAGCTAAACGAAAATATAAATAATTATGAGGAGGCTATTCATTTCGTAAAACAGTTAATGGGTCAGTAGATGAAGCCTTATAGGCAGGATAAAATGAAGACAAAATTACAATTACAAATGTACCAATAATAATAGATATAAAATCAATCACAGTCAAATCTATAGGTAACTTCGAAAATCCATATACATCAGCAGAGAGATGAATAATATCAAAAGTAGTTAATACCCATTTACCTACGAAACCTAAAATTGTACCAACTATAATACCACTCACTCCTACAATTACACCTAATTTAAAAAATATTCGTTTTATCTCTAGTGTAGTAGCTCCAAGTGTTCTCATAAGAGCGATTTCACTTCTTCTGCTCATAACAGTCATTAAGAGTGAGGATATAATATTTAGTGAGGCTACTATAATAATCAATAATAGTACAAAAAATAGTGCATGTTTTTCCATCTCCATTGCTGCAAAAAAGCTAGAATTTTGTTCCCACCAACCCTCTATTAGTACTTTGTTAGATAAACCATTTTGAGCTAAAAACTTTTTGATTTTCTTTATATCATTCATAGCATCTTTTGAATAGATATGAATACCATCATATATACCTTCTGGTCTTTTTAGAACTTTATGAAATGCTTTTTGGGTTGTATATATAATTGCTTTGTCATAAGCTTTTAGTCCAGAGTCAAATGTACTATCAATTATAAATCTTTTTTGCAATGGCATAGTTCCAAAACCTATTGCTTGTTGTTCAGAGAAATAGAGTATCAATTTTTGACCTTTATAAATACCCATCTCTTGTATAAGTGTCTCTCCTACTATAAGTTTATATTTACTTTTTGTTGAGAGAGTTGTTTTAAGTGCTTTAGCAAAAACCTCATTAATCTGAGCCTCTTTCTTAAAATCTACACCATATAATATTGAACCATTAACATTTGAACCACCCTTACTAATAACTTGGGTAGTGTAATAAGGACTTAATTTTATATTTGGAAATTTTTCTTGGAGTTGGTCAACTAGTGTTTGATTAGCATTATTGTAAGCCATAGGTATAATAGTTAAAGGATAGTTCATAACAAAAAGCCGTTTTTGAAACTCTTTTTGTGTACCATTCATAATACCCATTGCCAACATCAATACCATAACACCTGCTGCAATTCCCAAAAATGCCAAAAGTGAAGAGATAAAAATAAAAGGATTATCTCTATCATACTTTAGATAATGTCTAATGATTTTATGAACAAAATTTTTATTAGATTTCATCTAGCTATGCCAAGAGACCTTTTTTAGGTCCACTTTTGCCACAACACTGTTTGTATTTTTTACCACTTCCACATGGACAGGGGTCATTTCTTTTTGGTTTCTTTTCTGTTCTAATTGGTTTTCGTATAGGTGCTTCACCCTCTTCAAATTCTGCTTGTACCATATCTTCTTCATTTGTTTTAGCATTTTCGAGGTCAGACTCTAGCTCATCTAAGATTGCCTCCATTTTTCGTTGCTCCTCTTCTGGAGACTCAAAATTAAATTGTACTAGTTGAAGTGTTTTTATAGCTTCTATTTTAATTCTCTCAATAAGTTGCATAAATAGATTATAACTATCTTTTTTATATTCAGTAAGTGGGTCTTTTTGGTTATAACCTCTTAGCCCAATACCAGTTTTGAGTACATCCATCTCATATAAGTGGTCTCGCCATTGTGGGTCAAGAACTTGCAGATATAAAACTCTCTGTACTTCACTTCTCTGCTCTGGTGAGAGTGGTGCCATCTTCTCTTCATAACTTTGCTCTAATATATTAATAAGTGCAGTTTTTATATCATCATAATCTTTACCCTCAAATATCTCTTTGTCAAAATCTATACCTAATTGAGTATTGAGTAACTCTTTGAGTCTATCCAAATTAAAATCTTCACTTGGAGTACCATCATAAATATCAGATTGAGTAAGCAGATAATCCACATATACTATTCTATTTTCTCTAATTTTTGCATCAATATCATACTCTGGGTCAAGCAGTTGATTTCTAAAACTATAAATAGATTTTCGTTGTTGATTAGCAATATCATCATACTCCAAGATATTTTTTCTTGACTCATAGTGCATATTTTCTACTTTGGTTTGAGCTTTTTCTACAGAACGAGTCACAATTTTAGAATCTATATACTCACCCTCTTCAACTCCTAGTTTATTCATAATATTACGGATTTTTTCACCACCAAAAATTCTTAAAAGATTATCATCTAAACTTAAATAAAATTGAGAACCCCCTGGGTCACCTTGTCGTCCACTTCGCCCTCTGAGCTGATTATCAATTCTTCTACTCTCATGTCTCTCTGTACCTAAAATATATAAACCACCTAAAGCTTTTATCTCATCAGTTAGTTTTATATCAACACCCCGTCCTGCCATATTAGTAGCAACAGTTACAGCCCCTTTTTTACCTGCTTCAGAAATAATTTGAGCTTCATGTTCATGATTTTTAGCATTTAATACATTGTGAGGAATTTTAGCATTTTTAAGTCTATTATGAACTAATTCAGATTTTTCAATAGAAGCTGTACCAATCAATACAGGTTGACCTTTTTCATAAAGCTCTTTAACTTTTTTGGCAACAGCATCTAGTTTTTCTCTCTCTGTATTATAGATAAGGTCATTTTTATCCTCTCTATTTACAGGTACATTAGTTGGGATTGATATAACTTCTAAACCATAAATCTCTGCAAACTCTGTAGCCTCTGTTTGAGCAGTACCTGTCATACCTGCCAATTTTTCATAAGCACGAAAATAGTTTTGATAAGTAATCTCTGCTAAAGTTTGAGACTCTTCTTTTATCTCTACACCCTCTTTTGCTTCGAGTGCTTGGTGTAACCCCTCACTAAATCTTCGCCCCTCACTAAGCCGTCCTGTAAACTCATCTACAATTATAATCTCACCATTCTGAGAAACATAATCAACATCTTTGACAAATATATAGTGAGCTTTCATAGCTTGGTCGAGATGGTGAGCCATAGCAGCATGTTCAAGGTCATATAGATTTTCTACCTCAAAAAGGTCTTGTGCTTTTTGAAGACCATCTTCTGTCATAATTACTTGACGATTTTTCTCATCTATATAGAAATCTCCTGTAGTCTCTTCTGGTTCACCTGCTTTGGTCTCTTTTTTTTCACCTTTTATCATCTGTTTAGCTATCTCATTAGCTTTATCATAATGATTTACATCCCTTTGTACTGGGCCAGAGATAATAAGAGGAGTTCTAGCTTCATCAATTAAAATAGAGTCAACCTCATCAACTATCGCATAGTAATGCTCTCTTTGAACTTTCTCTTCTGCTCTTGTCTTCATATTATCACGAAGATAATCAAAACCATATTCATTATTAGTTCCATAAGTAATATCAGCATAATATTGAGCTTTTTTCTCATCTTCATCATATATATCATCTGTCAAGCAACCAACACTATAACCCAAAAAGTTATATAATACACCCATATCAGTAGAGTCTCTTTTGGCCAAATAGTCATTTACTGTTACTACATGAACTCCTTTACCAACCATTGCATTGAGTATAACAGCCAAAGTAGCTACTAGAGTTTTACCCTCACCTGTTTTCATCTCTGCAATTGAGTTTTCATGTAGAACCATACCACCAACAAGTTGTACATCAAAGTGACGCATACCTAATACTCTTTTACTAGCTTCTCTAGTAATTGCAAATGAGTCATTTAATACATCATCTAAACTTTTTTGCTTTGCTTGAACAGCTGTTTTAAGCTGATTAAAAGCCTCTTTTAACTCATCATCAGAGAGTTTTGCATACTGTTCTTCAAGAGCATTTATTTTCTTTGCTCTCTTCATGTAGCCTTTGACTATTCTATTATTTTTTGAACCAAAAATTTTTGCTAACATTATATTTATAACCTAATATTAAAATTAGGGTGATTTTATCTAAATTTTGTGTAAAGGTTGATTAGCTCATATTTATTTACTTTATCCAAATATTGATGTACAATTCTAAAATAATTTAACACATAAGAATAGGAAATACCAAAATGTCAAAAATATATGAAACCATAGATGGAAATGAGGCAGTAGCTAGAGTAGCTCATAAAATAAATGAAGTAATAGCAATATATCCCATTACTCCATCTTCTCCTATAGCAGAACATTGTGATGAGTATAGTACACATAGAGATAGAAATATATTTGGAACAGTTCCAACTATATATGAGATGCAAAGTGAGGGGGGAGCTAGTGGAGCAGTTCATGGAGCTTTGCAAACAGGGGCATTAACTACTACTTTTACAGCCTCTCAAGGACTATTGCTAATGATACCAAATATGTATAAGATTGCTGGGGAATTGACCTCCACAGTTTTTCATGTAGCTGCTCGGAGTTTAGCAATGCAAGGGTTATCAATTTTTGGTGACCATCAGGATGTGATGGGAGTAAGACAGACAGGTTTTGCACTTTTGGCATCTGCAACTGTTCAAGAGGCTCATGATTTTGCTTTGATTTCTCAATCAGCAACACTTAGAGCTAGAATTCCTTTTTTGCACTTTTTTGATGGATTTAGAACCTCTCATGAAGTTAGCAAAATTGAGATAATAGATGAAGAGATAATGAAACAGATGATAGATGTGGAGTTGGTTAATGCTCATAGACATAGAGGTTTAACTCCTGATAATCCATTTATGAGAGGAACAGCACAAAATCCTGATGTCTATTTCCAAGGAAGAGAGAGTGTTAATAAATATTATCAGAAAGTACCTCAAATTTTGCAAGAAGAGATGGATAAATTTGCAAAACTTACAGGTAGAAGCTATCATCTATTTGATTATTATGGAGATAAAAATGCTACAGAGGTTATAGTTATTATGGCTTCGGCTACTGATACAGTAGAAGAGACAATAGAGTATTTAAATAAGAATGGATATAAGGTAGGATTAATCAAAGTTCGTTTAGCTCTACCTTTTTCTATAGAGAATTTTATCAATAGTTTACCAAAGAGAGTTAAATCTATAGCCATACTAGATAGAACCAAAGAGGCAGGAAGTTTAGGTGAACCTCTTTATCATGATATACTCACTTCGCTTTTTGAGAGACAAGAGAGTTTGGAATTTGATATGCCAAAAATTATTGGTGGAAGATATGGTCTATCATCTAAAGAGTTTACCCCTGCAATGGTCAAATCAATTTATGATGAACTTCAAAAAGAGAAACCAAAAAATCACTTTACCATAGGAATAAATGATGATGTAACTCACACCTCATTAGAGTTTGACAAAAGCTTTATATTAGAAGAAGAAAATCAATTTCAAGCACTATTCTATGGTTTAGGTTCAGATGGAACAGTAGGTGCGAATAAAAATACTATTAAAATAATAGGTACACAAACTAATAACTATGCACAAGGATATTTTGTATATGACTCCAATAAATCAGGAACTATGACAGTCTCACATGTACGATTTGGTTCAACTCCTATCAAATCAAGTTATCTAATAGAAAGAGCTAATTTTATCGCCGTTCATCAAGCTCTATTTTTGGAAAAACTAGATATTTTGGAGATTGCTCATGATAATGGAGTATTTCTACTCAACACTCAATACCCAAAAGAACAAGTATGGGATAGTTTGCCCCAAATAGCTCAACAGAGAATTATAGATAAAAAACTAAAATTTTATGCTATTAATGCTCATGATGTAGCCCGAAATAGTGGAATGGGTAGAAAAACTAATACTATTATGCAAACATGTTTCTTTGCTATTAGTGGTATATTACCACAAGATGAAGCAATAAAGAAAATCAAACACTCTATAGAAAAAACTTACTCCTCCAAAGGTAAAAAAATAGTAGAAATGAACTTTCATGCTGTTGATAATACTTTAGATAATCTATTTGAGATAGAAGTACCTAAAAAAGTTACAAGCAATAAAGAGTTAGCCTCTTCTCTCAAAGGAAATTATAGTGAATTTATAGAAAGGGTCACTAAAAAATTAGTAGAGTTCAAAGGTGATGATATTCCAGTATCAGATATGCCAGATGATGGTACATGGCCACTAGGAACTACACAATACCAAAAACGAAATACAGGAATAGAAGTACCTTTATGGGATAGTGATACTTGTATCCAATGTAATCGCTGTGTAACTGTTTGTCCTCACTCTGTTATCCGTTCCAAAGTATTTGACAAAGAGTTAGTAGATAATGCCCCTGATGGATTTGGTGGAATACCTGCAAAAGGTAAAATATTTGATAAGAGCAGAGAGCTATTTAATATAACAGTATCTATAGAGGATTGTACAGGCTGTTCACTATGTGTTGAAGAGTGTCCAGCAGTCAATAAAAATGATAAAACCCAAAAAGCTATAAATATGACTCCTAAACTACAATTACCAGACAATTTACTCCAACATTGGGACTATTTTCTAAATCTTCCTAATATAGATAAAGCCAGAATTGACCGTGATAAAATTAAAGAGGTACAATTTATGGAGCCTCTATTTGAGTTTAGTGGAGCATGTCCAGGGTGTGGAGAGACACCTTATCTCAAACTAGCAAGTCAACTATTTGGAGATAGAATGATAGTAGCCAATGCCACAGGATGTAGCTCTATTTATGGAGGAAATCTACCTACAACTCCATGGAAGAAAAATGCAGAAGGTCGAGGAGTTGCATGGTCAAATTCACTTTTTGAGGATAATGCTGAGTTTGGATTAGGATTTAGACTAGCTATCGACAATCACACCAATAGAGCCAAAGAGCTTTTAAGTAACTTAGATATAGATAGTTCACTAAAAGAGGGGATACTAAATGCCAAACAAACTACACAAGAGCAGATAGATAGCCAAAGAGATAGAGTCCAAAAGCTAAAATCTATTATAGTAAATCAAGAAAATGCAAAAGAGTTACAAGAGATAGCCGATTATTTAGTCAAAAAATCAGTTTGGATTGTAGGAGGTGATGGTTGGGCTTATGATATAGGATATGGTGGATTAGACCATGTGATGGCAAGTGGTAAAAATGTAAATATTTTAGTACTAGATACACAAGTATATTCCAATACAGGAGGACAACAATCCAAAGCTACAATGACAGGAGCAGTAGCCAAATTTGCTAGTGGAGGAAAAGCTAGTATGCCAAAAGATTTAGCACATATGGCAATCACTTATGAAAATGTATATGTAGCCAAAGTAAGCATAGGAGCAAATGAAAAAGCAACACTCAAAGCCTTTATGGAAGCTGAAGCATATGAGGGTGTATCTATTATTATTGCTTATTCACACTGTATTGCACATGGATATGATTTGCGTTATGGCATGAAGCAACAGAAAAAAGCAGTTGATAGTGGACTGTGGCCACTATTTAGATTTAATCCTGAACATATCGGAACAGAGATAAATCCATTGAGCCTAGATTACAAAGGGGCTAAAATAGATGTCAAAGATTTTATGTATAATGAGACACGATTTAAAATGGCTGAAAAGATAAACAAAGAAGAAGCCCAAAATTTTTTAGAAACTGCACGACATACTTCTAAAACTCTTTATAATAGATATAAAAGAATAGAAGAAGAGTATGAGCATTTGAAGTAAAATAGTTGTAACCCAATATTTTAGAGCTTATTACATTTAATATTTATCTCTAAATAATTAGTAAATTTAATAACAACAACTATTACAGTTAGTTTAATATTAAACTCTGGAGAGTAGAAGTACTCTCCAAATTCCCAACTATCATCTATATCTATATATCTTAAAATATCCTCTTTGGTAATATTAGGATGAAAATGTAATCGTGCAATAGCTTTAGCTTCTTTAAAATTCAAAATAGAGTTCCAAATTTCAAACTTACCTACTCAGTTTAGCAGTTCGTCTGACATATGCCTAGAGCTAAATATTTTAATTTAAATACAACCGTTCAATAAAACTTACTCAAACCTCTCCATAGCTAAGTTTAATAACCTAAGCTACAGATTTGGTCTGTCGTTTACTTCCTGCTTCAATGATACTGGTTAAATTTAGAAGTCCAGCCTCTAAATTCATTGCCGTT
>CAZNJD010000069.1:0-32086 GCA_964573285.1 uncultured Sulfurovum sp. | reverse complement strand
CTCAAAGTGGGTCGTCAAATTATCGATACCCCTTATGCAGATAGTGATGATATAGGAATGGTTCCTGATAGTTTTGAAGGGTATAGTCTAATTAGCAAAGATATAGCAGATACGACTATTATCTTAGCTTCTCTTGATAAGTGGGCAGGAGTTGATACAGAGCAACCTGAAAAATTTAGAAATCTACAAGAGTCTGATGATGCTGTTTTGGCAGGGGGAGTTATCTATGAAGGTGTAGAGAATACAACTCTTCAAGCATGGCACTACAAACTTGATAATGCCAACTTAACCTATCTGGAGGCAGGTTATGAGACCGAAGAGTTTAAATTGGCAGGACAATATAGCGACCAAGATAACTCTAACTCGGTTTGGGGAGTATCAGCAGGGGTTAATATTGGAGATTTGGCACTTACTACAGCCTACAACAAGGTTGATGGAGAGGTGATTAATGGTTTTGGTGGAGGTCCATTTTTTACCTCTTCCGAAGACCACACTATAGCAGAAGTAAGTGACCAAGAGGCGTGGTTAGTTGGAGCAGAGTATGGTTATAAACAGTTTACAGGAGCTGTTACACATGTCAATTTTGACAAAGGGGAGAATGAGACCGATTATCTACTTAGTTATGCCATGAATAATAACTTTAGTATGGATATTATCTACTCTGATATGTATGATGATGGCAAGATGACACGGCTTTTTGCTAATTATAGTTTTTAATAAAATCTAGTACATCATTCATACCACTTAGCCCATCCATCATTATAATATTTAATAAGCTTATGGCTACTAAGTTTATTTGGTTCTACTTCTATCTTGGCTATATCAGGAGGAAAAATTTGCATTCGTTGCCATATAGAATTGTCAAGATATTTTAATCCTTGCATATTATGAAGTTGTATATCCTTTAGTGGCATTCTTGAAGCCAATACAAACCCCCACTCTCCGAAGCTAGGGATATATACATGATAGGGTAGTGTATGTAGTTTTGTAACTTCAATAGATTTATCAATAGACCAATATGCTTTGGGACAAAACATAGGTGAGTTGGCTTGTGTTACCATTGCTCCATATTTAGCTAGATGTGACTTTAATAGATGATAAAATGATACACTATATAAACGGCTTAGAGATATATTATTTGGGTCGGGTAGGTCAACTACTATAACATCATAGAGTGTTTGAGATTTTTCTATAAATTTCCATGCATCTTGATTTACTACTGTTACTTTTGGATTATCATAACTATAGTGATTTAGTTTGCTTAGTTTTGGGTGAGTTTTGAATAGTTTGGTTACGGCAGGGTCTAGGTCAACTAGAGTTACTTTACCTATATCATTATATTTCAGTATCTCTCTTAGTGCTAATCCATCTCCTCCACCAATTACTAATATATTTTGATGTCTCTTGGTTATTTGCATAACAGGGTGAACTAATGACTCATGATAACGGTATTCGTCTATAGTATCAAACTGGATTGCTCCATTGATATAGAACTGTATTCGTCCTTTGGTTGAGGTGATTATAAGCTTTTGGTAAGGGGTCTGTTTTGAATATATTATACTATTTTTATATAGTTTATTCTCTATTATACTAGTTAAACTATTGGATTGGATAAATCCTAAAATCAAAATTATACCTATAATTATAATAGGTAATAGATACTTTTTGCCTAACTCTTTACGAAATATACTCCAAGCCATAGCTCCAACAAAAAGATTAAGTCCACCAAATAGAAATGCTGTCTGCATAAGTCCTAATTGAGGGACTAAAACTAGAGGAAATAGGATAGATGCGAACAATGCACCGATATAATCAAGTGTAAAAACATTGGATATATTAGTTTTGAGGGAAAAACTTTCTTTGAGTATGCGAATAACTAGAGGTATCTCAAATCCAAGCATACTACCAAGTCCAATAGTTATTAGATATAAAAATGCCTCATAATTTTGTATATAAGCAAAAGCAAAAAATAGAATAAAAGATGAAAATCCACCAAGCAGAGATATACTAAACTGTAAAAGTAGAAATGCTTTAGGTAAATGGTTATCTATAAACCGAGATAACCAAGCACCAATCCCCATGGATGACATAAACAGTCCAATAACTAAAGAGAAGTGATATATACTATCTCCGAGTAGATAAGAGGATAGAGTGCCTTCTAATAGTTCATAAACTAAGCCACTAATAGCTATTAAAAATGTACCAAAGAGTAGTGCTATCTCTTTGGTTTTAGTATCTCTATTTATCATCTAATAGCAGAAGAGATTATCATTCCGAGTGAAGCTATAATTGAACCCAAAACTATAGCCAAAGCTATATTTCCATCTTGTGTTATCTTTTTGGTAATAGAAAATTTAGTTACTACCTCCAATATTACTAAAGTAATTATAAATACACCTAAACCTATTAGTGCATAAACTAGTGTCGATTCTATTTGTTGTAATTCTGTCATATTTTTCTCCTAAAATTTATTTTCCATAGCTAAATCCACCACTACTTCCACTACTACTCCAGCTACTGCCACTAGAGTAACTGCGAATACTTTTGTGTGGTGGTTCTATAGATTTAACCTCTTGCAATCCTATACCACTATATGTCATATATCCACTAAGTAGAGTCAAAATGCTAAATATAATCAAAACCACTTTGGTCATTTTGAACTCCTTTTAAGAAAATATAGATATATCCCAACAATAAACATTATAGGAAATATCGGTATATTGGTATATATACCCAATAGTGATAAAACGAATAATAGACCCATAATACCTAATGTTTTAGTAGAGGCATGAATAAAATAGCTATATATTAGAAATATAAAAATCAATATAAATAAAGGAAAAATATAAGATAGTCTAATAACTTTTTGTTCTATAGTTATCTCTATAGGATTTTGTGTTGTAGCTATTTTATCTATTTTTATTATATATACTCCTGTATCGAGTTTAATATATATATCTGCCCCTTTAGCTCTTTTGCTCCAACTATTATCTAAATTATGTTTAGCAAAATAGACACTATCTCTATCTATATAAAATATCTTTTTCTTATGTTGATATATACTGATTGCATAACTATTTAGTGTCTTATTATTTATAGAGTTTAACTCTATTTTAGTTAAAAAAGTACTATTTGTTATTTTAAATAACGACTCTGTACTTTTATTAAATTTTTGGAATAAAACTTTATCACTAGAGAGAGAAGAGATTATACCAAGGAGTAAAGCGATAAAAATAGCCACAATCCCATAATAAGAGGGTGGTTTTTTCTCTTCTAGTTCATCTTTGAATTTTTCTTGAATAGTTGGTTCTTTGATATTTTGTTCGCTCTTTTTAACTTTAAAGCTATCATATATAGTTTGGGCATCTAACTTTTTAGTATAATATACCTCTAGTTCTTTATTGCTTTTTTCAATACTGATACTTTGCCCTTTGACTCCATTATAATCCCAACAAGCTATTTTGTCACCTTGTTTTGCTATATAGTTTAACTCTCCTTGGACAAAATTTATAACACTATAATATTTCTCATCATCTAATAGATAATGTCCTTGTCGAAAAAATAGTGTTTTTTCATGCTTCTTTTGCCATTTGCGTAAATCTAAATCACGCACTCTCCTAGAGAAACTAATCACCCCATCTTCATAAATGAGCCAAGCATATCCATATAGAGGAGAAAAAAGTAGAAATTCACTCCATTTATCACTACTATCTTCACTATCACGATATATAATCCAGCCAATAATCGTCCACTCTATATCATTTATCTCTCCTTGCATTCCAACTTTAAATGGAGATTTGGGGATAAATACATTTTTGAATTTGGATAAAACTTTATAGTTATCATTGAGGTCAATTACACTTTGACAATAAGCACAAGTGATAGTTTGAACTCGTCCACCACCGATTAGACTAAGAGGGGCTCCACAGTTGGGGCATTTGATACTATAGACTTGACTCATTCATAGACTCTACTAATAGAAAATGGGTCAATCCACTCACCTGAATAGATACTCATATCTTTATCTCTAAACTCAATTGTTACTAAAGATGCTCCACCCTTGGATAGATGAGCATAATTATGTCTATCTTCAACACTTATTAGCTTTGGAAGTTCACCCTCAAATCCTACACATTTACCTTGACCTACCTCTGTAACAATATATTTACCATACTCAGCTCCAACAGTGAGTTCATCAAAAGAGTGAATAGGTAGAGGAATATTCATAGGTTTTTCTAGTGCAAAATCCCCTTCATCAATACTTAACCAATACTCTCTACTATCTTCACCTTTTAGAAAATACTCTTCCCAAAATCCTCGACCATAACTATAACGGATTTTACCCAAAGGCATATATGTTTTTTTCTCTATAATAAGAGGTTCACCAATTTTTACTAATGATGGTTCAGGAGATAGGGTTGAAGCTTTGCCAATTACTTTAGCTCCTTTATCTTCAAGAAATATAGAAGATTTGCATGATGGACACTCAATAAGCTTTGTCCATCGGAAATATATAGGGAGTTCATATCCACATTGTGGGCAATTGATGTTTTTTATGGCTTTGGTATCGTATAGGGGTTTGATTTTTTTGCCTTTTTTAAGGTAATTATACACTAAATATTTTTAATTATATCAGACTTGATACTGTTAAATTTCTCAATTAACTCTTTATCTTTACTTGCTATATGAAATTCACCTAGTGCTAGTTCCTTATAATGTGGCACAGTATCAGATATATTATCTCTTTTTAGGATACTATTATGTTTAGAGTTAAATATAACTACATTATTAACATTAGCTAACTGGGTACATTTTTCATCCCTTTCTTTTAACATACTTAATATACTCTTTAATAAATCTTTATTATAATTGAGCTCATTTTTAAATCCAGGGTGACATAGGGCTATAAATAGAGTATTTTGTCGTATATATACAAATGCTATCCCTTTTTGCCATTTTGGGCTTAGTAGTGATACAAATCTCCTATAACAGTAATAGTTTGGGAGGGGTTTAAATTGAGGTAGGTTAAGTATATGAGAGATTATCGTATCAGCTTTTTTCATCTGTTAATTATAACATCTTTTAGCTGTTTAATATTTAGTGGATGTGGTTATAAAGCTAATCCATATTGGATTGATAAAACAAATAATATAGAAAAGGGGGATAAATGATTAAATATGATGTATTAATAATAGGTGCAGGTATCGCGGGGTTATATGCTGCGATAAACTTACCAGAAAATAAAAAGGTTTTGGTAGTATGCAAAGATATTCCTTGGGAGTGTAATACATTTTATGCTCAAGGTGGAATGGTAACAGCATTAAATGAGAATGATATTCCACTACATGTAGAAGATACGCTAATAGCAGGAGCATACCATAATAAAAAAGAGGCTGTAGAGATATTAAGTCAAACTTCATTAGATACTACAGCAGATATAATATCTCGTGGTATGGAGTTTGATAGAGATAAAAATGGAAATATATTATATACCAAGGAGGCAGCACACTCTACTGGACGGATTATCCATGCAGGAGGTGATGCAACTGGTAGGTATATGCACTATTTTATGATGGTTCAAAATAGACATAAGTTACAAAGAAATACTTTGGTATATGATTTACTAATAGAAGATGGTAGATGTTATGGGGTAGAAGCATTGGTTAATTATGAACATCAAACTATATATGCTGATGATGTTATAATAGCTAGTGGTGGGGTAGGTTCATTATATGAGTATAATACAAATTCAAGAACTGTATCGGCTGATATTCATGGTATATGTGTAGAAAAGGGTATAGAGTTACGAGATATGGAGATGATGCAGTTTCATCCAACTGTATTTGTCAAAACACCATTTGCTAGAAAACTTCTATTGACTGAAGCTCTAAGAGGTGAGGGGGCTTGGATAGTAGATAAAAATGGTAGAAGATTTCTATTTGATTATGATGATAGAGGAGAATTAGCTAGTAGAGATATAGTTAGCAGAGCTATTTTTAATCATAAAAAAGAGACAGGAGAAGATGCATATTTGGATTTCTCAATGTTTGAGCAGAATTGGTTTCATCATAGATTTCCAAATATCACACGAACATTTGAGGCAATTGGTTATAATTTTCCTCATGATAGAGTACCTATATCTCCTGCTTTTCATTATGCTGTTGGTGGAATTAAAAGTGATTTAGATGGTTGTGTAGAGGGTATTGATGGTTTATATGTGATTGGTGAAGCTTCTAGTACAGGGGTTCATGGAGCTAACCGTTTAGCCTCTAATTCTCTATTAGAAGGAGTTGTATTTGCCAAAAGAACAGTACAACATATCTTGGGCAAAGAGCATCATAAGTTGAAAATTCCAATTTTTGATAAAGAGTATAAAAATATAGTACATCAAGAAAAAGATAGAGTATATAAACATCGTCTGCGTAAGATTATGTGGGAAGATATGGGTATTATCCGTACAAGAAAAGGATTATTAAAAGCCAAAAATATTATATATGATATGAAAAATAGAGAGATAGGACGACTACTAGAACTTAGGCTAAATACAGCTTCTGCTATAGTAGAAGCTGCATTGAAACGAAAAGAGTCATTGGGTACACATTATATCGAAAAGTAACAGATAATCATTTCGATTAATAGAATAGCTTTGATATATGTTACAAAAAGAGACGATTAAACTCTTTTGGATAGCTAAAATTTGATTGTTAGGAAAAATTTTAAATTTCTACTATAATACACATAAAATTATTATATGGAGTAAATATGCATGACTTACACTTAGCAACCACATGGGTTGGATGGGTATCTTTAGCAGTTTTTGTTATTGGTTACTACTTTATTGCTACAGAGGATAAATATCGCATTAATAAAGCTAAACCTGCACTTTTGGCAGGAACTGGTATTTTTATGTTGATAGGTTTTTACTTCGCAATTAATGGAATAGATGGACATCTTCTTGAAAAAGAGGTAGAGCATTTAATTGTTGAGATTTCAGGAATATTCTTCTTCTTGTTTGTTGCTATGACTTATATAGAAGCGATGATAGATAGAGGGGTTTTCTCTACATTGCGTTATAATTTAGTTTCCAAAGGTTATAGTTATCATAAACTTTTTTGGGTAACTGGATTTTTGGCATTTTTTATCTCTCCTGTAGCTGATAACTTGACTACGGCTCTTATTCTCTCTACAGTACTTATTACTATTGATAAAGATAATAGAGAGTTTCTAATTCCAAGTGCAATCAATATTGTTGTTGCTGCTAATGCAGGTGGTGCATGGAGTCCATTTGGTGATATTACTACGCTTATGGTATGGGTTGATGGTAGAGCTGATTTTACAGAGTTTCTATTTTTATTTCCTGCAGCCTTTTTAGGATGGGGAGTTACAGCATTTTTATTGAGTAGATTTGTATCAGATGGAATGCCACCATTTAATAGTAATGAGAAACCTGCTGTTATTGCTGAGGGTGGGAAAATTATTATTGGGCTTTTTGGATTGACAATTGTATTAGCAATTATTTCACATCAAGTACTTCATCTACCCGCTATGTGGGGTATGATGTTTGGTTTGGCTATTCTAAAACTTTATGTGTATCAACTCAATGAGAGTAGTTCCTCTACACAAGTAAATGTTTTTGCATGGATTGCCAAAGTAGAGAATGATACGCTACTATTCTTCTTTGGTATTTTGGCTGCTGTTGGTGGATTACATTTCCTTGGATTTTTAGATTACTTTACAAAACTTTATGATATATTCGGAGCTACAGCTGTTAATATCTCTGTTGGTTTTA
The DNA here is from genome assembly GCA_964573285.1 of uncultured Sulfurovum sp. GTDB lineage: Bacteria > Campylobacterota > Campylobacteria > Campylobacterales > Sulfurovaceae > UBA1140. The sequence continues at coordinate 24,297 of CAZNJD010000069.1, read as the reverse complement.
TTTCATCAATCATTGATAATGTTCCTGTTATGTCAGCAGTACTAAAAGCAGACCCAAATATGGGTACAGGTCTTGCTATTCAAGAGCAGTGGATGTTGGTTACTCTAACAGCAGGTGTAGGTGGGAGTTTAATCTCATTTGGTAGTGCTGCTGGTGTTGGTGTTATGGGTAAACTCCATGGTATATATACATTTAGTTCACATATGAAATATGCTTGGACTGTTCTTTTAGGATATATTGTCTCTATTGCAATTTGGTATGTGCAGTTTGATTTATTGCATATAGGCTAGTTTCTAAACCGAGATTTCTATCTCGGAAAATAAGTTTTATTCTTTGCCAAGACTAAGGTATTGATTTCTATCTCCTCACTATTATAAAATATAGTGTATAATCTCAATTAAACTTCTACAATCAAAAGGAAATCATTATATGAAACAAGTACCAATATTAGTATTAGACTTTGGCTCACAATATACGCAACTAATCGCAAGAAAACTTAGAGAGAGTGGGGTCTATTGTGAAGTAGTTCCATATAGAGAAAATATAGAGGATATTAAAGCTAGAAAACCACAAGGTATTATTCTTTCAGGTGGACCCGCTTCAGTGTATGCCAAAGATGCTTATAAACCTAGTAGTGAAATTTGGGATTTAGGAGTACCTATTATGGGTATCTGCTATGGTATGCAGTTGATTACTCAACAGTTTGGTGGAGAGGTTATACCTGCTACTCATCATGAATATGGGAAAGCTAAACTATCTATATCTTCATCTCCAATATTTGAAGGTATGAGAGACAATGAAATTGTTTGGATGAGTCATGGTGATAAGGCTGAAAAACTACCTAATGGTTTTGAGGTGATTGGAAGTAGCGAAAACTCTCCATATGCAGGTATTGCTAATGAAGAGAAAAAAATATATGCATTTCAATTTCATCCAGAGGTTCATCATAGTGTAGAGGGAACCAAACTACTTAAAAATTTTGCTAAATATATATGTGGCTGTAGTAGTACTTGGAATATGGGAAGTTTTGCCAAAGAGAAAATAAAAGCTATTCAAGAACAAGTTGGAGATAAAAAGGTATTATGTGGTGTAAGTGGTGGGGTTGATAGCTCTGTCGTAGCTGCTATGTTGAATAATGCCTTGCCAAAAGAGCAACTAATTTGTGTATTTGTTGACCAAGGACTATTAAGAAAAGATGAAGCACAGCAGGTTCAAGATATGTTTAAATTATTAGATATACCTCTTATAACTATTGATGCCAAAGATGAATTTATGGAAGTCTTAGCAGGAATAGATGACCCTGAACAGAAAAGAAAAGCTATTGGTGAGAAGTTTATAGAGATTTTTGATATTGAAGCTAAAAAACATACCTCTGTTGCATTTTTGGCACAAGGAACACTTTATACAGATGTAATTGAGTCAGTTTCAGTTAAGGGACCTTCAAAAACTATCAAATCACATCATAATGTAGGTGGATTGCCTGATTGGATGACATTTGAATTAGTAGAACCATTGCGAGAGATATTTAAAGATGAGGTGCGAAAACTTGGACTAGAACTTGGACTACCAAAACATATGATAGGCAGACACCCATTCCCTGGACCTGGACTTGCTATTAGAGTTATGGGTGAGGTCAATAAAGAGGCATTAAGATTACTCCGTGAATCTGATGCTATTATGCAAGAAGAGTTAAGAGCAACTGGCTATTATGATAAAGTTTGGCAAGCATTTACTGTACTATTAAATGTCCAATCTGTTGGAGTTATGGGTGATAATCGTACTTATGATAATACTGTATGTGTTCGTATGGTAGAATCTGTAGATGGCATGACAGCTACATTTGCTCATATACCTCATGATGTATTAGAGGGTATTAGCAGAAGAATTATTAATGAGATTGATGGAATAAATAGAGTGGTCTATGATATTTCATCTAAACCACCTGCTACTATTGAGTGGGAATAGATTTATAGGAGAGTAGATATGATAAAGAATATATTAGTTTTATTAGTTTTAATTTCTAGTGGATTATTGGCTATGGGACATACAATTAATTATGATGATAAGTTTAATGAGGAAGAACAACAAGAGATTAATTCAAATTTAATAGATAGATTATCAGATATTAACCTTAAAAGTTTTGTTTTTCAAGAGAAAAATGGTAAAAATATCCCAGTTAAAAAAGTTAAACGAAATAGTAAAGTGGTTTATATCAATAGAGTTATAAATAGTAGTAGTAGCCTTAAAAGAGATATAGTAGTCAAAAATCCTATACCAAATGGTACAGAGTATGTGAAAGGTTCAGCTATTTGTCAAGGTATTTGTACTATTAGTTATTCTACAGATGGAGGTAGGACTTTGGTAAAAAAAGAGGATAGTAGAGTTAACTTTATTGAGTTCTATTTCAAGAATATACCAGCTCAAAAAGAGTTTCGTATGGGTTTTAGAGCAGTAGTTAAATAGATATTAGGGTAACTTATGGAACAGATATTACTAATATTAATAGTAACAATAGCTATCTCAACTATTATTAATGTATTTTTAAAAAAATTTGATATACCAACTGTTATTGGATATATATTTACAGGTTTAATCACCATGCAGATGTTTGATTTTGGTATGAATTCCCAAGAGACTTTATCTCATTTAGCAGAGTTTGGTATTGTCTTTTTGATGTTTACTATAGGCTTAGAGTTTTCTATAGGACATATGAAATCTATGAAAAAGGAGGTATTTGTTTATGGTGCTTTGCAGGTTATACTTAGTGGATTTGTATTTACTCCATTAGCTCATTATGCTTTTGGATTAGAACTCAAAAGTGCTATTGTAGTAGGATTTGCTTTAGGATTATCTTCAACTGCTATTGTACTTAAAGTATTAAATGAAAAAAATCAAATACATTCTGGATATGGACGGATTGCTGTTGGGATATTAATTTTTCAAGATTTAGCTGTTATTCCTATATTATTAATGATATCTATATTCACCTCTGAAAATAGTTCTGTATCTCAACTTCTTATTACTACTTTAGTAAGTGCTATTGTAGTATTTCTAATTTTATTTTCTATTGGTAAATTTTTTATTGAGAGATTTTTTGATTGGGTTATCTCTTCTAATTCTGAAGAGATATTTTTGGGGTCAGTTATTTTGATTGTAATTAGTTCATCTGTTATTGCAGAGCTTTTTGGTTTCTCTTATTCATTAGGAGCATTTATTGCTGGTATGACCATAGCAGAGACTAAGTTTCGTTATAGAATAGAAGCTGATTTAGTACCATTTAGAGATATATTATTGGGTGTATTTTTTGTAACAATCGGTATGCAGATTGAACCTATGATTGCATGGCATTATGGTTTTGTGATTTTAGGTCTATTGGTTGCTATTATGTTACTCAAAGCTTTGATTATGTTTATCTCATTGAGATATTTTGTTCAAAGTAGAACAGCTATTAAAAGTTCTTTATCTTTGATGCAAGTAGGTGAGTTTGCCTTAGCTATTTTTGCTCTAGCTTTTAGCCATCATTTAATCTCATTAGATGTTAATCAGATTATGATTATGACTGTGGTTTTATCTATGGTATTGACTCCATTTATTTTAAATAATATCAAATATATAGCCAACATAATGTTCAAAGAACCAACTAAACTTAGAGAGAGAGCTATATCATCAACAGGATACAAAAATCATATTATTATATGTGGATATGGTCCGATAGGCAAAAAGATAGCCCAAAAGTTAAAAGATAAAAACTTATTATATTTAATTTTGGAACATGATATTAAATTAGTTGATGAAGCTATTGCTACTGGAGAAAAGTCTATATTTTTAGCCAATGCAGCACAAAAAGGGGTATTAGAGCATTTTGCTGTTAGAGACTCTTTGGCTATTATCGTAGCTATTAGTAATCAACATCAGATACGCTTAATTTGTGAAAATATCGACTCTTTTAATGCTGATATTAATACTATAGTTAAAGTAAAAAATAACTCAGAGGGTGATGTTATTGCTGATTTGAATATCAGGAATATTATTAATAGCCGTGATATGGTTTCAGATATATTAGTAGAGAAAGCTTTAGAGTGTGAACTTCCTAGATAATGTTATATCATATTCTATCTGTTTTTTGAGGGCATCTAATCCCTCAAATTTTCGATTACCACGAATATATGATATAAACTTCAAAGATATATCTCCCTCTACTACTCCTATATCTATATCTATAATATGAGTTTCAATAGCAAAAGAGCCATCTGTAGTAACTCTATGTCCTAGAAAAGTAACACTAGGTAGCCATTGATTATTTATAAGCGTTTTTGTAGCATAAACTCCACTCTTTGGCAATATATAGTTATAAACTTTTAGATTGAGTGTAGGTACAAGCTTTTTTTTACCTAATCCTTGTCCTTTAATAATCTTTCCATTTATTTTATATCTATGGTTCAAAAGTTTATTGACCATATATATATTACCTTGGGTTATATATTTTCTAATAGTACATGAGTGAATAGAAATATTTTTATATTTAATCTCATCTATAATAATAACTTCTCCATCAAATAGTTTCTGGAGTAGGGTGGTATTACCCTCTTTTTTGTATCCAAAAGCAAAGTCATATCCTACAATGATTTTTTCTAATTGTGGGAAATCTTCTCTAAGTCTTGCTATAAACTCTTTTGCAGATAGTGATTTGATATAGTCAAAATGATAAAAGAAAGAGGGTTTATCTATATACTCACTTCTTCTATATCCTGGGGTAATAGTTGCATGATTTTTTTCTATAATTACAACAGCTTGAACTTTAGATATAAGTTTTCTATGAGCGATATGAATACCGTCAAATGAGCCTATGGCTATAGATTTAATAGTGTTTATGAGCTTCATTGTTTCCTAAAATGATATACAAATTCGATATTGCCAGATTTACCTGACAATTTTGAGGGCGTACTATAACATAATTTCCACTTTAAATCACTTGTTTTGCTCTCAAATCTCTCTATAGCCTCTTTTATAGCCCTTTTATCCACTACTACACCTCTACTATTTCGTTTAACTCCTCTACCTACTTCAAACTGTGGTTTAAATAGTAAAATCATATCACTCTTACTCAAACGGTTAATATCATCTATAATCTGTAAAATAGATATAAAAGATACATCGCAAGTGACTATATCAAAAGGGGTATCATTTTGAAAATCTCTAATATCAGTCTCTTCAAAAATCTTTACTTTGGTATTATCTCTTAATGAATAATGGAGTTGGTTTGAACCTACATCAACAGCACTTACCGATTTGACACCATGTTCAAGTAGTATTTGTACAAATCCACCTGTAGATGAACCTATATCCAAAGCTCTTTTATTTTTTAACTCTATATGATATTCTTCCAAAAATAGCTCTAATTTTTTAGAAGCACGGCTAACATAGAATTTTTCATTATCTATGTCTATATTAGAGTTATTATTACATTTAGTTGATGGTTTAGCTTGTTTTCCATCAACAAAAATTTTACCTCTTTTTATCGCATCTATGGCTCGATTTCGACTCTCAAAGTAGTTTTGTTCTACTAGATATTTATCAAGTCGTTGCATTTAAAATTTTTTCCAAAACTCTTTGGATAACATCAGATAGATGGTATAACACTCTAATCGTCCAATAATCATAGCAATGCTCAAAAATAGTTTATCATACCAAGAGAAAAATCCATAATTATCAACAGGTCCTACAAGTGCAAATCCCGGCCCTATATTGCCAACGGTTGCTAAGGCTGTAGATATGGAGGTCATCTCATCTAATCCTCTCGCATATAGATATAGCATAACCACAATAGTAGTCAAAGCATATAGAGTGAAAAATCCAAATATTGAGGTAAGTAGAGAAGTTTTTAGTTTTTTACCATCTATAAATATAGAGAGTATTGCATTAGGATGTAGTACTCTTTTTATCTCTATAAACATATTTTTAAATACTATGATATATCGTATAACTTTAATACCACCTGCTGTTGAGCCTGTAGTTCCTCCTATAAGCATTGCTATAAATATGAGCATAACAGCACTGTGACCCCACTCTTCATAATTGAGTGTAGCAAATCCTGTGGTTGTCATTATTGAGGCTATAGTAAAAAATGAGTCTTTGATAGCATCAAATATATTTACATTATTAGAAAAGAGATGAACTATTGTTAATAATATAGAGAGAACCAGAAATATATAGAGGTAATATCTAATCTCTTCACTTTTGTATCCACTATAGTCTCTATTTAAGAATTTAAGATGAGCTAAAAAGTTTATACCTGATATTATCATAAAAAGAGTAGTTGTCCATACAATGGCACTACCATGAAAATATCCCAATGAGTTATTTTTGGTAGAAAAGCCACCTGTAGATATAGTTGAGAAGGCATGATTAATAGCATCAAACCATCCCATACCAAAATATTTTAGCAGTAACATATCTACCAATGTAAGAATAGTATATATAACCCATAACATTAAAGCAGTATCTTTAATCTTAGGAGCTATCTTATCTACTGATATACCTGTAGATTCTGCTTTGAACATACTCAAACTTCCAGTTGGATTAACTATTGAGAGTAGTCCAATACCCAAAACGATAATACCCATACCTCCTAACCAATGAGTTAAACTACGCAAAAATAGTATCATTTTAGGCAAAGCCTCTATTTCGGAAAATACTGTAGCACCTGTAGTTGTAAATCCACTAATAGACTCAAAAAAAGCACTACTAAAATCTATAGATGTATAGAGTAGAAATGGTATTGCCCCTGCAATACCTAGCATAATCCATATGATATTTACAGCAATTATACTACCTTTGATTTTTAGTGTAATTTTGTGATCTCTAAGCCAAAATAGAGTAGTAGCATTTAGTGCAAAAAATATTATATCAAATATAATAAATTTATAAATATTTTCACCATAATAGACTCCTATCAGAATAGGTAATATAAAAAATAGTGGTAATATTGTACCAATAATAGTAATGAACTTAATTATTCCTTTCATATCCAATGCCCTTATCATTTACAACTCTTGGTATATCCACTTTTCTAAAAAATCATCATAATTACTTTCTGCAAATAGCATAAGTGTATCTCCTTCATTACAGATTAGATTATCAACTTCTCTCTTTATCTCTCCCTCTTTAATAATATAAATATCTGCTATATCTTTTATCTTTTGAGGTATATTTATCTTTTTATTTAAACATTTAGACTCTGAGGAAACATCTTTACTTAGTGTAATTGCTCTACCTCCACAGTATCTTTTTTGGGTGACAAAGCTATCTGTATTGATATTTTCTAAAATAGAGTAATATGTATCTATCTTTTCACCACGGATTACAATTAATCCTAATGAGTGCATAAGTGAATAGTACTCTCTATCATTGTTTATAGCTATAACCTTTTCTATCCCTGCTTTTTTGCCTTCTATACATTTAATGATATTATATTCATCATTGGTAGTTGAAGATATAAGAATATCAGCACTATCTAGCCCCTCTTCTTTGAGTAGATGACCCCATCCATATTTACTATTGAGAATAATAGCTTTGCCTTGTAGTGCTTCTGAAGCATTTTCACACTTTTTTAAATCAGTTTCTATTAATTTAACTTCAAAATCATTTTTCAAAAGTACTTTTGTTATCTCAATACCTAGTCGGTCTGCTCCAAATATAATACAGTTTTTGGTTTTTTTCTCTCGTGTCTTTTGGGTTTCAAGATTGCTATATCTCTGTTGTATAACACTTTTGACTCCAAATATATATAGTAAGTCTCCTTGTTTTATCACTTCACTATAGTTTGGGATAAAAAATATTTTGTCCCTCTCTAATCCTACAATAGATACTCTATCTTCAAACTCTTTGGATATTTCTCGAATATTATAGCCAATATAATCAGGATTATTAATTCGTACAGAGAGCATTATCATATTAGAGTTTTTAAACTCTTTTATATTATTAGCATAAGGGAACTCTAGTAATTTTTGTAGCGTATTAGCAATATGATATGAGGAGAATATACTTTTATAAATATTGAGTTTGTCAAATATAGAACTTTCTAAAAAAAAGCTATTTTTGAGTCGTATAATTTTTTTGTTAACTTCTATAATATCATCTATAATCAATGCAGATATAATATTTGTTTCATCAATATTAGTTACAGCTATAAAATAGTCTGTTTTTTTACTACACTTAAAATAGATTTGAGGATTTTCTATATTACCATGAATAGCCAATACATCTAAATCATCTTGAATTTTAGATATAGCCTCTGAATTTTTATCTATAATAGTAATATTGTGATAGATAGATAGAGTTTTTGCTAGATGATAACCAACTTTTCCTGCTCCTGCAATAATTATTTCCATAAAACACCTTTAGATATAATAATAATGTTGCATTATATCTAAAATTGTATCTATTTATTTAATTTTATAGATTTAGATGGGAATTAAAATATTATTTTTTTGTTTTACTTATATTAAACCATAGCAATTCTAATTTCAAAAATAGCAAAAAATAGGTATTACTAAAGAGAGTTATATCAATATTGATGTAGAATAATATCCTAAAGGATAAGGGTTGGGATTTTTTAAGAGAATTAAATCAAAATTAGATAATATGAAAATATATATAAAAAAAAATAATGAACTTTCATCTACATTTAATCAGTTTTTAAATATTCAAGAAAATAGTGCTGATTATAGAAGATTTGTAGCAGAAGAGTATCAACAACAAAGTTATACTGTTTGGGAATATAGCAAAGATAGAGATTTCTCAACAAACAATCAACTCAATCTAATACTTAAAAAAAAGAGTATAATTATATTAGTTCAATGCAAAAATGATAATGCCAATATAGGCATGGATGAAATTAATAGTTTTAAAGCCCAATCAAAACAGTTTATACAAGAAAATAAAATTTTTGAAAACTATAATATCAAGCTAAGATATGCAATGTCTGGTCTATTTTTAAAAGAAGATGCTTATAGATATATCCAAAATCATCCTGATGAAATTGATTATAATATTATAAAAATGAAGAGTTAAAAAGATGTTTCAATTTATCTATTATATATCTCTTGTGAAATTTTTTTGCTTTTTAGACCTAAATTTTTGAGCTGTTTGTTTAAATCTTTTAGTAACTCTATCTCTTGTCTTAACTCTCCTTTATGCTCTTTTATCATCTCTATTTTCTCATAATTTTGTCTCTCTTGTTCTGATATTTTTATTAGAGTTTCTCTCATTTGAATATGAAGTTTGGCATTCTCTTTAGCCAAAGTCTCATTTTTACTTTTGAGTTGATTATATCTATTTTCTAGTTTTAGATAACTCTTATTAATTAACTCATAATGGACACTAAGTTGTTCAAAATCTATCTGTTCTTTATGTAAAGTTTTTAGATGCTCTTTTGACTCTAATGAGAGTTGTTCTTTTAACTCTTCTATATTCTTTTTTAACTCTTTTATATTTGCTCTTGCTTCTTTTAGTTCTTCTCTATTTTTTGGCAAAAATTCTAACTCTTGGATTAACTCTGCTTTTTCTAGCTTTATATCCTCTAACTCTTTTTTCAAAGTAGATATTTTAGCTATTTTAAACTTATCTATCTCTTTTGCTTGGTCTAATATAGCATTTAGTGTATTGATTTTCGATATGAAAAAAACAATAATAATAGTAATAATAAAACTAATCATCAAAAATAATCCTATTATTATAAAAAATTCAGCATTAAATTGAAAAGATGAAAAAACTTTATCCACCTCTCTACTCCTCTATAATATCATAATCAGATGGAGTATCACACTCTAAATTTTTATTATCAAAATTTTTAATATTATAATTCATATTTATAAATATTATTTTGACTCTATTATCCAAACTATCAGTATAAAAAATCTTTTGTAACTGTTCATTATCATCAAGTGTAATTAGATACTCCACATCTTGATAAACTGCTCTGTAATCTTTCATGCTAATTTTTTGAGCAACTTTTAATACTTTTTGCAAATCTAATCCATCATCTATAAGGTATTTAGATACCTGTTCTAAATCATGGTCTATTACTATAAGTTGCACACCATCACTACAAACCTCTTTATGCGTAGGTTTGTTATAATTCCATTTAAAAAATTTACTTACAAACTCTTGTTCTGCTCCACTCTGACTTACCAAAATCTGCTTCTCTTGTTTGAATGAGACTTTACCTATATACCTAATTATTTTCCCTTTATCATTAGTAATTGTCTGATTGAAATCGGTTATAAAGTTATCTGGTAGAGATATATCAGCATTAATACCTAAAGTAAATGTCAATATTAATAATAATTTTTTCATTATTTTTAATTCCTTAATTTTATTTAATAATATCCAATAGAAACTTGATTATATTTTAAAAACTTATCAAAAAATCATGAATTAAAAAAAATCCTATATAATATCATTATGAAAAATCTAATACTATGGGTTATACTCCCACTAATGGCTATACAGTTTATCAAACTAGATGTGCCTCAAACTCTAGCAACTAATACCAAAGAACAACTTCAAGCACCTAAAGAGATAATAGATATTTTAAACCGTTCTTGTGCAGATTGTCACTCAAATCATGTAAAATATCCTTGGTATGACCATATTGCACCAGCTTTATGGTATGTACAATTACATGTAAAAAATGGACGAAAAGTTTTCAATTTTGATAAATGGAATAGTTATGATAATAAGAAAAAGATTAAGATATTGGAAAAAATTCCAAAAGCTATCAAAATTCGTATGCCTTTACCTAGCTATCTATGGTTACATCAGAATGCTAAATTATCCACAAAAGATAAAAAAGTACTAAATAAATGGGCAGAAGATTTACAATTTAGTTTAGAATAGATGTTAATCGGATAATTTTTATCTTATTTAAAATAAAATTTGCTATACTTCTAGTATAAAATGAAATTAAAAGGAATTAAAATGCCAAAAATTAACAAATACCAAGATATATCTGAAATTGATAGAGAAGCAAAAAAAGACCTAATAGATAGACACTCTCCATTTATTCACTGTGCTGATACAGCAACAAAAGGTGAACCATTTGAAGTTACTGTAAAAATGGGTAATGAGTATTCTCATCCTGATGATTTTGACCACTATATTGAGTCTATAACTCTATTTAATGGTGAAACCAAATTAGCACAAGCTACTTATGTACCTGGTACTTTGGGTAACACAAAAGCTCATAATACAACTACATTTACAATTATTCCAACAGGGAAAAAACTTAAACTAGTAGCTCATGGTTACTGTACTAAACATGGTATCTGGGAAGGTACTCCTGTAGAAGTTACTATTAACGAAGCATAATCTTTTATTAAAAGCCGAGATTTAACTCTCGGTGAACACTACTGCATACTTTTTATACAATATTTTTTTGACTGTTCTATAGTTGTATATTTTTTAGTCAATTTTCTTCATTTTTATCATATTATTATTTAATATATTTTAGCTAAAATCAATTTACTAAAACTTATAGGAGAACAATATGTTAGACAATCCGTCGTATATTATCGACACCTTTTTTGCAATCTTTGCTATGACACTTATTATACTTATGGTACCAGGTTTTGCTATGCTAGAGGCAGGACTAGTCAGAACCAAAAATGTTACCTCTGTACTCACAGTAAATGTAATGATTTATGCTTTGGCTTCTCTATCTTTTTTACTTGTAGGATATAATTATGCCTTTGGTTCTTGGGGTGGAGAACATGGAACTACTATGAGTGAATATGCTTTTTTCCTTTTTCAAATGGCATTTGTAGGAAAAGTAGTTAATATTATGAGTGGTGGTGTTAGTGAGAGGTCACGAATACTACCATTGGCTCTATTTACTGTAGCTGTGGGGACTCTTATATATCCTACTATTGTCAATATCACATGGGGTGTAAACTTCTTGTCAGGAACAGTTTTTGATATTTCAGCTATGCATGATTTGGCAGGGTCAACAGTTATTCACTCAACTGGTGGATGGGCTTTATTGGCAGCTATTTTGATTATGGGACCTCGTCGTGGACGATACAAAAATGGTAAAGTCAAGGTTATTCCTGCATCTAATATACCTTTGGTAACACTTGGTGCATTTTTATTATGGATTGGTTGGTTTGGATTTAATGGTGGAAGTGTTGGAACAATAGCATCAAAAGAGAGTGCTGATAGCGTAGCACTAACCATTATGAATACTAATACAGCAGGATTAGCAGGAGCAATTGCAGGTTGGATACTTACATATTTCAGATATAAAAAATTTGATGTTACTATGATACTAAATGGTGCATTGGGTGGACTTGTAGCAATTACAGCAGGACCTGATTTGTATAATATCTATATTCCTTTGGTTATTGGATTTATCGGTGGTGCTTTGGTTGTTTGGGCTGTTCCTATTTTTGATAAACTTAAACTTGATGATCCTGTTGGTGCATTATCGGTTCACTTGGTAAATGGTATTTGGGGAACAATAGCAGTTGGAATTTTTGCATCAGATATAAGCATTATAACTCAACTAAAAGGTATAATTATAGTCGGAAGTATAGTATTTCCTATCTCATGGATAGTTATTTTTATTATTAATAAAATATTTCAACTCAAAGCAGATGATGAGGAGCAACTGGAAGGTATTGACTCTATTGAGTGTGGTATGGAAGCCTATCCAGAGTTTAAGAGAACTATATAAAATCTAAAGGAGAAAAAATGAAAAAAATAGAAGCAATAATTAAACCATTTAAACTAGAAGATGTAAAAGATGCTTTAGTAGAAGCAGGAATTGAGGGAATGACAATTTCTGAAGTTAAAGGTTATGGGCGACAACAAGGTCACTCTGAACTATATAGAGGTGCTGAATATATTGTAGAGTTTATTCCAAAGGTCAAAATAGAGATAGTGGTAAGTGGTGAGAAATATGAAAAATTGGCGATTGAGACTATTATGAAAACAGCTCAAACTGGTAAAATTGGAGATGGTAAAATCTTTGTAACAGATATTGAAAAAACTATTCGTATCCGTACTGGTGAAGAGGATGAAGAGGCTTTATAAGCCTCTACCTCGCCCTAAATGTAACACTAATTTTATAGGGAGTAGATTTATTATGTTGACCTAATCCAATACGATTTAACTGTTCAAGAAACTCTCTAAGACCACTACTCAAAGCTCCACTACTAGAACGATTAATAGTATATCTAAATCTACCACTACTCATAATAGTTAGCATAATAGTTGCACTTTGACCTTTATAATTACTCTGTGCATTCCAATTATTTAGTTGTTTTTGTACTTTGGCAATATAAGCATTTTGAACACCTCTTTCTCTATTTCTATTTGATACTCTACCACTTTGATGTGTATTTCTAATTCTATCTGCTACACTAGAGTTGTGTCTAATACGACTTGGCTCTTTTGGTGGAGTTTTTGGAGCTTTTTTAGGGCTACTTATATGTACAGAAGAGAATAAGTTTTTTGAGCGTTCTTTTATTCTTTTTTTTCTATCCTCTTCTGCTTTAATCCTAGCCAATCTTTTTTTCTCTTTTTCTTTTTTAATTCGTTCTGCTTTAGCTTTTGCTCTAGCTCTAGCTTTTGCTTCTGCTTTTTTCTTTTTCTCTTTGGATATTTGAGCTAATCTTTCTGCTTCTCTTTTAGCTTTAGCTTTTTTAATATTAGCTACTCTTTGTATTTCTAATCTTTTGAGTCTCTCTTTAGCTACTTTTTTAGCTTTTATCTCTTTTTTTGTAGGAGTATATATCTTTTTAGACTTTTTGATTTTTGGTTTGAGATGAGTAAGTACTTTTTTGGGCTTTGGAGGAACGATATGAGATATATGAGCTTTTTTGGGTTTAATATGATGATGAACTCTACGAGGTTTAGTTGGAGTTGATACTTTTGAGCTTTTATTAAATACCGTTTTATCACTATTGACTAGTGTAACTGTTACTCTATTTGAATTTTTCTCTACATAATTTTTAGCTTTTATCTCATGTACATTATAATAGAGTAGGATTAAAAAAATAAGTCCCAAATAGATACTAATAGCTATAATTCCACTTATTAATTTATTCATAGCGTTAGAAGTGATGCCTTTTTAAATCCACTCTGCTTTACTACTTTGAGAAGATATATCACATTTTCATAAGCTATCTCTTTATCTGCATTGATATATATTGGTCTATTTTTATCCATTTCACTAGTTTTGAGTCTAAATGCATCAGGAAAACTATCCATAGTATAATCACTGTTATTATAATGAATATTTAACTCTTTATCTATCTCTACAACCAAGGCTTTTTCATTACTTACTTTCATTGTTTTACTTCCATCTGGTAACTCTATCTGCTCTTGATATTGCATTACAGGAATTGTAATCATAAAAATAGCCATTAATACTAACATGACATCAATTAAAGGTGTGATATTTAAGTCAGGCTCTTCATCCCATACATACATAATTCTAAGCCTTTTGGGAGAGTATTAAATCTGCTTGATTTTCTAATAAAATACTTAACTCATACGCTTTTCGTTTAAGTATTAGATGAAATGTATATGCAAAAGTAGCTACAGCAATACCAGCAGCTGTAGCTACTAATGCTTCAGAGATAGCAGGTGCTACAATAGCAATACTACTTCCTTTTTGTGTTCCAAGTGATGAAAATGTCTCCAAAATAGCTACAACAGTACCAAATAGTCCAATAAATGGTGAAGTCGATGCAATAATAGATAAAGCAGTTAATCCACTAGTTGCTTGTTGAATAGAAGAGTTCTTGGCTACTGAAAAAATAGCTCTATTGGGGATTAATACTTTACTAAGATATGTAAAAAGCAAAGAGTTATTATCTACAGTTTTTGTACGCCCCATATAAAGTTTTTTGATAGAGTGCTGTTCTGTATTAATTTTTTGTTTTAGAGAAAAAAATCTATATATAAAAATCCAAAGTGTAATAATTAGATAAAATGAAAGTAGAGAAAGAACAAAAATAGTTATAGCACTACTTTTATCAAAGTAGTTTTGCAGTATATTAAACATAAGTAGTATATTCCTTTATTAAACTATGAGAATAGTATCATATTTGTACTCTGTAAAAGCTTATTATAATATAATGACATTATATTATAAAACAACAAATAAATCACATTTACAATGTATAATAGTAAAAAATATCTCATATAGTTGAAAGAAAACAATCATGTATAATCCAATATGTTCAATAAAACAAAATAACTTACAACTCCTCTATATCGAAGACGATTTAGAGGCAAGAGAATTAACTTATATTATTTTGAAACAATTTTTTAATCACATTATTATCGCAAACAATGGCGAAGATGGATACAAGATATTCCAAGAAAATAAATTTGATTTAGTTATTACTGATATTAATATGCCAAAACTTAATGGTATAGATATGATAGAAAAGATAAGAGCAATAGACAAAGAGATTCCTATTTTGATTATATCTGCTTATACAGATACAGAATATTTATTGAAAAGTATTCACTATCGTATATATGAATATATTCTAAAACCTTTTCAAAGAGAAAAGTTTGTAAAAACCATTACTAACATAATAAAAGAGATAGAAAATAAAAAAAATCAGGAAATCAAAGTAAAACTTTGGAAACAGTATCAAAAGATTGTAGATAAAAGTATTCTTATTTCCAAAACAGACCCAAAAGGTATTATCACTTATGCTAATGATGCTTTTTGTAAGATTTCAGGTTATCATCAAGATGAACTTATAGGAGTAAATCATAATATCATTAGAGCAAAAGATACACCCAAAGAGACTTTTCGACTCTTGTGGGATACTATCAAAAACAAAAAAGAGACATGGCAAGGTATTATAAAAAATCGAACTAAAGACAATGGGTTATATTATGTTAAATCTACAATTAAACCAATTCTAAATGAGAGAGGTGAGGTAGAAGAGTATATCTCTTTGCGAAGTTTAATTACAGATATTATACATCCCAAAAAACAACTTTTGGATTTTTTAAAGCTATCAGATGAAGCAGTAATCGGACTTATTCAAATAGAACATTTTGATTATATTAAATCATCAATAGGAGAAGAGCAGACCCAAGAGATAGAAAAAAGATTTGCTCAAGAGATTTTCAAGGCTCAACCTAGTCAAAAGAATTTTCAAAAAATATACATACTAGAAGATGGGCAATTTGCCTTTGCTAAAAAGATTGAAGATTGCAAAAAGAGTATTCCTGAAATTATCAAATGTCTCAAAAATCTAAAACAAAGTATTAATAAGGATAATAGAATTCATATAAAATCTATCAACTATGACCTCTCTATAATTATTAGTTTTGCTTATGGAAAATATGCTTTTGCAGATGCACAAATCGGGATAAAAGAGCTTATAAATACCAAACAAGGTTTTATTGTTGCTAATGGACTAAGAGAAAAAAATCAAAAAGATGCACTAGAACATATTCAAATATTTAATACAATCAAAAATGCCATTGAGTCCTATAATATCATTTCGTACTTTCAACCAATTGTCAATAATCGGACAAAAAAAATAGATAAATATGAGTCATTGGTTAGACTAATCGATAGTAATAATAATATACTATCACCTGCTTTATTTCTAAATTCTGCAAAAAAAGGGCAATATTACACTAAAATTACCTCAATGGTCTTTCAAAACTCTTTTAAAGCACTTACTAATACCCAAATGAGTATATCTATAAATCTCTCTGCACTAGATATAGCACAATCCAAAACTCAAGAAGAGTTTATTAAATTACTCCGAGAATATCAAGTAGATGCTCATAGAGTTATTGTAGAACTTACAGAAGATGAAAATATTACAAATAGTAAAATCATTCAAGAATTTATAGAAAAAATACGAAAATTTGGAGTAGAGATAGCTATAGATGATTTTGGAACAGGGTTATCCAATTTCTCTAGGGTGCTTAAATATCATCCTGATTATATAAAAATAGATGGTAGCCTAATTAAAAATATAGAACAAAATGAATTATCAAAAAATATGGTAGAGACTATTGTAGATTTTGCTAAAAAAGTAAATATAAAAACTATTGCAGAGTATGTAGAAAATGAAAAAATCTTTGATATTCTATGTGATTTGGGTGTTGATTATTCACAAGGATTTTATTTTGGAAAAGCTGAACTATTATCTTGATTAGGCTACTTCAATGGAATAAATACCCAAATAGCTTTATGATGTTTTTCATAGGCAAGGCAATCATTTCTAGGAGTTGCCTTAGTCGAGTTTATTCTGATAATATTCCAAAATCTGACTCATCATATTAATTCGTTGTTCAAAACTACTTTTTAAGGCTCTCTCTTTGATAGTATGGTCACCATCTCCAAATGGACCAAATCCATCAAGTGTAGTTACACCACAAGAAGCGATATGATTGGCATCACTTACTCCACCTCTTTGTTCTGTAGGTATTGATTGAGCTGTTATCTCTTCTAATTTGGATATTAATTCTAACTGTTTAGGAGACTCTTCCATTACATCTCGTTGAATAAGTCCATCTAATTTAGAGACCGTACCCTCTATATATGATTTATTTGTAATATCCTCTAATGCTTTTAGCAGTTTATCTCTTTGTTTATTGGTTTTGTATCGTATCTCTACAACTAATTTACAACTAGGGCTAATAGTATTAGCACCAATTCCACCTTTGATTTTACCAACATTAACTGTTGTTCCTATATCTAAATCGGTTAGTTTGGTTAGCTCTATAAGTTTATAACTAGCCTCCAAATTGGCATTAACCCCTTTTGTATAGCTAGTACCTGCGTGAGATGCTTTTCCTTCTATTGTAATAGTAAATGTACCAACCCCTTTTCTACCTGTAACCACCTCTAGGTTCTCTCCTGCTGCTTCAAAAACGAAACAGTAATCATAATTTTTGGCAATTTTAAGTGTTAAGAATTTAGAATCATCACTTCCACTCTCTTCATCACTTACAAGTAGAAAATCTATATTTTCTATTTTGCCATTTTGTTTATATATATTTTTGAGAGCTTCTAGGGCTACAATATTACCACCTTTCATATCACAAACACCTGCTCCATATACCCAATTCTCATCTTGGCTAAATGTTTCAAATTTACCCTCTGGGAATACAGTATCATTATGTCCAAGTAGAAGTATTTTTGTACCCTCAACTTTAGGTGATAGAAATAATAGATGATTACCAATAGCTTTTCTCTTATGTATTTGTGTCTCAAATCCAATAGCCTCTAGCCACTCTATCATCTGTTTTCCAACTCTATCTACACCAACTTTATTTTGTGTAAATGAGTTAATCTTGCATATTTTTTCCAAATTATTTAAGTACATTATCTTTTATCTCTTTGTGTGCGTTAGAAAATTAACTCTACTTGAAATTTCCAAAAACTAGAGGTGCTTTTAACTCCAAACTCTTAACTTTTGTCATTACAGCTTGTAAATCATCAATCTTTTTACCACTAACACGAACCTCATCACCTTGAATAGATGGAGTAACTTTAATCTTCATTGCTTTAATAGCTTTGACTATCTCTTTAGCTTCAGCTTTATCAATAGTATCAACTATCCTATAGATAATCTTACTATTTCCACCACTAATCCCTTCTGTTTTCACCTCTTCAAGAGATTTACCTGCAATATTTCGTTTGATAAGTTTAGATATAACAATATCTTTAAGTGCATCTATTTTTTGTTCACTAGAACTACTAAGACTTAAAGTTTTCGCCTTTTCATTTAAATCAATTTCTGCTACTACACCTTTAAAATCAAAGCGTGTGTTTAACTCTTTTTGTGCCATAATGATAGCATTTTTCATCTCCATCATATCTAGTTTAGCTGTTATATCAAAATAGTGTTCTTTTGCCATTTTTATTCCTTATTTTTCTATTCTCATCATAGCAATATCACCATGAACACAAGAGAGTTTTTTTAGTTTTTTTATAGCTTCTTGTATTTTGGCTTCTTTACATTTATGTGTAGTAAATAGCAACTTAACACTACTCTCATTTCTATGAGCTTTTTGAAGCATTGATTCAATAGATATATCAAACTCTCCTAACTCTGTAGTGATTTTTGCAAGTACCCCTGATTTATCATCTACTTCCATTCTAAGATAATAGTTTGTCACTATATCATCTATTGGAAGTAATTTTAATCCATCCTCTAAACCTCTTTTGTATCCAAGCATTGGAACATGATTACCTCTAACAATATCAATTATATCAGCTATAACAGCACTAGCAGTTGCATCTCCTCCTGCTCCTGCCCCATAATACATAGTCTCACCAACTTTATCACCTATAACAGATACAGCATTCATGACTCCATCTACTTTAGCTATCATACTTGTTTGTGGTATCATAGTAGCATGAACTCTAAGCTCAATACCTGTTTCTACCTTTTTGGCAATTCCTAGTAGTTTAATCTCATATCCAAACTCTTTGGCAAAAGTCACATCTGTTTGAGTAATATTTTCTATACCTTCTATCAGAATATCTTCAGGCTTAGCATCTATTCCATAGGCAATACTTGCTAAAATTAGAAGTTTGTGAGAGGCATCAAATCCACCTACATCAAATGTTGGGTCAGCTTCTGCATATCCTAAATCTTGTGCCTCTTTTAGGATTTCATCATATTTTGCACCATTATTTATCATTTTGGTTAGCATATAGTTGGTTGTTCCATTCATAATACCTTGAATAGAGTTGATATGATTAGCACTTAACCCATTTCTTAATGCTCCAATAATAGGAATACCTCCAGCAGTACTTGCTTCATACATGAGTGGAATATCTTTTGCTATCTCTTGGAGTTTATATCTATGATATGCTAATAGTGCTTTATTAGCAGTTACTATTGCCTTACCATTTCTCAAGGCTTGTTTTACCAATTTATAAGGCTCTTCTACACCACCCATTAGCTCTACTACTATATCAATTTCTGGGTCATTAATTATATCTAAAGGATTATCAGATAATTTTATATCTACTCCTCTATCTTTGGAGAGATTTTTAACTACTCCTGATTTGACAATGATTTTTTTACCAGCTCTTGCTTCGATAATATCTGCATTGGTCTCTAAAATACTCGCAACACTCGCCCCCACTGTTCCAACACCTAGAATTCCAATTTTTATCATACTATTTTTGCTCCAATTCAACTTTTTTTAAAAACTTCTTAATATTTCGTGATGCTTGTCTTATTCTATTTTCATTTTCTATTAAAGCAATCCGTACGAAATTATCACCATATTTCCCAAATCCAATTCCAGGGCTAACTGCTACTCCTGCTTCCACAAGCAATCTTTTGGAAAACTCTAAACTTCCCATATCTTGACAAATTTCAGGAATTTTACCCCAAATAAACATAGTAGCACTAGGTTTGCCCATTTTCCAACCTGCATTTGCAAATGCTTTTAACATTACATCTCGTCTCTTTTGATATAGAGGCACAATCTGCTCTTGGGGTACATATCCATGTTCATCCAATGCTACAGTAGCTGCTACTTGAATAGGTGTAAACATACCATAATCAAGCCATGATTTGATACTCTGTAATGCACCGATTAGTTTTTTGTTACCCACAACAAACCCAACTCTCCAACCTGCCATATTATATGATTTGGACAGAGTATAAGCCTCTACTGCTACCTCTTTAGCCCCTTCTACTTCGAGAATTGATGGAGTCTTATATCCATCAAATGATATATCAGCATATGCAATATCAGAGATAATATAAAATCGTTTTTCTTTAGCAAGAGCCACAATTTTCTGATAAAATTGAGGTGTTACTGTAGCTGTTGTTGGATTATGAGGAAAATTTAATACCAAAAATTTTGCTTTTGGGAGTGAGTTATCTAATGCTTCTGTCACATCAGCCAAAAATATATCCTCATCTACCTCAAAAGTCTCTTCATCAAATATTAACTCCATCTTCTCAACATTAGCTCCTGCTAATATAAATGCTTGTGAGTGAATAGGATAGGTAGGGTCTGGAACAATTGCTACATCCCCTGGATTTGATATTGCTTGAACTAAATGCACATAACCTTCTTTGCTTCCCATAGTTGCTACCACTTCTGTATTGGGATTTAATTCTACATTATATTTTCGTTTATACCAATTTGCCATTGCAAGGCGTAGTTTATATATACCTTTACTAGCACTATATCCATGAGTCTTATCTCTTTGAGCTGTTTGGCATAATTTATCAATAATGGGTTGAGGTGTTCTGGCATCTGGGTTACCCATAGAGAAATCTATAATATCCTCACCTCTGCGTCTAGCTTCCATTTTCAAATCATTAATCTCTGCAAAAATATATTTTGGTAGTCTATTTATCTTTTCAAATTGTATCTCTTCAAACATTGGTTTTACCACATCCTTCCGTGATTTAATTTTCTAAACTCTTTTCTAGTTATCTCTTTAATTTCTCTGTTATCTATATAAAAATAGTGTCTTTTTCTATCTGCTATAGACATTGTTTTTATATCTGAGACTACATCCAAAAATCCATGACCTGTTGTTAAAATCCATTTCCCACCTTTTAGGTCAAATGGAGTTGACTCATTTTTCATAAACTCTTTTTTCTTTCCTGTATCAATATTGATAAATCCATACCATAACATACCTCGTGTAGGATTAATTGTGATATTGGTAATAGTTTGATTTGTATCATCTGCTTTATTCATTTCATCTGTTTCTACTGTTATAGTATCACTATTGATTACTTCACTAGGCTCTTTTGGTGCTTCGACTCCTGCATCCTTACTAATAGTAATAGTTTTGTTCTCTTCTTGAGTACTGTTTTTCTTTTTAGGTATCTCTACTACTATTTTTACACTATCTTTATTTTTGGTAGTAGCTATTAAGCTCGTATTTAATTCAGTTTTATTTTGCTCTTTTGTCTCTTCCTTAGATGCTATTATTGGAGTTGTATTTATTTCAACTTTGGTTTCATTATCTTCTTGTTTAATTATAACACTCTTTTTTGCATTATCTTCACTCACATTATTTGTATTACCTTTTAACTCTTCCATATCAGTTAAATTAGTCTCTTGATTATTTGTACTTTTATTTAGAAATTTATCCAATTTACCAATACTATATAAATACCAAACTCCACCCAAAATAATAAATATGATAATCCATTTTAAAAACCCAGAACTATTATCTACTTTGTCCATAGAGACTAAGACAGGTTCAGTATCATTAGGAGTATGTTCTATAAAATAACTTTTAATACCATCCTCTATAGTATCTACCTCTATACCATACTCTCGTTGTAAAATACTTAGAAACCCTAATGCTTTAACACGATTTAGACCCTCAAAATCTAAATCTACTAATTTTTTTAAATTATCGATTGATATATTGGTCTTTTCATTAACAATCTCTAATCCTTCACTCTCTATCAACTCATTTAACTGCATATCTCATCCTATCTATTAAAATTGCTGCTGCTGCACTTACATTAAGAGAATTAAACTCTCTTTTCATCTCTATTGAGACCATCTCATCTATTTTTGGTTTGACTCGTTTAGAGATACCATCCCCTTCTGAGCCTAAAACTAGTACCTTTTTTTGTTTAAATTGACATTTGTTTATAGAAGTACCATTCATAGAAGCACCATAAAGTGTAAAACCAACCTGTTTTAGTTCATTGAGTACATCTAATGAATTGGGGATAATCATAAAAGGCATATCTAACAAAGCTCCACTACTAGTTCTAACCACTGATGCTAGATTGAGAGATTTGACACCTGTAGCAATAATACCATCTACACCCAAAGCAAAAGATGTACGAACGATAGCTCCAATATTACCACTATCCGTCAGACCATCAAGCAATAAAATAAAATTATTCTCTTTCATTATTGTCAAATTAGATTGAGAAAACTCCTCTATCTCAACTAAAATACCTTGATGATTACCACCTTTTGCCATGCTCTGAGCCCATTTGTTCTCTAAAAATTTTATACGAGATTTGTATTGGTCATAAAGCTTTTGTGGTAAAATACCTTTTTTTGCTATATAAATTGTTTTTATCAATGCCTCATGCGACTCTAATGCATATAGACAGACTTGTTTTCCATAAATAATCATAAGAGAGATTTTATCAAAATAATGCTGTATTTTTTATGTTAATTGAAGATTACTTGGAGATAAGTTTTTGATACCACTCTTTGATACTTTGATTTGTAATTTTAGATAAAAGTTTAGCTTTTATTTTAGGTGGCATATCAAATTCTAAAATATCTTCGAGATGAAGTACTTGTTGCTTACTTTTTTGAGCTCTAATTATTACTACCCACTCCCCTTTGGAGTTGATACTCTTAAATTGTGTCAAAATCTCTTGGGCTGTTCCTTTATAATAGTTCTGAAATTTTTTAGTAAGCTCTTTGGCAAAAAATAGCTCTCTATTTTTATCTATACTAGCTATCTCCATAATCAGTTTATCTATCCTATGAGGTGCTTCATATAAAATGATATTAGTATCACTATTCATAACTTCATTAAGTTGTAAACTTCGTTGAGTTCCTTTATGAGGTAAAAATCCCCAAAAGGTAAATATCCCCTCTTCAAATCCACTAGCAGCATATGCCGTCGTTACAGCACTAGCTCCTGGTAAAACATCATATTTTATCCCATTTTCTTGACAATACTCAACCAATATCTGCCCAGGGTCAGAGATAATAGGCATACCTGCATCACTAACAAATACTACATATTCACTACTTAATCTTGCAGATATTTCAAGCAGTCGGACTTTTCCATTATGTTCATGAAAGGATAAAAATTGAGCATTGGGTATAATAAACTCAAATCGTTCAGCCAATATACTCAATAACCGTTTAGTCTCTCGTGTATCTTCACATAGAAATAGTGTAGCTTTCTCAAATTCTCGTAAAGCTCGAATAGTAATGTCTTGGGGATTTCCGATAGGGGTAGGGATAAATTTCAACATTAGAGTAGCGTGGGTTTTTTAACCCACAATAAATTAAAGATTATATTTTTTCTTAAATTTGTCAATTCTACCAGCAGCATCAACAACTTTTTCAGAACCAGTAAAGAATGGGTGACATTGATTACAAATATCAATAGTCATTTTCTCTTTATTTGTTCTAATCTCAAACTTGTTTCCACAAGCACATGTTACTTCACAATCTTTATAATCAGGGTGAATACCTTTTTTCATTTTGTTACCTTTTGTAATAGTTTTTTGTGTCAGGCAACTAACCTGCTCTAGC
>CAZNJD010000068.1:0-15127 GCA_964573285.1 uncultured Sulfurovum sp. | reverse complement strand
CGTTGATTTTTTGTTTACTTATATTTGGTTGTTAAAGATCATTTTCTACAAACTTCTTAATTAAAACTTCTAAACTTTAGATGTCCAATTTGTTTGTGGGGCGTATTATAGGGGGTTTTTTCTTTATTGTCAAGGAATTTTACAAAAAAAATTATTTTTTTTACTTTTTTTTACATTTTTATTCTTTTACTTACTATAAATATATTTTTTTATGAATTTCTTCAATTATTTCCGTTAACTCTTTTTTTTCTACATTAATAATTATATCAGCAATTTTTGTATAAGCTTTTTCTCTCTCTTTATAAAGTTGTTTTGCTTTTTGTGGTTCAGAAAAGAGTGGTCTCTTTTTTAACTTAGCTTTGGAATTAGAGGCAGTTAATAATCTATTATAAATCCATTCATAAGAAGCCTCTAATAATACAACTGTACCTAATTTTTTTAAATTATTTACTTTATAAAAACCTCCTCCACATGAGATAAGAGAATTTTCTACTGATTTTTCAATCCAATTTGCACACTCTTGTTCTAATAAACGAAACTGTTTTTCTCCATGCTCTTTAAATATATCTTTGATTTTCATTTTCTCTTTCGATTCTATTAAATCATCAGTATCTATATTAAAACGAGCATATTTTTTAGAGTAAGCTCTAGCAGTAGTGCCTTTACCTACTCCCATAAATCCTATAACTATAATATTATTTTTTTTAACTTCTTTATGTGACATTATTTTTCTCTCCTATCTCTTATAAACTTTCTATATTTCCTATAACTCTTCCTACAATATTAATCTCTTCAGGTGACATTATCTCAGCAGAATAGAGTTTATTATCAGATATAAGTTCTACATTTCCATCAACTCTTTGTCTTATTCGTTTGATAAATAAACCTGCATTAGTAGATGCTATATATATACCATCTTTCTTTATATTAGTTTGAGTTCTATCTATAAAAACTATAGAACCATTTTGAAGTGTAGGTTCCATAGAATCACCATCAACATTAATTGCCTCAATCTCTTTATCTGAAAAAGGAACTATGTTATCCATAAGAGTTTTATCTATAGATAAAATCTCATAATTTTCATTGAAAACATCTGCACCACCACCTGCACTCGCACGAATATCAGCAAAATATCTCACTTGAAAATATTTTTCTGTCTCTATAGCCAACATATCAACTGCTTGGTCAAAAAAAAGCCAATTAATACTTAATCTATTCTTGGCACAATATTGCAATATCTCTTTAAAAGGTATAGAGTTTCTCTTTTTCATTGTAGCAAAAGTAGTTTGTGGTATATCTAAAGCTTTAGCTACATCTTTATCAAATATCTTACCTCCTCTATTCTCTTTGGCAAGTATTTTTTTTATTTTTTTTATTATAGATTTTAATTCATACATTATTAACTCTTTTTTTTGAATTATATTACAAATTGAGATATTTATTACTTAATTCAAAAATAAATAGTATGGTTTGAGATATTAATCTAATAATATAATCTGAACTTTATCCCCTACAACTTTAGAGTTATCTTCCTCAGAAGTAACAAGTAAAGCAGTTGAACCCAACATATTAGTCAAAATAGCACTAGTACCACTTTTTTTCCCTTGGAAATCAACAAAGTATTCACCATCTTTTATAGAGATATGACAAGCTGTAAATTCTGCTTTTTTTTGTCTTTTTATAAATGGCTCTTTAAGAGTTGCATTTACTAATTTTAAACTACATTTCCCCTTTTGCAATTTGGCTATCAAAGGGACTAAATATAATAGTGCTGTCACAGTTGAAGAGTATGCAAACCCAGGTAATCCAATCATAAACTTATCATCTTTTTGTGCCACCATAATATGTTGTCCAGGTTTAACTCTAACCCCTTTAAATAAAATATCACAACCAAGCTCTACAATTACATCTTTGACAAAATCAAAGTCACCTACACTAACCCCACCTGTAGTCACGACTATATCACTTTGAGCTAAAGCCTCTTTAACACTATTCAAGATACTATCTTTGTCATCACTAATACAACCTAACTGTAGTGGTTCTCCATCATATTTTTTTACAATAGCTTCTAAGATATAATTATTGCTACTACGAATTTGAGCACTATTAGTTTGAATTTGACCTAACTCCAAAAGTTCACTTCCTGTTGAGAGTATGGATACTTTTGGTTTTTCATAGACCAAAGGTGAAACAATATTCAAACTAGCCATTACTCCAATATGAGAAAAATTTATTTTTGTACCCTCAATTATAAGCTTTTGCCCTTTTGAGTAGTTCTCTCCAATAGCTCTAACAGAAAAGCCAAAAGGAACAACTTCATTTATGATAATCTCATCACCATCTACAGTCACATTCTCTATAGGAATAAGTGTATCTGCTCCTTGAGGCATAAGTGAACCTGTAAAAGTTTTAATACAATATCCATCTCTAACCTCATCATGCAGTTCACTTCCTGCAGGATTAATACTAGAAATTTTTAATCGTCCAAATTCTAAATCTTTATGTTTGAGAGCATATCCATCCATTGCTGAAGTAGGAAAATCTGGTGAATTATGGTCTGCTATAATATCTTGTGCCAATACAAACCCCAAACTATCTGCTAAATATCGTTTACTCTTTTTATAATTTTTTATCTTAATATCATTCATAATCTCTATAGAATTATCAAAATGTAAAAATGCCATTATATATCTTCCCTTTTTGCTAATATTCCACTACCACTCATAGGTTTACTTCTATCCTCTGCATAAACTCTTTTACTATCTATTATATCATATTTCCATATAGGTGCATTAGCTTTAAAATCCTCTACAAACTCATCTATAAGTTCTAATGCTACTCTGCGTTTAGGAGAAAAAACGGCAGATATATATGATGATGTATGTATAGGTACATCACCTATAGCATGAGCCATCTTCACTTTTGCACCTTTTGATTTTGCTTTTTCTACCCAACCATTAAACCAATGCTGTAAAATTGGCTCATATATATCAAAACTCAAAGCTTCTATACTCTCTTCTGCCCGAACTGTTCCTATAAAAGGGATATATGCACCATAATTAGACTTACTCTCTTCATCTAACCATCTACCAAATATCTCTTTAACATTTAATGAACCTTGATATAACTCCATATCAACCCCCACATACAGGTGGCAATATAGAAACTCTATCTCCACTCTTTAATTTTGTAGATAAATCATTTGTCATATTGTCATTAATGGCTACTGCACACTTATCTAACCAACCACTAATTTCATTTATCTCTTGCAAAGCTTTTGCTATATCTTCTAAACTATTAGCCTCTATCTCTAATGGCTCTCGTGATATAGGTCCTAAAAATTCTATTTTTACCATAATTTCACTCACTTTATAAAAAATTGTTCGATTATAAAAGTTGTTTGATATAATTACGCTTAAATCCAATCTATAGGTGAACTATTGTGATATTTGGCTCTATAAGTTATCTAAATTTACTACCATTTCAAGTGTTTCTAAAACAATATATCAACCACTCTGCTACCAAAATGGCATTTAATTATAAAAGAGATGTACCAAGCAAAATCAACAGAGCTTTGAAAACTCGCCATATTAATGCTGGATTTATATCTAGTATAGAATCATCAAAGTATAAATGTAGCAATTTGGGTATTATTACTAATAAGGCAGTATATAGTGTATTTGTAATAAAAGGAGATAACAAAAAAGATATAGAATCAGCTACCTCCAATAGATTAGCATCTATACTTAATCTCAAAGGAGAAGTAATCATAGGAGATAAAGCCCTAAAATATTATCTAAATGGTGGAGAAGGAATTGATTTAGCTACACAATGGTATGAAGAGACTTCACTGCCTTTTGTTTTTGCTAGATTATGTTATAACTCTCATAGCAATTATATAAAAAATATTGAAAAGAGGTTTTTAAAAAAAACTATTAAGATACCTCAATACATATTGAAAAAAGAAGCTAACAAAAGAGATATTACTACCAAGCAACTATTATGGTATCTAAGTTTTATAAATTATAAATTAGATTATAAAGCCAAGAAATCACTAAAAAAATTTTTAAATAAAAAAGGATAAAAATATGATAAAAACAATTACAGGAAATATAGATTTTATAGAATCTTTGAGAGGTAAACAAGCAACTTTTATGTTAGCATTAAGCAATACCAAAACTATAAATATAGAAGGAATAACACAAGCAGGAATTGCTGGATTAATTCATCTCACACCTACACTTGATAGTGAATTTGTATGCACAGGAGAAGTAAGATGTATTGAAAATATAGCTCAAACTCCAAAAGGTGTACCCACTCCTGCACTTATGACAAGAGGGGTTCATCTACTTAAACCCTTTAATTCAATAGAACTACTAAATTTAGGATTAGAAGTATCTCCAAAATTAGATTACTTTACTCAACATAATTTTAATATAAAGCCTAGTGGCTCTATTGATATTGGAGCAAATATTGATGCAGAAGCAATATTTCAAAAAGGTGTAGCATTTGGAAGAGAATATGAGTGTGAAAATGATTACATCATATTAGGAGAGTCAGTTCCTAGTGGAACAACAACAGCTAATACAACTGCTCTAGCTTTGGGATATGATGCAAAAGAGTTTTTCAGTAGTAGTTTTAAAAATGTTCCAAATAGTGTTAGAGAAGAGACTATCAAAAAAGCATTAGAGAATATTAAAGATAAAGATAATTTGTTTGATATATTAGGCTCTGTAGCTGATAATATGCTAATTTTTAATGCAGGGTTTATTTTGGGCTTAAATAATCGTATAAAAATTATATTAGCAGGTGGTACACAAATGGCAGGAGTACTTCTAATTGTAAATAGTATATTAAAATATATGGGTGGTAAAATAGAGAGTTCAAATCTAGCACTATGTACTACAAAATGGGTAGCCCAAGATAAAAATAGTGATATAAAGGCATTATTAAATATGTTAGATTTCCCTATCAACTCATATTTTGTTGATTTTGATTTCACATTAAGCCAACATCCTGCTCTCAAACTATATGATGAAGGTGAAGCAAAAGAAGGTGTGGGTGCAGGTGGAGCTTTGGCTTATGGTATATTAAATGGACTTGACAAGAAAACTATTACTAATAAAATTGAAACATTTTTAAGTTAAAGTATATTTAGATACTATTTTCAAAAATTAAATGGAATACTAAATAATGGTAAAACTAACAAGGCATATCAAAGAGACAATGTCTCAAAGAGGTATTCACAAAGAGTTATTGGATATAGTTTTAATATATGGTATTGTTAAAAAAGATAAAGTGATTTTAAATAAAAAAAAATGTCAAAAAATTTTAATTAAATTAGATGAACATAATAAAAAAGCAAAAATGATAGGAAATCTTTTACATATTAGAAACTTAAATAAATCTCGCTCTACTATATTAAAAATATTAGATAAAGGTGGAGTAACTCTTGTAATTATGGGAGAATTTCTTATTACTACTTATAATACAAATATAAAACTAAAAAGAAAACGAAGATATAAAGGTAAGAAAAGATAACTATGTTAAAAATATTATACTATGGTGGACAAAAATCAGGTAAAAGCCGACTATCTCAACAGAGAGCATTAGAGTTATCAAATAGTTCAAAACCCTATTATATAGCAACTTATAATAGTAATTATCATGATAATGAGATGATAAATAGAATTTCTAAACATAAAATAGAGAGAGAAAATAAATTCATCACTATAGAAGAGACTCAAAACTTAGCAAAACATATAAAGAGTGGCAAAACATATTTAATAGATTGTATCTCTATGTGGATACTTAACTCCATAGAGAAAACAGAGCATGAACTTATAAGAGATATAGAAAAACTAAGTAAAATAGATGCCAATATAATTTTTGTACTTAATAATCTAAATGAGGGTATAATCCCTATAGATAAAGAGAGTAGAAAATTTATTGACCTCACAGGTATTATCGGACAGAAATTAGCCTCTATATGTGATGAGGTATATGAGGTTAAGTTAGGATTAACACAGAGATTAAAATAACATTATTGAAGTTGAATAGTATTAAAAATCTCCTTTAATCCCAAGTCAACTTTAACTTGTGGTAAAAAAGATGGTTTCTCCTCTAACTCTATAGTTACAAAATCAACATCTTTACTATTTAAACTTTTTTTAATCATATTTTTAACTTTATACAAAGATGAGATTTTATCAACCAAGATACCTTGAATTTCAGGCATATTTGCTATAAATATTTTACCCTCAGTGAATGGTTTAAGCTGTTTTACCTCTAATCCACGGTTTATTGCTACATCATTTATAAAATTGTTATAAGTTGGTTTGAGTAGATTTTTGGTCATATACTCTCTGTTTTCATCATCTATCTTTGCTAATAAGGATATGGGCTTTTTAAACTTACCAGCAGCCATGTAATCCTCTTCTACACCTACTTTTTTAGCCAATTCACCTAAATTATAGTGAGGCATTATAACACCAATAGAGCCTACAATTGCATTTTTGTTAGCTATTAATGGTTTAATAGCTGATGCGATATAGTATCCCCCACTAGCAGCAATAGAGTCAACATACATAGTAATATTTAAATCTTTTTGATAATCTTTTAGATATTCACTAAGCTCTTCACTAGCTGTTGGCGAACCACCTGGCGAACCCATAATAAATAGTATAGCTTTATATACCTTATTCTTACGGATTTTGTCCATCTTTTCCATAACTGTTGTGGTAAATTTTTCGGTTACTGGTTTATTATATCTAATTACTGCTACTTTAGTTTTTGCCGTACTTACATCATCAAAGAGTCCCATATTCCCAAAATATATTCCGATAAACAATATTTCAGCCACTAATATTATCCCAATAATCCATGCTTTGAGATTACTAATAAATATCTGCTTCTTTAGAGCTTTAATCTCATAATCTTTAACCTCTTTCAACAATAATCCTTTCTAATCTCTTTCAATAACAATTCTTTTTATAAAAATAATTGATAGAATATCATCTTAATTTTAAAAACAAGGGTATTTATGAAGAATATCTCCATTTTTGGCACAAATAGTGATGCAGGTAAATCAACTATCACATTTATTATAGCCAAAATCATACAAGATTTGGGTTATAGTGTAGCCCCATTCAAAGCACAAAATGTATCCAATAATGCAATGGTGGCTGATGATGGTAGTGAAATAGCTGTAGCTCAATATTTCCAAGCTGAAGTTTTGGGAATTCCTACAACTTATCATCTAAATCCAATACTACTTAAATCAGGTCGTAATAGTTTAGCTTCACTTATAATTAATGGCAAAACCATTACTACTAAAGATGTTCGTCAATATTATAGAGATTTGGATGAACTCAAACCTATTGTCAAAACCTCCTTTGAAAAGTTAGATAGCCAATATGAGTGTATAGTAGCAGAAGGTGCAGGTAGTCCAGTAGAGCTTAATCTTATGGATAAAGACCTATCTAATATATATATTGCTACAGAGTTTAATACCAAAATTATATTAGTAGCAGATATAGAAAAAGGTGGAGTATTTGCCTCTATTTGGGGAGTTTATAATCTACTACCTAAAAAGCTTAGAGATAATGTTATAGGGGTTATAGTCAATAAATTTAGAGGTGATTTGACTCTATTTGATAATGGTATTCATATAATAGAAAAAGAGTTTGGTATCCCTGTTTTGGGTGTTTTGCCATATATTCCTTTTAATCTAGGATTTGAAGACTCTCAATCACTTATAAACTATAAACAACAAAATAGTCCAAATGCTAAAAAGATAGGAGTGATAGCATATCCTACTATGAGTAACTATAATGATTTTGAACCTCTTATATCTGATAATAATATATCTATAGAGTTTATAAGAAGTAATATAAATTTAGAACAGTTTGAGCAGATTATTTTAGCAGGTTCAAAATTGGTTATGCAAGATTTGGCTTGGCTTAAAGATATTGGACTATTTGAGCAACTACAAACTATCAAAATAGAGATATTGGGTATATGTGGTGGATATGAAATGATGTTTGAAAATCTAATTGATAATGAAAATATAGAGTCATCTCAAAAATCAATTAAAGGTTTAGGGTTAATTGATGATAATATCATATTTCAAAAGGAAAAAATAGTAAAAAGAGGAGAATACCAGATATTTGGCAAGAGAGTCAAAGGATTTGAGATACATCATGGAGTTAGCAAGAAATATCCACTATATTATCAAAAAGAAAATATATTAGGGACATTTGTACATGGTATTTTTGATGATAATAAGTTTAATGAGTATAAAAAGAGAACTATAGATAGTTTTGTGTATGATATGAAAAATAGATTAAATATAAAAAGGATAATAGAAGATGTTTGTTGAGGTAGCACTATTTGCATATTTAATAGACAAGATTTTTGGTGAATTTAGCTCCCAAAAACACCCTGTGGTATATATGGGAGAGTATATAAAATGGTTTGAAGAGAAATTTTATAAAGATGATATAAAAAGAGGAGCTTTTTTGAGTATTACACTTATAGCTTTAACCTTTTTATTTATACACTCTATTACAATATATATAGATTATATGCCCAATATCTATATCCAAATTCTACTATTTAGTATAGTCGCATCTACTACTATATCTGCAAAAATGCTTTATAATTCAGTCAAAGATATTATAGATAATCCTACTCATATAAAATATCTAGTTAGTAGAGATACCAAATATCTAAGTCCATCAGAGATAAACAAAGC
Organism: uncultured Sulfurovum sp.; assembly: GCA_964573285.1. Classification (GTDB taxonomy): domain Bacteria; phylum Campylobacterota; class Campylobacteria; order Campylobacterales; family Sulfurovaceae; genus UBA1140. Next base: position 6,372 of record CAZNJD010000068.1, on the reverse strand, counting down.
CTCAATAGAGACTTATGCTGAAAATCTAAATGATGGAGTAATAGCACCACTATTTTATCTAATTTTATTTGGGATAGATGGTGCTTTTATATATAAAGCAATAAATACACTAGACTCAATGGTAGGATATAGAAATGAGAGATATGAAAGATTTGGTAAAGTCTCTGCTATAATAGATGATATATTAAATTATATACCTGCCAGAATTACAGCTATTCTAATTGCTATTTTAATGGGTAGCAAAAAGGCTTTGATGGAGTTTTATAAATATGGTAAAAAACATGATAGTCCAAATGCAGGAATGGCTATATCTGCTATGGCTTTAGCTCTTGGAATTAGACTTGGTGGAGATACCTTTTATTTTGGAAAGCTTAAGAAAAAGGCTTGGTTTGGAGAAGGTAGAGTAGAAATAACAAAAGAGGATATTTTAAAAGCTCTTTCGTTCCAATGGAGATTAGATATATCTATTATTCTAATTTTAGGTATTGCAATATGGGTGTAAAAGATATTATAACCTCATCACAACTACCTACAAAATATCAATCCTATAAACTAATCCCAACTACTCATGGAGTTATGGCATCTGTTTATCTATTAGATGATAAATATGTATTAAAACTTTTTGAATTAAATAGACCATTTATAACTATAGAGAGTGAGATAAGATTACTTAATAGTTTAAAAGAGCTATGCATACCACAAATAATAGATAATTTTCAAATAAACAATCATCAAGTAGTTATTTATACTCAAATCAAAGGAAAGATTATATCAAATCCAATATCCAAAGATATAGAACAGATAGCTTTATTTTTAAAGAAATTTCATAATCAAAGTAAAAATATTAAACTAAAAAATGAAAGATTATTTGAGCGAGATAGGTTAAAGAGTCTTATAAGTTTAACTAAAAATAGAAGCTTACTCAATCATTTTGAAAAAATATCATTACAACCCAATCATAATGGAATTATACATGGAGACCTATTTATAGATAATTGTAAATTCTTAAATAATAAACTAAGTGGTGTATTTGACTTTAGTGATGCTTGTTGTGGAGATTTCCATTTTGATTTAGCTGTAGTTGTGGTTGGATGGTGTTTTGATGGAGATATATTAAATAGACAAAAAGTAGATATACTTTTAACTTCATATCAAAGTGATATAGAGTATCAACTATTTGAAGAGTATATCAAATATGCATTATTATATTATGCTACTACTCGTTTTATATCTAATCGTGATGGAGATGAACTTTTGAGACGATTGGAGTATCTATGAATTTTAAACATGGTGGAGATATAACAGAGTTTGCCAAAGATATTAGATGTAAAAAAGATGAAATAATAGACTTATCATCTAATATCAATTTTATTAAACCCAAAATAGATATAGATTTAAATAATTTAGATATTTTATCCTATCCAAATTATAATAATCTAAAAAAGGCTATTGCCAAAAATTATAATATAAATATTAATCAACTAGAGCTATTTAATGGAGCATCAACAGCTATCTATTCGCTCTTTAGAGAATTTGAGTTAACAGAGTGTTCATTATATGCACCTCTCTATTTAGAATATAAGAAATCAGCCATTTTAAATGGATACAATATTCAATATATAAATAGATTTGATAATATATATCAAGAGATAAAAGAGAACTCATTGGTTGTTTTTGTAAATCCATCTACTCCTGATGGAGAGTTTTATAATATCTATCCACTTCTAAAAAAATGGATAGATAAAAATGCAACTATATTAATAGATGAATCATTTTTAGATTTTACATATTTTCAGTCAGCTATAAAGTATATAAATAGTTACAACAAATTATATATTATAAAATCTATGACTAAATTTTATGGTTCTGCTGGTATTCGTATTGGAGCTATAATCTCAAATAATCAAAATATAGAAGATATACACGGAAAAGAACCTCTTTGGAAGATTTCAGAATTTGATAGTGCATATATACAATCAGCACTAAAAGATAGTGAGTTTAATCAAAAATCAATAATTGTAAATCAGAAGAATAGAGATAGAGTTATAGAAATTTTAAGGAGAAGTAGATATATAGAAAAGGTCTATCCATCATCTGCAAACTATGTTTTAATAAAACTAAAAGATATAAAATCACAAGAGTTTCAAAAGAGACTCATACCATATAAAATAATGATACGAGAGTGTTATAATTTTGATTTTTTGGATAGTAGTTTCGTTCGTATTGCAATAAAAGATGATTTAGTTATAGATAAACTAATGGAGGCTCTATGCGAGAGTTTTATCTAGGAGTCAAATTTTCTTTATCATATTTTTCTGCTATTCCTATATCTTTTAAATCTAGTGATGAGTTATCTACTCCAAAAATATTAGGGAGTATGCTCTTCTTTTTACCTTTTGTTGGACTAATATTAGGTGCTATTACAGTTATGCTTTTTATACTTTTATCTCATTTGGGTTGGTATGGGGCTATTGTATCGAGCGTAGTTTATATGATGCTATATGGATTTATACATACTGAAGCAATTATAGATGTAGCTGACGCAATATATGCTAAAAGATGTGGCAAAGATGCATTCAAAATTATCAAAGAGTCAACAGTAGGAGCTATAGGAGTATTATATGCATTAGGTTATACTCTTATGAAAATAGCAGGTATAGTTTACCTACTCAATCATCATCTATATTTAGAATTTATATCTGTCTTGATTATTAGTCGGCTCTCTTTGGTAGTACTAATAGATAGTTTAGATTTTAAATCACTCTTTGTTACACAGCTAAAAAATGCGTTAAGTTGGCAATATCTCATTGGAACATTTATATTATCACTTCTAATTGGTACGCTATTGACTCCATTTTTTATAATACTTATGGTATTTGGGTTTGCTTTAGCTTTGGGAATAGCTATATATTTAGGTAAGAGACTTGGATTTATAAATGGTGATGTATTGGGTGCTTCTTTGGAAGGAGTTGAGCTTTTATTATTTTTGATTATAGCTTTTTGGCTATAATTCCTAAAAAGGAGATATATGAGTTATAATAGCTGGTTCCAATCCCATGGAGAGAAACATTATAAAATAATAGAAAAATTATCACATCTAAATAATCAAGAGGTTATAGAATATTTTAGATTTGAAAATATGGTACAGAATGAACCCTACTTCTGCCCACTATATGCCAAAAACAAAAAATGTCATGATATAGAAAACCTAAACTGTTATCTATGTGCATGTCCTAATTTTAGATTTAATGATAATGGCTTTAAAAAGGTAGAAAATAGGACTCTCTTTAGCAAATGTAATATCAACTCAAAAGATGGAGACCAATTCAAAACTGATAATGCCATTCATCAAAACTGTTCAGGTTGTTTAGTACCTCATCATGAGAGTTATATCCGAAAAAATTTTTCAAGAAATTGGTTTGAAATTATGAAAAATGTCCAATCAAGTACTCTTTAATTTTTTACAAGTATAATCGTACACTTAATTAATCCATCAAGGAAAAAAATGAAAAAAATCATATTAATGATATTAACTCCATTGCTATTAATATCAAGTGACTTACCACAACGAATAGAAACAACTATTCAAGCAATTAATAACAAAAAAGAGATTATTTTGACAAATACTATCCCAAAAGGTAGAAGTGGTATAGTTATACATAGTTATGGTAATGGACTTTTTGCTATTACTCATACTGCTATTAGTCAAGGAGGCACTAAGGCTACTATTGGTAGCTACAGTATGCTCAAACATGAGAATTTGCCAACCATCAAAACAGATTTGAAACAGGGCGACCAAGTTATATTTGGAAATCTATATGATAATGTACTACTCATTGCTCCTAATGAACAAAGCTATAGCAATATAACCAAATCTATCAAAAAAGTTTGGATACATCCAGATATGTATGCCTCATTTCTTATAAACAAAGATAAAGACAAAATAACTAAAAAAAATCTAAAAGAGTTTGCAATAGAGACACAAATCGGATTAGTTGCAATAGTTGCAAAAGATGGACTAAGAATTTTAGACCCAATAAGTGGTAACTATCTAAGAAGAATATCTATAAGAACTCCTATAAATAATAAAGTACAATCTCCGTTTTATGCTAGATTTGAACAAATAAGTACAGATATATTTAGTGAAAATGATAAAAAAAAGTTTCTACCATATTATAAAGGTATAGAGAAAATCAAATGATAGAGAAAAAATATCTAAAAGCATTTACAGATATAGTAGGTAGCGAAAATATCTATAATGACAAAGCCCATATGATAGCATATAGCTATGACGCTACTAGAACACGATTTGAACCAGATGCAGTTATATTTCCACGACATGAACAAGATGTAAGAGATATACTCAAATATTGTAATGAACACCAAATTATAATTACAGCAAGAGGTGCAGGAAGTGGATTTACAGGTGGGGCATTACCTACTAATGGTGGAATAATCCTTGCTATGGAAAAACATATGAACAAAATTTTGGAGATTGATACCGAAAATATGGTGGCAGTAGTTCAACCAGGTGTAATAAATATGGATTTGCAAAAACATGTTGAAGAGTTAGGACTATTTTATCCACCTGACCCTGCTAGTGAAGAGTACTCTACTTTGGGAGGAAATGTTAGTGAAAATGCAGGTGGTATGAGAGCTGCAAAATATGGTATTACCAAAGATTTTGTAATGGCTCTAAGAGCTGTTCGGACAAATGGCGATATTATTCGAGCAGGTAAACGAACAATCAAAGATGTAGCAGGATATAATGTAGCAGGTATTTTAATTGCATCAGAGGGTACTTTGGCAGTACTAACAGAACTTACACTTAAACTTATCCCAAAACCAAAATACAAAAAAACATATATGGGAGTTTTTCCAAGTGTTGATAATGCTATGAATGCCGTTTTCAAATCACTCTCAGCTGGAGCTAATCCTGTAGCTATGGAGTTTTTGGATAAACTAGTTATACAAGCATTAATAGAAAAACTAGGTGTAGATTTACCAAAAGATGCAGGTGGAGTTTTGGTGGGAGATGTAGATGGAAATGTACCAGAAGAGATAGATTTTCAACTCCAAACACTAGAGCAATCATTTAAAGAAAATGGTACAACAGAATTTAGAATAGCCAAAAACGAAGAAGAGGTCAAAGAGTTATGGTATGCACGAAAAAATGCTTCACAATCTATTACTATCTTTGGGAATAAAAAGCTCAATGAGGATATATCAGTCCCAAGGTCTATGTTACCTAAAGCATTAAAAGAGATATATGCTATAGGAGATAAATATGGTTTCAAAATTCCATGTTTCGGTCATGCAGGGGATGGAAATATTCATGTAAATGTAATGATAGATATATCTCAAATAGATGAAGGACATAAAGCTATAGAAGAGATATTTCAACTAGTAGTAGATATGGGTGGTACACTTAGTGGTGAACACGGTATAGGTACTAGCAAAGCTCCATTTATGGGAATAGCATTTAGTGATGAAGAGTTAGAACTTTTTAAAAATATCAAAAAGGCTTTTGACCCTAATAACATTTTAAACCCTGGAAAGATGGGCTTATAGCTTATCTTTATAAAAAAAATGCTTATTCAATGTAAACTATATAATAGTAAACTCCACTCTAACAATTGTCTTATGCCTAAATGCTCTCATCCCAACGCTACTATCTCTCTTAATATTAAGCCCTTTAGTCTCCATAATATTTTGAGTTAATGGTTTTTCTGACAAGATAACATAAACACTACTAACCTCTTGTTTGCAACTACCACATTGATAGTTGTATATCTTAACTTATTATTAGAGCTTATTATAATCTAAAAACTATTTTTTGAAGAGGCTAAAGCTCTATCTATTTTGATATATGTAATGATAAATGAGTACGATAATTTTATAAATAATTTGCTAATGCACAGTCAGAGTGATTATAAGAAGTTAGTTAGTAGCAAAGATAAAGCGATTTAGGATACTTAATATTTGGAGCGAGTCAAAATATGTTATAATCCTCTCAAAAAGGATAAAAAATGGATAGAAAGCTTGTAAGCTTCGATTGGGCTATGAAAAAAATCCTACGACAAAAAGCAAACTTTGGAATTTTGGAGGGTTTTTTAACAGAACTACTCAAATTTGATGTTAAAATAGAGGAGATATTAGAGAGTGAAGCTAACCAAGAGACTGAGGATGATAAGTTTAATAGAGTTGATTTGTTAGCCAAAAATGAGAATGATGAGCTTATCTTAATAGAGGTTCAGCATAGTAGTGAGATAGACTATTTTCATAGAATGCTCTTTGGTGTATCGAAGCTAATTACAGAGTATATCAAAAAAGGCAAAGGTTACGCCAAAGTCAAAAAGGTTTACTCTGTAA
>CAZNJD010000067.1:0-39112 GCA_964573285.1 uncultured Sulfurovum sp. | reverse complement strand
TATTTTAACATAAAAAAATCTCAAAGAGATTATAATTATAAACATTACAGCTTATTTAAGGTAAAATCACGCTATGAAAAAACTATTATTATTCACCAATATTTATTATTCATTATTAATAATTCTATTATCAGGTTGTGGCTATAAACCCTCATCACATTTTACATACGAGATTATAGGTGAAAAGGTATATACAGAGGTTGATATATCTCTATCTGACCCACAAAATGCTGTTTTACTTAAAGATGCTCTATACCAAGCTTTATATAGTCGGCTCAAAAGTAGAGTGACTACCAAAAACAAAGCTGATAGTATCATAAAAGTGATATATAAATCTATTAAATTTATACCTTTACAATATGATAAAAATGGATATGTGGTATATTATCAAGCACATATATCACTCAAATTTCAATTTATCAAAGGGAATAAAAAAGAAGAAAGAGTTATTGTAGGACGATACGAGTTTCCTATACGACCTAGTGCAATTATTTCGACTTCACTTAGATTTGAAGCTATACAAAAAGGTTCTATACGAGCATTAGATGAGTTTATCGCTTATTTAAAAACTAAAGGAGCATTAGAAAGTGTCAAATAGTCCAACTTTTCAATCATTTATAACTAATAAACCACTCTATTATAAAGAGATAGACCATGAGCGAGTTTATATAGCTTATAATATATTTAAATCTTATATCCAAAAACCTACGATTATACATATAGTAGGTACAAATGGCAAGGGTAGCACAGGTCGAATTATGGCTATGCTATTACATCTTGCTGGTAAAAGAGTAGGACATTTCTCTTCTCCTCATATTATAAAATTTAATGAGAGAATATGGATAGAAGGTAAAGATATATCCAATGAAAATTTAGAGATTGCACATGCTAGATTATATTCTATATTAGGTCAAAAAATTAGTGAGGCTTTGAGCTATTTTGAATATACAACTCTTTTAGCTTTAATAGCTATGGAGGAGTTGGATATAGTTATATTAGAAGCTGGGCTTGGTGGTGAGTTTGATGCTACTAGTGTAGTTAGTAAAGATTTGAGTGTGATTACTCCTATAGGTTTAGACCATCAAGATTTTTTGGGTGATAGTATCAAAGGTATTGCTACTACTAAAATAAACTCTATAGAGAAACAGGTTATAGTAGGGATACAATCCAATAGGGAAGTTTATAATATTGCTAGAGATATTTCCAAAAATAGGAATGCTCAATTATATATATTAGAAGAGTGTTATAATAAACTCGAAGCTCAAAAGATAGAAGCTATAACTAAAGAGATAGGTTGGAGTGAGTATTTATATGAAAATGCTCTATTAGCTATAAATGCACTAAATATATTGGACTTACCATATAATATAATAGATTTAAAATCAGTTAAACTTTTTGGACGATTTTACTCTATATTACCCAATGTTATTATAGATGTAGGACATAATCTATTGGCAACAGAAGCAATTGTTAATGCTTTAGAGCAAAAATATGGTAATAAAAAGGTAGTATTGATATATAATTCGTTAGATGATAAGGATTATAGTGCTATACTTAAAAGAGTTAAAAAACATATAAAAAGAGTTGAAATTATTTCAATTGATACTCCAAGAGCTGTAGAAGTTACTCAATTACAAGCTCAATTAAAGAGATTATCTATAAAATTTGATATATTTAAAAATATTAATAATTATGAGAATTATTTAGTCTTTGGCTCTTTTTATGTAGTAGAAGCGTTTATTCAAAAAAATTTACTTCAAATATAAATAATATTTGGTTATAATGTTTCATATTAAGTGAGTTTTTAACAAGGAGAAAGAAATGGCTTTTTTTGGACGGAAAAAGAAAAAAACGACACCAGCACAATCTGCAAGTATAATTACTCCAGGTACTGCTATTAAAGGTGAAATTAGGTGTGATGGAAATATCCTCATCAATGGAGAGCTTGAAGGTAATATTCTATCAAGAAGTGAAGTTGTTGTTGGTAAAAGTGGTCGAGTGATGGGTGAAATACAAGCTCAAAAACTATTAGTCTCTGGTGAGTTTAGGGGGAACTTCACTGGTGAGATTATAGATATTATGCCTTATGGCAAAGTTTATGGTGATGTTGTGGTAAACAATATTGTGATTGAGCCAAATGCTGTATTTGAAGGTGAGACTAAAATCGTATCAGGTCGAGTTACACCAAATAATGGCATGGATGATGTGCATATTATAAAACCTAAAAAACTAGGATATTAAATAAAATTTAAATGAGACAAAATGATATATATGAGTATCTTCAAAATGGAGATACTTTTTCTAATAAGCTTTTATTTGTCTGTAAAAATGACAAAGAAGGAATAAAAACTGCCCACACTGCTACCTTTTTAAACTACAAATCTTTTATTTTACCTGATTTACGACTCTCTTATGGTGATGATTTGCGTTCATTTCAGATTGAGATATATGAATTGATTGAGGCTTTACATGGATATTTCAATTATAAAAAGAAAAAAGTTCTAATCTCTCCACTCCGAACACTATTAATGCCTCTACCCAAAGAGGAGTTTTTTCCTACTATAGAAATTGAGTTTGCTTCTACTCTCAAAATTAGAGAATTAAAAGAGAAACTCTATTATTGGGGATATAATTTTGTAGATATTGTAACTCAAAAAGGTGAGGTCTCAATTCGAGGTGATATTATAGATATATATCCTCTAGGTGGAGATAAAAGTTATCGTATATCTTTATTTGATGAAGATGTTGAGTCTATTCGAGAGTTTTCTGTAGATACTCAAAAAAGTATCAAGGAGGATATAGAAGATATAAAAATCATTCCTGCACTATTGGGTCTAAATTCAAAACAGTACCAAACATGGCAAAAGAGAGTAGAAGAGAGTAGCTCTGATGTATTTATCAAAGATATAGATAGTCTAGGGTTCTGGTATTTAAATGAGTTAGGTGAGAATTATATCAAATCTTTTAATGGAATATTTACCTCCAATATGAGTGAAGAGTTAGAAGAGATTTATAGTTTGGATAAACCAATAATTTCTAAAAATGATTTCACTTTGGAGATTGTTCCAAATGCTAAAAAAATTAGAGAGTTAAAGGTTATAAATCCAAATGCCATTATTAAATCAAACTCAAACAAAAAGATAACTATTATTGCGAAGAACGAGTCAATAGTAAGAGGAAGTGAACTAAATTCATTTGAAAATATAGAGTTTATTTACAAAGATATAATAGTAAATTTAATAAGTGATACCAAAGTAATAATATCATTAAATAAGCCAATAAAACGAAAACGAGTTAAAAAATCTTCTATAATATTGGATGAATTAAATAAAGGTGATTTTGTAGTTCATGAGAACCATGGAGTAGGGCTATTTAAAGGGATAGAAAAACGAGTAGTATTGGGTTCAAAAAGAGAATTTGTACTTATTCAATATCAAAATGAGGATATGTTATTAATTCCTGTAGAAAATTTAAATGTCATAGATAGATATGTTGCAGATGGGGGAGGATTGCCTATACTAGACAAGATGGGCAAAGCTAGTTTTAAAAAGCTCAAAAGTAAAGTAAAAGAGAAACTATTTGCTATAGCCTCACAAATTATTAACTTATCGGCTCAAAGACATCTCAAAAAGGGAATTATACTCAAACGAAATATGGTCGAACATCAAATCTTTATGAGTGAGGCAGGATTTATCCATACCCAAGACCAAGAAGAGGCAATCAATAATATGTTAGATGATATGTCTAGTGGTAAGATGATGGATAGACTGCTCTGTGCTGATGTTGGATTTGGTAAAACAGAAGTTGCTATGAATGGTATGTTTATATCATGGAAAAATAGATACCAATCTATGATGGTAGCTCCAACTACACTTTTATGCTCCCAACATTTCAAGAGTATGCAAGAACGATTTGCTAAATATGATATAAAAATAGGTAAACTAGATAGATTTACAACAGGTAAAGCCAAAACAGCACTCCTTAAAGGATTAGAAGATGGTTCTATAGATATGGTAGTAGGAACTCATGCTCTACTCAAAGCTAAATTCAAAAATTTAGCATTAATAATTATAGATGAAGAGCATAAGTTTGGAGTTAAACAGAAAGAGGCACTCAAAGAGATAGCTATAGATGTTCATCTCTTATCTATGTCAGCTACCCCAATACCAAGAAGTTTAAATATGGCTCTATCTCAAGTCAAAACATTTTCTGAAATTTTAACTCCACCAGTAGATAGACAAGGAGTACGAACTTTTGTCAAAAGTTATAATGAAAAGATTATAAAAGAGGTAATAATTAGAGAGATGCGAAGAGGAGGGCAGGTATTTTATGTCTTTAACTCTATAGCACATATAGAAGAGAAAAAAAAGATTTTAAAAAAACTAATCCCTAAACTAAGAGTCGCTGTTCTTCACTCTAAAATATCAGCACTCCAAACAGAAAAAGATATGATGCTCTTTGAGGCAGGAGAGTATGATGTGATGTTATCTACTTCTATAGTAGAAGCTGGTATCCATATGCCAAAAGCTAATACCATGATAGTTGATGGTGCAGATAGATTTGGAATAGCACATTTGCACCAATTGCGTGGAAGAGTAGGGCGAGGAGGTAAAGAGGGTTATTGCTATTTTATGGTAGAAGATAAAGATTATATAACAGAAGATGCTAAACGACGACTAATTGCGTTAGAGTCTCATTCTGATTTAGGAAGTGGAGCTATTTTGGCATTTCATGATTTAGAGATTAGAGGTGGAGGAAATATTATAGGTGAAGCCCAAAGTGGACATATTAAACATATAGGATACTCACTATATTCAAGAATGTTAGAAGATACTATCAAAGAGTTAAGTGGACAAGCCAAAGAGGAAGAGCTTCAAGTTGATATTAAACTAACTATAGATGCTTACTTAAATGAAGAGCTAATAGAAGAAGATAGACTCCGACTAGAGCTATATCGTCGTCTATCTCAATGTGAGACAACAGATGAAGTGTATGAGATAGAGGCTGAAATAGCTGATAGATTTGGGAAACTAGACACTATATCAAGACAATTTATAGATGTAATGATAATGAAAGTATTAGCCAAAGAGCAAAGGATTACCAAAGTTGCTAATGCAGGTGAAAAGGTATTTATAGAGTTTGCTGATGGACGAGATAGAGTTATGCTTAAATCCTATAGTAAAGATGATGATGATTTGATTGCTACGGCTTTTGCATATTTGAAAGAGAAAACCTACTCTACAATAAAGTGTTAATTACTTATCTAAAGATTTTAAAATTTGTGTTATACTTCACAAAAAAATAAAAAAGGTAATAATATTGTTGAAACAAAAATTTATAAAAGAGGTTATAGCCGAAGATATAGGCAGGGGTGACCTCTTTTCAAGGATTAGCCAATCAAAAAATATTACTGCTTATATCATTGCCAAAAGTAATGGAGTATTTGCAGGGCAAGAGTATATAAAAATTATGGCAGATATGTACAATATAGATTTAAAGTGGTTGATAGATGAGGGAAAAGCTTTTGATAAAGGAGATAAGCTATTCTATATATTTGGTAATTCTAAGACTATCTTATCATTAGAGAGGTCAATGTTAGATATAGTATTACATGCCTCTTCTATTGCTACACTTACAAATAGCTTTGTTCAAAAGATAGCTCCCTATGGAGTTAAATTGCTTGATACTCGTAAAACTAGACCTTTGCTTAGAGAGTTTGAAAAGTATGCTGTAAGATGTGGTGGTGGTATCAATCATAGAATGGGATTAGATGATTGTTTAATGCTAAAAGATACTCATCTCAAAACTATTGATAATCTAGTAGAATTTATGCAAGAAGTTAGAATCAAAATACCATTTACATCTAAAGTTGAAATTGAGTGTGAGAATTTAGATATGGTCAAAGAGGCTATGGGTGCAGGAGCTGATATAGTAATGTGTGATAATATGTCAAATAAAGAGATAAGAGAGGTAGTGGCTTTTAGAAATAACTATTATCCTCATATATTATTAGAAGCTAGTGGAAATGTATCATTAGAAACTATAGAAGATATAGCCAAAACAGGTGTAGATGCTATCTCCTCTGGTTCACTTATTCATCAAGCCAATTGGATTGATTTATCTATGAGAGTAGAAGATGTATAATATCAAAAAGCTAATTGATAATTATAATAGAGTGACTATACTCTCTCATATGCGTCCTGATGGGGATACTATTGGTACAGCTTTGGGAATATATGCTATTTTAAAAAAATATAAGAAGAGTGTAGAGATTGTTAATGCTGATAGAGATATACCCATATATTTAAACTTTTTACCCAATTTTTCTAAAATCAAATCCAAAATTGATTTTGATGATAGTTTGATAATATGTTGTGATGGAGGCAGTAAAAAACTATTTGGATTTGATTTAAGTAGTAGAGATATACTCAATATTGACCATCATAAAACTAATAATAATTATGGTTTGGTTAATATAGTTAAGTCTAATTATGCCTCTGCATCACAAGTTGCCTTTGAAGTTTTTAGAGAAGAGTTTACACTAAATAGTGATTCTGCTACCTGTTTTTATACTGCTTTAGTCTCTGATACAGAATATTTTAGAACAAATAGCACCACTAAAGAGGTTTTTGATATATCATCAGCTATGATTGCATATGATATTAATATATCAGAAGTAGCATATCATTTAAATCGGAGGAAAGCATTATCTTCATTACGAATTTTAGGAATGACACTAAATAGTTTGGAGCTATATTGTAGTGGTCAAATATCTACAATGGTTGTAACTAAAATGAATATAAAAAAAGCAGGTGTTAAATATAGTGACCTCTTAGGTATTGTTGATTATGGTATATCATTGGCTACAGTCAATATCTCTATACTTTTTATAGAATTAGATAATTTAGTTCGTGTATCTTTACGAAGTAAAAAAGATATAGATATATCAACTATAGCAATATATTACGGTGGAGGTGGACATAAAAATGCTTCAGGTTTTGAGATGAAGATAGATAATATAGAGATGTTTTTAAAAGATTTAATAAAAAAAATAGAAGAGATGGAATTGTTAAATGGCAAGAAGAAAAAGAATATATAATAGGAAAAAAGGAAGTTCAAAAGGAACACTATTTGTTGTATTAGGATTAATATTTGGAGGAGGTGCATATATGTTTACCTCTCCATCTTTTGAGAGAGTTGACCCTGTGATTGAATCGGCAGAGAGTCTTTATTGGAATAGAAAAGAGCCATTAGAGATAACTATATCTGATAATATGGCATTAAAATCATATTCAGTACAGATAAGTGATGGTAAAAATAGTGTAAGAGTAGCTGATGAGTTAATATTAGAACCTAATAAGAAATTAGAAGTTGTTAAAATAGAGTATCCAAGAAAAGTAATTGATGGTATTATACTTAATCCAAAAGCTAAACAATTTAAAGTAACAGTTACAGTAACAGATAGAAGTAATTGGAACTTTTTTCAAGGTAATAGTGTTACCAAAAATATTTTGGTAACTATAGATTATCATAGACCAGATATAAATATACTCTCAAACTCATATTCTATAACCCAAGGGGGTTCAGCACTAGTTGTTTTTCAAGTTAGAGATGAATCACTCAAAAATTTTTATCTTCGCTCAGGAGATAAAAAGTTCAAAGTAGTTCCATATAAGGAAGATGGATATTATGCCTCATTGGTATCTTGGCCATTTAACCAAGAACATTTTTCAGCTAAAGTTGTAGCAGAAGATATGGCAGGAAATAAACGAATAGTCAATGTACCTTTTTATGTAGTCGCTAAAAAGTATAAAACTTCATGGATAAAAGCAACAGATAAGTTTATAGATGGAAAAATATCTGACTTAGCAGAGAGTAATCCTCAATATCTTTTGATAAAAGATAGAATAGATAAGCTAAAAGCTATCAATGAAGATATGAGAAAAGCAAATGAAGATTTAATTCACTCATTAGCAAGTAATATATCAGATAAAATGATTAATAGTTGGCATATTTTACCATTTTATCCTCTCCGAAATGGTAAAAAGGTAGCTAGTTATGGAGACCATAGACACTATTATTATGGGAAAAAAAGTAACGAGGTATCACAATCATATCATGTAGGATTAGATATGGCAAGTACCAAAATGGCACCAATAGTTAGCTCCAATGCAGGTAAAGTTATATTTACAGATAATAACGGTATTTATGGAAATATGCCAATGATTGACCATGGAATGGGACTTTTTACTCTATATGGTCACTGTTCAACAATATTGGTACAACAAGACCAAGAGATAAATGCAGGAACTGTTATAGCCAAGACAGGAATGACAGGATTAGCTCTTGGTGACCATTTACATTTTGGTGTATTGGTACAAGGAATAGAAGTTCGTCCAGAAGAGTGGATGGATAAACTATGGATAAAAAATAATATAGACAAAGTATTTAATGAGGCTGATAAAATTATAGATGGGAAATAATCAAAGATTTGACTCTTTGTTAATATAAATTTTATTTTAGCTTAAAATCAATATTAATAGATATATTCCTCATAGGAAAAAGTGAAGCAATAGAAGGGGGTATATCTATAGGAAAACTTTTTCTTATGGAACGCTTAACCTCTTTTTTTAATATTCTTGATGACTCATCTATTCGGATATTAGTTGCCTCTCCATTAGTTAAAATATCAAAAATTACATGTACTCGTCCTTGTATATTTCTCCGTTTAGCTAGAGGAGGATATCGCTTATTTGTATAAATTTTTTCTCTAACATTTTTTAGAAAATTTCTTTTTTTTGTATTTAGATTTTCTTTATGTGATGGTATAACCCTTTTTATAGGTTTTGGTCTTATTATAGGTTTTGGTCTTGTTATAATTTTTGATTGAATAGGCATAGGAACCTCTTTTGATATAGGTTTGATATATGGTTCTATT
The DNA here is from genome assembly GCA_964573285.1 of uncultured Sulfurovum sp. Taxonomy (GTDB): domain Bacteria; phylum Campylobacterota; class Campylobacteria; order Campylobacterales; family Sulfurovaceae; genus UBA1140. The sequence continues at coordinate 30,174 of CAZNJD010000067.1, read as the reverse complement.
ACCTCTACCACTTTTGCTAGTTTTACCACTTTTTTATATTTAATAATCTTTTTTATTTTATGCTTTGGCTTTTTAATAATTTTTTTTATTTTATGCTTTGACTTTTTGATAATCTTTTTTCTTTTATGCTTTGGTTTTTTGATAATCTTTTTTCTTTTATGCTTTGTTTTCTTGATAATCTTTTTTGGCTTTGGCTTTGGTACTACCATTGTAGGTGGTGGAGTAGATTTGATTATGGGTTTAGGTTCAATTTTAGGTGGAATTATAATAGCTATTTTGACCCTATGCTCTTTTGGTTTATCTATAGGTTTAGGTATATCTATAATATTGAAATATATAGCAACTATTACTATATAAACCAAACTACTAATAATAAAAGAGGAACTATAACGAATAGAACTCATTTTTTGGTTACAATTCCTAGATTTTCATAACTATTTTTTTTGAGAATATCTAATAGAAATACAAATTTATTAAATTGTGCCTCTTTATCACAATATAAACTAATAGGTGTATCTTTTTTATGCTCTAATAATAGTTTTTCCAAATCTTCTTTTGCTATTTTAGTTTTGTCAAAAAATATCTCTCCATCTTTTTTAATAGATATTTTTAGCTCTTTTGGTGGTTTCTCTTTTGGTGATTTGACACTAGAAGCTGGTAAATCTAGTTTAATTACTCCTGTTTGTATAAATGAAGCAGTAGTCAGTACTATAACAAGAAGCACCAACATAATATCTATAAAAGGAACAACATTAATAGTATCAAACCGTTTTCTTTGAGACATTTACTTCTCCTTTTGGTATATAGTCCACTTGGTTAGAAGTATATCTACTTTTCTATTAAGATGATTATAGAAAAATATAGCAGGAATTGCAACTACTAGCCCCATTGCTGTAGCTTTGAGTGCCAATGCTAGAGATGTCATAATATTTTTGACATCCATCTCTCCTGTTTGACCCAAAGTATAGAATGTAACTATAATACTGAGTACAGTTCCTAAAAGCCCAATATATGGAGCATTTGCTCCAAAGCTAGAGATTATTCCTAGATTATTAGTAATATCAAGTTCTAATGCCTCTTGTGTCGAATATTTTTCTATCTTGACACCTTTATAAAAAAGTAATCTCTCTATCCAAAAAAATAGTGTCAAAAAGCTCATAAATGCTAGAAGCCCTAGTACTCCATAGTCAACAATTTGACTTAAAAACTCTATATTCATATTTGTATCCCTTTTTTGACGCTATTATATGTAACTCTTACTTAAACAAATCAGCTAAAGCATCAGTGTTAGTAGTTTTTTCGACTTCATGAGAAGAACTACTATTACTGCTCCGTTGACTAACTCCTTCTATCTCATTAAGCTCAATTGTATAGCCAGTAAGCATAGATGCTAGACGAATATTGATACCACTTTTCCCAATAGCTTTTGCTTTTTGGTCGTTGGTAATATTTACAAGTGCTTTTTTATTTTTAGTATCAGTAATTTTAATACTCTGAACAATGGCAGGAGATAATGCTCTAGTGATAAATACCTCAGGAATTGCTGAATGCTCTACACAGTCGATATTTTCACCTGATAATTCCGAACTTACAGCATTAATTCTAACTCCCTTGACACCTACAGCTGCACCAATTGGGTCAACATTGGAATAGTCTGTTTTGAGTGCTAATTTAGCTCTTTGTCCTGGTATTCTTGAACTTGCAATAATCTCTACTGTATTATCAGCAATCTCTGGAACCTCTTTTTCCATTAGTTTTTCAAGAAATTTTGGTGCTGTTCTAGTAAGTTCTAAGAACATTCCCATCTCTGGGTCTATACTTACATATCGTAGAAGTGTTTTGACTGTATCTCCGAGTTTAAATTTTTCACCTTTGATACGGTTTCGTTGACTCAAAATACCTTTTAGTTCACCAATTTCGATAAATGTATTCTCTTTATCATCAATACGGTTGACTGTACCTATCATGATAGTACCTACTTTTTCTCTATACTTTTCAAATAGGTCTTGTTCTACTCTTCTTTGGATATGATATTGTAACTCTTTAAATAGATTATAAGATGCAGTTCGTCCATGTTCTTCTAATACAAATTCACTTCTAAGCTCATCTCCTAATTCAATATCTGCTCCATACTCTTCTTGTGCTTCTTCTAATGATATAACACTATCTGGCTCTTTTTCAAATCTCTCATCACTTTTTTTAGCGACTGTTATAATCTGTTGAACTCGATAATCTTTTTTATCTATATCTACTGTAGCTTCGAAATTTGAAGTACGAGTAGTACATCTTTTTGCTGTTTTGATTAATGCTTCTTTAAATGCATCAATAGCTGATTCTAGTGAAATATTTTTTTCATGAGCCATAGCCTCAATAATATCAACAATTTTTTCCATATTTAATCCTTTTATATTTAAACTTAACAATGTGTTACTAAATCGTGTGAATTTGTCCGTTGTTGCGTAGAGTTGAATTATAGCTAAACTTACCTTTAAGAAAAATAGGTATAATATTTTTAAACATAACATATTGTATATATTTTTAAGGAATGGAAAAAATGAAAATGAAATTAGCGAGAGCTTCAATTACGACAAAACCTAAATTGATGGATATATTAAAAATTGAAGAAGCTTTAGAAAAAAAGTCTATTTTTTACCTTGACAAAGATAATTCACACAAAGAGTTAAAAGCATTTATTGAGTATTTTGAAGAAAAAGAGTATTCAGTATATATGCGTGAGGTAAAATTTGGATTAAATGATGATGATTTTATATATGAAGTTCATATTGTAAAATAGATAATATGAGTACTAAAAAACTTTATATAGAGACCTTAGGGTGTGCTATGAATGTTCGTGATAGTGAACATATGATTGCAGAACTAAACCGAAAAGAGCCATATGAGCTTACTAGAGAGCTTCGAGAAGCTGACTTGATTATTATTAATACATGTAGTGTAAGGGAAAAACCAGTATCTAAACTATTTTCTGAAATAGGTGTATTTAATAAATATAAAAAAAAGAGTGCCAAAATAGGTGTAACAGGTTGTACTGCTTCACATCTAGGTAGAGATATTATCAAACGAGCTCCATCAGTTGATTTTGTATTGGGTGCTAGAAATGTATCTAAACTTTCAAAAATTATGGATGTTAAACATGCTGTTGAGATTGATTTGGATTATGATGATAGTACCTATACATTTGGTGAATATAGAACTAACCCTTTTAAAGCAATGGTTAATATCTCTATGGGATGTGATAAATCATGTACTTACTGTATTGTACCTGCAACTAGAGGTGATGAGGTATCAATTCCATCTGATTTGATTATAGCAGAGATAAAAAAAGCTGTATTAACTGGAGCCAAAGAGATAATGTTGCTTGGTCAAAATGTTAATAATTATGGAAAACACTTTACCAATAGTGAAGAAAAGTGTAACTTTACGAAACTATTGCAAAAAATTAGTGATATAGATGGTTTAGAGCGAATTCGTTTTACTTCTCCACATCCTCTACATATGGATGATGAATTTTTAAATGAATTTGCATCAAATCCAAAGATATGTAAGCAAATTCATATACCTCTACAGAGTGGTTCAACTAAACTTTTACGAGAGATGAAAAGAGGTTATACCAAAGAGTGGTTTTTAAATCGTTGTGCTAGAGTTAGGGAACTTTCTCCAGAGGCTACAATTTCAACTGACATTATTGTAGGTTTTCCAGGTGAGAGTGATGCTGATTTTGAAGATACTATGGAGGTATTAGAAGAGGTTCGATTTGAGCAACTTTTTTCATTTAAATACTCTGCTAGACCTCATACCCTAGCAGCTAATTATGATAATCAAATTCCAAAAGATATAGCATCAGAGAGATTAACTAGATTACAAAAGCGACATACTCAAATTATTGATATTATAATGAATGCTCAAATGGACAAAGTCCATATGGTATATTTTGATGAACTAAAATCAGGTGGTAGAGTATCAGGACGAAGTGATGATGGTAAACTTTTTTTTGTTAAAGGAAGTGAAGAGATTTTAGGTAAAATATTACCAGTTAAAGTCACTAAAACCTCCAGAGGTGCTTTGGATGGAGTACTCATTTAGTGATAGATATAAAAAAGTGGCGTAAAAAGTTTTTTAGAAAACTTTCTATTATTTTTATACCTGCAATTATTTTTACTATTATGCGTCTTTTATGGATAACATATAGAAAACAATATCATTTTATAGATAAAACTATAGAGGGGCAATGTATCGCTGTTACTTGGCATGGAGAGCTTCTAATCTCTCCACAAGTCTATAGAGAACTACGAAAAACACAGCCTACTGCTGCAATTATTTCTCGACATTTTAATGGAGAACTGATTGCCAAAGTATTGAACTTTTTGGAGATTATGCCACTGCGAGGGTCATCTAATAGAGGAGCTAAACAGGTACTGATAAATGCAATTAAAGCAATCAAAGCCAAACAAACAATTATGATAACTCCAGATGGTCCAAAAGGACCTAGATATAGTATGAGTGATGGTGCTGTTGCTTTGGCTTTGAGAGCTAAACTTCCTATTATGATAGTTAATTATAAACCAAGCTCTTATTGGCAGTTGAGTAGTTGGGATAAATTTCTAATTCCAAAACCTTTTAGTCGATTGGAAATATATCATCAAATAATAAATATTAATAATATGAAAAAAGATGAGGCAAAAAAACATCTACAATCAGTAATGAACAGACACTCACTTTGAAATCACAATTTTATATATTAATATCTACTTTAAAGCTTAATTAAAGATTAAACTTTATATTATTTTAAAGTACTTCATTAGATTAAAAGTTAATTAAAACCAATAAATATATTTAAATATTAAAAAACAGTTATAAACATAAGCTGTTAATAACAAAAGATAGGTTATACTTTCAATATGAGTAGTTTAAAATTAAATATTAATCTTTTTTATATGATTAGTTAAGTAGGAGATAAAATATGAATAGTCAAGAACCATATGTAACTATTACCCATTATAAAGAGAGAGAGTTCTATTTTTTGAATTATGCTGTCCAAACAGAAGATGGATTTATAGCTAAGGAGATAGAGCAGTTTCATGAGAGTGATAAAGTAAAGTTTATAGAAAAAATTCGCAAACTTCAATCTCAATATACCAATAATAATATTGTATCTATATCTCTTTTGGCAAAACAGTTTGTTACTCAAGATGATGATAAAAATAGAGTAACAGCTAGAATTTTTAATAATAATTTTGTAACACAAGAGAAGATAGATATAGGAGATGTACCTACTACACTATATTTTTCTCCTTTTGCAATTCTTTATGAACATTATAAAAATGTTCTAAGTGATAAATTGATACTATTTATCGGTCTATTTGATAGAAAACTTTTTATGATGTTTGCAACAGCTGATAAAATTTATCAAACTTGGACTATAGGAACTAGAGGTTTAACAGAGAAGCAAATTGCATATAGGGTATATAAAAGTATGGAGGCATATTATAAAATTTCATATAGTTTTGCAGACCATATTGAGATGCTTGTTACTGATGAGTCTCCTAAATTATTAAAAGTATTGAGAGAAGAGTTATCCATGCATATAGAACTATCTCAAAGTAATATTCATAATCTACTCCATCATATGGCAAGTAGTCAAGAGATTGCACAGAGTAGCTATCTTAAACCTGTTAAAAAGATAGAGATTTTAGCAAGAGTTATTAAAAGTTCTAAAAAAGAAGAGGCAACAAATAGAGTAAAACAAGAGTTTATCAAAAATAGCAATTTAAGTGATATAAAAATAGAAAATAATAATAAACATGAAGGATTTTTTTCTGGATTTAAATCACTTTTTTCATCTAATTCATCTCAAAGCTCTAATTCAAACCCATCTTTACTTTTTTCTATATTACCACTATTAATTGTTTTGGGATTAGGTGGTTTCTTTTCGATAAAAAATGGTACAATATCTAATCAACTATCTCAAAAAAATACTCAAATTTCTGCACAAAAAAGAAATTTAGCATTAGAAAAGGTATCAGAAAACCTATTTAAAGCGATGGGCAAAAATGCAGAATTGAAAAAAGCAATTATATCTACAACAGCAGTAGATATTAAGGGCGTAGTTTGGGGGATAGAGCCACTAAAAAATAGTTTGAATAAACTTTATAGTGGTGGTAAATTTGTTATTAAACCATTAGAAAATTTTATGACAGAATTTACATTCACATCTAAATAGAGAAAGAGAAAAATATGAGTACTGGATTTAAATCACTATCACCAATGACCAAACTTTTATCTGTTGTATCGTTATTGTTACTTTTTTTATGGGTTATTCCTACTATGATTTCTTATTATAAAAATGAAGAACTTTATAATCAGAAAACAGCAGAGTTAGAAAAGTTAGATACAAGAGAAGTAATTACAGATGCTAAACGATTTCATACAGAGGTATTCAAAATTGATGCTGAGACATATTTTGATAAAGTATCTGTAATATCTATTCCTAATAATAAATATAAAGTAAGTATTACTTTTGTCAAAGATGTTTTGCCAACATTTCATGCTTTTCTTCGAGATTTATCTCTAAACTATAGAGTATCTGTTGATGATAATTTAGTTTATGAAGATGTAAATAAATCTCTACAAGTTACTATGATTGTAAAACCATTTTAGGCTCTATGTTATTAATATAACAATAACCTCTTATTTTAGGGGCTATCTTGGCTACTCGGCAACTCTCTTTATACCTTTTGGGCATAGGCTTTTTGATATATGGTGCTATAAAAATTTTATTATCTCTTATCTCTACAGCCCATACAGCACCAAATACTATAGAGTTCTCTTTTTTGAGTTTTTCTCTTTGTGAGGAAGAGAGTAAATATCCTAATCGTTTTAAATATATGTCTATAACTCTGGTTTTGATAGCAGGATTTGTTAATTCTATTATATATAGCTCTCTATAGTGAAAAATCTCTCTATATCCAGTGGTTAATACTCTTTTATCCTCTTTGAGATATTCAAAACTCCTACTAATTCCATCTCTATACTCTTCTATAAGGCTATCAGAAAATTTTTTTCTAAAGTAGTTTCGTTCATATTTTATATCACTATTACTACTATCTATAAAATATTTATAATTATGCTTTTTTAGATACTCTAATAGTTCATCTTTGGAGTGGTGTAAAATAGGACGAATAAGTCTATAGTTATCTTTAATCGTTTTACTCTCCAATCCCAAAAGCTCCACAACCCCAGCCCCCTTAACTAAACGCATAAGCAACCACTCCATCTGGTCATTAAGTTGATGTGCTGTAATTAGATTTGTATATTTTTCTCTCTTGATTATCTTATTAAAAAATTTATATCGGAAATCTCTAGCATTTTTTTCAAAGTTATTATCAAATTGTGGTGATTGGATTGTATAAGCTTTTAGCTTATATCTCTTGGCTAAAGTTAGAGCATAGGTCTGCTCTTTTATACTTTGCTCTCTAATTCCATAATTTACTAAAGCAATATCAAATTTAATTTGATTTTCTAATAACAAAAAAAATAGAGCAGAAGAGTCCACTCCACCTGAAAAAGCTAATAGATTTTTACCACTATTTAGCTCATCTATACAATTAATATAAAGCATACCATCTCCAAAATATCTATTTTTAATTACTTTTTTACTTTTATAATTTTTAATTTATAAAAATTTATCAATCTCTTCAGGTGGCATAGGTTTTGCTATCCCATAACCTTGTGCTTCATCACAACCTAACTCTAATAAAACAGGTAGATGTTCTCTACTCTCTACACCCTCTGCTATAACTTTATAACCAAAAACTTTCGCTAATTGGATAGAGGCATTGACCATAGAGTGGTCATCTCTATCTTTGAGCATACTCATTACAAATCGTTTATCTATTTTAATATTATCAACTCCAAATCTATTGATTGATGATAGTGTAGAGTAACCTGTTCCAAAGTTATCTAGTGTAATTTTAAAGCCAAGTTCTTTTACTTGTGTTAAAGAGCTATTTTTTATCTCTATATCTTTGATAGCAATACCCTCTACAATCTCAAATATTATTTTTTGAGGAATAACTAGAGGGTACTGTTCCAATAACTCTTTTAACATAGAGATAAACTTTTTGGCTTCAAACTCTTGAGAACTGATATTGATACTAATCATAAAATCATACTCTTTTTCTATCCATATCTCAAATTGATTAAATACATTTTTGATAATCCATTGACCTAAGGAACATATTATCTCAGGATTATCCAAGATATATGGCAAAAAGCTATCTGGAGTCATTATTCCTTTTTCGGGATGGTTCCATCTTAGCAATGCTTCAAAAGCTACAACTTTATTGCTTTTTATATCTATAATTGGTTGATAATATAGCATAAACTCATTTTGTATTATGGCTCTATTTATATCTTGAGTTTTTTTCTCTTTTTTTTGTAAAGAAGACTCTTCACTACTATCGAAAAATTTATACATCCTTTTTGACTTTTTTGCCATATACATTGCTTTGTCAGCCTGTTTTAAAAGATTTTGGGTTGATATATCATTAGATTGTTTGGAATAAAAAGTGATACCTATACTCAAAGATATAGGAATATGATGTTCTGAATTATTATCAATATAGAGTAGAGGTTCTAAAAAGCTATCTTCTATTCGTTTGAGAAAACCTAATATATGGTTATGTCTTTTTAGAAAACCAATTGCTACTGCAAACTCATCTCCACCAAATCGTGCTACTATATCATCTTTTCTTAGAGATTGGAGTAGATTTTTTGCTACTCTTTTAAGTACAGCATCTCCTGCATCATGTCCATAAGTATCATTGATACTTTTGAATAGGTTTAAATCTATACTAAATATGGCAACATGTTTATTAGATTGGGTAGAGTATTCTATCAGTTTTTTGAGTTTATGATGAAAAAGAGTACGATTAACTAAACCTGTTAACTCATCATGTTGTGAAGCAAATTCTAAATCCTTTTTATATTTTTTCTGTTCATCTTCTATTTTTAGAGATGTGACTATATCTTGCAGAGCATCTAACATTTGTTTGGGTTGTATAGGTTTTAGTATATATTTATCAACACCCATATTAATAGCTTTATTTAGATAAGTGATATTATTATAACCAGTAAGAAGTGCTATTCTTTGATTTGAATTTAGCTTTTTAATCTTACTAATCATATCAAGTCCATTCATATTTGGCATAGAAATATCAGCTAAAACTATATCAGGGTTTTTTTCTTGATAAAGTTTAATCCCTTTTTCTCCATCATCTGCTAAGTATATCTCTTTGAAATGTGTTTGCAATATGACTTTGACAATTTTTTGTATTATCTTATTATCTTCTACATAAAGCAGTGTAAAATCATTCATTTATAAACTCCTAACTTCTGGATAGACAAATCTCTCTAATACTTTTTTTAGCTCTTCTATCTGTATAGGTTTTGAGATATAATCATCCATTCCTGCGTTAATATACTTTTCTCTATCACCCTGCAAGGCATTAGCCGTCAAGGCAATAATTGGGATATGTTTCTTATTCTTTTCTATTTCAAAATCAGAAATCTTTTTGGTGGCAGTAATACCACCCATAATAGGCATCTGAATATCCATAAATATAATATCATATTTATCTATTTGCCTAGCTTTTAATGCCTCTTTTCCATTATTTACAATAGTGACATCTATACCAAAGTTATCCAATACTCGTGTCATAAGTTTTTGGTTTATAAAATTATCTTCTGCTACCAATGCTTTTATATTATTCAATATTATTGGTTTTTCGGTTTTAGGATTAATCTTTTTTTCCTTTCTATTTAATATTTTAAGTGATTTTGTTATTCGACTAAAGTTTATAGGTTCAGATAAAATTTTATCTATTTTATTTTTTATCTTTTCTAATTCATTTTTTTTATCATTTGATGTTATGAGTACAATTTTAAGAGGTAGTGCAAAAAATGGATTAATCTCTCCTTTTTTATCAAAACATGAATAGTTAATAAATAGCAAATCAGGAAGCTTAGATATATCTAGTGCAAATAGTTCATGAAGCTCATAACTCGTAAATTTGGCTCCATAATACTCTGTATATATTTTTAGGTTTTTATCTATACCATTATCTTTTTGAGGAAGAATATACCCGACTTTATATTTAGACAAATCTAATTTAGTTTGTTTCCTCTCCTTTATTGATTTTTTGAATTTTAGAGAAAAGAAAAATGTTGAGCCTTTTTCTTTTTTGCTTCGTATATCTAATCTGCCCCCCATATATTTAATTAGTTGACTAGATATACTTAACCCCAATCCTGTACCTCCATATTTTCTACTAGTACTAGCATCTGCTTGTGAAAATGCATTGAAAATTTTACTTTTCTCTTCTTTTGTAATACCTATGCCTGTATCTTTAACAGCGAAATATATAGTAACACTATCTTGGGTTTGGGAACTTTTCATCATAGATATATAGATTAATCCACTCTTGGGTGTAAATTTAATTGCATTGCTGATTAAATTTGTAAGAACTTGTGACAGTTTGGTAGGGTCACCTATTAATTCAAATGGAATAGTAGGGTCACTAAAAATAATAAACTTAATATTTTTTTCTCTAGCTTTGGCCATATGCGTATCTATGGTTATCTCAAACTGTTTAATAGGATTAAAGGGTATAGCCTCTAACTCTATTTTCCCTGCTTTAATCTTAGAAAAATCAAGAATATTATTGACTATATGTATTAGATTATTAGAACTATTTTCTATTATAGTAACCATCTCTTTTTGTTCTTCGGATAGAGGGGTCTCTTCTAAAAGTTTAGTAAATCCTATAATGCCATTAAGTGGAGTACGAATTTCATGAGACATATTTGCCAAGAAACGGTCTTTTGCACGACTAGGCTCCTTAATTTCATTGGCAAGAAATTTATATATCTCTATACTATCATTTCTCTTTAGTATCTTTTTTATCTCTCTTTTTTTACTCTCATCTAAATCAACCTCTATATATTTTAGTGTATCTTTCAAGAAGAGTCTATCTTTTTTTATATCATTTAAAGTACTCAAAAAACCTATAAGTAAAACCCATAAAAGTAAAACAAGGAGAGAGATAGATATATATCTATTCATTTTTCGCTCTTTGTATAGCAGCTCTTTTTCTAAATGAATTTTGGAATTAGATAGAAGTAGATATTGTGCATCTTCAATTCGTTTCATCTTCTCCTTGATACTATTTGCCCAATCTTTAAAAGTTATTGAATAGTTTCCATTTTGTGACTCTTGGAAAATTTTGGCTCTAGTTTTTATGGCAATTTTGGAAAAAGAGTCTCCATCCAATATCTTATTAATTTTCATCTCAATATCTCTATTTTGGAATGGGAGAAAATTGGGGAAAATTATTTGTGATAAAAGTCTATCCCAATAATTTAAATCTTGCTTATTCATTATTTTATTTTCGTTTAATATAAAAGCAAGTAGGCTATTTTCCATATTGATATACTCTTTTAGATGAATAAGTTTAAGTTGATTATTTATATTATTAGAACTACTTACTCTACTCATACTATATAATATGGGTTTGATTATTTTAGTCTCATATAAATTAAAAAGAATATTTAGATAATCTTTGTCTCCATTTTCTACTTTATCTCTTATCTTTTTTAACTCTAGTGTAGGAATTAAATTATTATTTAAATTATTATTTAATTTATCTAGTTTAGCTTGTTTCTCTTTAAGTTTATTGAGTATCGTTCTATTTTTGATAGTCATATATACACAAGAGTATAAAACTTCTTCTTGAGCTATATCCAATAGAGCATTTAATTTATTAAAATTATCCTGTCTTTGGGTCTCTTTTTTTATTGTCTGATACTCTTTATATACACCATAAGTTTTAGATGCTAAAATAGTTAGTGCAATAGCTATAATAAAAAATAGTAATATGTTTTTATTATTTAATAGTCTCATTTGACCACCTTTTTATAGATTTTTTTTATGATACTGTTCTATTTCTATAAGTAAATCTTCCATATATTCTGTTGATTCTGATAATATATAAGGAATAGATAACTCTTCTACTTGATAAAAAAAGTTTTTATCTCTATTCCATATTTCATTTATCTCATTTAATTTATTTTCGAATTCAATTGGATAATTATAACTATTTATTATTTCTAGGCGACTATCCATATCTCTAATTGCTTGTTGCATCTTTTCATAATTTGTATGGCTATTTATACCAATATATAATGCCATATAATATTTGTTTACCCTTTTTAATAGATAAACAATTTCTTTGCTTAACATTAGCATTTTTTCCTCTTTTGAGAATTTGTATCTATGCTCTTTGGCTATAGATTTAGCCCCTTCTAATAGAATTTCACTAGATTTGAGAATAAATTCTATTTTGGATATATTAATTTTTTCATTTGGAATATATTTGATTTGTTCTAGTCTATAAGTAAAATAGTTTAAAAGATTTTGGGTATATATTCCCTCTTTTGCATCTGCTATATCTCTAATCTCTTTTATATAAAATTGAAGATTATCTATATTTTTATAGAGTTGATTTTTTAATATAATATTTTCAGGATTTTTGTAAAAAAATAGGTAATCTGTAGCAATTTTTTGACTTAGATATTGAATATTCTCTGTTGCTTCAAGAATTTTAACATCTCCTCTTGTTGAGCCATAAATTACCTCAACTGCTATTAAAATAATATAGCAAACTTTTCTCATTTATATACTCCTTCCCCTCTCTTTTTTTGTTTAATTATTTTTTTATTTAACTTGCAATGTATATATTTTAATAATATCATTCACTTTATGAGTTATATTATCACTTGTTTCAAAAACAGTTAAAGGTAATTCACCTTTTTCTATATTGATATAGAATTTATTAGCAATTCCCCATAATCTATCTATCTCTCCTAGTCTTTTCTTAATATTAGGAGTAACCTCTTTGTATTTCATTATAGTTTTATGGTTTTTTGTAAAACGATTTATGCTTTTTTTCATCTTTCTTTTTGTATCTTCACTTCTATTTGATTGATAAGCTATATAATATTTTGCTATTCTTTGTGCTAACATCTCTTGTTGTCCTAGTATTGCAATAATTTTGGAGTTATTATTATAAATCTCTCTTTTTAATAATAAAACAATCTGTTCACTCTGATTTAAAATAGATTCACTCAAATTTAATATTAACTCTATATTTTTTGCATTTAGTGGTTTTTTGGAAAGAGTATTAAATTTCATACTACTTTTTTTTATAGAATAGATAGATTTTTTAAATTTTGAGTTTTTAGTTAAACTATTTATCTCTTGATAGGAGTTTCTAAGCTCTTTTAATGACCTATTTATCTCTTCATTAGCTTCATCTATATTAATTTTATTTCCTGCATAGAGATATGCTTTTGTAATCTGTTGAGAAAGCATTCGTTGATGATTTATAATATTTAATATCTTTATATTCTCTTTATCTGATGCTACTGCATTGGATAATTGTATATTACTAAAAAATAGTATAAGAGCAATTGTGTTATATAATATTTTCATTCTTTTCTCCTTAGCTCATATTATGAGTTTTGAATTTATTAATATTATAACATTATTTATCACTATTTATAATATAATATGTTTGATAATATTTTTTTTTAAGATAATATCACTTGATAATCCTTTTTGCCTTGACAAAATATCTATTATATTTACTTTTTGAGAATGAAGATATAATTATTCCTTTTTTTCGTGATGCTGCATGTATGAATTTATCATTACCAATATACATTCCTACATGAGTAATCGGAATATGTCTCTTTTTATCTGTCAAGAAAAAGAGTAAATCACCCTTTTTAAGTTCTCGTTTGGTTACATCAAGACCAACTTTAGATTGTGCATACGCAGTTCTAGGAAGTTGGATACCTTGCTGTGCATATAGATATTTTACATATCCAGAGCAGTCAAAGCCTCTAGGTTGTGTACCACCCCATACATATTTACCACCTAAATAGTGTTTTGCTTGTTTTACAATAATATTTTTGTTATATTTTTCTTTTGAGTTAACTTTTTTTAGTTCAGCCAATAGCTCTTTTTGCTTTTTTATTAAATCATCAAAAAATCTATTTCTTGCATGTTTAACTACTTTTCCTTTGACCACAGTACCATCTCGATTTTTAATAATAAATATATTTTTGTGACTTGCAAAAAGCATACTATGTAGGATAATTGTTAGGATGATAATCTTTTTCATGGGATTTACCTTAATATAATATTAATTTTATTATATCTTATAAATCTATAAAAAAAGATTAAGAAAGTTATAAGAATATGAGTACCACTCTAATTAGGTACTCATAAGAGTGATTATTTTAGTTTATCAGCTCTAGGATAGATAAAATCTACTTTTCGTAGAACGAAAATTCTATTAGGTTCATCAATAGCATAAGCTTTTATTATAATAGGAATAGGTGTATTTTTGGTATTATCATCAGCTAATCTCTCTTTTGTAGATAGGATAACAACTTTTTTGGCTAATTTACCTGGGCTAAGTGTAACCTCTTTAAAACGATGGATTTGAATTTTATCTGCATATTTACCCAAAATTTCAAGTTTATAAGTATGCTTTTTGGACTCTGTATTTTGGAAAAGCATCAAGAAGTTATTAGTTACTTCATTATCTGCTTTTACTTTATATAGCTGGGTTGTTTTATTTATATTTAGTAACATATACTCTTTTTTTCCACTCATAAATACCAAACCTGCTAAAATAAGGAATAGTGCAACTATATACATAATAGTTTTTGAACGCAAAATTTTTGTTTTTTTGCCTTCAATAATCTCATTCATACTACTCCATTGTACTAATGACTCTTTGCCAAGTTTTCCCATAACTTCTGTACATGCATCAACACACTCTAAACAGTTAATACACTCTAATTGTGTACCTTTTCTAATATCAATATGAGTAGGACATACCGTTACACAATGTTGACATGCAATACACTCTGCATTCTCTTCGCCATTCTCTTTTAAATCTTTTTTCTTAAATACAATTTTTTCTTGATTTTCATTATATATATGACCACCTCTTTTTTCGCTATAGATAGCTTGAAGAGTATCTTCATCATATAGAACAGATTGTACCCGAGAATAAGGACAAACATAGATACACCAATCTTCTTTTAGGAAAACAATATCATAAACCAAAAATGCTACTATACCTAACCAAAAGCCCAATAGAATTGTATGGTCAAATGGATGAGCTAAATAACTAAAAAAGTCTTCAGGAGGAATAAAAAACCATAAAAAGTTAGCAGAAGCAATAAGTGAGAGTAGTGTCCATATGAGGATAGCAATAACTCTTTTTGATGCATTCTCAGATTGACTATAGTCAGGTTCTTTTTGTTTATTATTAATCCGTTTTCTAATTTTTAGAAGTTTGGTCTCAATTAAATCTCTATATATAACTCTAAAGATAGTTTGAGGACAAGCCCAACCACAAAATGCCCTACCTCCTACAGCTGTAACGGCAAAAATACCTATAAATCCGAGCATTAGTAGAAATGGCATAAGATAAAGCTCTTGCATATCAAATGCAGTACCCATTAAATGCAGTTGTTTTTTATCAAATGATAATAGGAAAAGATGATGTCCCCCTATGGTGATAAATGGTATAATCAGTGAAGCAATAGTTGCAATAATATATCCATAATATCGTTTTATTCGATATGTCATTAAAGACTCCTTGTAATTTTTTGATATAATACTCACATAATACAAAAATTAAGATATAATCTTACTTACTATATTTTAAAATTATAATAAGTATAATTAAACATTATAATTAATGTGACAGAAAGTGACAGAAAAGGATAACCTTGTCTAAAGTTAAGTGTACTCATTGTCAATTAGAGTTTGATGAAACTGTAATGATTAGAGAAAAAGATGACCCAAATATATATTTTTGTTGCAATGGGTGTCAAGGGGTTTATCATCTACTCAAAGATGATGGATTGGATAGTTTTTATGATAAGATAGGTAATGCTACTATCGCACCACCTATTGCATCATCTAAACAAGATAGTAGTAGCTTTGATATGGATAGTTTTAGACAGAGATATATCAAAACTACTAAAGAAGGATTTAGTCGAGTTAATTTAGTTATAGAGGGAATACATTGTGCAGCATGTATTTGGCTAAATGAGAAGATATTAGATGATACTGATGGAGTAGTAGAAGCTAATATAAATTTTACCAATAATAAAGCCAAAATAGTTTGGGATGAAGATACTATTAAACTATCACAAATTATAGACAAGATACGAAGTATAGGATATAATGCATATCCATATGATAGAAGCGAAGAGGATATTAAAGCTACTGCCAAAAAACGAGACTATTTTATCCGTATGGCTATAGCTATATTTGCTAGTATGAATATTATGATGATAGATATAGCTAAATATGCAGGATTTTTTATGGGTATGAAGTCTGAAACTCTGCATCTTGTTCATATAGCAGAGTTTATATTCTCTACACCTGTACTTTTTTATAGTGGTTGGATATTTTTTCGTGGGGCATATTATGGACTTAAAAACCATATAGTCAATATGGATTTATTAGTAAGCTCAGGTGCAACACTTACATATGTATATTCAATTTATGTCCTTTTGGGTGGGGTAGGAGATAGTTATTTTGACTCTGTAGCTATGATTATTACATTTGTATTAGTAGGTAAATATCTTGAAGTTATTGGTAAAAAATCAGCTATTGATACTATGGATAAAATTAAATCACAAGTTCCATTAGAGGCGACTATAATAGAAGAGAATGGCAAGAAAGTAGTACCACTCGATGAAATAGCTATAGGTGATATTATAGAGGTTAAAATGGGAGAGAAAGCTACAGTTGATGGAGAGCTTATTTTTGATGAGGCAACTTTTGATGAGAGTAGCATGACAGGAGAGTCACTTCCTATAGAGAAATTTAAAGGGGATAAAATCTATAGTGGAACGATAAATTCTGGTCAAGTTATACGATATAGAGCAACTAAAAACTATGCTAACTCAACACTAAATAATATAGTAACTCTATTAGAAGATGCTTTAAACTCCAAACCACAAATAGAAGAGAGAGCCAATGAAATTTCTAAATATTTCTCTATTACTATACTTAGTTTGGCACTTCTAAGCTTTTTGGGTTGGTATCTTTATAATGGCAATTTTGAGAATGCGTTGATTATATCTATATCTGTTATAGTTATTGCATGTCCTTGTGCTTTGGCTTTGGCTACACCTATTGCTTCACTAATAGGGATTAGTTGGGGAGCAGATAGAGGAGTACTCTTTAAAGAGGCAAAATTTATCGAAACTTTTGCTAAAGCTACTACTGTTGTATTAGATAAAACAGGAACTGTAACAGATGGGAAACTTAGTGTCAAAAATATTATTGGTTCAATAGATAATGATAATTTATCTCTATTATATAGTTTGGTTGATAGTTCAACACATCCTGTAAGTAAAGCAATCAAAAGATATCTTGAAAAAAATTATATAAACTTAAGACAAATAGAGTTAGAAAATATAATACAAATTCATGCTAAAGGTTTAGAAGCTATATATCATGGCAAAAAACTATTAGGTGGAAATAGCCAATTACTAAAAGATAATGGTATAGATATATCAATAAATAGTCAATATACTATATATAACTTTGCAATAGATAATCAACCCATTATCTCATTTGAATTAGAAGATGTACTCAAATCAGATAGCAAAGAGCTAATAGAGTACTTCCAATTGGTAGGAGTTGAGCCTATTATGGCAACAGGAGACCATGAAAATGTGGCTAAACGAATAGCCCAAGAGGTAGGAATAAGAGAGTACAAATCAACCATGTCACCTATAGATAAAGCAAATTATATAGAAAGTCTAAAAAAAGATGGTAAAATAGTGGTAATGGTAGGAGATGGAGTCAATGATGCTCTAGCTCTATCCAAAGCAGATGTATCAATAGCAATGGGAAGTGGGGCAGATGTAGCACTAGCTATGAGTGATGTAGTAATTTTGAACAATTCATTGCTTGGAGTCAAAGATAGCTTTAGAATATCCAGACGAACTTATAAATTTATCAAACAAAATTTGTCAATATCATTGGTATATAATATGATTACAATACCAATAGCTATAGCAGGATTTGTTATGCCACTCATTGCAGCACTATCTATGAGTTTAAGTTCCTTATTGGTTGTAGGGAACTCTATAAGAATAAAGGAAAAATATTAATGAATTCAATTTTAGCATTAGAACTAACAGTAGGTATAATAGTAAGTTTCACACTATTGGGTATATTTATATGGGCTGCTAAAAGTGGTCAATTTGATGATAGCAAAAAACAGATGGATGGATTACTTTTTGATAGTCCAGAAGATTTACAAACTGCTTATGATAAAGAGCAAAAGATAAAGAGGATGAAAGAGAAGAAAAAGCCTAAAGAGTCTTAACTCTATATCCCTGAGATGATATATTCTCTATCAACCTTTTAGAAGTTTTCTCTCTTAATCTTTTAATAAAGGTTCTAAGTCTGTCATTTGGTACATCTTTATCTCTCCATAAAATAAATTTAATGATTTCATTATTAACACCGTAATCTTTTTTAACCCCTATCTCTATGGCTTCTAATAACATATCTGTATGGCTATATGCACTAAGTATTATTATAGGTATATCTTCATCTATAGATTTAATCTCTTTTGCTAGTTCTAATCCATTCATTTTTGGCATCATTATATCTGTGATGATAATATCAGGCTTGATTTTATGGTATTTTTTAATAGCCTCTTCTCCATTTGATACCATAATAAAACTATCAAAATAACTCTCTATAGCAGACTCTATTAATTTAGCTAATCTTTTCTCATCTTCTGCAAAAAGTATGGTTATATCTTTAAATATTTTACTATACATAAACAGACCTTATTGAATAGGAATGGTAATAATAAATTTTGCCCCACCATTCATATTTTCAACTCTAATTATACCATTTAAACTATTCTTAATAATCATATGTGACATAAATAGTCCAATTCCAATACCTGTACTGGCATATTTGGTACTGAAATATGGTTCAAATACCCTATCTATATAATTTTCATTTATTCCTCCTGCATTATCCTCTATATCAATCTGGGTAAAAGGTTTAGATTGAATTTCTATTTTGGATATAGTTATTTGTATCTTTCTGTTTTCTATATTATTTATTATAAATGCATCTTTGGCATTTTGTATTAGATTAATTATTACTTGTGATAGCTCATTTGATATCCCCTCAACTTGAATATCTATAAAATTTTTACTTATAGTTATCTCTTCATTCTTTAACTCTTTTGATAAAATATTTAGAGCATCATTTATAGAATCTTGGATAGCAAATAGAGCTTTTTGTTTATTGGGATTAAAAAAATTTGAAAAATCCTCAATAGTATTAGACATATTAGAAATAATTTTTTGAGCCTCTTTATAGTTGGTTTCAAACTTATTATAGTCTGCTTTTTGTGAACTGTTTTTGAGGCTAAATAGTACCCAGTTAAGCTCTGTAAGGGGTTGTCTCCATTGATGAGCGATATTTGCTATCATCTGACCTAGACTTGCAAATCGTGATTGCATAAAGAGAATTTTTTGTTTTTCTTCATTTTTTTTAATCTCTTCTTGAACTCTTTTTTCTAATGTATGAGTTAATTTTTCTAACTCTTTGGTTTGCTGTTTTACTCTTTGTGCTAATATCTGTTCATGTTTTTCTAATACCATATTTAGCTCAACCTCCTTTGTCACATCATATCTAATAGCAATATACTCCTCAATATTCCCATTTTCATCTAATATAGGTGTAATAGTCGTATTTACATAATACTCTTTTCCACTCTTGGATAGATTTTTAACAGTTGCTTTATATGTTTTTTTGGCAGTTATTGTACTCCAAAGTTTTTGGAACTCTTTTTTGGGAATACTAGGGTGTTTTACTATATTATGCTTTTTTCCTATTAACTCCTCTTTTGTATATCCTGATATATCACAAAACTCATCATTAACAAAAGTTATAATACCATTTATATCTGTCTTAGAGACAATATTACTATTTTCAATTGCCTCTTTGTACTCTTCTAATAACATTTTTGAACACCCTCTACTATTATTTTTTTTTATATATTTTATAAAGTAAACAAAGTACTTATTATGAGTCATCTTTATTAGATTTTTAAGTATATATTAATGGTTATCTTTATACTATTAAAGTCAGATAGTCACATTATGTCACTATTCTATCACAAATTTTAAGAGGAGGTATTGATGCAAAGCAATGCACAACTTGAGTATGATTATTCAGTGGTCAAACTGTTTACTTTTACGACAATCTTGTTTGGTATCATCGGTATGCTAGTAGGTGTAATCCTAGCTTTTCAACTCGCTTTTCCAGAGCTAAGTAATTTAGCAGGGGAGTATGGTACATTTGGAAGGCTTAGACCATTACATACAAATGGTATAGCATTTGGATTTACCCTTAGTGGTATTTTTGCAACATGGTATTATGTTGGACAGAGAACATTAAAAATGTCTCTCAAAGAGTCTAAATTTTTAATGGTAGTTTCAAAACTACACTTTTGGTTATATTTTATAACTATACTTTTAGCAGTAGTAACACTTACTTTAGGTTATACAACTTCTAAAGAGTATGCAGAATTAGAATGGCCACTTGACTTACTTGTAGTAGTATGGTGGGTTCTTTGGGGTATATCAATGTTTGGAATGATTGGAATGAGAAGAGAGAGAACTATCTATGTCTCTACTTGGTATTATATGTCTTCATTCTTGGCTATTGCAATGCTTTATATATTTAATAATATGGAAGTTCCTACAATATTCTGGGCTGGAGATGCTCCTAGTTCTGCTATGCACTCGATTTCTATGTGGTCAGGAACAAATGATGCTTTGGTTCAGTGGTGGTATGGACATAATGCTGTTGCATTTGTATTTACAACACCAATTATTGGTATGATTTATTACTTTTTGCCAAAAGAGTCTGGTCAACCTGTATTTTCATATAAACTATCCGTTCTTGCATTTTGGGGATTAATGTTTGTTTATCTTTGGGCTGGTGGTCACCATCTACTATACTCTACTGTTCCTGATTGGATGCAAACTATGGGTTCTGCTATGTCAGTAGTTCTTATCTTACCATCTTGGGGTTCAGCAATTAACATGCTTCTTACTATGAAAGGTGATTGGGGACAACTTCAAACTTCACCATTGATTAAGTTTATGGTTTTAGCTTCTACATTCTATATGTTAAGTACAATAGAAGGTCCTATTCAGGCTATCAAGTCAGTAAATGCTATTGCTCACTTTACAGATTGGATTCCAGGACATGTTCATGATGGAACTCTTGGTTGGGTTGGATTTATGATTATGGCATCTCTTTATCATATGGCACCAAGAATGTTTAAAAGAGAGTTATACTCTAAAAAGTTAATGGATACACAATTCTGGTTACAGACAACAGGTATTGTACTATACTTTACATCAATGTGGATTGCAGGTATTACACAAGGTATGATGTGGAGAGCTTATGATGAGTATGGTTCATTACTTTATTCTTTTATTGATACAGTTACTGTACTTCATCCTTATTATACACTTAGAGGTATTGGTGGATTATTCTACCTAATTGGATTCTTTATGTTTGCATACAATATGTATAGAACAGCAACTTCAGGTAAAGTACTTGATAGAGAACCAGCAAACGCGTCACCTATGGCGTTATAAAGGAGGAGGTTAATTATGTTTCATTGGTTAGAACAGAGACCGTTTTTCTTTGCGGTAGCATTATTTTTGACAGTAGCATTTGCAGGATTTATTGAGGCTGTGCCTGATTTTGCAAAGGCTTCTCAACCAGCAGTGGGTACAAAACCTAAAACAGTATTACAATTAGCAGGAAGACAGGTTTACATTAAAGATAGTTGTAATGCATGTCACTCACAACTAATTCGTCCATTTAAATCTGAAACAGATAGATATGGAATGTATAGTTTAAGTGGTGAGTATGCGTATGATAGACCATTCCTTTGGGGTTCTAAAAGAACAGGACCAGATTTACATAGAGTTGGTAATTATAGAACAACAGATTGGCATGAAAATCATATGAAAGACCCATCATCAATTGTACCTGGTTCTCTTATGCCAAAATATACACATATGTTTACAAATGAGGCTGATTTAGCTACAGCATATGCAAATGCGAATACTCAAAAACAACTATTTGGTACTCCTTATGATACAAAGGGTATGCCAAAACTTGGAAAATGGGTTGATGCAGAAGCGGCAGCTAAAAAAGAGGCAAAAGCAATTGCTGATGATATGGAAACACAATCAGTAAAAGATGCTGTTGCTGCAGGAAAAGTTCCTGAAATAGTAGCGTTAATCGCTTACTTAAATTCTTTGAAATAAGAGGTAGAATATGAATCAAGAGACATTAATGACAATAGCAGGATATGGAAAATTTTTTATCATTCTTTTTGTATTTATATTTTTCTATGCTTATGCTTATAGTATCTATAAGCGAGAAAAAACAGGTGAAAGAAACTTTGAAAAGTATTCTGATTTGGTTTTAAATGATTCTCTTGATGCTACTCCTCTTGAAAAAAGAGATAATTCAATAGAAAAAAACGATTAGGAGGAAATTACATGAAGTCTATGGTAATAGGTGGTATTATTCTTGTCGTTGCTTTGATGGTAGGAACTTACTTTGTCGCAGGTGACGCTTTCCAGAGTGATGATTATATAAATACATTAACAATGATAGGTGCTTTTGCAATTGTTGCAATTACGGTAGCTACAGCATTAAAATATATCAATCAAATTAAAAATGATACAGCTACAGGTGAATTAGCTGAAGAGAATTGGGATGGAATTGGTGAGTTTACAAATCCAATCCCTTCAGGATGGGGATTAATCTTTATCGGTACAATTATTTGGATGCTTTGGTATTTCTTTATAGGTTATCCAACTAACCAATTTTCACAAATTGGTCAATATAATGAAGAGGTACTCGAAAATAATGCTAAGTTTGCAAAAGCTTGGAAAAATCCAACTCCAGAAACGCTAGTGGCAATGGGTGAATCAACATTCTTGGTTCAATGTGCTCCTTGTCACGGTGTTGATGCAGAAGGTATTTCAGGTAAAGCTCAAGATTTGACACATAGAATTAGTAAAGAGCAGGTTCTTTATACAATTAAAAATGGTCAAAATAATTTAGGTTATGCAATGGGTGCTATGCCTCCATTAATGGCTACAGGTACAGATGCTCAAGAGATTGCTACATTTGTCGCTGGTGGACTTAAAGGTAAAGCACCTGCTGCATTTGCTGCATGTGCATCTTGTCATGGACCAGATGGTAAAGGTATGAATGGTATGGCTCCAAATCTTGCTGAATATGATGCAACTCTTGTTGGTCATATTTTAGAGCATGGTAAAAAAGGTGCTATTGGTACAATGCCTAGCTTTAAAGGTCGTCTAAATGAGACTCAACAAAAAGCAATTGCAGCTTTCTTAAGCTCGATTAAAGCAGAATAGAAGGAGGGTAATATGGCAGGAAATACACAAATTGACCCAAAAACAGAAGGTGGACTTTTTAGTCTTATACATGGTTTAACAGGTTATTTCATTGCTGTTGCACTGTTACTTACTATAGTTGTTGTATTAACAACATTAGCAATTCAAACACAACAGGCAAATGCAACTAACTATTATAAAATTAATCAAGATTTAAATGGATTAAAGTTTAATAGTTTAGATAACCACAAACAGCGGATAAATGAAAAGGATAAATAATGGATAAGATTATAGGAATTTTATTAGCTATTTCAGCAGTTGCAACTATTATGTTATCATTTGGTGATTCAACTAGAGTTTTTGTGGGTTAGATGAAAACAATACTTACAAAGATTGGAGTGCTTTTTGCACTCCTCATAATGATAAGCTCGGCAACCTATGGAGATAAAAATATCTCAACTCCAACTCTAACTAAAACAAGTTCTACATTTATACTTAGTGGTGCAAAAATGATTGACCCTCGCTCAATTGCAAAAATAGATGAAATGGGAAATGAACTATTATCTAAAACAGGTGTATCTGTTTTTATATATGCAAAAGAGAGTTATAGTGATATAGAGATTAAGAGTAGAAAAAGTAAAATGGAATTTATTAAATCATATGAACAGAACATTACGAAAAAATTAAAAAATCCCTTTGTACTTTTAACAACTTCGCTAGAAGATACTCATATTAATCTTTTGGTAAGTCAAGATTTAAAAGGAGTTTTAGATAAGGATGATATTTTAGATAAATATATTATTCCACTTTTGGCATCCAAAGATAAAAATAGTATGTATGCTAAAGTATCTGCTGCTCTATTTAATGGATATGCTGCTATTACAGATAAGATTGCAGAAAATAGAGGTATAGAGTTAAAATCAAGTATAGGAAGTATAGGTACTCTAACATCTACAATATGGCGAGTTCTTATGTACACTATTATTGTTATCGGTCTAATTTTATATACTATAGCTATATTAAAATCAAAAAAATAGAGGATATAAATTTATGAAAATTCAAAAATATCACTTTTGGTTACTTTTCTTCTTTCTTATCTTTGGTTTTACTTTTGGTATGATAGTCTGGACAGTAAAAAGTGCAGTAGATACTCCTGTATATGAAGATAGAAGTTTTTTGAGTAGTTATCATTTAGTTGATGGTGATTATAATAATATGATGGCTAATAATAAAGATTTTTTACAAAAATATAGTGTAATATTTGATATTAATGGTCATAAGGTAGGACTAGAGGTATCTGATATATTTTTAGGACAACGCTCATTAAAGAAAAATCATAAACATAGAGATTTTCTAAAAGTTGGTAAAAATAGTATATCTGTTTCAATTAAAGATAAAAACAACTCAAAGATTATCCCTAATGCAAAAATAGAACTACTCTTAACTCGTGCAATCGAAGATAATGGTGATTTAGATATAAAAAGATTTATATTTAAAAACAATCTCTATAGTATAGTAACACAACTCCCTATCAAAGGTCATTGGAATTTAACAGGCAAGATTACTATTAATGACCAAAAAGGTTATTTTTTTATAAAAACTAATACACCTAAAAATAAGAGTTAACTCTTATTTTTAATATTCTATAATATAATATTAATTATTTGTTTATTTTATGGTTAACACTATTGTGTTACACTTTTATATAACAAAAGATAAAGAGTTATGCTATACTATTATTCTTGTTTATTTATAGAAAAAGAAAAAAAGGAAATCCCTAGACTTGAAACGATTTATATTATTGATATTGATGTTAACCCATACTATATTTGCTTTTGACTCTTTTTGGCAAAAGTTTATAGATGTAGAAGATAGTTTTTTTAATAAAACTGTTATACTTGAACTTATAGAGAGTGATATAAATCAAACATTGGTTTTAGATAAAAATGAAACTTCATCTATATTGGATAAACAGTTTGATAGTTTTAGTTCTTTGATTAATTTGCTAAAAAATAATCCATACTCTTTAGATTTAAATAGCTCAATTTTTATTGATACTGCCAAAGCTAATAAAGAAATTCGCAATCTCATATTAAAAATTAATACCAATAAAAGATATGGCTATATTCAAGCCGTTCAAAGAGATAACCTCAAACTCCAATCCTTGCAACTAAAAGAGCAGATATATAGCTTTTTTGATTATATTGCTAAAAATTGGACACTTATTGAAGAACGAGAGTTGAAAAAATATATTTTAGATACTCAAAAACAGTTATATAGTACGATAGATATTCAAAAAAATATAAAACTATATAACTCTATTAGAGATAAAAAAGGGGTTATGGCAGTTACAATAAAAGATAATTTTTTTGTCTTGGCAAAAGATTACTATCTCTTTGATAGTTTTTTAAATTATCTTAAACTCAATACCACTCTATTTAGTTATCATTCTATTTCTACTCAACTAAAACTTGATAATATTATTAATTATATAAATAGTAAAAGTATAGCCAAAGAGGTAAATTTATATCTTCGTTATATCAAAATTGATATGGGGAGGTTATTTCTATTTTTTATTATTATAATATTTTTTATTTTTATTAATTATCTTATATATAGAAAATTATATAACTATTTTAAATCCAAAATATTAAAGGTAGAAGATGATATAGATGATATTTTAATATCTAATTTAAATAAGATAAGAGTTCCTATAGCATTGCTAATTAATGGTATAGGGCTTGAGTTAGCTTTAGAAATTTTAGAGTATCCTAATAATTTAAGTGATAATACACATCTATATTTTTATATATTCTTTATTATCACGATTGCCTATATATCTATGCAGATTATAGAAAATATATTTTTTATATATTTTCATAGCTCTAGTAAGAAAAATATCACTCTAAGAACAGAACTTATCAATCTGATTTTATCTGTAAGTAAATTTATTATTTTTCTTATTGCTATTTTAGTGATTTTTATTAATATGGGTATAAATATATCAGGTGTAATAGCCTCATTAGGAATTGGTGGTTTAGCTGTTGCTTTAGCTGCCAAAGATACTTTGTCAAACTTTTTTGGACTTATTAAGATTATTTTTGATGAATCTTTTTCACAAGGAGATTGGATTTCTACAACTGATGTAGAAGGAACAGTTATAGAAATTGGTTTTATATCTACTAAAATTCGTACTTTTGATAATTCAATGATTACAGTACCAAATGAAAAATTGGCAAATACTTCTATAAAAAACTGGTCAAGAAGAGCAGTAGGTAGAAGAATAAAACTCTATATTGGAGTTACATATAACTCTAATGCTAAAGATATTCAAAATGCAATAAATGATATACACCAAATGTTATTAGAACATAATTCTATTAGTACTCCTCAAAAGATAGATAAAAAAAATATTACAAAACGATATGTTCAAAGTGGTAAATTTGTATCTTTGGATAATAAACTTGGTATCAAGAGTACATTAATGGTATATTTGGATAGATTTTCAGATTCATCTATAGATATATTAGTTTATAGTTTTTCCAAAACAACTGATTGGGAAGAGTGGATGAGAGTAAAACAAGATGTACTTTATAAAATTTGGAATATATTAGAAAAAAACAATTTAGAGTTTGCATTTCCTTCACAAAGTATATATTTGGAGAAGAGTTAAAATTATTGCTTTTAAACGACAAATTATATCAGTCAGCAAATCTATGTTCTAAAAATTTGCTTATTAAGAGTATAATTATACAAACCAAACAAAAGGAAAAAAAATGAAAAAGAAATTAGATATAATCAAAGAGTCAATTAATGGTTCAGATAAATTTTCAGAAGAGCAGAAAAGCTCAAGTTTCAAGATTATAGAAGAGTGGGCAGAAGAGGATAAGGGATTTGGAATTTTGTATGAAAAATTAGCAGAGATTTCAGAAGAGATAAAACCTATTTTAGTTGAATTAGGACTTATATAATATCCAAAGGAGATAAATTATGGATGCAGTGGAAAAAGAGTTAGCTAGTCGTAAAGAAAATATTAAAAAAGAGATGCTTTTTCTATTTAAAGCCAATATGAAATTTACAGATTGGGACATTCCTGAAGCAGATGATGAAAAATCAGCAAAATTATTGCTTGATATTATCAAAGAGACTATTGATGAGATTGGCTAAGGTTTTGATAGACAATATATAAAAATACTATTTAATATAATGGGTTTATAAGATTTTTTACTGTAGTATTTTCACTAAAGGAGTTTTTAGTGAAGATTTCAAAAGATAAACAGATAGAAAATAGAAAAAAAATTATGCTCATTGCGGTTGAACTCATAGCTGAAAATGGGTTTAAAAAAACCTCTATGAGCAAGATAGCTAAAAAAGCAAAGATAGGTGAAGCTACTATTTATAACTACTTTCCAACAAAAGAGCATATTGTTTATGAGTATTACTACTATGTGCAAAAAGAGACGAAAAAGAGACTTTTAGAGTTAAAAGAGTTTAGTGATATGAGTTTAAAGGAGCAAGTACAGACTCTTTTAAATACAGAACTTGAAATAATGTCAAATCACAGAGCATTTATACAAGAAGTTTTTGAACAGATGCTTTACAAATCCATTTTTTTCCAACATGAAGCTTCCCAAAAGGGGGATGAAGAATTAATTATGATGGTAGAAGAGTTGCTTGATATATCCATAGAAGCAGGGGAGATAGAGGAGATAAACTTTAGTAGAACACTTCAGTATCTTTTTTTGGATTATTTTTTTGGTATTGTTTATTATTGGTTAAAAGATGAAAGTGAGTATTTTGACAATACAACTATCATGATAGACAAGAGTTTAGATGTTATATATGCAGTGCTTCAAAGTGGGCTTATAACAAAGGTTGAGTCACTTTTTAGTTTTGTTGTAAAGACCCATATTTTAAGTTTGATAAAACCTCCTAAGAGATATAAAAAGAGGAGTTTTAGATGAAGCCCTCATGTTTCAAAAATATAAATAAAAATGAAAATCATGAGGGTTTCTCTTGCCAATGGCAAAGCTTTAGTGATAGGAATTTTTGCTGGGCTTTGCTCAGTAAAAAGGAGATATTCAGATGAAAGAGACTCCTATAAGTAGTTTTGATAGAACAAAAGTGGTTTTAAAAACAACTGCTAAAGTTGGAGCTATAAAGTCAAAAGAGATTGTGAAAAGGGCATTTTTATCTCAAGAAAAAAGGCAAGAAGTTAAAGATAGTGTAAAAGATGAAGTAGCAAAAGTTATCTTTGAAAATATCTCTTTGCTAAAAGGAACAGCTGTAAAAATAGCACAATCCTTAGCTTTACATAACATCCTACCACTAAGCTTACAAAAAGAGTTAACAAAGTCATATAATAGTATAGAACCTATAAACCAAGCACTGGTTATGAAGATAGTGCAAAATGAGTTTCAAAAATTTTATTATGAAGTATTTAAAGAGTTTGAGTTAAAACCTTTTGCAAGTGCGAGTTTGGGGCAGGTGCATAGGGCTAAAACTTTTGATGGTGAAAGTATAGCTGTAAAAATCCAATACCCAAGTATCGACAAAACTATAAAAAGCGATATAAACCTCATAAGAAAGTTGATACATCTTAAAAGAAATATATCTGATATCATCGATGAGATTGAAGATAAACTTTATGATGAGATAGACTATAAAAAAGAAGCACTTAATACAAAATGGGCATACAAAAACTTTCAAACTGAAAACTCTTTAGTTCCAAAAGTTTATGACAAATACTCAACAAGACATATACTTACAACTGAGTATATAGAGGGAGTGGATCTTTTTTCATGGTTAAAGACAAATCCTACTAAAAAGCAAAAAGAGCTTGTGGCAAATGAGATATTTCATATCTTTATAAAGTCTATCTTTGAACTAAAACAGATACAAGCAGACCCAAATCCTGCCAACTACCTCATAACAAAAGAAAACAAAGTTGCACTTATAGACTTTGGGTGTGTAAAAAAGTTTGATGAAGATTTCATAGCAGAGTTTATAAATATCATGAGAATCTACACTTTAGATGATAGAGAAAAGATTTTACAAGCTTATAAAGAGATAGAGTTGATAAGTGATAAAGCTGATGTTAGTGATGCTGTTTATCAGGGTATTTTGAGATTTAACAGATGGGCAGTTGAGCCCATCTTAAGTGATAGTTTTGTTTTTACCAAAGAGTATCTTGATGTTGGAGTTGAGTTTACAGACTTTTTTACTAAAAAACCTTTTAAAGTGGTTAGGGATTATATATTTTTAGATAGGACTATGCATGGACTTTGGTCTTTGTTTGAGCAGATGGGAGTTGATATAGATATGAGGGAGTATAAAGGATATTTGAATCTTTAGTTATTTTGAAAAAACCACAAAAAACTAAACAAAAGCCCTAATTTTAATGATAGACCCCTCAAATCTTTAACAGTCATTTTTTAGAAACTCTTGAAGTTTCTAGGTGAGGTGAAACTTAGGATGTAGAAATATCATAAATAGAGCTAAAAATTCTGTTTTCTATGATGTTCTATTGAAAAAGGTACTATAATTATACAAACCAAACAA
>CAZNJD010000066.1:0-12242 GCA_964573285.1 uncultured Sulfurovum sp. | reverse complement strand
TATATTTTTTATTAAAATAGATGGCATAGTTTGAATTTATCTGTCGCATAAACAAAGAAAGGTTTTCACTGGTTGTCTCTATCAGTAGGTGGTAGTGATTATCCATTAGACAGTAATCATGCACATTGACTCTGTAAATCTTACACGCTTTGCAGAGTATCTCTAGGTATTTATCTTTGTCTTCATCACATTTATATACATTATCTCTTGCTACTCCTCTATTTATTATATGATGAAAACCTGCCATATTTAGCCTTGGTCTTCTTGCCATTACTTCATCCTTATTTTTGAGTTTAGTATTTTAACAATTCTTTTCTTAAAAGTTTATTTTCATCACCTGACCCTAAAAATCTACTTAATAATCTTTTCATAATTTATCCAAATAATTTCTTGTACTTTAAAAACTAATGATAATTTCAATTTAAAAAAGATAAACTGACTCTTTAAATCTAATTTAAGGAATTTATCTAATGGAAACACTATTTTTCGTAGGACTTATTATGGTATTAGGCTCTTTTATGAAGTCTATAAGTAAAAAGACCAAAATATTAAATGTCGTAGGCTATCTTATTTTGGGGCTTATTATTGGACCTGAAGTTTTAAATATAATCCCTCAACATTTTATAGATGATACACATCTAATTACTGATTTATCACTATCACTTATCTCTGTTTTGGTTGGAGCAAATCTAAAATATAATGTGCTTAAAGAGGTATGGGTACAAATAGTAGTGATTTCAATATTTGAAGCGATATTTACTTTTTTATTTATTAGTACTATTTTTTATATACTATTTGATTTTTTAGATTTTGGATTTGTAAATAACTATAGATTGATTATCTCTGTTATCTTTGGTGGATTGGCTAGTGCTACAGCTCCTGCAACTATATTAGCTGTAATACATGAACTCAAAGTTAAAGGAAAGTTTAGCTCTTTTTTATTGGGAGTAGTTGCTACTGATAATGCTATATCCCTTATACTTTTTAGTTTTATTGTTATTATCTCTAGTACAATTATGGGAGTTGGAAGTTGTTCTTATAGTACAGTTTTTATGATTATTCCTACTATATTATTAACTATAGGTGTAGGTATTATGGGTGCTATGATTTCTGAACTTATTGATAGAATATTCAAAGATAATGGTAGTATCAAAACAACATCTACTTTAGGAATGATATTTCTAGTATATAGTCTTAGCAGACATTGGGGATTAGAACCACTACTCGCTTCTCTTGTTATGGGTGTGGTTATGTCTAATCTATCGTGTGAGTTCTATTTGGTTAAAAAAGAGTTTGACCACCATCTAAAAGATATTATTTTTTTACTATTTTTTACTATATCTTCGATGCATCTAAATATCTCTTTTCTTTTAGCTATGCCTCTTGTTATTATACTCTATATTATATTTAGAATTTTAGGGAAAATTATAGGAGTATGGACAGGAGGAAAATTATCAGGAGCTGATAAACATATACAAAATTATTTAGGATTAGCCCTATTCCCACAAGCAGGTATTGCTATAGGTTTATCTCTATCACTACAAAATCAGGCAGGTTTTGAGGTTATTGCTCCTATTATTTTGAATGTGATTATTGCAACAACAATGGTACATGAGTTTATAGGCCCTATGCTTACTAAATATGTTTTAAAAAAATCTGGCGAATGTAATATGGATAGAACAATAATTACACAATAATTTAATATAGTTTTAATAACTTTAAAAAAGGAGAACTATGAAAAAGCTATGGAGTTTAGTTATACTTTTTTCGATATTTTTATTTGCAACAGATGAGTTACCTAAAAGTCTCTTGAAAATCATACCAAAAGGGTATAGTGTATTAAATTTCACCAAAGGTAATTTGAATTTGGATAAATATACGGATGCAATTTTGATTTTAAAACAAAATGGTGAAGAGAGAGATGAATTAAAAAGACCACTATATATTTTAATTGGTAATAAAAATGGAGAGTTTAAAAAAGTAGCTCAAAATTATAATAGTGTACTAGGTTATTTTGATGGTGGAGTATTTGGAGACCCATTTGATGGAGTAACTATAAAAAAAGGCTATTTTTCTATAGAACATTATGGTGGAAGTAACTGGAGATGGAGTAGAATTGTGACATTTAAATATAATAAAAAGAAAAAAAATTGGTTTTTGTATAAAGATGGAGGAGATAGCTATCATACTTCCAATCCTGATAAGGTCAAAACTCAGATAGAAACAGTTAAAAACTTTGGTGTAGTATCTTTTGAAGAGTATAATATTTTTAAATAGTATTGTTAATAGTTGTTTAGAATTTAGAAAATATGAGAGGGTTTTATAGAAAAGTTCCAAATTTCACCCTCTCTATGACTTCTATTTAGATATTTATTCCATTGGAGTGGCCTTAATTAAAAAAGTGGCATACAATAGTTATGAATAAATCCTATGCTATAAATCACTCCCAAAAATAGAAATATCAAAATATGACTAATGGGCATACTATCTCTAAAGTATAATATACCTAAACTATATAAAGCATATCCCAAAGAGAGCATTAGAAAAAAAATCATACCCATAATAGCAGTTGATGCTAGTGGGAATTTGATAAAATAATCTATAATATGGTAAAAATCCTTAAATGATAATATATAAAAAATTAGTAAAGTTATCACTGTAATAATTATAAAACTTTTTGCTTTAATAAAATATTTTTGAAGTAGATTAATAATAGAGGTTGCAATTATTGGTACTAAAAAAATATATACAAATAAATATCCAAAAAGTACAAATAGTTTGGATTGGGTAAAGTTATGAATAATAAAATCATAAACAAATAAAAACTGCCAATAAAATAGTCCTAAAAAAACTATGCTATAAAGCAGTGCTGGAATAAACTTAATTATTGATTGAAAAATCATAAAAACTCTTTTGCCATTTTTTTCCATATTATATTATAAATTTTAATTTTTTTGGCACAAAGAGAGTTTTTTTTTATTAAGCTCTTAAAAATCTATGGTCTGATATTACCTCAAAGGTTAGATTTGAAGCCCTTCTGTTTAGCTCATTTTGAATAGTTTCTTTAATCTGTTGAGCTCTACTAATAGGTAGTGATGAACGGTCTACTATAAAAGTATGATTAGACATATTTGCACCTACCTCTTTGGCATTGGCTAATATATTAAAAAGTTCTGAACTATCACTATTTTCATTTTCAGAGATAAAACACATATTACTACCATCTAATGCTTCCTTAAAATCAGTAGTAAAGTCAATATCTTCCCGTTTTTTAATATCTTTTAATATCTCTTTTTCACTATGTGTATAGTACCCTTTTTTAATATTATTTATATGCTCATAATCTTTAGAAATATAAACAACCTCATTTCCCATTTCTACTAAGTTTTTTCCACTTTTTAACTCATTTTGATTAATTCCAATTACACTTATTTTCATTTTGTATTCCTTTCATTATTACTTTTTTATATTATTATTTTAATATTTGTTATTTTGATAAATACAAGTACAATTTTATATCAAGTAAATATAAACTTAACTTAAAAACTATATTTTTTATTTAAAGTTTCATTAAGTATTATTATCAAAAATGCTTTTTATCCCCATGAAATAGGCTTTTGAAGAATATAAAAAAAAATTCTTTTAGATGTTTTATTTTGTTATCATTAGTTTTATGCAATTTTTTAAAAAATTTATTCAAATTAAATATATTAAAAAATGTTTTTATGGTAAAATATAAAAAAACTTAATTTAATAATTTTCTTGGAGATAATTCATGAAATTGAATATAATAATATCTCTAATAGTCGTATAGAAATTTATCTAAGGAGAATAAACAATGATTTTTAAACTTGAAACTATCGAAAAATTGTCACAAAGCATTATAGAAACACTCAAAAGATTTCCAATGGCAAGTTTTTTGGCTTTTATATTTACCATTATTATTATCAGTCTTATAGAACTTACTCCAAGTCATAGAGATAATAGTGTTATTATTATGGCAGATAAGATTGCTTTTGTAGCCTCTTTAGGGATTATTCTTTTTCCTACACTTCGTCTTTTTTGGTCAAATTTTTTGATGTCACTATTAGGGATAGGACTATTGATAGGATACTATTATATTTTGCCAACTAATATAGATACAGCTAATAGTAATATATTTTTTAGGCATATGCTTTTAATTCTAGCTACTTTTTTGATGTTTATATGGACTCCATTTATCAATGTAAAGATTAGCAATAAAAATATATGGGAGTGGACACAAAACTTTATTTTGATACTACTTTCCACAATTGTATTCTCTATACTTCTGTATGCAGGTATTAGTTTGGCACTATATGCAATAGAAAAATTATTCTCAATAGATATACCAAGTAGAAGATATGCACAATTAGCAGTTTTGGTATTTGGTATTTATGGTGTCAATCTATTTCTATCACAAATTCCTAAATATATTATACTTCTTCAAGTCCGAATTTATACCAAAGCAGAGATGATATTTACTAAATATATATTGACCTCTCTAACTATAGGATATTTTTTGATTATATTTGCATATAGTGCTAAAATTTTGATTACAATGCAATGGCCAACAGGTGTTGTAGCATGGATTTCTGTTATATTTTCAATTGTTGCTATTACTACTTATCTCTTTTGGACACCTTTATGGGAAGAGGAAAATAGTAAATTCAAACGCTTTATATGGGTAGCAATATTTTTACAAACTATAATGCTAGGATTATCTATATGGATGAGAATAGATGAGTATGGTATTACCGAGAGTCGTTATTTTATTGCTCTATTTGGTGCTTGGCTTATATTAATGTCTGTCTATTTTATATTTATTAGAAATGCTAGTTATAAATGGATGTTTGTGACTCTAACTATTTTAATTATTGGGTCACAATTTGGAAAATATAGTGTTATGGAGGTAAGCAAAAAAAATCAGATTATGCGATTACAAAAGTTAATTGATAGCTCTTATCCTATATCACCTTCACTTGATAATAAAATCAAAAAAAATATCTATAGTACAATAGAGTATCTATATAAGCGACATGGAATTGATAGTCTAAAAATGGTTATACCAGAAATAGTAGATAAATATCATGATTTGAACAGTTCATCTAATAGATATGACTATTTCCCAACTTTTGCAACTACACAATTGGGTTTAGGTAATATACCTTCATGGAATGATAGATATAGATTTTTTCATATAGATAAACCGAGAGAGGTTATAAATATACATGGATATAAATATCTAATTAATCTTCATTATAATATAAATTTAAAAAAGACCTTATATATAGACAGTAACTTATCTATGAAAATTCAAAATAATCACTTATATATTATAAATAATAACAAAATTATTACTGATATAAGTTTAGATAAGTTCTTAAAAACATTAAATTATACCAATAATGAGTATATTCAAATTCCAACTAATAAGATGATATACAATTATCAAGATAATAAAATAAATGTTCAAATTTTATTAAACTCTATCACTATATCAGGAGATAATAATATCTCTAATATAGATGGATATATGCTATTATCTAAAAGTTAGATGGAGCAGGGGTATTGATTATATTATAGAATTCAGTTCTAGTTCTTTGGTCACTTTTAAAAAGTCCTCTAAGAGCTGAACTAACTGTAGTAGAGTTAATCTTTTGTACTCCTCTCATCTCCATACACATATGCCGTGCATGAACTACGACAGCTACACCTTTTGGTTTGATAGTCTCACTAATAGCATCTGCTATCTGTTCGGTCATCTGTTCTTGGATTTGTAGTCGTCTTGCAAATACATTTACAATTCTTGGGATTTTGGATAGTCCTACTACTTTACCATCAGGGATATATGCTACATGTACTCGTCCTATAATTGGCAACATATGATGTTCACACATAGAGTAGAACTCTATATCTCTTACTACTACCATCTCATCATTACTACTAGTAAATAGTGCTTGATTTAGTATCTCTTTTGGGTCTTGATGATAACCCTCTGTTAGAAACTGTAGTGCTTTAGCTACACGACTTGGGGTTTTAATTAACCCTTCTCTAGTTGGGTCTTCACCTATATGTTCTAGTACTTTTGTGATAGTTTCTTCAAACTCTTTATTATCCATAATAGTTCTCTTATTGAATTTTTTTTGAAATATTAGCATAACTTTATAGAAGATTAAACACAAAAGCAATATAATCACAAGATTTTTAAAAACATTATTAGACTTTAAGGTTTAGTGATGTAATATGGGAAAAGCTAATTAGGACTAAGTTTGTCTGATTTAAAATTAAAGGAAAAAAATGCGTGTTTATTTAGATAATAATGCAACAACTATTGTTGACCCACAAGTTTTTGCAGAAATGGAACCTTTCTTTGTGCAAAAATATGGTAACCCAAACTCACTTCATGCGTTTGCAAGTGAAACACATCAGCCTCTCAAACAGGCGATGGAGAAGATATATGCAGGTATTCATGCACCCAAAGAGGATAGTGTAGTAGTTACTTCATGTG
The DNA here is from genome assembly GCA_964573285.1 of uncultured Sulfurovum sp. Taxonomy (GTDB): domain Bacteria; phylum Campylobacterota; class Campylobacteria; order Campylobacterales; family Sulfurovaceae; genus UBA1140. The sequence continues at coordinate 5,713 of CAZNJD010000066.1, read as the reverse complement.
CTACAGAGAGTAATAACTGGGTACTCAAAAGTATCTATTTCCAATATATATTAACTGGTAGAAAAAACCATATTATATTGAGTGAAGTTGAACATCCATCAGTAATTGCAACTGCGAAGTTTATTGAGTCACAAGGGTGTCGTGTTACCTATTTGCCGATTAATAATAAGGGATTAATTGATGCACAAACTCTTAGAGATAATATCACAAACAAGACAGCCTTGGTATCTATTATGATGGCAAATAATGAAACAGGTGGGATATTTCCTGTAGAAGAGATTGGTGCTATATGTGCTGAATATAATGTACTCTTTCATACAGATGCAGTTCAAGCTATTGGGAAAATACCTGTAGATGTTCAGAGTTTTAATGTGGACTATTTAACCTTTTCAGCACATAAGTTTCATGGCCCAAAAGGTATAGGTGCATTATATATCAAAAAAGGTAGAGAGCTTATACCTCTACTACATGGTGGCTCACAAATGGGTGGATACCGTTCAGGTACTCTAAATGTAGCAGGTATTGTGGGTATGGGTAAAGCTATGGAACAAGCAGTTGATTCACTCGATTATGAGATGACTGAAATAAGAGAGATGCGAGATGCTTTTGAAGATGAGTTGCTTAAAATTTCTGATACTTTTGTAGTTACTCCAAGAGATAAAAGAACACCAAATACTATTTTGATTTCATTTAGAGGAATAGAGGGTGAGTCTATGTTATGGGATTTAAATTGTGCAGGAATTGGTGCAAGTACTGGAAGTGCATGTGCTAGTGAAGATTTGGAAGCTAACTCTGTAATGGAAGCAATTGGAGCAGATGATGATTTAGCTCACACTGCAATTCGTTTTTCATTAAGTAGATATACTACACAAGAGGAGCTAGATTATACTCTAAAAATTGTAAAAGATGCTGTTAAGAGACTTAGAGAGATTTCAAGCTCTTATGCGTATGCCCCAGAGGGTCATGATAGTAAATTATAATAAAGGAAAATAAAATGGGAATGGATAGTTTAATAGGTGGTACCATCTGGGATGAGTATAGCCAAAAAGTAACAAATTTGATGAATAATCCTCAAAATATGGGTGAGATTACACAAGAACAAGCTGATGCAATGGGTGCAAAACTAATTGTTGCAGATTTTGGAGCAGAGAGTTGTGGAGATGCAGTTAGACTCTATTGGGCTGTTGACCCCAAAACTGATATTATTATAGAATCAAAATTCAAAAGTTTTGGTTGTGGTACAGCAATAGCAAGTAGTGACACTATGGCTAATTTATGTAAAGGTAAAACAGTTGATGAGGCTGTCAAGATTACAAATATAGATGTAGAACATGCTATGCGTGATAATCCTGATACTCCTGCTGTTCCACCACAAAAGATGCACTGTTCACCATATTTTATGCCTGTTCTTACACCAAAAGGCAAAATTCCAATTGGAGAGATAAGAGAGGGTGATGAGGTTGCAGTATATACTAAACAAGGTTTAGAAAATGCAAAAGTAAAAAGAGTTATATCTTATAAAGTTCCAAAAGATTATCTAGTAAGAGTTTATCTCAAAACAGTATCAAATGGTAATCCTGGATTTTTTGTTTTTACAAAAGACCATAAACTTTTAGATAATAGTGGAAAATGGATTGAAGTACAAGATTTAAAAAATGAAGATATTGTATCTCATATTCATGAAAGTGAAATTAGAAGTTATTCTCAAACTTATGATAATAGAATGTTTAATCCAGAGACTGCTAAAAAAACGGCAGAAGAATTAAAAGAGGCTACTCATTTCAAAACAGTGAAATTTGCAGAACAATATGCTAGTTTAAATAAACCAAGAGGAACAACTAAAGGTGGGAAAAATAGTATAGAGACAAAATATGAAGAGTATTTTCATACTAGAAACCTTCCTATTAGATTTGTAGGTGATGGAACTTTTTGGAGATTTAATCAGGATAAAACAAAATCTATGAACCCAGATTTTGTTTTTGAAGATGAAAACAAAGTAGTTGAAGTAACTACAAGTAAGCTACCGTTTAGAGATTTTGATAGTTATAAAAAAGAGAGAGTTGAAGATTTTAAAAATATAGGATTTGACTGTTTTGTTATTGATGATTTGAATTTTGATGAAAATAGATTTATAAATTGGGTTCATAATGGATATATTGTCTCTTCTTATAGAGATATGGATGGTGTTCATGAACTTACTCCGAGAGATTGGAGAACCATAGATAGAAACTCTTATAAAATAGAGATTGATGATAATGATATGGCTATGGTTTATACATTAGAAGTTGACCATGAAGAGCATAATTATATTCAAAATGGTGTTATCTCTAAAAACTGTTCTGTCATGGCTTATGATGTAATTAAAAAAGCAGCATCACAATACAAAGGTGTTGATATGGAGAGTTTTGAACAAGAGGTTATAGTTTGTGAATGTGCAAGGGTATCTCTTTCAACTCTAAGAGAGGTAATTCGTCTAAACGACCTTACGACTATTGAAGAGATTACAGATTATACTAAAGCAGGTGCATTTTGTAAATCATGTATCAGACCTGGTGGACATGAAGCCAAAGATATTTATTTAGTTGATTTACTTGAAGAGTATGAAAAAGAAAAAATGAGTCAAACAGCAGATACAATGGCAACAGGTGGGCAGGTTGATTTTGCTCAAATGACTGTGGTTCAGAAGTTAAAAGCAGTTAATAAAGTAATAGATGATAATATTCGTCAAATGCTTGTAATGGATGGTGGTGATATGGAAATACTAGACATCAAAGAGAATGGTGCAAATATTGATATATATATTCGTTATCTTGGTGCATGTAGTGGATGTGCTAGTTCTGCAACAGGAACTCTTTTTGCCATTGAAAATATTTTACGAGAAAAACTTGATAGTAATATTCGAGTTCTTCCTATCTGATATACTTATGGTGGGATTTTCCCATCATATTAATTTTATAATTTTATTTTAATCTTTTATTGCTATAATTTATCTCAGAGGTCGTGGGATGAAAAAAAAAACTGTTTTTTTGCTTTTTTTTATATTTATAGGGTGTACTAGTACAACTATAACCAAAAAAAGATATGCAACTTATCTTGATGCAACAACTCTACAATCTTTGGATTTTCAACAAAATAACTTAGCTCTTAAATATATAAATGGTAAGTGGTACTATATTCGGAGAGATGGAAAAGCAATGAGTGTAATTTTAGATGAAAAAGATAAACCTGATTTATTTAATGAAGGATTGGCTAGAACTAAAATAGATGGTAAAATCGGTTTTTTTGATAAGAACTTAGATATGATTTTACCTCCTTTTTATGATTATGCGTTTCCTTTTCATAATGGTATTGCAGAGATATGTGTTGGATGTAAAGAGGATATGGAAGATGGATATAGTATTTTAAATGGTGGAGAGTGGAAAAGAATTGATAGAACAGGTCTCTTGATAGAAGAATAGAAGGATATTTTATGTTTTTAAAATTAATAACAGTAGCAGGTATATTGATTTTATTAGGATGTGGTGGTGATACCCCTCAAATAGAGAATGCAGCAACGACTAGGGCAATTATGACAGATACTCAAAAAGATGTTATAACAGCACATAATGAAAAACGAGATATATATTTTGCAGATTCTCCTTTAACTTATAGTATAGATTTGGAAAATGCTGCTAGAGTTTATGCTAACACTTTAGCTAATAATGGAAAATTTGAACATGATACCCAAAATAATCATGCTAAAAATTATGGTGAAAATCTTTATGCTTCTAGTGAAAATAGACCTTTGAGCATATATGATGCAATGCCACATTGGTTTGATAAAGAGGAGCTACATTATCATTATGATGATGGAAGTTGTGATGCTCAATTTGCGTGTGGTCACTATACACAAGTTATTTGGCAAGATACTACTGAGGTAGGGTGTGCTACAGCTCAATATAAAAGAGGTAATTTCAAAAATGGATTTGTATATGTATGTAAATATTATAAAGCTGGAAACAGCTCTTTAAATGGGAAACAAGAGAAGCCATATTGTAGTAATTATGATAAGAGTGATATATATACAGGGGCTATTCCTACTACTATATCTTTAGCAGGTAAGAAATTTCCTATTGAGTTGGTAGTCGAAGATAGAGTAAACTGTACTAGAAGTGATAATAGAAATGGGGTTATTGAGTTCAGTAATGATTTACAAACAGCTAAAGTAAAAGATTTTGAAATTTTTAATAATGGAAAGTATCCAAACACTTTAGAGTTCAATTCTATAAGTAAAGATGGCAAAACTATTATAATGAGAGGGACAAATGATAATATTGCAGATGAGAAGTATAAAGGTAAAAATATTTTTATGAAATTTACACTTTTGGGTCAAACAGCAGATTATTATTCTGTAGAGTTAGAGTGGAATGGATTGGATGAAGATAAACCTCTTTTTAATAGAGATATGAAAGCAAAACTTTATAAGTAGCGTATTGTAACAAAATATGCTTCAAAAAGTTACATAATATTCATTTATATTATCTATATTTTTTTGAATGTTACTTATATTCACATTATAATATTAAATTATGTTATTACTTTCTCTCTTATAAATATATATTCAAATAATACACAGATATTTGATATTCTTCTTCAGAATAAATAACAAAGGAGATAAAAATGGAATACGATATTAATCATATTTTTATAATTACAATCCCATTGATTACGATATTACTATATCTTATATCAAAAAGTTTATTGATTATTACAATCATAAGTAGTACTATAGTTTCAGTTCTTATTCTATATATTTATAATAGTTTGAATAGAAAAGAGAGTTTAAATATTATTAAAAATAGAGATAGAGTATATTTTTATCTTAGTGATGATGAACTATTTTCTGTCAAACTCTCAAAAGATGATTTATTATCAGAAGTATTATCAAATATTATTTTAAAAGAGATGCCAACAATAGAACTCATGGTAGATAGAATAGATTTTATCAATTTCAAAGATGATAAATTAAATGAAAAGTTAAATTCACTTATAGCAAACGATAGAAACTAATGTTTTTAATCACATTTTAGATAAAATTCCTATTAACTTATTTAATTAGTAGGAAATAAAATATATGACATTGGGAATAAATCAAGAGCAGATGGTAGAAGAGATTGAAAAAAAATTTAAACTCTACCCGTATGTCAAAAAAGCTTTTTTGGAAGTAAATAGAAAAGAGTTTGTACCAATAGGCTTTGGTTATATTGCTTATCAATTAGATGCTCTTCCTATGCAAGAGAACCAATGGATATCTTCACCTCTTACTGTAGCCAAAATGACACAATATCTTGAAGTCCAAGGGGCTGATTCCATCTTAGAAATAGGGTGTGGAAGTGGTTACCAAGCTGCTATCCTTTCTATCTAGGATATGTCGGAGAGTATTCACAATTGAGAGAATAGATGCGCTACTCAAAGAGGCAAAAGAGAGATTTCGTAGAGAAAAAATCAATAATATTTTTACCCGTTTTGATGATGGTCAAAGAGGTTGGAAAGAGTATGCCCCTTATGATAGAATACTCTTTTCAGCCACAACTACAAAAATACCTAAAGTTCTTTTTGAACAGTTAGTTGATGGAGGAATACTCTTAGCTCCTATAGAAAAAGATGGTAAACAGATTATTACTAGATATTATAAACAAAATAAAAAAATTATCTCTGAGTCTATTGAACCTTG
>CAZNJD010000065.1:0-37162 GCA_964573285.1 uncultured Sulfurovum sp. | reverse complement strand
TGCTATCATCCACTGCCTCTTTCATTTTATCTATTAATTTTTGATTTTTTCTACTTCTTGCTCCATAAAGCCTTGCTGAGAAAACTGTTATTATCTCCAAAACATCTTTTGCTAAATCCTCTTCAAATGAGCTATCTTCTTAGTGTTGATTCTGATACTCCTAAGAGTTTACTTGCTTCTTTTATTGATAATAATTTATTCATTTCAGACCATTATAACCAAGATTGGATAAGTTTTTGATTAACTGTTATTAACCCCTAAATATGAGGTTTTAGAGATTGTTTGGTGATAAAGATGGGAGAGATAGAGTTTTAATATCTAGCTAATCCTCTATCTTGAATAAATGGTCTAATATCCAATGAAATTTCTTCAAACTTTTCTATAAGTCTATTAATATTACCATTTTCATTTATTAAATGTAGATTTGATAATCCAAATTGCTTCTCTTTTGTTGTAAAACCTGTATAAGATAAAATCTCTTTGCCTATTGTATCTTTGTAGTTTAATCTCTCTTGGTTACTCATTATTGGATACTCCTTGTATAATATTTTCTAATATATTTTAATTTTTTATGTTAAAACATATTTTTCAGGGTTTATATTATATAGTAAAATGTTTTAAAAGAAAATAAAAAACAGATATAAAATTAAAGAATGATACTATCAAGCCTATCTTTAATATAACTAAAATCAGATGATTTATCTATAATATGTGTATAGGTATCTGTATCACTAGATATAACCTCTTCATTTTTATCAATAAATAATAGGCTTGGAATTCCTTTATCTTTTATCTTTTTTGAAACCTCTTCTTGTGTTGATTTACTAATACTTTTATCTAATAGTAGAGATTTATAGTTATTACTATTTATCATATTATTAAACTCATTGATATTTTTGGCTATATCTACGCTGTATCCTAATTTTTGTAAAATAGTAGCAATAATTTTCGATTCTGTTGGAGTTTGTTTATATAACAAAATATCTTTTTGGATATTTTGTTTGGTTCTATTATCTATATTTGTTGTATAAAACTGTTTTAGTACAGTTATAAATTTATTCATATCAATTGGTTTAGCTATATACTCATCCATTCCTGCTGATAGGTATCGTTCTCTATCTCCTTTGAGTGCGTTGGTAGTGACAGCTACAATTGGGGTGTGTGGTAACTGATTGTCTAATTCATATTTAATAATAGCTTTGGTTGCATCAACTCCATTCATAACAGGCATCTGTATATCCATAAATACAATATCATAATGATTATTTTGGTACATATTAATACCATCTTTGCCATCTATGGCATTATCTGAGGTAATTCCTATATTTTTAAGCAAACGGATAATCATCTTTGCATTAACAGGATTATCTTCTATTACTAAAGCTTTCAATCCATGAAAAGAGTATTGATTAGTAACTATATCTTTTTTGTTTTCTGATAAGATTTCTATAGAGTTTTCTATTTTAGAAAAACTAATAGGCTCATATATAATTTGTGTAAATATAGGAGCAATATCCAAAATATTATCTCTATTTTTTAGTTTGGTAATTAGAACAATTTGACTATCTGAACTATGTCGTGCAACTAATCTCTTGAGCTCTTTTTTATTTATATTATCATAGTGAATATATAGGACATCAAAGGCATTAGCTTTTGCATCTTGGCACTCTACAAATGTTTTAAACCTATCTACTGAAATATCTCTAAAAGATGATAAATAGTTCTCTAAGTGTTTATCTGAATTTTTTATCTGCATATTATCAGGAGAATAGAGTGATACTTTCATCGCCTTGTAATTAAACTCTTTGGTAATAATTCTTTGAAGCATATCTAAATTAAATGATAAGGTAGTACCTTGATTAAGTTCACTATCTAATGTTAATGTCCCACCCAACATTCTTACTAAACTAGTAGCTATTGTAAGTCCTAATCCTGTACCACCATATTGTCTAATACTACTATTATCCACCTGTGTAAAGGCATCAAAAACTCTATCTTTATACTCTTGAGAAATACCTATACCTGTATCTTGAATACTAAATTTAATTGTTGCTTTATCTTCTTTAGAACCTACTTTTTGTATGGAAATATCTATAGTACCATTATTAGGTGTAAATTTAATAGCATTTGAGATTAGGTTAATAAGTATCTGTTTAATTTTTCTTGAATCACTTTTAAAGAGTTGAGATGAAAACTCTGGGTCAATCCACATAGAGAAATCTATATCTTTTTTAGAAGCCTCTTTTGCATATGTTTCAATCATATTTTCAAATTCATCTATAATATTAAAATAACTTTTTTCAAGTTCTACCTTACCACTCTCTAGTTTAGAAATATCTAATATATCATCAACAATACTTATTAAATCCTCTGAACTTCTACGAAGAGTAGATACAAAATCTAACTGTTCTAAATCAAGTTTGGTTGATTTTAATAATTTTGTAAAACCTACAATGCTATTAAGTGGTGTACGAATTTCATGACTTATATTGGATAAAAACAGTGTTTTGGTCTGATTAGCTTCATCAGCTAGTTTTTTACTCTCTTGTAGCTCATTTATCATATTTGAAATGAGTGGATATATCTGGGTATGATTTTTTTTCTTTAGCATTGCTTTAAATTGTTTAATTTTATTGGCATCAGAAGATAGTTTAATATCTTCAAATAGTTGTTCTAATGCTTGGGTATTATCCCTACTATTTAAAAAAAAGTAGTCTCTTTTTTGGTACATAATGACCAAGGAGAAAAGTAATATTATAGATGATACAAACATAATAATTTTATATTCATAAATATTACTAATTTGACCTACTTGTGTAGCAGATTGTAACAAATCATTATAATCACTATATGATTTATATAGTATTAGAAGTGAACTACTCACTAATACTGTAAATACAATCCATATAATCAATTCTAATCGTCTATAGTTCCATATCTCTTTCATTTTCATCACCTTGGATTTAAATATGATAAATTATATCTTAGTTTTTATTATATAAACTTTATTTAAGCTTAATCTTATTGACACCTTACTCGCAATACTCTTATTTTTATTTGACTTTTTAGTTTTATATTTTGGCAGGTATAAATTCATGATGTTTGTTATCTTCGGCATCTTGAGATAATTTTGTAGGACTCATTAGTTTTATTTTTGGACGAGGTTTTGATAAATGTTGTATTACAAAACTTTCTGTATCTTGTCCAACTGTTTTTAAAACAACTAATATCTTATCTTTATTTTTACTTCTATATGCTCTAAATAGTTCTATATTTTTATCTATTTTATCTATATTTATATTTTTATCTGATTTCAAAGGTAGATTATATTTATTACCTTCTATACGAAGTAGAGTGCTGTTTTCTTTATATACTAACCATATTACTTTAGCATGATATAGTCCATATAAAGAGTTTTGAGTACTATTTATAATGATTTTACAAAACTTTTTCTCTTTTCTTTCAATACTAATATTACTATCTGCTCGTAATAAATCTATATATAGTGTTCTCGCTCCTTTCATAGCATCAGAGCTTTTTTCTAAATGATTAAAAAGATTTTTATTAGAAGCTCTAAGTATATCAACACTTCTATATAATGCCATTAATACTAGTGACAGTAGCATAATAGATATAAGTACCTCTAATAGTGTAAAACCTTTTTTATCTTGTATCATTTATCTTAATCTTCCATAATCCCAATACGGACAGCCTCTTCATAAGAAGTTTCACCATTTATGAGCATCTCTTTTAATTTATCTGCAATAGTTATCATCCCTGCTTTTTTAACATCCACTCTGATTTGATGGTCATTCAATCCAGCTTTCATCATTGTTTTGACATCATCATTCATAATAAATAGTTCACCAACAGCTCTTCTTCCTTTATATCCTGTGAAATCACATCTCTTACAACCTTTGGCCTTATAATAAGTTATATCTTTAGGAATAGATAACTCGTCTATAACGGTTTGTGCTAATCTTGTTGGTTCTTTACACTCAGGACATAGTTGTCTTGTTAGTCTTTGTGCCAAAACTCCTAAAAGAGTTGAAGATATTAGAAACTCTTCTATTCCCATATCCATAAGTCGGCTTAATGCTGAAGTTGCATCATTGGTATGCAAAGTCGATAACATCAAGTGACCTGTTAATGCAGAGCGAAGAGCAATATCAGCAGTTTCACTATCCCTAATCTCCCCAACCATAATAATATCAGGGTCTTGTCTCAAAATAGAACGAAGACCCACTGCAAAAGTAAGTCCAACTTTTGAGTTTACTTGAATTTGATTTACATTTTGAGCATTATACTCAACTGGGTCTTCTACTGTAATGATATTTTTATCAGGAGTAGCGATATGTTGTAAACATGCATGAAGCGTAGTTGATTTACCAGAACCTGTAGGTCCAGTAACAAGTATCATTCCGTGAGGATGAGTTAATAATTTATTTAAATCTCGTGTCAACTCCTCTGAAAATCCTAAACTCTGCAGAGTAGGAATATTTTCACTCTGCATTAACATCCTCATAACAACTCTCTCTCCATAATAAGTAGGTAATACAGAAACCCTAATATCAAGTGTCTTTCCAGCAATAGTCACTTGCGTTCGTCCATCCTGTGGAACTCTTTTTTCTGATATATCAAGATTAGAGATAACTTTAATCCTTGAAATTACTAATCCTGTAATATTTTTGTCTATATCAAGATGTTTTTTTAGTGCACCATCAATTCTTAGACGAACCTCACCCTTTTTCTCTAGGGTTTCTATATGAATATCACTTGCTCCTTTTTTTATAGCTTGAAAAAATAGTGAATTGACTAACTTTACTACAGGTGCAGACTCTTCATTTGATAATAAGTCTTGAGAATTTCGGATAAAATCTAGCAAATCTGACTCCACTTCAATAATATCATCACTACTCTGAGTGGACATAGTATCAAAATCGCTACCTGTCTTAATCTCCAAAAATTTATTTTGTAATCTTTCAAAGCTCTCATTATCAACTTCAACTATAGGGTATTGAATATCAAGTTTGGATAGATAATTTAATGCTATAGGAATTGTTTTTTTCTCTACAATAGTACATTTTTTATCATGAACAAAAGCAAAAAGTAAATTATGTTTCATTGCTAATGTATTATCTATATCATCACTCCAAATTGGTTCTAAATCAATATTTTCAATAAAAGGTAGTCTCATATATTAATCTCCTTAGTTAGTAGAAGAGTCATCTATAAAGGAGGTTCCCTCATCATACTCAATTCCAGTATTAATCTGATTTAGATTGATATTTCTGTTTTTTTGATTGATTGTATCTAATATAGATTCACTTCTAATCTCTTCTGCAACTTCAGTAGGTTCGCTCTCTATCATAGTTTGATCATATAAACTCTCTTGGGGAATGATTGGTGATTGGGTCACTTTATCAGAAGGTATCTCTCTTAGAAAATCATCTGATTTACTAGAGAATGTAATATGTGTTCTATCTTCTTTTATACCTCTTTTTCTTTTTTCTAATTTATTAAGTACAATATTATTAAATTTCTGTTGTATAGAATCTAATTCATCTAAATTTTTTCTTAGAGTTGATAAGTCTGTACTTCTTTTTACTATATAAGGTGTAAGATAGATAACTACATTAATTTTACTTGTTGCTTCTCCTTGTGAAGTAAATAAACGACCTAATATTGGTATATCTCCTAATATAGGAATTTTGGTTGAACTTTTTCCAGTAGATTTTTTTATAAGTCCACCTAAAATAATAGTTTGACCATGATTAACTATCGCATTGGTATTAACTGAGCGTTTAGTAGTAGTTGGTCTATCCGCGGCTGCACCCGAACCTGGTAAAACATCTTCTATTGTTGTTTCTACTTCTAATGTTACTTTATTATTACTAGATAATCTTGGTTTAACTTTGAGTGTTATACCAATATCTTCTCTACTATAATTATTAAGTACATTGGATGAACCTTGAGTACTTTGTTGAGATTGTGTAATAATGGATTGAGTTTGACCTACATAAATTGTTGATTCTTTATTATTTGTACATAAGACAGATGGTTCAGATAATACTTGTGCTGCACCATTTTGTTTAAGTAAATCTAACTGAACACCCATAGAAAATACCTCTTTAATGCCTTGGTCAAATTGGAAATTACTTGCCGTCTCAGTACCTATTGGATTACCTGCATCATTATAGATTGTTTTTGTTCCACCCTGATTGAGAAAACTCATAAGTTCACCTGAAATTGCCAAAGGTGCAGCACCTGAACTTGCCATCAAAGAAAAAATTCCTTTAGAAGTAATGGCTCCACCATTAAATCCATATTTTACACCTATATTTTCAGCCAAATTTGTATTGACTTCTACAATTTTAGCCTTAATATATACTTGTGATTTCTCAACATCCAATGCGTTTATCGTATCTCTAATATTTTGAATTTGAGCTGAATTTGCCAATACAATAAGTGCATTTCTCTCTAAATCACTGGCAATAACAGCTTTTTTTATTTTTTGGTTCTGTTTTGGTAATGGTGAACGGCTATTCCTGATTTTTGGAGGTAATCCCTTTTTCCCAATAATAGCATTAATAGAGCCTCTAGTAGATAAATTACCTGTCATTTGTGGAAGTAACTTGCCTAGTATCTTCTCCATATCTTCAACATTAGAGTTTTGTAGAGGTATAACATACATCTTCTGTACATCTTTCTCTTCTCCATCAATATCAAGCCGTCTAATATACTGAACTAACTTATTTACATTTTTATTTTTGCCTACTAAAATAATAGAGTTACTACTTTCATCTTTCATTACAGATACTTTTTCGCTTATAATATCTTGTGGAAAAATTGCTTTTGCCATACTCTGTATATTTGGAAAAACATTTTTGACATAAGCATTTTGTAGTGTTATAATACGACTCTCTTTTGATTTTCCTCTCTCTATTTTATCAATAAGTTTTTTGATAGATTTTAGAGTATGTGGATAAGCTGTTATCGCCAATAGATTATTTTTTTTAAAAGAGACTACTTTTGCACTTCTATGTAATAGAGGTTTGATTTTGGTTCTAATAACAGCAGCATTAATATTAGTTAGTTTAAATACAACAGTCTCCATAGTTCCATCACTTGAACTAATATTATTTTTAACAGGAAGACCTACTCCTGGGGCTTCAGTACTTCTTACTACTTGATAATAGCTACCTTTATTAACTAGCGTCATCTTTTTTGTTTCTAAAATAGTAGTAGCCAAAGGGATAAGATCATCTTTTTCTATTGGTTTATTGGAAACAAAATTGATTTTACCTTTGATTTCACTATCAATTAAAATATTTTTACCAGTAATTTTACCAACCATTTTAATAAAATCGCTAATATTTAAATTTTTAAAGTTCACATTAACTTTTTCTGCATGACCATAAAGATTTAATGCAATAAGTAGCACTATTAATGTTTTACCTAATCTCATATTCTAACTCCATATCTTGATTATTCCTTTTTATACCTAAGGTTAAATTATCTATATTATTCATTTCTTTATAAAAAGAAAAAGCAGCATTGTAGCTATTTAGCTCTTGACCATTTACTGATTTGAGTATATCACCTCGTCTTAAACCTAATTTTTCAAAATCACTACCTCTTTTAACGAAGTTGACTTTAAATCCATCTAATACGCCATTAACTTTATTTTCACCTACACCAATATCTTTCCAAACTTTGTCAATATCTTTAGTATATGAAGTCAAAAGTCCTTTGGAAACAATTTTTTCTGTTCCATCTTCATTATCTATAATTTTATTTTTTATCTTCTTTCTTGGTTTTTCTTTTTTAGAAATAGAAGGTGTGATAAAACTTGTTGTTTTAAGCTTCTCTTTATCTAATAAAAGTTTAAACTCTTTTTTATTTTTTATAAAAATAGCATAATCTGCTCCAGCAGAACTTAATTTAAATCCATCTATATTTTCACCTTTGGATAAAACTTTTGTTTTAGACCTTTTTTCAACTGTTACAACTAATGTCTCTTTTGAGTTATATAGTGCTAAGAGTTTTATCCCCTGCATTGAGGGAACAGAAGGTGTTTTTTTAACTACTTTTTTAACTACTTTTTTAGGGACTGCTATATTTTTTAATTGATTTGCTAATTTGGTGCGATAATAGAGTGGTTTGACTTTTGTTATCTCTATATGCTCTATACCATCTTTGGGTAAAAATATTAAACTTATTATAAGCCAAACCACTTTAGCTATAACTATTATGGTTAATAGATAGAGAAAAGTTGAAAATATCTTACTGTTTGAAAAATTTTTCATAATATAACCCTTCTTTATCTTTTTTTAGAAAATTGCTAAAACTACTAATATCTTTAGTTATTGGAAATCTCAAAAATATCTTATTCATATTTAGATAAATCCCACCTTTGACCTCGCCAAATGAGCCTACTCCATCTATAGCAATTTTATAAGGTTTGATAATACTAAATACAGCTCTTAGTTTATCTATAGATTTAGGTACTATATTTTGGATACCTTTATCTGTATGAATAGAGTTTATAGTTAATTGATTATATAGAAAAAATATATTTAAATCAACTGATTTAATTTGTATCATTTTTATACCTTTGATATATATATCTGCATTAGTGATACTAAATCCAAAAAGTTTATCATTAAATTTCTCATTACTTATAACTATATCATTTTTGGCTAACTCTTTCTCTAATAGATAATATATTTGCTGTTTTGGTGCAAATATTACCAAAAATATAAGTAGTAGAAAAAAACTACCAATAATCTTTTTTACCATTTGCATATTAACTCCATTGAATAGCTTCCTTTTGAGAGTTCAGATATTTTTAGTTTAACAACTCTAAAAGGGTTATTCATCATATTTTTTATTACTCTATTTAACTCTTTAAAATTCAGATTTTTATAACTGACCATCACTTTTCCTGAGTATTTTTTAAATGATTTGAGTTTATTTCTCCCTACTATAGTTTTAAAAGTATCTGCTTTTTTAGAGATAGATTTACTTTTCCATACTTTTTTAAGCTCATTAACTCTACTAATCTCACTAATAGATGAGACTATCTGACTCTTCTGCTCTTCTATAAAATTTTTGGCAGAGAGTTTATAAAAAAAAGCAAACAGTGCAAATAGAGTTGCAACTAATATAATAAGTTCATTTCTAAATCTTTTTATTACCATTAAATTCATAGAACTCCTTCTACTCTAATCTCTTTAGCACTCTGCTTTTTAACTATTAATTTGCTGTTATGAGCATTAGTTATTACTTGATTTGATATTTTATCACTATTTGTCTCTATTATAGCAATTATCTTTTTATCATCAAGCGTAAGCTTTTTGAGTCTGCTTTGTGAAGATAAAAGTTTAGCAATATTATCTATAGTATCTCTTTTTAATCGCTCTTTCTTATCTATTGGTTCATACTGTTGCAATATACTTTTACGAATACGATTAGAACTCAATTTTGGATTTTTATCTAAAAGTACTTCAAGTTTATCTTTGTCTGATTGGATAGAGTTTTTAGTTTGAGTACCCTCAACAATAAATATACCACCTAATATAACTAATAAAGTAGTTATAGTTATGGTTTGTTTAAGTGGAATTAGTGAGGAATAAGAACTACTTATAGATATTCCATTATTTAATGAGATACTATTCAAATCTAACTCTTGATAGTTATGCTCATTCTCCAATACTCTTTTTGGTAATATTGTAACTATCCCATCTATTGATTTTAAAGCTGTACTATTTCCTAAACTAATTGCTTGTTCCATATATTCAACCAACTCTTGTGCAAAAAATATTTTATTAATTTGATGCTCTTTTAGACCTTTATCTTCTAAAAATGAGATTATCTCTACTATATTATAGGCAAAAAAACACCAATACTCCTCACATTTATATACAAAAAAATGATACTCTTTTGTACTATCTAAATAGTCATCAAAAAAGGATGGTGCAATCTGTTTAGCTTGATATGCAAATTTTATCCCTAACTCTTCTTTCAAAAAAGAATAAAATTGAGGTGTAAGTATTATATCTATCTGCTCATTAGTCGTAATAGTTGGCATATCTTTATATACCAATATTTTCCTATTAGATTTCCCCATGAAATTCAAAATTTACACTCCTCTCTTCTGAATAATCAAAACTAAAGCTATAATATCTATCACGATAACTATAACGCTCTTCACAATGCATAACATTCAAAGCTTTATTGGAAAAAAGTTTATTATCAAAAACCTCTTCTGTTGCATTTCGTGTTAAAAACTCTTTTAATGTCATTTTATCCTCTTCTATATTTGTAGGTACTATCCAATCATCTTTTACACTCTGTAGTGGAATATCAAATGCTATAGATATAAGCTCCGCTGTTATATAATCTCCGTCTATAACTGCCTTATTAGTTACATCTATAAAAACGAAATACTTATCCCATGGAATTTTGAATACTTTAGCATCATCATAACGCATACGATAATCTAATAAAAGCTTATAAAACTCTTTTTTAGAAAAAATACCTTTTGGTTGTTTTATTCTAGCTTGATACTCTTTATCTTGTTGATTTTCTCCTGTTACCTTAGAGATAATCATCTCTTCTAATTTATTAGGCTCTTCTATCTCATATTTTTCTAATATAGCTGTTAATACTTTTCTAGCTAATTCTAATCTATCTATTTTCTTCTTTGTAAATTTTTCATCTAACCATTTAATAGGTACAGCCACTAAAAGTGGATTACATTTTAAATTTATATTAAATCCACTTTTAGGCTCATTTAGCATAAGTGGAAGTGTATATATCATTTGTAACTTTTTATCATCTGTTTTTCCTTTTGGAAAAAAAATTTTTAAAATCTCTGTTGTATTTTTATATAAAATATTTGCTTGTATAAGTGCTGATATTTTACTAGCATCTTTTTGAACCTTCTCTAGGTATGAAAATGATACAGCAACTATAGATAATATAGATGCTATGACTAAAAGTGTAATAAAAAGGGCAATACCTCTTTTTGTTTTATCCATTATAAAGCTCAATTCAAGTAAAATCGCTATTATTATAACCAAAATTAACTAAGGAATTTTAAATATGAGTAAAGTTTACAGCATAAGCGTAAAAAAAGAACTAATATTAGAACAAGATAAAGCAAAAAAATTAGATTGTATATCTAATAACACACAAGAAACAACACAAAAAAAGGGATTTTCACTTATTGAGTTACTTGTTGTTATCCTTATTTTAGGGCTTTTAGTTGGTTTAGTTGCACCAAAAGTAATCGGTCAAGGAACTCAAGCACAAATCAAACTTACATGTACACAGATGGGAAGTATCAAAGAGGCTCTAAAGATGTTTAAATTAGACAATGGAAAATATCCTGATACAGATGAGGGAATAGAAGCATTAATTACTAATCCTGATGCAGATAAATATCCAAACTATTCAGGTGCTCCATATCTTGAAAAAAATCCAAAAGACCCATGGGGTAAACCTTTTACTTATATCAAATCAGATAAAGATTTCAAAATTATAAGTTTAGGACCAGATAGAGCAGAGGGTGGAACAGGAGAAGATGCAGATATTGAGTTCCCAAAATGTAGTGATAGATAAAAACTCTAAAGGCAATCCCTTATGGTTGCCATATTCTCGAAAGGCTTTTACACTTATAGAGCTTATTGTTGTAGTACTGTTAATCTCTTTGATTGGATTTTTAGTCTTTTCTGAAGCCGTTAAACAGACAAAAAAACCTGATAAATTAGACCCTACAACTTTAGCATCTACACTCAAAAAAGATTTTCAATCAGATGAAGATATAGAGTTTTTTTGTATTCAAAAGTGTCGAGATTGTTATATTGCAAAAGGTGCTGATATTACTTCATATAAAGGTGGAGTAGAGTTAGGGAATAATCTCGAAGTTTTTATAGTAGATAAAAATAATCAATTAAGACAAATTGAGGATTTTGGTCGTATTAAAGACCAAAAGATATGTATCCGTTATACTCTATATGCAAATGGTAGTACAACTCAACTTATACTATCTAATGATGATGGCATTTATTATCTTCCAAGCTATTTTGGTGAACCTCAAAAAGTAGAAGATATGGATGAAGCTAAAAATCTTTGGATTAAAGAAGAGTTTAATTTAAAAGATAGTGGGAATTATTTTTAATGAAAAAAGCTTTTACATTAATTGAAGTTATTATGTCTGTTATTATAGTATCCATTGTTGTTATGGGTGCTATGGAGCTACAGAATAAAAACAGAGAGATGGCTATATATATTGCACAAAGAGGTAATAGTGAGTTAGATAACTCTCTTTTCCTTACCAAGAATATATATAAATATAACAAAGATGAAAAAGATGCGTATGAACTTTTAAGAGATGAATTTAATATCAAAGATGATAATAGTAGAGAGATACTTAAAACTATTACTAAAAAAATAAATATTACAGAAGATAAGGATATACCAATATCTATAGAAGAGGGTGGAGAGCCTATTTTTACATTTTATACCAATGAGATTTTACTCAAAGGTAAATATCCTGCAAGATATTATAATTTTAGGTAAAAATTAAGCATATTTGTTTATTTTTCCATAAATATTAGAAAACTCTATATCCTCACCTTTATCTTTAAGAAATTTTACCTTTGGCATCAGTTTCACTGACTATATATCTTTTTTGGTCTAAGTTTTATCTCTTCATCTATTGGTGTTGGTTTTTTCATATTTTTCCTTTTTTCTCTACACAATACTCTTTAATCTTGAGCTAAATTTTAGTGCATCCTCATGACATACATCTACGCATCTTCCACAAAGAGTACAATCTGCACCTGTGATATAGGCTGTTTTTATCCCTTTTTCATCTATCTGTTTTTTGTATTTTGCTTTGGTAATCTCTAGTACTTGTGGTTCAAAACAGACATCATGACATACCATACAACTATCACAGTTATCATTCCACTCTATACGCATAGCAGAGATTTTTCCTATCATTCCATAAGTTGTTCCAATAGGACAGATATAGCTACACCATGCACGACGAGAAAAGAAAACTTCTATTGCAAAAATCACTAATACCCAAACTAAAGCCAAACTCCAACCATAAGCGATAAATCGACTCATAATCCCAACTACACTAAAAGTTTCAAAAACCAAATATCCACTAAATGCAGACATTGCTAAAAATCCTGCCCAAAAGATATATTTAACTCTATGGTCAAATTTTCTATTTTTTATAATCTTTTTGGCTACTAAAGTATTATGCCACTTTTCACCTATCTCACTAAGTATTCCATAAGGACATACCCATGCACAATAACTTCTTCCACCTATTATTAGATAAAAAGCTATAATAGTGGTTACGCCAATAATAATATTGATATGAAGATGATGTTGAGTTAAAAATAGCTCTAGCGTTGTGAATACATCTATTAAATGGAACCCTAAAAATCGTGAACCATTAAGTGTACCCTCTAACATCTGAATATCTATATGAAATGATAAAAAGAAGAGTAGATGAATAATCAATACAAGTATCCATCTTTTTGCTCTATAACTTAACTTTTTTTTACCATCTCTTGTTGTACTAATAAAGGTCGAGAGAAATGACGATTTTTTAATCGTTTCTCTATTATGATACTTATCCATAACTCTGCTCTACTTGTTTTCTTGTTGAGCTTTGGCTCGTGCTGGAAACTCTCCAATCTCTTTGGCAAATGATTTTAAATCATCATCACTCATAGGGATTAATAAACCTTTCATTACCACATTCTCTTTTCGACCTAATTTAAAATCAGATATTTTTTTATAAATCTCTTCTTCACTCTGTCCAAATAGTTTAGGTCCCATCATTTTTTTACCATTTTGAAAACCACTACCATTAACACCATGACAAGATGAACATTTTCTCTTATAAGCATCACTCACCTTAAATGCTCCAAGGTTTCCTGCTTTTTCTCTTAGTGCATTGAGTTCATCTTGCTCTTTTTGGTCATTGCTTTTATCTACAGGTTGAGCTGTTTTTACATTAGCTGTTCTTCCACCTATATTAGCAATAACTTTACCATGTTCTCCACCATTATAAGCTCCACCTTTAGATGCAATCCAACCTGCTGTTGCTAGTATAATTATTGTAAATACTCCTACAACTATATTTTTCATTTCTTCTCCCTCATCTTTTTCAATTCTCGGTTAAATGAGTAAATCTCATCAGCCATAGCTCTAATCTCCTCATCACTCATTATTTTAATCAAATCATTCATAAGAGGATTAGACTTTTTACCACTTTTAAAATCAGCTATTTTACCATAAATATAATCAGCATCTCTACCAATTAGTGATGGTCCGATAACTCCATTGGCATAATCAGAGTGACATGCAGAACATTTAATCCTAAAATTCTTACTAAGTCTTTTAACTAGTAACTCTGCTTCTACATGCTCATAAGGACTTCGTATATGCATAAATGCTTCAACTACGGTTCTTGGTCTAATCTTCACCTCTGCATCAGGATTAGCAGGTTGAGATTTAAGGTCAAAATTACTTTTAACTCCATAATCATAGTAGTAAGATTTACTCTGATTTTTATCTATTGATTTATCAGCTACTTTTATCTCTTTGGCATTTTTGTTTTCTACTATCTCAATTTTTGGACTATTATCTGTTGTAACTATTTTCTCTTTTTCTTTAGTTTTCTCCTGCCCACAACCTATCAATAAGGAAAATAGGGTTAAACTCCATATTAATTTACTACTCATTAGCACTCCTAATTTTTGTTCTCATAGAATGACTTATAAGTCACTCTAGGCTTAATTACAATAGATGGTGTATTGGTAGGACAAACCTCTTCACATGCACCACAACCTATACACCCATCATAAATTTCTGGTCTCTTTCCACCTTTGCTATCAGGCACCATTGAAATAGCACTCATAGGGTTTGGAATAGGACACATATCAGCACATAGAGTACACTCTTTGCCCTCATATCCATCAAATTTATCTAACAATTTAAGCTCTAGTTCATTTATATTTGTAACATTAGAGACAAACTGTTTCATTTTATCATTATACCTTTTTGGAACAGGGGTTTTACTAACAGCCAAACATCTATCAGGAAACTCTAAAACAGCAATTCCCAAATGTGCATCTTCTATCTTAGAACACTCATGGTCTAATGCTCCACTTGGACATGCTAAAACACAAGGCACAGCCTCACAACCCCAACATCCACGCTCTAACGCATCAATATAGGGCGTTCCCTCTCCATGCCCTGTTGCCAAATCAGCTAATTTTATAGAGTGAAATGGACAAACTTGCAGACACTGTCCACATTTGATACAAAGCCCCAAAAACTCTTTTTCAGGCACAGCTCCAGGTGGTCGTAGTCTATTTTCTGCTTTGAGTGCATATGGACTAAATACCACACCACCTGCTAGAACAATCCCCAATATACCAAGGGTTGAGTATTTGATAAACTCTCGTCTATCGGTTTCGATTTTTGCCATACGGTTATCCTTTTATCCTAACTTTAGGTTTTTTGTCTTCCATTAAAAATATTGGCTCTGAAAATGGAGCCAATTTTGATAAAAAATTGAGTAGTGAAATTACAGGTGAGCCATAAAAAAATTTGACATCAGGATTATAGACCCAAAGTTGGTCTGCATATTGATAAACTTTATGAGGTGTATCTCCGATATTATCACCATCTCTATCAAATCCTGCATAGTTATCCCAGTAGTTTCCTACTATCTCATTTTCGTCTGTCTTACTACCTCTACTATCATTTACTATATCTTCTATATTACCTTGGATTACATTGTTTTTAATAATATTATTTTCGCTAAGCGAATGAAAGTGCATCGCTTCTGCATTATATAATATTTTGTTATTTTCTATCCAATCGTGAGTATCTGGTTCAAATGGTGACCTATCTATATAGAAGCCTTGCGCACAATATATAATAGTATTATCTTTAATGGTAAAATTGGTAGCATCTTTTAATCCAATTCCCATACCAGTAGCTCCAATTGAACTCTGTATCACATTACCTGTAGCAATAGTATCTTGTGAATACATAAAAAATATTCCTACAGAGTTATGTTTATAGATATTGTTTTTGACAATATTTTTACCTGCATACATAAAATGTAGAGAGTAACGATTATACTCACCATAATTACCCTCAATCAAATTTCCATGTGAATACCACACTACCATATCTCTTGATTTGATAAGCCTATTGTTTCTGATAATATTATCATTGCTATACCAAAGTCTAAGTCCATCACCTCTAAGTCCCAACTCTATATCTTTGGAAGTGATATTATTATCACTGACTATAGAGTTTTTGACCATCTGCAAATCTATACCAAATAGAGTATCTTTGATATTGCATTGAGTTATTTCACACTGAGTTGCATCAGATAGTTTAATAGCAGCATCTAAATTTTCATGTCTATCTCCACTACCTATTATAGTTAGATTTTTAAGAGTTACAAAAGAACTTTTAATAGTAATGACAGTTCCATTCTCTTCTGCATCTATTACTACACCACTCTCTTTACCTATAATAGATAATGGTTTATTAATAATAATGCTACCCTTGTAAACACCTTTAGGAAGCTTTAGAATTGAGCCTTTTGGGGCCTTGTCTATAGCCTCTTGCAGTGCGTTTGCATTTGCAAAAATAAACAGTGATAAGAGAATAATAGATAATCTCATAAACTCTACGACTCTTTCAATGCTTTATTTCTAGCCAAAATAGCTAATAGACTAAATATTGCTATAGCAAGAAGGAGATAAAACCCCATAGTAGGATAGGAATGAGTAGTAAACTGTGCTATCTTACCATCACCAAATACTGTTGGCATAAATGGCTTAATCTTAAATGCACCCCAATCATGTAGATTGTGTCCAAACCAATATAACCAATAGGCATAATCAGCCAAAAAGAGCAGAGGTAAAATCACAGGAATTAACATAAGATAGTTTAAAATCTTATTATTATAAGCAATAAATAAAATCATAACCAAAACTAGGAATAGTAGAGCATAAGGTCCAATAGCTCTTTCAAAATGTCCACCAACCCACATTGGGTCCATTCCTACATAATGGTTAATAGTATTCATCTCATGAACCTCTCCACTATATCCATCAAAATGGAAATATACAGGAATTCCTTCTGGAAAAGCCTCTTTTGGATAGTTGGGTGCTTCTAGTGAAACAGCCCATATAGGAGTAGAAGCTACTCCTATCTCTGAAGCAGTATCAATCATCTTTTGTAAATCATTGTGTGCCTCTTTTGGTGTGGTAACACTCTTATAACGACCTTCATTATAGATATTCCAAACCTTTTTGGTTAATGGTGAAATTTCATTGACTTTTCCTGCCTCTATCTTATTGAGTGTACCATGAAATACAACAATAGGAATAACAAAAGCAACTATCAGAATAACTAAAGCGATAGTCGCAAATATCTTTGACTTCATAAAACTTGGGTGCATATCTTCTCCTCTTATATGTTAAAAAAACTTATAATTTTTATAACTTAAAATTATAGAAATTATAAAGATAAGTTATTATAGTATAAATTATTTTTTTGGAATATGATTTATATCAAGTTTTTGAGATTTATATTATTGTTCTGATATCCATAATCTATAATTATAATTTCTTATTCTAAAAATTTTTTTTGATAAAGTTGACATACATCAATAATTTTTTCTAAGCAAATTGACATAATACAATATGCTTTTAGCAAAATAGATATTCAAAAGGATTCCTACTATGGAAATATTAATTACGAGACCAGAGATTGCTCTTGATATGTTTCTACCAATCTTTATCGTCTCAACACTTGTTTTGGTCTTTGGGGTAGGTTATGCAGCCATTATTACCCTCTCAAAAATGGGGTATTTTTCTAAAAAGTGGATGAGTGTTGGATATCTATTTTGGGCATTACAAACTTACTGTTTATATGACCTTTCTGTCATGATTCAAAGTGAACTATTTACCTCTAAAGTATTGATGGTAACGATGATAGCTTATCTATTTATCCCTCATCTCTATTTTAAGCTTATAGAAGACTCTGAAAAACGATACGAAGAGATACATAAAACAGATACAAAAATTTAAGGAGGAGATATGGCAAACAAAAATCTATCCGTATGGACAAGTATTCCATTTTGGCGTAGGTCAGCTGCATGGGTAACTGGATTTGCAACTATATTGCTTATTTGGCTAACTTTCGACACATTGGGACAAATTAGTATGGGTACAGATGCAGATTTAAAGAGTGGGGTAACCAAAAGAGTTCCAGCCCCAACAGTAATCAATTATCATATTGATTATCAAATGAGTACAAAAAGAGGACATGAGGTACCAGTAATTGGTAAAAAAGAGCCATTTTTTGGTAAAGAGTGGAGTGATAAAGAGGCAAAAGATCTATTACATCTTGGTAAACTTACTTCACAAGCTAAAAACTGTATGAATTGTCATACATTATTAGGTAATGGTGCATATTATGCTCCAGATTTAACAAAAGCATGGTTAGACCCAGCTTGGCAAAAAGGTGGTCCTTTACAAGGAATGACAGGTAAAAATACAACTGAAGAGGCGATGGCAGAGTTCTTACAACATCCATCTAAATATCCTACACATGCTAGAATGATGCCAAATCTTGATATTACAGCAAAAGAGGCAAAAGGATTAGTTGCATTTCTTAAACATATGAGTAGTATTGATACAAATGGTTTCCCTAGAAACTTCTCTAAAACAGTAGAACAATTCAAAGCAGGAGGCACTAATGCTTACTAGTATTAAAACAAATAGTTTAACTAATAAGGGTCAAGAATTAGGAATGATGTACTTTAGAGTAGCTATTATCCTATTTGGTGCTCAACTACTTATGGGACTTATTGCTGCAATTCAGTTTTTATTTCCTAGCTTTTTATTCGAGCTTTTTGATTTTTCTGTAGCTAGAATGGTACATATTAATGCACTTGTTGTATGGATGCTTTATGCTATGATTGGTGCAACTTATCTTATGCTTACAGATGAAACAGAACAAGAGGTCGTAGGTATTGGTCTTGGTAAATTAGCATTTTGGGTACTAACTGCTGCTGTTACTGTTGTTGTTCTTGTTTATATCTTTATTCAAATTGGTGCTGGTACAGAAACTACTATCTGGTTTATTAATGAAGGT
Source organism: uncultured Sulfurovum sp. (assembly GCA_964573285.1). Classification (GTDB taxonomy): domain Bacteria; phylum Campylobacterota; class Campylobacteria; order Campylobacterales; family Sulfurovaceae; genus UBA1140. The sequence goes on along the minus strand of CAZNJD010000065.1, from coordinate 17,938 downwards.
AGAGAGTATCTTGAAGCTCCAAGATGGGCTGATATAGGAATTGTTGTTGTTGTTCTTATCTTTTATTGGAATGTATTTGCTACATATATGAAAGGTAGAAGAACAGGAATTATGACTGTTATGATTGCTAACCTAATGGCTCTTGCTGGTCTATATCTTGCTGGTATGTTCTTTACAGATAATATCTCTATGGATCAATTCTGGTGGTGGTGGGTTATACACCTTTGGGTTGAAGCTACTTGGGAAGTGTTTGTTGGAACTCTAGCAGCTTATGCACTTATCAAACTTATTGGAGCAAAACGAGAAATCGTTGAAATGTGGTTATGGATTGAAGTTCTTATGCTATTTGGTTCAGGGATTTTAGGTCTAGGTCACCACTACTTCTGGATTGGTACACCTGAATATTGGTGGGAAATTGGTGCATTATTCTCTGCATTAGAGCCTGTTCCATTGATTGCTATGTTTGTTCATGTATTATATGATTGGGGTAAAGAGCAAGGTATTAATGGAGACAAACCTGCTATTACTAATGGTCCGGCTATGGCATGGATTGTAACTAATGCATTTGGTAACTTCTTGGGTGCTGGTATTTGGGGCTTCTTCCATACTCTACCACAAGTAAATATCTATACACATGGAACACAGTTTACAGCGGCTCACGGTCACTTATCATTCTTTGGAGCATATGCAACTATCCTTATTGGTATGATGTATTTTGGTATTCAAAAATCTTATGGTGTAGAGAGAATGAAAATGACTTTCAAATCTAAAATGGGACTTTTCCTTACTACATTTGGTGTATTAGGAATGACAATAGCTTTAACTATTGCAGGTTATGAGCAGGTTCTTGTAGAAAGAGCAGAACTTGGAGCTGGTTGGAGTGCATTCTTTACAGCACAAAATTTACCTTGGTATGTTCAAGCTCAAGGTTGGAGAACTGTTATGGGTCTTGTTACCTTTATAGGATTTATCTATCTAGTATGGGATTTAGTTACTATTGGTAATAATGCTCAGGAGGCAGAGGCATAATATATGCCTCTACTTAATCTAATTAAAGGAGACTAAATGATTGAACCGTTTACAGATGTAGTTCCAAGTTTTTTTGGAATGTTAAATCAGGGTCCATTGACATTGACTATATTTTTACATACAGTAATTATATTACCAATGTTTTGGATTTATAAACAAGAGAAAGCTAAGCTAAATAAATAGTTTTAGATAGGTATGAGGGCTGTATAGTAGCCCTCAAATTTCAGAAGTTGTCTGAATTTCAGACAGAGAATTCTATCTAAATAGACTTTTGAAAATATTAAAAGTTTATTTAAACTCAATTTAAAAGGAGAGAATATGAAGAGGATTTTAAGTATTGCAGCAGCGACAGCATTAACAGCAAGTTTTGCATTGGCAGGTACATCTAGTATGGATTTTGCTAAAAAATTTGAAAAAGAGTGTCAAGGGTGTCACGGTCCTATTCACCAAGGTGGTGTTGGGTCTGACCTTCGACCAAAAGCTCTTAAAAAGAAAAATAGAGAGATGTTAGCTGAGACTATTATGAATGGTCGAGAAAATACAGCTATGCCAGCATGGAATACAAGTTTTTCAAAAGATGATGCCACAGGTATGGTTGATTGGCTAATGGATTGGAAAAATACAGTTGAGCTTACACTTAGTTTTGATGAAGTTCATAAATCATGGACAAAACTAGCTGATAGAGATGCATTAGCTAAAAAATATCCAAAAGCTGCTGATGTAAAAGATGTAAAAGATATTACATTTGCAACAGAAAGAGATGCTTCTTTGGTTGACTTTATTGATTCAACAACAGGAAAAGTTCTTAGCCGACACAAAGCTGGATTTGCTGTTCATGTTACTGTAACAAATAAACATGACCCAAGATATGCTTATTCTATCTCTCGTTCAGGTAAGCTTACAATGTTTGATATAGCAGCTCCTGGTCAACCTGCTCTTGCTAGTGTTCAAGTAGGTCAAGAGTCAAGAGGACTAGCAGTTTCTCCAGATGGTAAATATATCTTAGCTGGAAACTATAATCCAGGTGGTGCAGTTTTATGTGATGCAAAAACACTTGAACCACTAAAAGTTTATGATACAAGCCGTGTAATTGACCCAGATGGACAAATTGGACCTAGTCGTGTAGCTGGTATTGCTGATACTCCATATGGACCGTATTTTGCAATGGCTCTTAAAGATGCAGGACATGTTTATATTATAGATTACTCTAAACCTAATTTCCCAATTGTTGGAGATATTCCAAATATTGGTAAAATTTTACATGATTGTTTCCTAAATGAAAACAAAGGTAAAGATTTTGGACGATACTTTATGATAGCTTCTCAAGGAAGTGACTTAATGGGTATAGTTGATTTCAAAACTAAAAAACTAGCAGCAAAAGTTCATACTGGTAAAAAATCCAAGCCACACCCAGGTCAGGGTTCATCTTGGTTCAATAAAAAACTAGGTAAACAACTTAATGCTACTAACTCTATGAACTTTGGTTCAGTTGTTATTTGGGAATCTCCAAGTTGGAAAATTGTCAAAAAAGTTAAAACAGCAGGTGGTGGTTTATTTGTAGGAACTGGTGAAGATACACCTTGGATTTGGTCTGACTGTGTTCTTGGTAAACCTGCTAAATATAATGAAGTTCACTTGATTAACAAAGAGACTTTAAAGACTGATAGAATTATCAAAGTTGGTAAGAAAAAAGGTCAACTAATAGATGCTAAAACAGGTAAAGTACTTCAAGAGTGGGATGCAACACAACATGCAAAAGTACCTGTAGTTGAAAAAGCATTTGGAAAAGAGAAAATCTTGCCAATGCCTACTAAATTAGGTGCTGCTGTTAAAAAACCTGTTCAACCAAGATTACTTCATGCTGAACCTGCAAACCATGGTAAATGGACTATGATTTCAGAGTGGACAACTGGTAGAATTGGTATCTATGAGTCAGAAACTGGTAAGTTTGTTAAATATATTGAAAATTTAACAACACCTACATTTACATACTCTGTTGAACATAGACAACATGTTCCAGGTGCGTAATTAACTCTTTGTGTGGGTATTTTTACCCACACACCTTTTCTTGTGTATAATTTTTAGTGAAACTTATTCTGTTGTGATGAATTGCCTCCTCTTGCAGAGTAGGTTTCCCTAAATTTTATAGGAGTCTGACTATGCAAAAATCTCTATTTTTTCTTTTAATTTTTATCTCTTCTCTCTATGCCAAAGATAAATATTTGGATAATCATGCCTGTAATGAGTGTCATGAAAAGATATATGAAGAGTATCAAACCTCTGCACATAGCCAAAGCTATTTCACAGATGAACTTCATAAAAAGATAGCAGATAAAGTTAGTACTAAAAAATATGAGTGTGCCATATGTCATATGCCAATGGCAAATAATCTCAAAGATTTAGTGGAAGGCATAGCTAGACCTGATAAAAGTAATAAAACCCATACAGATGGAGTTAGTTGTTTCTTCTGTCATACTATAGCTTATGTCAAAAAATCACATAAACATAATATAAATATAAAAGCAAGACAAGCCAAAAATTATAAACCTACAATTTATGGAAGATTAATAAATCCTGATGATAGTGATAAACACTCATCTAGTAAAAACCCTGTCTATGGACAAAAAGTATGTATAGGATGTCATTCACATAAACTCAATGATAATAATGTAACCATATTTCGAGCGATGAGTGATAAACAGACAAGTATTAAATGTATAGAGTGTCATATGCCTGAAATCAGTGGTGGTGCAGAAAAGATGGATAAACGCTCTCGTGGACAACATGCTAGTCATAAATTTTTGGGAATTCATGATAAAAAGTTTAGAGCTAAAGGGGTGGATATAAATATCTCTACTTCAAAAGATACTATAACTATAAAATTAACTAATAAAATGGCTCATCCATTAATTATTCAACCATCTCGTGTAAAATATTTGGAAGTTAAAGTTATAGAAGATAATAAAGAGATATGGAAAAATTATAAAAATGACCCAAAAGAGGATAAAGAGCTATTTTTTGAGTATAGATTTTATGATAAAAGTGGCAAAAGAGTAATTATACCAGCAAACTCATATAGCACAGATATGACCAATTTGAATGCTTATAAAAGTAAAAGTGTAACTTACAAAAACATACCTCTTAAAAAAGGTGATATAATCAAAGCTACTATGTTTGTTAGATTTGCAAAAAGAGATTGTCAATCAATAATAGATTTAAAAGATAATAAATTTAAGAAAGCTTTTGTGATTAAAGAAGTTTCAATTGTAGTTAGATAGAAATTAGCTATTTATAAAAACTTTTTCTCCTATCAAAAGATAGGAGGAAAATTTAATTAAAATTATTTAGCATTAGCCTCATACATTTTAACAGCTTTATTCATGTTTTTAAGTAGAGGGATATTTAACTCTTCTGCTTTTTTTAATGAAGCATCACTTACATCAGCTTTTTCTATAATAGTCTTATACTCACTCCATAGTTTAGCTACAACACCTAACTGTTTTTTGATTTCATCATTTTTACATTTATCAGTTAAATCTTTTAGAGTAGATTCAAAAAGTTCACCTGTTTTTTTTGCATTAGCTTTATTTTCATCTACATTAATCCCATTAGCAACCAAAAGTAACTCTTTAGTCATTTTTTGAGTTAACATTCTCTGTTTTCCTGCACGATTAAGTGTTTTTGCTACCTCTGGACTCAATTTAGAACCACTTGCTTTTGCAAACATTCCTACAGCTTGGTTCATATTTTTTAATAGTGGTAAATTCTCTTTTGCAATTGCTTCAAGTGTTGCTTTATCACTTTTTCCTGCTACTACTTTATCAATACTTGTTTTGAATGATTTCCAAAGTTCACTAACCTTATTTAGTTGAGTTACAATCTCTTTGTTTTCATTCTTTGGCAAATCTAAATCTTTGTCACCATTTATTAAACCAGTTAGAGTTTTATCAAATAGTTCTTCTGTCTTAGATAGAGCCTCTTTGTTTTTGTCTGCATCAATACCTTTTGTAACAAATAGAGCCTCTTTACTCATTTTTTGAGTTAACATTCTCTGTTTTCCTGCTAGGTTAATAACTGTTGCGTCATTTGCATACAATGAACTTATTGATAAACATGCTCCAATAGCGATGATTGATAATAGTTTTGTCATATTCTTCCTTTTTTTTTATTGTGGTTTAACTCACATTTAAAATATATCATAAATGATATTTTAAATAGATTTATAGTATAAACAAATATTTTATTTTGAATAAATTATACTTATAGTGTGAATATTCGTTATAACTTTAATAATCAAGGAAAGAAATGACTAAACTACTATTTGGTGTACATATGCACCAACCCGTTGATAATTTAGGAGTTGCTATAGAACAAGCAGTCAAATTATGTTATGCTCCATTTTTTGAATTAATGAGTCAATATCCCAAGTTCAAATTTGCTTTGCACTCTAGTGGGTGGATTTTGGAGCATATACAGACTCACTATCCTATCGTTTTTGAAAATATCAAAAAGTGTAATATAGAGTTTTTTACAGGTGGATATTATGAACCAATTTTAAGCTCTATTGATGAAATTTCACAGATTAATCAAATAATGAAACTTACACAATTTATAGAAAAAAATTTTTTTCAAACTCCTAAAGGTTTATGGTTAACAGAAAGAGTTTGGAGTGATGGAATTATATCTGCACTTAAATCATGTGGAGTAGAGTATGTAATTGTAGATGATGAGCATATATATAAGGTACATCAAAATGAAATAGAAGGATATTGGACTAGCGAAAATGGAGGAGAAAAGGTCTCTATTTTCCCTATTAATAAGGAGTTACGATATAAGATACCATTTGCAGAAAGTAGTGACTCTATAGATGAAGTCAAGAGATACTCTACAGCTATTATTTTTGATGATTTAGAGAAGTTTGGATTATGGCCAAAGACTAATGAGTGGGTTTATGGTCAAAATTGGTTACACAATTTTGTACAACAAGCAATAGATGAAGTAGAGACTATCCATTTCAATGATTATCACCAAAAAAATAGTTCTATTGGGCTTATATATCTATTAGAGAGTTCTTATGTAGAGATGAATGAGTGGGCTGGTGGGAAATGGAAAAATTTTTTTACTAAATATAGTGAGTCAAATCGTATTCATAAACGAATGTTGGAGTTTCGAAAGTTACAAAATGAGTCTCTTTTTAAAGCTCAAACCAATGATGTACTTTGGCATGGAGCTTTTGGTGGGATATATTTACCCAATTTACGAGATAATGCTTATAAATATATAATTGAGTGTGAAGATTTCTCTTCAGATGAGATTGAAATTAAAATAGATATAGAAGATATAGAGATATTAGGCTACCCTCAACTTAAAGCTAAAACCAAAGAGCTTATTATTCGATTTTCAGCTAAGGGTGGTACTCTCATTGAATTTGATGATAGAGAGAAGAGATTTAATTTTCAAAATACACTAACACGAAGAGTAGAGGGTTATCATAAAGAGATATTAAACCCTATAATAGACAGTAATAATAGTAAGATAGAGACTATTCATAATATACAATATGATATTTCCAATCAGGTTAAGGATGATTTAGTTTTTGATGATTATGAGAGAGTTTCATTTATAGATTTAATCAAAGATAGAGATGAAATTTTAAAAAACTTTTCTAATGAAATATTTAATATAAATCACAGCTGTTTTAGCACAAATGAATTGATAAAAGATTATAATATTTTAGATAACGGTTTTAGATTTCAAAATAGTCTAATTTTTGCTGGAACATATAGTTATGTATTGGAAATTAACTTACATTTTGCACATTATGATGATTTGAAACTCAATAATGAGATTGTTCAAAATCAAAATAAATTGCGAGATAATATGTTTATATTAGAAGATGTTTATACAAACCGAAAGATTATAATAGAGTTTGAACAAGAGATGAAATTAAATTATAAACTTATTAAAACAGTTTCACAAAGTGAAAAAGGATTTGATACTATTATCCAAGGTATAAATCTAAGTTTTGAGATACTATTTACCGATAAATTAGAACTAAAAGGAAAGTTTTTATGTCTGAAATAAGATACTCTAAGTTTGATAATCAATATGTAATTATAGCTCCAGAGAGGTTTCATAAACCTCTCAATAAAGATTGTAGTTATAGCAAAGAAGATATAATCTGTTGTCCTTTTTGTGCAGGGCGAGAGGAGAAAACAACCAAAGAGATTTTTTCAATAAAAGAGAATGGTAGATGGTTAACTAGAGTTGTACCTAACCTATATACAGCATTAAATTTAGAAACAAAATTTGAATCGAAACGAGAAAGATTTTTTGAAAGTTTTGGTGGATTTGGGATGCATGAGGTTATTGTAGATACACCCAAACATATTAGTATTTTTGAATTTAGTGAAAAAAAATATTTTTATCTATTGAAAACTATAAGAGCTAGAGTTGAGGATTTGAAAAAAGATAGTCGGATTAAATATCTCTCTATTTTTAAAAATCATGGTTTAAATGCAGGAGCTACTCAGTCTCATCCTCATTCACAAATTATTGGTATGCCTATACTTCCTATTGCCAAAAAAGAGCTACTTCAACGAGAGTTTGATTACTATAGAACACATGGGAGAAAACTTCTAATGGATATGATAGAAGAGGAGATAGAGGATAATAAGAGAGTATTATTTAAAAATAGAAACTTTGTCTCATTTATGCCATATGCCTCTTTATTTCCTTTTGAAGTGATGATTAGCACATTAGATAACTCTTTTTCATTTACTAATTTTAATGATATACGATTAGGAGAGTTGGCTTCTATAACACATAAAACTATGGAATTACTTTACAAAGAGATAGGTGAATTCGATTTCAATATTGAGTTTTTCGAACCACCTATTAATAAAAATTTTGATACAGAGGATTTTTTCGATAGTATCGAAAATTTTCATCTATTTTATATTCGTATTCGACCAAGGATTTTCAATTTAGCAGGATTTGAGGTAATGAACGAAATGTATATCAATCCTGCTGAACCTGAATTTATCAAAAGTGTTTTAGATGAATATAAATTACTCAATTAGATTATATAAATCTTGAATTTCTCTACTCCAAATACTATTATCAATAGTCTCTAAAATCAAAGGGATATTATCCATTCTATTATCATTCATTATAAATCTAAAAGTATCCCATCCAAGTTCACCTTGACCTAAAGAGTGATGTCTATCTACACGACTACCTAATTTGGGTTTGGAATCATTAATATGCATACCTGATAGATATTCAAAGCCAACTATTCTATCAAACTCATCCATAGTTGTAGTATAAGTTTCTCTTGTCCTTAAATCATATCCTGCTGTAAAAGTATGACATGTATCCAAACATACACCAACACGGCTTTTATCCTTTACTTTATTAATAAGATGTGCTAAATGTTCAAATTTATATCCTAAATTGGTTCCTTGTCCTGCTGTATTTTCTATAACTAATTTTACTTTTAACTCTTTGGTAGCTTCTATAGCAATATTCATAGACTCTGCTATTAAATCCAAACACTCTAGTTCTGCTTTTATGATTTTATCAGCATACTTAGGCTCTTTTTTCCCTACTTTAACTAAATGGCTACCTGGGTGAAAATTGAGTAGTTCTAAACCCAATTGGTCACATCGTCTCAGTTCATCTATAAATGCTTCTCGTGATTTTTCAAGCTTTGGGATTTCAGGATTTCCTAGATTAATAAGATAACTATCATGAGGTAGTATATGTTTAGGCAATATCCCTGATTTTTTCAGATTTGCTTTGAAACTCTCTATCATTTTATCTTCAAGTGGTTTGGCTACCCACTGTCTTTGATTTTTAGTAAACATTGCAAATGCTTTTGCACCTATTTTCATGGCATTTAGTGGGGCATTATCAACCCCACCACTTATGCTTACATGAGCACCTATAAATTTCATATATTTTATTCCTCGTTTTTTAGCCATTGTAGCATATTAACTCTTTTACTCTTTGTAGGTTTTTGAGAATTATATTTATCTTCTTAACTAAAATATTTTGATAAAATTATCTCTTTAAAGGATAATTGTGAAAATAGCATTTATAGGTGATATAGTAGGACGACCAGGTCGAGAGATAATAGCAAAATATCTCCAAAATATTAAAGATAGATACAGTATAGATTTAGTTATAGCAAATTATGAAAATGCTTCTCATGGTTTTGGGCTTACTAAAAAAAATGCTAATGAGCTTTTGGGTTATGGAATTGATATTATGACAGGTGGTAATCACTCTTGGGATAAAAAAGAGATATTTGATATGTTTGATAGTTATCCTCTGCTTAGACCAATAAATTATCCTGATAAAAGTCCTGGTAGAGGTTGGATTGAGTTAGAAATTTGTAGCCACAGAGTAGTTGTAATTAATGTAATGGGAAATTATACTATGCCTATGTGTGATAATCCTTTTATTAAAATGGATGAGGTGGTAAGTCGCCTCAAAGAGGATGGTGTAAAGCATATTATTGTTGATATACATGCTGAAGCTACTAGTGAGAAACTAGCAATGTTACATATATTAAAAAGTAGAGTTTCTGCTCTACTTGGAACACATACACATGTAGGAACTGATGATTTGATTATTGCTGATGGATGTTGTTTTGTTACTGATGTGGGTTTAACAGGGTGTCGTGACCAAGTAATAGGTATGGACAAAAAAATACCTATTCAGAGATTTATGAGTGGTATTAGTAAACATTTTGATATTCCTAAAAGGTGTCAAACTATATTACAGATAATAGTTTTTGAACTTGATAATAACGGTAGAGCTATTAATGCTGAAAAATTAAAGATTTATGATAATGGTAAGATTGTTCAAACGATTGCCATAATAGAAAACTATAATAGATAGTTTAACACAACTTGGCTATAATTCGACATATAAAAATAGGTATAACCTAATCTAAAGGATGGGATTTGCAAGGTAAAGTTTGGAAATTTGGTGATAATATAGATACAGATTTGATTATCGCAGCGAGATATTTAAATACTAGTGAGCCAAGTGAATTGGCAAAGCATGTTATGGAAGATGCAGACCCAGCATTTGTTAGTAAAATGAGTGAAGGTGATATTATTGTAGCAGGTGAAAATTTTGGTTGTGGGAGTAGTCGTGAACATGCTCCTATTGCACTAAAATCAGCAGGTATTTCAGCAATTATTGCTCCAACATTTGCACGAATTTTCTATAGAAATGCTTTTAATATGGGACTTCCTATATTTGAATTGCCAGAAGCTAATGAGATAAATGAAGGTGATAGAGTCAAAATTGATATGGCAAAAGGTGAAGTGATAAATATCACACAAGCCAAAATATATAAATTTACTCCAATTCCTGAATTTATGCAGAAGTTGGTTGACGCAGGTGGACTTATTTCATTTGCCAATCAAGAGATAGTAGGAAATGAGGTATAAAAATGGATAGAAATTATAAAATTGGTATAATTAAAGGTGATGGTATTGGCCCTGAAATAGTTAATGAAGCTATGAAAGTTTTGGATGCATTATCTGCTAATATGGGATTTAATATTGATTATAATGAGATGCTTTTAGGTGGTTCAGCTATTGATGAGACTGGTGTTCCTCTTCCTGATGAGACTATTCAAGGTGTAAAAAAATGTGATGCTGTACTATTTGGTGCAATTGGTGGACCAAAATGGGATAACTTAGAACGACATCTAAGACCAGAGAGTGGGCTTTTAGGACTTAGAAAAGAGATGGGAACATTTGCTAATTTGCGTCCTGCTATTGTATATGATGAGTTGGTTAATGCCTCAACACTAAAACCAAATATTGTAAAAGGTGTTGATATTATGGTTGTTCGTGAGCTAACGGGTGGTATCTATTTTGGAGAGCCTAGAGAGCTTCTTGAAGATAAGGCATATAATACTATGATTTATAGCAAAGAAGAGGTTAGACGAATAGCCAAAGTAGCTTTTGAGATAGCAATGAAGAGAGGCAAAAGAGTCTGTTCTGTAGATAAAGCAAATGTTCTTGAAGTGAGTCAATTTTGGAGAGAGACAGTTATTCAAGTAGCAAAAGATTATCCTGAAGTAGAACTCTCTCATATGTATGTAGATAATGCTGCTATGCAACTAATCAGAGAACCAAAACAGTTTGATGTTATTTTGACTGGAAATATCTTTGGAGATATACTCTCAGATGCAGCAAGTATGCTCAGTGGTTCTATTGGATTACTTCCAAGTGCTAGTACTGGTGAGGGTGTAGGATTATATGAACCAATCCACGGTTCAGCTCCAGATATAGCAGGTCAAGGTATAGCAAATCCTTTAGCCACAATATCAAGTGTAGCTATGATGTTAAAATACGCTCTAAATGAAGAAGAGGCATCAATTAAAATTGATAATGCTATCAAAAAAGCATTGGCAAATGGATATAGAACAGGTGATTTAGCTATATATGATGCTAAAGAGATATGTTCATGTTCTGAAATGGGTGATATTATTGCTAATTATGTTTCTAAATCATAAATCTAAAAAGGAGATGTTTTATACATCTTCTTTAATAGGTTTATCTACAGCTTTTGCTATGATTTCAATATAACACTCACTCCAATTATTACTATTAGCAATATCAAGTGATTTAATCACTTCATCAAATGTAGATACTTTTGCATTTTGACTATTTTGTCCAAATTTGCAATCAAAATCCCAATACATAGTTGCACTATTAGGCAATTTTTTTTTCTTTTCTCGTTTAATATATTTTCGTAATTCATGTTTAATAGCTTCTACTGCTCTATCTCTATTGCGTTTTTCTTGCTCTATATAAAATATTTTTTTCACTTTTTTCCTTGATTGGATTAATTTTTTGGTATTATATCTAAAAGTATAAAAGGTTAATATTAATGAAAATTACACTTAGTCTAAGTGGTGGAGGTTTGCGTGGTGCTGCTCATGTGGGTGTTATCAAATTTTTAGAAGAGCAAGGAGTAGAGGTAACAGCCGTTGCAGGAAGTAGTGCAGGAGCTATAGTTGGTCTATTTTTAGCAGCAGGACATAGTAGTGATGAGATGTATCAATTTCTAAAAGATTTAGAGAAACGAGACCTATTCACATTGAGTAGGTTAACTGGTATATTTACTCTTAATCGTTTAGAAGAAAAACTAAAAGATTTTATCCCAATTTCTGACTATAGTGAATTGAACATTCCTTGTTATACATGTATTACAGATATTAATGATGGAGATTATCATTATATAAATACTGGTGACCCTATTCCTTATACTATTGCTTCCTCAACTATTACACCACTCTTTGAAGCCAAAAAAATAGATGATAAACTCTATATAGATGGTGGCTTTTCTGATAATTTACCTGTAAAACCATTAAAAAAATATAGTGAAAAAAATCTAGCAATAAATATCAATCCACTTCGTGGTGAAGATTTGGATAGTTTCAAAGATTTGCTTATCCGTACTATACTTATTATGATTCGTTCAAACTCAATGGGTGCAAAAAAACTATCAAATGCCTATTTAGAGATAAAAGGGGTAGCAAATATGCATCTATTTAATTTTTCTGAGATAGATAGTGCTTATGAGTCAGGATATAATGAGATTAAAGAAAATTGGGATAAATTATATAAAAAGTTAAAATAAATAGTAGTGGCGCGGTGGACGAGACTCGAACTCGCGACCCCCTGCGTGACAGGCAGGTATTCTAACCAACTGAACTACCACCGCACCTATAATAAAAATGGTGGTCGATACAAGACTCGAACTTGTGACATCTACCTTGTAAGGGTAGCGCTCTACCAACTGAGCTAATCGACCTGATATACTGTTTCATTTAGGAATAAAATGGTTGGCGACCCCTAAAGGATTTGAACCTTTGTTTTTGCGATGAAAACGCAATATCCTTGGCCACTAGATGAAAGGGTCATCTTGACCATTAACAATAATATTAAAAATGGTGGTCGATACAAGACTCGAACTTGTGACATCTACCTTGTAAGGGTAGCGCTCTACCAACTGAGCTAATCGACCAAAATTATAAATGGTGACCCTTCATGGATTCGAACCATGGGCCCACTCCTTAAAAGGGAGTTGCTCTACCAACTGAGCTAAAAGGTCATAATAAATATATTACAAAAAAAAATGGCGCGGTGGACGAGACTCGAACTCGCGACCCCCTGCGTGACAGGCAGGTATTCTAACCAACTGAACTACCACCGCACCTATTATAATGGTGACCCTTCATGGATTCGAACCATGGGCCCACTCCTTAAAAGGGAGTTGCTCTACCAACTGAGCTAAAAGGTCATATCATTTCACTTCGTTTGTGATAAGTGGATGGAATTATAGCCTATGAATGATTATATGTCAAGAGTTTTTTTAAGATTGTAAACTTTTTTGTAAAATTTCTATAGACTTACTTGTTGCTTGATTTTGAATATCTTCTCTATTACCTTTGAATATGTAGCTATTGATTATAATTTCTTTGGGTGTTTTAATACCAATATAGACAGTACCTACAGGTTTTTCTATAGTTCCTCCAGATGGTCCTGCTATTCCACTAACAGCTATAGCATAGTTTGCATTTGCCATTTTACAAATTCCTTCTAACATCTCTTTGACACACTCACTACTTACTGCACCATGATTTATTAATGTCTCCTCTTTGACTCCTAACCATTGTGATTTAATCTCATTTGAGTATGTGACAGCTGAACCATTTAGAACGGATGATGCTCCTGATATAGAAGTAAACTCTGAAGCAATTCGTCCACCTGTGCAACTTTCGGCAAATGTTATAGATTGGTTTTTCTCTTTTAAAATCTCTATTATATTAATAGTGTTCTGTTTTGTTTGATTATTTTTCATATGATAATTATACCCAAAACAACTTTTGGATATAATCACGCCAATTAGAAAAATATCGTTTGTGGGTTAGAAAACCCACGCTACAAAGGCAAAAATATAATGGATTACAAAGATACACTATTACTTCCAAAAACCAAATTTCCAATGCGTGGAAATCTACCTCAAAATGAACCAAAACGATACCAAAAATGGTATGATAATGATATGTATGGTCAGATGAAAACTAAAAGAGAGGGTGCGGAGATGTTTACTCTACATGATGGACCTCCTTATGCCAATGGTGATATTCATATAGGTCATGCTTTAAACAAAATACTCAAAGATATTATTTTGAAATATAACTACTTTCAAGGAAGAGCTGTACGAATGACTCCAGGTTGGGATTGTCATGGTTTGCCTATTGAACAAAAAGTAGAAGACAAAATGGGAACAGCCAAAAAAGAGACTCTATCTATCTCTAAATTTAGAGAGATTTGTAGGATTACAGCTAAAAAGGCAGTTGAGGGACAGAAAAAAGGGTTTAAATCATTAGGTATTATGGCTGATTGGGATAATCCTTATATCACTATGGATTATAAATTTGAAGCAAATATATATAGAACTCTTTGTGAAGTAGCAAAAAAAGGTTTATTGGTAGAGAGACATAAACCTATCTTTTGGTCATGGGCTGCTAGAACAGCTCTAGCTGATGCAGAGGTAGAGTATGAAGATAAAGAGGATTACTCTATCTATGTTCATTTTGAGCTTAGTGATAGTGCTAAAGAGAAGCTAGATATTAGAGGTAAGGCAGGATTGGTTATATGGACTACAACCCCTTGGACACTTCCTGCTAATACAGGTATATCTCTCAATCCTGAAGAGATGTATCTATTGACAGATGATGGTCATATAGTCGCAGAAGCACGATATGATGCAATGATAAAAGAGGGTGTAGTAAGTGGTCATTCTAACCGTAAAATCGCATCAATAGAGCTTGAAAATATGTTAACTATCAATCCACTAAATGGGCGAACCTCCACTATAGTATTGGGTGAGCATGTATTGATGGATGGAGGAACAGGTTGTGTTCATACAGCACCAGGTCATGGTGAAGATGATTATAAAGTAGGACTAAAATATAATCTTGAAGTGGTAATGCCCGTAGATGAGAGAGGATGTTTTGATGAGTCTGTAGTAGGACTTAATCTACTTCCTAATCCAGAACAGTTTGTAGGGATGCATATTTTTAAAGCTAATGAGCCGATTTTAGAGCTTTTGGGTGATAATTTATTAAAAGTTAGCAAATTTACTCACTCATACCCACACTGTTGGAGAACCAAAAAACCACTTATCTATAGAGCTACTAATCAATGGTTTATATCTGTAGATGATAAAGCAAACGGTTCAGATGAGAGTCTAAGAGAGAGTGCATTAAGTTCTCTGCAAGAGGTTAAATTTTATCCAAAAAGTTCAGAAAATAGACTAAAACCAATGGTAGAAGGACGACCTGATTGGTGTATTTCTCGTCAAAGAAGTTGGGGTGTACCTATTGCATTTTTTAGAGTCAAAGCAACAAAAAAAGTAATCTTTGATGAGAAAGTACTCGATTTTATAGCTAATATCTTTGAAGAAAAAGGTACAGATGTTTGGTATGATATGGAAATAGCAGAGCTTCTTCACCCAGAGTGTGAGTACAAAGCAGATGAACTAGAAAAAGTTGATCATATTTTGGATGTATGGTTTGATAGTGGTTCAACATGGAATGCTGTATTAGAGAGTGGAAATTATGATGCAGGAGAGTATCCAAGTTCATTATATATAGAGGGGAGTGACCAACATAGAGGCTGGTTTCAAACTTCACTACTACTAAGTTCAGCTATTCATCAAAAATCACCATACAAAACTTTAATCACCCATGGATTTACAGTTGATGCAAAAGGTGAAAAGATGAGTAAATCCAAAGGTAATGTAATAGCACCTGATAAAGTGATTAAGCAATATGGTTCAGAGATATTGAGACTATGGGTAGCATTAAGTGATTATCAGCATGACTTAAAAATATCTGATGGTATTTTGAAACAGACAGCAGAGCAATATAGAAAACTACGAAATACATTTAGATTTCTAATGGCAAATATAGATGGCTTGGAAAAAATAGTAGAACCAAATGAGTATGGTGAACTAGATAGATGGATACTAAATCATGCCAAAGAGGTATTTAGTTTAGTCCAAAAAAGTTTTGATGAGTATGATTTCCTAAGAGGATTTGCAACTCTAAATAACTTTGTAACCAATGAATTAAGTGGTATATATATGGATATTACCAAAGATAGACTATATTGTGATAGCAAAAATTCTATAACAAGAAGGTCAACACAATCTGCTATGTTACTTATCTCAAAAGCTATGATGGTAATGGTAGCCCCAGTATTAACATATACTATAGATGAGGTATTAGATTATGCTCCTGATATTGTTAAAGGTAATATGCAGAGTGTATTTGATTTGGTATATGAAGAACTTCCTATAGTAGGAGATAGTTTCAACGATATAAATCTAATTGAGGCTAGAGCAAAATTTTCAGAATCCATTGATAGACTTAAAAAAGAGAAGCTAATCAAGTCAACTTTGGAATTAGAGATTGCAGGAGATGTTAGTATTTTCGATATTAAAGAGATTGGGAATTTGGAAGATTGGTTTATTGTTTCTGCTATTAAACCATTATGTGAGGGTGAAGAGGTAGCTTTATTTGAAATTGATGGTTCTAAATTCACTGTTCATAAAGCCAAAAGAGCTAAATGTCCAAGATGTTGGAAGTTTACATCTGATAATGAAAACAAAGCATGTGATAGATGTGCCAAAGTTATAGCTTAATGTTTGATTTAAGCCAACCTATACCCAATGAAGTTATTATTGGGTCTATTATTTTTATTTTTATTTTAGTGGGAATGGGTCTTTTGGTTGTGGAGTATTATAAAAAGAGGTTATAGAAACATATCTTGTTTCTACTTTTTAGGTATTGATATTTTTAAAATACCATTTTTATACTCTTTCGTCATTTTATTTATATCACTATTAAAAGGTATAGGTAACTCTTCTGTTGTACTACTACTATAACTTGATTGTGTTAAGCCATTAGATGTAGTTACTTGATTATTTATATCTGTTGTTGTAACAATTTTAATTATATCTCTAACTACTGTAACTTTAACTTTTGTATTTTGACTATCTGCAATATGTTTTTCTAAATAGAAGTCGTTTTTTCTATCTTGAAAATTTTCAATAGGGGTGTTATCTATAATATGCTCGGTAGTCTGGGTTATTATGGGTTGCACTTTTTGGTTATGTTCCCTCATTCCTGCTTCCATAGATTTGTTTAACATCTCTATCTCTTTTGCACCTTCATACATATATTTGAGATTTTGACTATCAATATCTGAAGCTATAATAAGAGTAGTGCAAGTTATTATCATTGTTAATAAACAGTTTTTATTCATTTTTGCTTTTTCCTTTTTAGTTCATATTCTAGCCTAAAAAAGCTTATATAAGTTATTTTTAATTTTTATTCTTTGGGGAGTGTCAGGGTCAAAATTTTTTTTCACTCATTTTTTAAAAAAGCCCAAATTCTAAAAAAAATCAAACTCTCTATATATAAGTAATAAACATCAATTTAGTTAAACCTTATTTATTTCATTCCCCTCACTTCCTGATAAATAATCTCTAAATCAATTTAAATGTTTTTCTTTTTTTAAATTCTCTTTTTTTTCTTTTTTTTCTTTATTCTCTTTTTTTTCTTTTTCTCTTTTCAAGAGTTCAATAAAAAAACAAAATAGATGAATATCATTGCAGAGCCGAGATTTGGAGCTGAAACTGCCATTGCTGACTTAACCCAATAATGAGTTAGGATTTGATAGAGTAATAGGCAACAGAGCAAGAAATGCCCGTTCAATTGAGATACTAAAAGAGATAGTATTAGCAAGAATAGCAAATCCTGATAGTAAAAGAGGGAGTGTTTTTAATCTTGAAAAGAATT
>CAZNJD010000064.1:0-1738 GCA_964573285.1 uncultured Sulfurovum sp. | reverse complement strand
AGATAGGCTAAATACATAGCTTTTACTGTCTGCTCTTTGTAGATATAATCCCTAATTCCTGTGTTTTCTTTTATCATTTGAGCTAAATATCTAAAAACTTCCAAATCACCCTGCAAGGCAAACTTTTTAAGCTCTCTTGCTAGTTGGCTTATATTTATTTCAAATACTCTCTCTAACTCCAATGCACTTGCTAGAAAATCTATATCTATTCTTTTGACTGTCTCATTTGGAATTTTGAGATTTAAATCAAAATCTCTATCTTTGATACTAACAAGCCCTAGATAGAACATAAATGATTTAAAATTCTCCTCTTTGTATAAATTCAAAGCACTAAAATCTTGGACTAAATTTGATATTTGAATAGACTCTCCACCTATTAGAGTTTGAAGCGTACTAAAGTTTCCATTTAACTTTTTATTTGTGTAGATAATATTTCGTAGGCGTGAATAGTCACTTCGTACATTTATATCTATCATCTCATCAGGTAGTTCATAATGAGCTATAAATTTATGCACAAAATATAAAATCATATGAGTATTATAGATAGACTCTTCTGCTCTTTTACTAAAAATATAACCATCATACCACTCTTTGAGCATAGCTATCTCTATCTTATCTTCTATATTATACTCTTCTAAAATATACTCCAACTCATTATGATTTAATCCTACCATATTATGAAATCTACTATCAAATGAAATATTCTCACCAATATTAAATCCACTTGTAACATCATACATAGTCATAGGTGTTACACCTGTGATAAACATCCTCTTTATCGCTCCATTATTTCCTGCTGTTCCTGCTTTTAAGGTGGTAAAAAACTGTTTAAATGGAGCTCTCTTTTTTGTAACGATATTTAGATAATCTTCTCTATTATTTAGAAATAGTCTATTGGCGAAGTTGTCGTATTCATCTATCAATAGATAGAGATTTAGATTCTTTTCATTTATATAATCAAAAACTCTATTGAGCATAGATATAGGATTCTCATCTTTAAATGTTATCTCTAGATTATATTTTTTTACAAAACTACAAATCTTTAAATCTAACAAATCAATAAAACTGCTATTGACATTAAAAATATCTACAGCACTAAAATCAAATCTCAAAACCATATAGCTACTAGCTTCTTTGGTTCTATTGTTTAAAATATAGGTATCTTTGAATATCTCTTCAAACTCATCTTTGAAATATATGTCATAATAGGCTTCTAGTATTGCAATAAAGAGTGATTTTCCAAACCGTCTTGGACGCAAAAACATTAAATATCTGTTAGAGTAATTTTCTAAAGTTTCTATATATTTAGTTTTATCTATAAAAAAATAGTCCTCTTCTTTTAAGAGTTTAAAATTACTCAATCCATAAGGTATCTTTTTCATTTCAATAACCTTTTTTAGGGTAATTATATCAAAATGAACTTTAGCCATTATTGCTCTAATTTTTCTGCATAAAACAATAATCCTTTTAATGTATAGCAAGATTTGAGATAGAAAAGAGCCCTAAAATCTATATCTAATATAGGCTCTAATATCTTGTGCCTCTTCTATAGTATTGGCTAACATAGTTTGAGACATAGCATCACCTGCTTTTGCCTCTGCTTTAAGGTCAGATATTTTTATAGGTGTACCTCCTGCTCCAAAGAAACCTTGTGAACCTGTATAGTCATATTTAATATTGGTATATCTAATTTGAGCCGATAGCCCTTTTGTAATAGGTTGAGTGTAATAGATTTCAA
>CAZNJD010000063.1:0-28682 GCA_964573285.1 uncultured Sulfurovum sp. | reverse complement strand
AAAAGATAACAGACCTATAATCTGCAACAAAAAAGGGTTTTTATATTATGGTGATGATAAGAAAAAAGCATATATAGACCAAAAAGAGGCTCAAAAGCTATGGGAGTATCTGCATGAAAATAGAGAAAATCTATATATCTTTAAAAAGAATTCAGAAGAGAATATGAGGTATGCTTATACCTCTAGTATGAGCATGTTTCAAGAGTATCTCAAAGAAAAATTTGTGCATAAGAAGATAGCTAGGCTTAAAAAGGGTGATGACTTTTTTGATATTTCTATATTTCCTAATGGTAGGCTTTATGATATGAGTGGGGAGAGTTTGAGTGAGGATGCTGTAGTTCAGATTTGGAAGATGCTTTATAAGATGGGCAAGGAGGGGAAATTGGATGTTTTTGAGGGAGTAAGTTAAGATAATGGAAGTGGAGATAGGCATGGGGAAATTAACCCTAAAACTTATAATCAAAGTTTACCCCATAATATGGATAACTAATCATATCCATACCTTTACTGTAATCAATAGATAGATTTAAAGCGTCTCCATCTTTTAAAGTTCCAGATAATCCAAGAGATAAACTTGTTCCTACCTCTTCTCTATCATTAACAGATAATCCCAATACTCCAAAAGGTCTTAAATCTTGATGTATCTCTTCATTTTGAACACCTCCTATACTAATTTGAGAACCAAACTCTATAAAATCTTTTGGCAATAAATTCTCTTTTACACCCCTAAATTTATATATAAGTAGATAGGTTGCAAATCGTATATCAGGATAACCTGCTCTTAAAAGATAGTCTCCACTTACTTTAAATTGCTCTGAATTACCAACAGTGTGTCTATCTTGTTTTTGGTATTTACTTTGTTTATAAGATGCTCTAATATTTATTCTATTAGATACTCTTTTTGTGGCACTAACTTTAACAGAATTTTGGATACCTATCATTTGTAATTGTGTAGTTTGTTTACCTTTATCATGATATCTCGCCTCTATTCCTAACTCTATTTCACTATTTTTATAATTGAGATTAATTATTGAGCTAACAAAATCTCTCTGAGCAAAATGTTTTGCAATCTCTATACTCCAAATAACCCTTTTGTAACTATTATTTAAAGAAAAGGCTAACTTATCATCCAAAAAATCTTTGCCATTATCTTTGATATATCTATATTGATGAATTGAGAATTGAGAGCTTATTCCTTTATATAGATGCCATCTATAACTTACTCTATTTTCTATATCTGTTATATGAGGAGATAATTTTTTATACTTACTTTTAAATTCACTCTTTGGATAATCACTATTTATCATTCCTTCATATATCTTATATAAATCTACATCTCTCTGATTATCTTCCATACCTTGAAAAGCCAAACTATATGCTCCTGCTCTATCTCCAATATCTTTAGATGCTGTTACTCTATCTCTAAATGCCAATATATCTTTGTAATTGTGGAGTAACTCTTGTTTGGCTTGGTTATCTCCTCTACTCATAGCAATATATAGTTGCAACCAAGGTAAATTCATATGATATTTGGACGCTAAATATTTAACCTGAGTATCACTTTGAATATAACTCTTCCATCCAATTTTCATATCCATAAAATCTTTTGGCTTAAATAGATGTTTAAACTTTTTGAAATAGAAATTTTTTCTCTCATATGGAGAGACAAACATAACTACTAATCGTAAATAGACTCTTGCAAATGCTTTATCTTCTAATAGTTTGGGTGATTTTTTTATCATTTTATTTAATCGTCTAAATAGTTTAAGGCGAACTTTACTAGCTCCCTCTTCTCTATCTTGGAGTTGTAAAATATCAGCATAAACTACTTGATACTCCAAACTATCACTTGAATTTAGTAAAGGCATTAACCATTTGAGAGCTAAGTCACTCTTTTGGAATTGTAAAGCACCCACAACGCTAGGAAATCCAACTAGCTTTTGGAGTTTTGGATTTTTTCTCAATAGTAATAACTCTTTTTTAAGTAGTTTATTAAATCTATTATCTATTAGAAACCATATATAAGCTTGATGTGTTGTACTATTATATGGGTCTAACTTTAATGCTTTATCAAAAGAGTTAGATGCTTTCTTGATTTTTGAAGTTTGAGCATAATAGTTTGCTAAAAGTATATGATAATTTATATCCTTTTCTAATATTTTTTTGTTTTTTAATGATAATTGGCTTCTAGTTAATTCAAACTTTTTATAATCTTTTTTATCCATGTATAGATACAGTAGAGCCATTAGATAGTTTATTTTATGAGTTTTATTCCAAGTTTTTTGATATAAATAAGCTAATTTATTACCATCTTTTAACTCTTGATTTAATGTAATAAGTTTAGAGTATCCATCTTCATTTAATTTACCTAATCTTTCTAATTTCCATAATAGTTTATAAATATACTCATAATCTTTATAAATCCATCCCAAATTCATAAGTTTAGTATAGATATGAAACTTATTCTCTATTTTCAGTTTTTTCATTAATGCAATCAATTTTTTATCATGTTTCTCTTTGGTCTCTAACTCTTGCGTTAATATATATGCTTTATGAAATTTTTTTAGTGCCATTAATTTATTTATAGAGCTTTGTTGTAAGTTCTTATCTATTCCATATTTGGATTTGTATTTATAATATAACTTTAGACCCTTTTTGTAACTATTATTTTTATATGAGAAGCTAATAGCTTGTTTTAAAATTTCTCTACTCTTATGCTTTTTGAGTAATTTAACAAAATATTCCTCACCTTGGCTTGTCTTAGCTGTATAATCAAAATACTCTGCTACCTTATCTATAAAACTATAATCTCCATTTTTTACTTTTTCTTTATATATTTCCCCTAATATTTTATATCCATTATTTAGTGTCGTTTTATCTAATAGATATCTTTCATATTTTATATTTTTATATTTCCTGTATCCCTTGATATTAAGCTCTATGGCATATTTCATTTTGCCTTGCCATACAGATAACTCTATAGCTTTATCTAACCATTTATTATTATTAAATTTATCTTCTGCAAATAGTGCTAAAGTTAAAGCAGGTGCTAAATCTTGATTATATATCATACCTTTGATAGCTAAATTAGTACAATTTTCATCAAATCGCTCTGAATATATATCAAATGACTCTTGTGCAAAGCTACTCGCCCCTTTGGTATCACCTATCTTTAATAGATTATCTAATATGAAAGATATATTATGAGTATCCAAAATAACACTATATTTATATATGTTTATCAACTCATTTAGAGCAGTTTTATTATTATCTTTAGAGTGAGCAAGAGCTGTAGCATATAAGGCAATATTAAAATAATTCTCTTTTGTGATATTATCTTTTGCATTTTGAAAAAGTTTGGTTGCCAATGATATTGCTTTATCATACTCTTTATGATTTAAAAGTATAGATAACGCATTATCTTTTAACTCTTGGTCTATCTCTGGATATTTGGTTAAATTGATTAAAAAATTTTGAGCTTCATCTTTATATTTTAAATATGAAGCAAGAAAAAATGCCTCTTTTTCCAATTGATAATTAATTAGTTCGGGTTTTTGTTTCATTAATCCTTTTAGAGATAGATATTTGAGTTTCTTGAAATTCATTTGAGTAGCTTCTGCAAGAAAAAATACATAATCTCTATCTTTTCCTCTAAATTTAAATAAATTATAGAGTTTTTGTCTTATTTTTGCCAAAAGTTGTTTATCTTTTTTATTAAAGTACTCCTCTTTTAAAAGACGATATTCTATTTGATAGATTTTATCTAGTATATTTTTATCTTTAGTTTGAGAGCCTATTTTATTTATAAGTTTAAAAGCCTTTTTTCTCTTATTTTCATAATCATAGTTTTGTAATAAAATCATCTCAAGCTTAAGATTATCAGGATAATAGAGTAACATGCTCTCTAAGTAATTAATAGATAAATTAGTATTTTTACCTTTGGTCTCAATAATATGTTCTATATCTTGTTTGGGAAAAAGTAGATAAAGTACAAAACTAAATACAATCACAACCCCTATCATCTCTCCAATAGATAATATAGAGGTGCTAGTATCATTATTATTGACACTTGAATACAATAGTAACTCCTTTTTCAGTATCTGAGCTAATAGCTAATTTATTCTTATATTTTTCTGTTTTTATACCTTTGGATAAATTAAAACTACAAGATTTAGGTATAAAAAAATTTGCTTCTATCGGGATATTGGATTTAAGTTGAAAAATATAACTATCCCATTGATGAGTTATTTTTTCTACCCAACCATTAGCATCTATAAGATAAGGAGCAGAACTCTTAGATGTAAGCTGTATAATGTGGCTAGGCTCTCTATCTAGTGTAATATATGTACTCTCTCCCTTATAATTAAATCCTGCGACACCTTTACTTTTGGCTATATCTATTTTGACTCTTTTATCAAACCGTATAGTTCTCAAATAACCTTGATTTCTAACTTCATAACGACCCTCTTTTAATTTAGCTAAAGCAGTATGATAAAAACCTTTAACTTTATGAATATATTGTGAAGCATAAAGTTTACTCGTTTTCTGTTTGATAGCATAGGTATATACCTCATCAAGTGCTTTAAGAGATGCCACTTTTGAGCCTGAATAGAGATGATAATATATATCCATAGCTTTTAGCCGTCGTGGATTTTCAGTTAGTTTGAAAGTCTCTATCACATGTCTAAATCCCCAAAATGGACCAGTCCATTCATTTGTAAATATATTCTCATTCTGTTGGGCTGTATATATTTGCCAATACTCATCCCTTTGAAGTCCAAAAGGTGCTATATGAATGAGCCACGGATAGGCTTTGTCTATAGTGGTATCTCCTCCATTCATAGCAACTATTCCATGTTTTTCAACATACGAGAGTACTTTTTTGGGAGGCAGACAATCTCCACTCCAGAAAAGAACTCTATCTTTTCTTTTATATTTAGGTGCAAAAGATTGAGCAAATTTTATACTACCTATGGTTTCTTGTTTTAGTGAAAAGTGATATTTTGGTATAGGAAGATGATAATTTTTTCCTACTTTTGGTGCAGAGTTTTTAGGTTCGATAGCTTTTCCCCAAAAAAATGGATGTGAAAAGCTATGACTAGCAGGTTCTATCCAAGGAATAGAATATAACTCTTTGGCTATTTTTTTCATTGTTGGGCTAAGTTTAGGAAATAATCCTATACTATCTACCTCTCCTTGGATAATTGATACAGTTTGTGGAATATGATACTTTTTATATATTTGTGATATTAGCATTTGAGGTGATAATTTATTATAATTAGTTCGTACTCTCTCTACAAAACCATCACCATCAACATGGGCGAATAATATTCTTCTACCTGCTTCTGTTGTAGGGTCAGGTACAGGAATGTTATCTAATCTCAAAGCATCTTTTATAAATATAAAAGGGTCAATTGTCCAATAACTCTCATTTCCAATACTTAATAAAAATGAATTACCCAAAGCATATCCACCCCAAGAGGTTATAGCTATAGGAGTGCTAATTTGATTATTAGGATATATAGCACTTAAAACTTTTTTGGCATTTATTGGTTCAATAACTCTCTCTTTATAATCAATTGAGGCTTTTATCTCGTATGGTTTATAAGGAGGATAATATAATATATGACTTTTTTCCAAAAGAGTATTATTATTTTTATTATATTTTAATCCTAATTTTTTAATCCTTTCATCCGTAGGATTAAATACGAAGTTTCTAAAAAAAACTATTTTGACCCCTTTGGATTTGGTATCTATTGTCCAGTTATATAATTTTTCATTATTTTTAGTTTTTCCCTCACTCCATACTACAACAGCATGATACCTATCTCCTACTCTTTTTGGTAAATCTTTGGTAGATATATCATATAAGATAGGGATATATCCAAAATGTTCTATAACCATAGAGATAATCAGATGTACATCTGAATAGACCTCATTTTTATCTTTAAAAACAGATTTATTGAAAAGTACCAGAATTTCTCTTCTTATTCTCTCTATTTCACAATCTCCTTGATGTTGTAATAATCCATCAGTAATATATGGGATTATCCCTAATTTTTTAATCTTTTTAGCTATATCTACTCTTTTGCCAACATTACCATCACTATAATCTATAGATATAGCATCTAGTCCATATTTTTGAGCTTTTTTGAAATTAGTTAATAACCACTCTCTATCTGCTTTTGGAACAGCTGTATATTTTTTGGTATTATTATCATAACGACTAAAAAGACTCTCTGCAACTACAGCATTTATATCATTATGTATCTGGTCTAGTATCTCAAATCCACGGTTTATAATCAGTTTAGAGTTTGGATATTTTTTATGTAATTTATGAATAAATGAGACCAAAGCTTTTTGCTGTTTTTTAAAGAGCTTTTTGTCTTTGCGTGTTATATGATATGCATCCATAGTATCTAAAAAGAAGTTTCGATATCCTCTTTTGTATAATCTTTCTACTCTTTTAAGTATAAAATCTTGATAAGCTGATTTACTCAAATTGGCAATTAAAGAGTCCCATGTTTTGTTTTCAGTAATAACCCATGATTTATCATAAGGAGTAGGAGTTTTTCGCCATGGTTCTATCTCTCCTATACTTAGATATGCAACCATCTTTTCAGGGTATCTTAGAGCATATATATCATCAATAGCATCAGCCTCTACTACTACCTTATCATAAAAATTGATAAATGGGTCATCTATATTTTTGCTATAAATAAAAGCATATCGCTCTTTAGCCCAAAGAGATGATAATAGCAGTATCCAAATTAATATAATTCTATTGCAACATAAAAGTCTCATAATCTAACTCCCGTAAAATTTTATTTAATGTATAAATACTTGCAACTGAAAGTATTAGTAGTGCTACACTAAATCCATATCCATAAAAATATGGCCCTAATTGAATACTCACCCAAGTGAGCAAAGCATTGATTACAACAAAAAGAAAAGTATATATAAGTGCCTCTTTTTGTCTATCAAGATAATATAGATATGCTAAAATAGACATAAATCCAAGTTGTAATTGAACTCCAATTACATCTACATAAAAGAGAGGTAGATATAATTTTGGTAATAAAAATAGCTCAAAAAGTTTTTCTGCACTTAAAAAAAGTAGAATATTAAACATTCCTTGTACAAAAAGTATCTCTTTTATACTTATTTTGACTGTATCTATCATTCCTTGTTTATACTCTTTGATTTGGCTAAGCGTACCATGATTATTAATAGCACCATAAAATTTGGAATATACTTGGGCAAAATCTGCCTCCAATCTATAAAAAAATAGTGCCATTCCTGGAATGATAGATAGATATGCCAAAAATATAGGAAAATCATATACCATAGAGGCGTGTAGTTTATCTATAACCATGTATCCTACAATTGGACTAAACCAAAATATAACTTTGTCTATCCATATAGCTATATTATATAACATTCCAGACCATCCAAGTTTCCAATAAAATTTACCATAGTTTTGTCTAAACATATCAAATCGTATAAATTTCTTGTTATTTCTATTTGATGATGGGTAATGGATAATAATCCCCAAAAATAGTAGTATAAACAAAATACTATTTCCAATGATAAAGGAGATTATTAGACCTACTATCCCATAATTGTGCAAGAAAAGAGAACATATATATATAGATATATATCCCAATAGATAAAATAGGATAACAAGTTTATATAGTTTCAGACTAGCTGCTAAAATATTTGCAATCCATACACAACTTAATACAATAAATAGTGTAATATATAATAAAACAAAAAGATTACTTTGTGTATCGAAAATAGATATACCAAGCCCTGTAGCTAGAACTATCCCCAAGAAAATAGTAACAATAATCATCCCAAAAAAATTAGGTAGAACTAAATAGTATCGTTTTTCATAAGTTCTATCAGCAATAAAACGGGTAAATGGTAGCTGGAAAAAGCCTGTATATATAGAGCTAAGTGCTAGGGCAGATACATAAGTAACAGATGCTTGTAACATGGTAGTATCAGAGCCTTTTGTTTGAAATAAATAGATATTACTTAGACCAATACCCAAAATAATAATCATAGATATAACCCAAGGTCCACTACTTAATACTGCTGAATATCCAAATGTTTTGATTACAGCAGTAATCGTTCTCTCTTCTAATACTCGTTTGAGTTGAAACCCTATTCCTGCCACTACTCTATCCTCTCAAATATATCTTCATAAACCTTTTTATAATTATCCAAAAATATATCTTGTGTATAAAATTTATTAACTCTATTTATGGCTACTTCTTGAGCCTCTCTCCATCTCTTCTCATCTCCTAGTAGTGCTATATATCCATCAGCTAACTGTTTAACATTTGCTATCTCACATACTACTCCAGCTTCTCCTAATGCTTTGTCCTCAGGATTATCTCCTCCATATATTAACTCTTTGCATGAGCCTACATCTGTACTAACACAAGGAACTCCTGCTGCAAATCCTTCTAATATTACAAGAGGCATACCCTCACTAATAGAGGTTAGTGTCAAAAGACCACTTTTTGGCAGTATATCTACAATATTTTGAAATCCCAAAAATTTTATATTATCCTTAATCTCTAATATATCAATAAGCTCTCTACACTCATTGGCATACTCTTCTTCTTCATCATCTGGCCCGACTATCCATGCTTCTACCTCTGGGATTATATCTGCTGTTACTCGTATAGCTCGTATAAATGTTTTAATATCTTTGATAGAGACTACTCTACCAATTAGTGTAATAACTTTAGGAATACCCTCTGGTCTATTTTTGAGTGTAGCACCTAGTCTATCTATATCTACGCCATTTGGTATAACTCTACATCTATTTGCATCTGCTCCATAGAGTATCTGTGTCTCTTTTGCTACACCGAATAGAGACAAAATAGGATTTGCTCTATTATAACTCATTTTTCCAATACCCTCAAAAAATCTAACCCACATACTTTGTATATAGTTATCTTCTCCTGATTTTCTAAATAGTTCTACCTTTTGAAATAGATTTAAGGCACTAGAGATGAGGTCTATTTTTCTCTCCTTGGTATAGATACCGTGTTCTGTCAAGATAAAAGGTTTACCTGTATCATAAGAGATGAGTGCCGATAAAAATCCAGAATATCCAGTTGAGGGAGAGTGTATAACTTTTCCTCTTTTTGCAATAAATTTTGCCATTTTTGCCATTTTCCATACGGGAATAAGAATACTTCTTATACTCCAAAAATAGTCCAAAAAAGGAATATCACTACAATTTTCTTGATTTTTATTACAAATGAAATACCAAGACTCTCTACTATATAGAAACTCTACCTCACTAATTTGATTGAGATAAAAATTCAACTTTTTTATATTTTCAGGGAAAGGTTCTGCTTTGTTATCATCTCTAAACCAATTATATAACTCTTCTAAATATTCAAAATCCTCAACATTTCCATTTATAGCTTCAATAGGTGGTTTCTGTTGCTCATCAAACATAAAAATCTCAACCATAAATACTAAATTATCAGAAAGTGGATATAGAGGTTTAGTAGAATAATCTTTTCTCTGACTTCCAATAAAAACTATACCAAATTTATATTGTGGCAAGCCTGCAACTAATTGTGCTATCCATGATGATACACCCCCTCTAACATAAGGAAAAGTTCCCTCACATGGTATTAATATATCAGGTTCACCTTTGTCTATTACTATTTTCATCTTTTATCCATATATTAACTAGAGGTTTTAATCTTAAATCGAAATTAAACTGTTTAGGTAAAATATATTTTGAGACCTCATTGTATTTTTTTTGTCCATATTTAATCTCTGCTAAAAAGGTAGAAATCGCATTTTGAGGTACTCCTAACTCTATAGCTTTATCAAAAGCCTCTTGTGCCTCATAATATTTTTTATTGAAAATATGAATTTTACCAAGTAAAACAAAGGCATTTGGTTTTTGGGTAATACTATGAAGTATAACCTCTATCTTTTTAGTATAAAATCCAGTAAGTTGTTCATCTGCAACACCATGATAGATAAATTGCCAATATATTTGAGCCAATTCAAAGATATGATTTTCTAATATATTGCCATCTTCTTCATCTCTAATCTTATTATGAATTTCTGTTATTCTGTCATTAAGCTTTTTTTCAAAAGATGAAACTAAAGCAAATGCATATAATCTCGTCTCATCAGAACTATCAGACAAAAAGTGTTTAATTTTTCCAATATTTCCTTGAGCATTACTATCATAAAGAATTTTGAGCGATTTTATTTTTATATCACTAGAGAGTTTGTTTCTATGTTCCCCCTCCATTACCAAAATCCCCTCTTGAAATTGACTATATACTATAGGAAAATCTGTTACCTGACTCTCAAAATCAACTACACCATAGCTTGGATGGCTAACTCTTTGTGTTGCCCAAGATAATCCAAATAGTATCATAATAAGAGTCAATAGAATACCAATAAAAAGTAATCCAATATTTATAACTACAAAAAATATAAAAATATCTTTTTTATATATATTATATCTCTTTGGCATGAATTGAATTAAGATAAAACTCAAAACTGTCCAAAAAACTATTTCGATTGCAATAAATATAATAATACTATCCCATTTATTAGTCTGTTGAAGCAGAGATATTAAAGTAGTAAAATGTATATTATCTAGCACAATTATACTCCTTTAAAAGTGAATTAAAATTTTTGACGCTAATATGTTTCTTGCGTAATCCTTCAAAAATTTTTTCACTCAAATGATTTCTTAATCCATCTTCTAATATTCGTACTCTTAGTTTATTTTCTATTTCACTAAGTTCGTCATCTATTACTTTAGCCTTGTGATGTAAGGTAGGAATAGATACAAAAGGAAAAAGTATAAAATGTAAATATCTATTACCACATTGAATATGTATATATTTATCCAAAATTTCAAAAAGCTCATTTTGATACATGAAATCTTTAATCTCTTTGTCTAAATACTCATTTTTAGTATATATTGCAAATATTCTACTATCTATTTTATATCCATCAAAAATATTAATTAATCGAATAACTTCTAGTTTAAAATCTACAAAATCTTGTCCTTCATGACTATTTCTTAGAGAAATAAGCTCTTTTTTACTTTGCTGTATCTCTTCTATTGAGGCTCTTTTTTTATATTTTGTCCAGATATAGTTAAATGTAACATTTATTTTTAGTAGTGTATCTTCATGAAAAAAGAGAAATGGTATCTCTTTGATAATTAGTATCACTACTATATCATCTCTTTTATCTAAAAATGGAACGGCATATATATAATCTGTCTGCTCTCTATCTGATATATCATTTAAATATACTGCTTTCTTAAGAGTCAATGCCTCTTGTATAAGCTTATCTTTTTTATTAGGAATATCTTCCATATTTCCAATAGAGGCATATGATTTGATAATATTATTTCGTTTAACTCTACATATAGAAGCCGAACCTAGTCCAAAAAACTTTTGAAGGATTTTGAGTGTATTTTCTGCACTCTCTTTTGGAGTAGAATGGTCATTATTTTCTAAAATTTCAGATATAACAAAACGGATGGATGCTGGTTGCATAATATATATGGATTCTAATTTATCATGAGAAATTTTAAGAGTAAAAAAGGCATTAGTTAACTCTTTTAACCTTAATTGTAAATAATTTGATTTAATTTTATATCTGTCCAATTCATTATGAAGATTGGAAAAAAATAGTCCATATAAAAATACAAAGAATAGATTTTCCAATAGCACTACAGTAAATAAAGGATCACTCCTATAAAATAATACAGAGATAATAGCAAAAGCTACCCACATTATCATACCCATCATTAATCCATAAAATAGCGTAATAATAGCTAACCATAAAATCAAAAAACTAAAATGATAATGGATTAATAGTGGGTCTTGATTATCAGCAAAATATCCAATAAGAGTAATTATAACAGTAATACTAATAACTTCAAATAGTTGAAGTAGTGGTGAGTGTTTTTTTAGTGTCATAATCTAATTTATAAATTTTGGGATAAGCTCTTTTGCTATCTCTTGAGCTACAACTCCAATAGATTTGTGACCCCAACCACTTTTAGCTCCAACTCCACTAAAAATAGTTTGATTGGTATTTAAATCTATTATTTTAAGAGTATAACTAACTACTGGCTCTCCATCTATACCTGTTTTGTAACGCCACTCTTGGACATCACCTGTAATTAAATATAAAGCACCCAACTTTTTTGCTTCTTCTTTTTTCTGGTCTATAAAAAGCTCCTTAGTTTTGATATTTTCCATCTCATTAGTTCCACCTATTAGTGAATAGAGAGTTATATTTTTTTGGGATATAACTCCCTCTACTATACTAGATGCTCTAAATCCTGCCATAGGTGTTTCCGTATAGTTCCAAAAAGAACTAATAGCATATTTCTGATTTTTTGGTAGAGTAACTTCATTTTTATTCATTATAGAAGAACATCCACTAAACATAAGTATAAGAATTAATATAATTTCTTTAAACATTTTTAAGCTCCATTTTGTAAAAAAATATTTACTTATTCTATATAATTAATCTTAAATTTTAAATGGTAATATACATATCATTGACTTAATATATGGTATTGTTCTATATCAAGAGTTCAATACTCAAAGAGTGTTATGATTACTATCAAAATATATCATGGAGGCAAAATTTATGAAAAGAAGTATATTAATATCATTTGCGTTATTTACAGCTCTTATCGCATCTGATGGCAAAGAGGTTTTTGAAACTTACTGTTGGGGGTGTCATCATCAAACTGCTGAGGCTTTTGGTCCTCCATTTGAGAAGATAGCATCTAAACGAACTACAAATGAGATAAAAGCAATGATAACTGACCCGAAATCAGTATCTAAAGTTTTTGGTTATAGTAGAAATGCAATGCCAAGATTTCAACTATCTGATAATAATTTAACTGCTATTACAGATTATATCTTATCTTATAAACCAGCAGAAAGTAATAAAACTATACAACAACCTTATCCAAATATCGCCCAAGTAAAAAAAGAGGGAAAATAATGTTTAGACTCTCAAATCTTTTAAATTCCGTTTTGGATAATAGACCAGCTAGAGTACTTAATGGAAGTATCGCTATTTGGAACTTTACTAATCGGTGTAACTTATCATGTTTGCACTGCTACTCCAAAGCTGATTTGGATGCAGTGGATAGTTTGAGTACCCAAAAAATAATGGATACACTACCTAAACTCAAATCTAATGGAATTAAATTTTTAATCTTTTCAGGAGGAGAACCTCTAACACGAAAAGATATTTTTGAAATAGCTTCTCGTTGTAAAGAGTTAGGAATTATCACATATCTCTCTACCAATGGATTATATGTCAAAAAGAGTAATGCCGAGAAGATTTTAGATACATTTAATTATATCGGAATTAGTATAGATGGAAGTCAAGAGGTTCATGATAAGTTTAGAGGACTTCAAGGCTCATTTGTAGAGTCTATGAAAGCAGTTGACCTGCTTAATAGTTATGGCAAAACCAAAGTAGGAATTAGATTTACTCTTACCAAAGATACTTATAATGATTTGAAGTTTATCTTTGATTTAGCACAGAGCCATAATATCCCTAAAATTTATATATCTCATCTAGTTTATAGTGGAAGAGGACTTGATAATTTGGAGATGGATTTAAGCAAAGAACAGAGAGTCAAAGCCGTAGAGTATATATTAGATAAAGCTTTTGAGTATAGAGATACCAAAAGAGATATAGAGATAGTCACAGGTAATATGGAGATGGATGCAATACTCTTTTTTGATAAATTTGTAGAGAAATATCCCCAATATGCAGATGAGATGAAGAAAAGATTGATTGATTGGGGAGGAAATAGTGCAGGAGGCAAACTATTAAATATAGATGCAGAGGGAAATGTAAAACCAGACCCATTTTTTCCATCTATTATAGGAAACATCTTTAATCAAGACTTTTCAGATATTTGGACTAATAAACCAACAAAATTATTACAAAAGCTAAGAGTTCACCCAAGGGTTTTGAGTGGAAAATGTAAAGATTGCAAATATTTAAAAATTTGTAATGGAGGTTCTCGAAGTAGAGCATATGCAATATATGGTGATATGTGGGCAGAAGACCCATCATGCTATATATAATTAAATTTAATCAAGGAGATAAAAATGAGAAAAATTATACTAGGAGTGTTGACTACAACAATACTATTTGCTATAACCCCAGCAAAAGAGAAATTTTTTGTAGTAGAGAGAGAGAGTGAGTCTGTAGCAGTAGTTGTAGATGGTCTAACTAAATCACATATGAAAAATATGCATAATATGAACCACGGAGTCATTAAATTTAAGGGTAAAGATGGATATTTAATTAGTAGAGATGGATTTATAGTTAAATTTGACCCAGTCACAGAAAAAAAAGAGGCAGAATATAAAACAAGTAAAAGTGCTATTGGTTTTGTAATTGGCAAAAATTTTGTAGCAGTCGCAAATTATGATGATAAGTCTGTTGATATTCTAAGTAGAGATTTAAAACCAATCAATAAAATTAAAACAGGTTCTAAAAATGTCGGAATAAAAATCTATAAAGATTATCTAATTTTTGCTCAAATGGATAAAGATGAGGTTTCCGTATATAAAGATAAAAATTATGGTAAAAAAGAGCCAGATTTTAAACTATTAAAAGAGTTTAAAGTGGGTCAAATGCCTTTTGATGCAATGATAAAAGATAACACATATATAGTAGGTTTCTTTTTGAGTAAAGCATTTGGAGTAATAGACCTAGATAAAATGATATACAAAGAGATAAAAGTAACAGCAAAAGATAATAAACCTGTACTAAAAGTTCCACATTTTGGATTTTGGTCACTTAGCAAGGATAAAACATTTATACCTGCTGTTGGAGATAATAAAGTAATGGTATATGACAATAATTTTACATTTATTAAAAATATAGAGATGCAAGGATTACCAGTATTTACATCGTTGAGTCCTGATAAAAAGTATATAGCTGTTACATTTTCAGGTAAAGATTTCCCAACTATACAAATAGTCGATACCAAAACTCTAAAAATCATAAAAACATTCACATTTAAAGGAAAAGTACTTCATGTAAGATGGTCAACTCTAGCTCCAGATTTATATGTATCTGTAAATGATGCAAATCAAGTAAATGTAATTGATACAGATGGGTGGTTTTTAGAAAGAGAGATATACCAAATCGAACATCCATCAGGTATATTTATCTATAAAACAGAGGCAAAGAGATAATGGCAAAGGTATATTTAACAGGAGCAGGGCCGGGAGATATTGAACTTCTAACAGTAAAAGCATTGCGTTTGGTAGGAGAGGCTGATGTAATCATATATGATAGATTAGCCAATCCAGAGATACTAAAAGAGGCAAAAAATGGCTGTGAGTTTATATATGTTGGCAAAGAGGATTCACATCATACTTTGCCACAAGAGGAGATAAATGAGGTAATTTATCAAAGTGCGTTACAATATGAAACAGTTGTACGATTAAAGGGTGGAGACCCTCTCGTATTTGGACGAGGTGGAGAAGAAGCAATATATCTCCAAGAGAGAGGAATTAAATTTGAGTTTATCCCTGGAATTACCTCTGCTATTGCAGTTCCTGAATATGCAGGTATTCCTGTCACTCATAGAGGCATTACCGTCTCTTTTAGAGTTGTAACAGGACATGAGAGCAAAAATAAAGAGTATTCTCAAATTCCATGGGAGAACTATAAAACAGATGATACAATTATTTTTTTGATGGGGCTTCATAGACTCAAACATATTAGCACAAAATTGATAGAGATAGGAAAACCAAAAGATTATCCTATAGCAGTGATTAGTAGAGGTACTACCAAAGATGAAAAAACAGTGGTAGGAACACTTGAAAATATTTATCAAAAAGCCAAAGAGTTACCCACTCCTGCATTGATAGTAGTAGGAGAAGTAGTTAAATTAAGAGAACAGTTAAGTTGGTTTGAGGATTAATTTAATAAATCTATTGTATAATCAATCAAAAGTGATGAGGTAGATTAATGGTTGAAATACAAGATATTCCAATGTTCTCTAATTTGGATAAAAAATTTCATAAAGAACTAAAAGATAGTTTATATATAAAAAAATTTACGAGAAATAGTATAGTATTTTATGAGGGTGATGAGAGCGACTATTTCTATATTTTGCTTAAAGGGAATATTAAACTATATAAAACATCTCCTAAAGGTTCACAAGTTCAGATAAAGCGAATGAAAGCACCCAATACAATAGGTGAATATGCCTGTTTTGAAAAAGCACCATTTCCTGCAACTTGTGAGTTTCTTAGTGATGGAGTAATGGGACTGTTACATTTTAATAAGGTATATAAATATCTTGATGACAAAGAGTTCTCTTTGGGACTTATCAAATCTCTAACTAGTAAGGTAATGATGTTATCATCTCTAGTTCATAAAGAGACTATACTATCTTCTGAAGCCAAAGTAGCTGATTTGATGATTGAAAATATATCTATATTTAATAGACTCAAAAATAATGAGATAGCAGGTATCTTAAATCTGACACCAGAGACATTTTCAAGAATTATTACTAAATTTAAAAAAGAGAGTATTGTCAAAGTTGAAAAAAACCAATTAAAGATACTAAATTTGAATGCACTATATATTATAGTAGAAACTAATACAATAAAAGAGTGTACAGACTGTTTAGCTGATTTCAAAGCACAATTAGCTAAAAAAGGAGTATTAAAATAGTGTCTTTTTTCCCCTCTTATTTAAATTTAAAAAATAGAAAAATACTTCTAATCGGTGGTGGACATATCGCCTTAGAAAAGTTGGAAAAGTTAATAGATTTTACTCAAAATATTACGGTAATAACTAAAGAGATTTCACCTGCTTTTTTGGAATTTACAAATAGAAAAAATATTTTCATTAAACAAAAGAGCTATGAAATAGGAGATATAGATGGATTTGATATTGTAATAGTCGCTACTAATAGTATAGATTTACATAAAGAGATATATATAGAGAGTAGAAATAGTAGAATATTAGTAAACTCTGTTGATAATACGGCTTATTGTGATTTTATATTCCCATCTTATATAAAAAAAGGGGATTTGACTATCTCTATCTCAACTAGTGGTGCATCTCCTGCTATGGCAAAGAGAGTTCGTATTTATATAGAAAAGCTTATACCCTCAAATATAGGTGAATTCCTAAAAGAGATGAGAGGTTTGCGAAAAACCATGCCAAAAGGCAAAGAGCGAATGAGATTTTTTGAAGAAAAATCAGATAAATATATTCAAAAGAATTTTAAAAGATAATTAATATAACTTACTTCAATCTATCTCTGACTAATAGATTAACAACCTTAGGATTTCCTTTTCCTTTAGTAGCTTTTAAGACTTGTCCTACGAAAAAGCCTAAAAGCTTACTATTTCCTGCTCTAAATTTCTCTACATTATCACTATTTTGGATAATAACCTCATCAATAAGAGGTAAAAGTACATCAGGGTCGCTTATCTGTATAAGTCCTTTAGTTTCAACTATTTGTGTTGGGTTCTCTCCACTATTACTCATCTCTTCAAAAACTTGTTTGGCAATTTTAGTTGAAATAAGTTCATTCTCAACCATTTTAATAAGCTCTGCAATCTGTTTTGCAGTAAACTTTAACTCATTTAACTCTTTTGTTTTTAACTCTCTAGCTACATCATTTGTTATAATATTAGCAATACTCACAGGACTATAAAATGTAAATAATGCCTCTTGATAGAAATTAGATAGTTTTTTATCCCGAGCTAAGGTATTAGCTACTTCACTATTGAGTTTAAATTCACTAATATATTTATCAAATAATATCTGCTCTTCTCTACTCATAGGTACAACCTCACCATCTATTTGTACTTTTTTAGGTTTAGGTTTTGATTGAGGTGCTTTTTTCTTTTTGCTTGAAGACTCTTTAAGAGAAACAATTTTATTAAATACAGGTACTCTATCAGTATAATCAATAGGGTCAGCATAGAAATAGCCTTCTCTTTCAAACTGAAATCTAACATCTGGTTTTTCTATTATAACAGCAGGTTCTATCAAAGCATTTTTAATAATTTTTAGAGAATTTGGATTTATATCTTCTATGCCATTAGGAGTTTCATTTTTGAATAATCTATCATAAACTCTGACTTCAATATTTTTAGCTTGGTTAGCATCTACCCACTGTATAGCACTTTTGACTTTGATACCACTACTATCTGAACCACTTTTAGAATTAGGATGATATTCTGCTTTTATCTCTATTATATTTCCATTAGCATCTTTGATTATCTCTTTAGATGAGATGATATAAGCATATTTAAGCCTTACAGATTGTTTGGGTGTAAGACGAAAGTAGCCTTTTGAAGGATTTTCCATAAAGTCATCTCGGTCAATATAAATCTCTTTTGAAAAAGGAAGTTTTCTTGAACCCTCTTTGGGTACATCATGTGGATAGTATGAAGCCTCAATCTCTTCAGAGCCATCATAATTTTCTATAGTTACTTTTAAAGGATTAAGTACACACATTACTCTTGGTACTTTTGGGTTCAAATCATCTCGTATCGCAAATTCAAGCTGTGCTACATCTACTATTGAGTTAGCTTTTGCTATACCAATACTATCACAAAAATTTAAAATAGACTCTGGTGTATAACCTCTTCTTTTATATCCTGCAATAGTAGGCATTCGTGGGTCATCCCAACCACTAACTATACCACCATTTACTAGCTCTAAAAGCTTTCTTTTACTCATTACTGTATAATTAATAGCAAGTCTTGCAAATTCATACTGATAAGGTCTTGGTGGCTCTAATCCTAGTGTCTCTATTACCCAATTATAAATATCACGATTATTTTCAAACTCTAGTGTACAAAAAGAGTGAGTAACTCTCTCTATATAATCAGAAAGGCAGTGAGCAAAGTCATACATTGGATAAATAGACCATTTATCTCCTGCTCTAAAATGGTGTTTATGTCTAATACGATATAAAAGTGGGTCTCGCATTTTCATATTAGATGCACCCATATCAATTTTAGCTCTTAATACATGTTCCCCATCTTTGAACTCACCATTTTTCATTCTCTCAAAAAGGTCTAAGTTCTCTGCTATAGAACGCTGGGCATATTTACTTCTTTTTCCTGCTATGGTAACTGTTCCACGATATTCTCGTATCTCATCTTCACTTAAGCTATCGATATATGCTTTGTCCATTTTAATAAGTTCTATAGCATAATTATATAATTTAGAAAAATAATCAGAGGTAAAATTCACACTATTATTCCACTTAAATCCAAGCCACTCTACGGCATCTTTAAGTGCCTCTACATATTGGGTATCTTCTGTAGTTGGATTAGTATCATCCATTCTAAGATTACAATGCCCTTGATACTCTTTAGCAATACCAAAATTGATAGTTATGGATTTAGCATGACCAATATGTGGAAATCCATTTGGTTCAGGAGGAAATCTTGTGATAACTTCTTGGTATTTACCTGATTTTAAATCTTCTTCAACTATTCTGCGTAAAAAATCTTTGCTCTTATTCATTAATATTTAACCTTTTAAAAGTGAGAGATGTATTTTAGCAAATTAGTGCTTAAGTACCTTATGATGTATTATTTATGATTAAATTATTAATAAGCTTTTCTTAGTTAGCTCTATCCACACTTCTTTAGTTTTTGATAAATCTCATTTACTGTACCTACACTATTGAGTGTTTCACAATCACTACTATAATTATCTTCTACAAAAGCAATAGGTGTAGCACCACTATTTCTAATCTGCTTAACTAAAAAATCATCACTATGTGCAACTCTAAAAGGTTTAATATCAAAAAGTGCAAACTTATATTCATTATTATTTAAGTTAGAAATAAATTCAGCTTCAGAGCTATACATATCAACTTTATATCCTAAATTATTTAAAATTGCAGAGTATATTTTAGCTGTTAATAGAGTCTCTTTGTATAGTATTATTTTAAATATCTCTTGTTGAGTCGATTGTATATTATTTTTTAGTGGGATTACATCTCTAATCTCATTAATTGGAAAATACTCTTCAAGAATGGTCATAAGTTCCTCGACATCTATAGGCTTTTGGAGGTATCTATCCATTCCACTAGCTAGATATTTCTCTTTATCCCCTTGAATAGTATTTGCTGTCAAAGCAACTATAGGAACATGCTTTTCATCTCTCTCTTTTTCGTACTCAATAATATTTTGAGTTGATTCAATACCTGACATAATAGGCATTTGTATATCCATAAATATAATATCATATCTATTCTGTTTTCTTAAATTCAAAGCTTCTAAGCCATTATTAGCTATAGTAACACTAATATTAAAATTAGTCAAAAGACTATAAATTAACTTTTGATTAATAATATTATCTTCGACCACTAATGCTTTTACACCTTTAAATGCTTGAGTTAGCCTACTATCATTGACTTTGGTAAGAGTCTGTTTATTATCTATACTCTTATCTTTTACTAATTTTAAAACTCTAAGTGTTTTACTATAATTAATGGGTTTATATATAACTTTTGATACCTGTTCTTTGATAGGATATTTACATTTTTCTATCTCTGCTGTAGTAAGCAAAACTATTTTGGTATTAAGTTTTAATAGTGAGCTTATCTTCTCTTTATCTTTTATATATTGATGGTCAATAAATATAATATTTGGAAGATCTCTCTCTTCTAGCTTAAAAATTTCTTTATAACTATAAGTTTTAAATTTGGCATTAATATACTTTGTATAAATCTCCAAATTTTTATAATTAGGTTTTTTGTTTGGTAGTGTAATATAAGATACTTCTATTTGACTAAAATCATCATGAACCCTCTCTTTAGCTTCTATAGACTTTCGTAAATTGATAGAAAAGAAGAATGTAGCTCCTTTACCCTCTTTGCTTTCTACTTCTAGTTTTCCTCCCATCAAAGAGACAAATTTACTAGAGATTGTAAGCCCTAGACCTGTTCCTCCAAATTTCCTACTAGTACTAACATCTGCTTGTGAAAACTCATCAAATATTTTATCTTGTTGTTCTGAAGATATACCAATACCCGAATCTTTGACTGAAAATTTCAAAGTCACTAAATCTTCTATTTGAGATAGTTTCTCTATTCTAACATCTACAGTGCCCCCTTCATCAGTAAACTTAATTGCATTACTTAATAAATTAATAATGATTTGTGAAATTTTAGTAGAATCTCCAATAAGATTGGTCGGAAGTTTTGGGTCTATAAATAGATTTAATTCTATATTCTTTTGAGATGCTTTTGCAGCATATGAGTCAACAGTTGCTTCAAATTTGTTCATTATATTAAATGAGATATTTTCAAATTCAATTTTTCCAGAAGTTACTTTTGAAAAATCTAATATATCATTAACAATATGAATTAAATTATTGGAACTCTCTTCTATAATACTTAAAAATTCTTGTTGGTCTTCTTTTAATTCACTCTCTTTTAAAATATTGGTAAATCCAATAATACCATTAAGTGGCGTACGAATTTCATGAGACATATTGGCTAAAAAATGGTCTTTTGCACGACTTGGTTCTTTGATAGCATTTGCTAAAAATTTATATATCTCTATAGTATCATTTTTTTTAATAACTTTTTTAATCTCTTCTCTTTGTTGCTCATCAAGGTCGGCTTCTATATCTTTGAGTGTATTAAATAGTAAACGATTATTGATAATATTATTATGAAATAGATAAGCTAGTGTTATAAAAAGTATAAAAATTAATATAGTCGCTATTGCTAATTTGATTGTTATATCTTTTGAACTATTTAATTTTTCTAGTATATTATTTTTGAGTTCTGATATAAGAAGCTCTTTGGCACTATTAATTTTTTTGATTTTTTGTATATTCTGTTTTATCCAATCTCTTGGAGATATAGAGTATCTACCATCCATTGAATTTATAAATATCTTAGCTCTTAATTTATCTGTTGTTATAGAAAACTTTTTGGGATTAATTATCTTTGTAAGTTTGGCAATAGTGAGAATATTATCTAATTTGTTATAAAAATTTGGAACAATATCATTTCTAATAAAATTTTCCCATAGTATTAAATCTTGACTATTCATCTTTATTGAACCACTCAAAACAAAAGAGATAAATGCTTTTTCTGTATTTAAATTCTCTTTTAATTTAGAGAGTTCCATATAATAATAAAATCTGCTACTATTACTAAGTAAACTATTTTGAACCATATTTTGCATCAATCCAAGAAGTTTATTATCAATCTTATTTTTATAATACTCAAAAATAGTTCCTCTATTATCCATATTGAGAATATCAACTCTAGTTCTTATATAATTTAAATTCTTAAAAATATTTTTGATACTCTCTTTATGGTGTGCCTCTTCTCTATGCTTATCTAAAAAAGCTAACACTTTTTCTATCTCCAAATCAACCAATTCTTGATATATTCTTAATTTTTTCAAATCTTTTTTATTTTTGGTTCCCATATAGATGGCACTACAGAGTTTCTCTTCATCTATCTTGGATAAAACAGCATCCAACCTATTTATTAGAGTTATATGTGCAATACCATCTTTTTTATCTTTATATTCACTATATGAGATAGAAACATTATATAATAGTCCAAACATTACCATTACAACAGTAATAATAATAAAAAGAAAAGAGATACTTTTGCTATTTTTGATTTTCATAATACTCCTTTTATTGATTTTGTTTATGATAGAGGGCTATCTTTTTGATGCTATTTTCAAAATCTGTTATTGAAAGCAGTATTAAACTTGATAGAGATAATTTTTTGACTTTGTAGAGAAACTGTTTATATTTAATCCAATTGCTATTCATCTCTCTTATCTCTATAGATAACTCTTCTGAATAAGGATAACTATTAACCTCTTTTAATATCATCTCAATCTTAACAATTGCCTTATTTATATTATTTAGAGTACTTTTTTTATTAATATTTAGCGAATAAGCTATATAATATTTAGAAGTTCTCTCTAATAAATACTCTATATCTTTAAGCCTCATCAACATTTTCTCTTCAATTGAAAAATCATATCTATGTGCATTTTTAATAAAGTTTGCACCATCTAAAAAACTTTCACTATAATCAAGCATCAATATACTTTTTTCTATATCTACTGGTTTGTCTATTAGCTCTTTTATCGCATCTTTATTGTATACTAAGAAATCTAAAACTTTTTTACTATATCTATTATTGGTAATCATTCTTATATCTATAATAGATTTTTCTAGTCGTTTAACATCATCAAATATAGCATCTCTAAGTTCTATCTTTTTCGGATTTTGATAAAAGAATAGATACTCTTTAGAAATTTTTTGACCTAAATATCTAATATTTTCAGATGCTTCAATAATCGTTATATTACCTCGAATAGAAGCAAATAGAGAAAATGGTAACAATATAATTAATAATATATTCCTTATTCTTCCCATACTTATCCTCTCACCTATTTATAACTTATTAATTTAGTTTTTATTTAATTTAAAATTTAAAAATTATATTTAAAATTAAATTAAGCTTTGCTTATTTTTATAATATGATATAATATCAAAAATAATTTTTGGAGGTCTTTTATGGGACTTAAATCAGATAGTTGGATACGAGAAAAATCACTCAAAGAGAATATGATAGAACCATTTTGTGAGGGTCTTATAGGAGAGGGAGTAGTATCTTATGGACTTAGTTCATATGGATATGATATTAGAGTAAGTAATGAGTTCAAGATATTTACAAATATCAATGCAGAGGTAGTTGACCCAAAAGAGTTTAATAATAATAATGTGGTTGACTTCAAGGGTGATATATGTATTGTTCCACCAAACTCATTTGCCCTAGCAAGGACTATTGAGTATTTTAGAATGCCAAAGGATACACTTGGATTATGTGTTGGAAAAAGTACATATGCTAGATGTGGAATTATAGTCAATGTTACACCATTTGAACCAGGATTTGAGGGTCATATAACTATAGAAATTTCAAATACAACCCCTCTACCTGCCAAAATTTATGCAAATGAGGGGATAGCTCAAGTCTTATTTTTGGAAGGTGATGAACAGTGTGAGATAACTTATAGAGATAGAAAAGGAAAATATCAAAATCAAACAGGTATAACTTTACCTAGAATTTTAAAAGAGAGTTAAGATTATTACAATATAATAATCTGTAACATTTTTAATGAAAAGGATTATATATGGGTTTTTTTGATTTTATGTCAAATAGAGGAAAAAGTTTATTGGGGAAAGGGAATGACTCTGAAGCTATTAAAACAGAGATAGAGAGTAGTTTTGAAGAGTTACCAGTTGACGGACTAATAGTTGAGGTTGATGGTAAGAGTGTTACTTTAGCAGGAGTTGCAAAAGATTTTGAAACTAGAGAAAAAGCTATATTAATCGCAGGGAATATTGAGGGAATTGCACAAGTTAATGCTGACCAATTAATTACTATGGAGATGCTCTCTTCTAATTCAGAAGAACAAAGTATTGAGATACCAGAAGAGATTTTCTATACTATAGAAAAAGGTGATACACTATGGGAGATTGCAACCAAATTCTATGATGATGGAAATAAATACACACATATAGTAGATGCCAATCTTGAAGTCATTAAAGATAAAGACTTAATCTATCCAGGTCAAACTATCAGAATTCCTGAAGTTATTGCATAATTAAAAATTAGATAGAAATATTTATAAATTTCTATCTAAATAAAGGTTTTATGGAACTGATATTAATTGGATTTTAAATTTGTCAAATTAACTCTAATCTTAACTCTATTTATCGCTTTTCCATCAGAATCAATTTCGATATAAGGGACATCATCATAGTTAATGGTATAACTTTTTGAATCATCCAAATCACTATTATTATCTTTTTCTATCCATGCAAGCAGTGATGTTTTTCCTGCTGTTATGGTATCATCTATAGCGACATTAATTGAAATAGCTATCTCCTCATTATTCTCATCTTTTGCTTTGGCAGTGAGTGTTATGCCATCTTTTCCAATAGAGTCTGTAGTACTATTATCTGAGAAAATAGAGTGAAATGTTAAATTTGTACCCT
The DNA here is from genome assembly GCA_964573285.1 of uncultured Sulfurovum sp. Taxonomy (GTDB): domain Bacteria; phylum Campylobacterota; class Campylobacteria; order Campylobacterales; family Sulfurovaceae; genus UBA1140. The sequence continues at coordinate 3,566 of CAZNJD010000063.1, read as the reverse complement.
CAAAGTCATAAATTAGGGCTTTATCTTTACACTCCTCTAATGTATTTCCCGTACATAACTCATCAATAGTTAAAGAGCTTAAAAGATCTGCACCATCAATAGGCAAAGATTTGGTCGGCATATCAATAACAAGGTCATGGTCATCTCTAAAGAGGAAGAACTCTGCTTTAACACTCTCTGTATAGTTGGTACTATCTAACTGTTGAGAGGCTTTATCTGAGATACGCAATCCCCATGCTTTAAAAAATTCTCTATAATCTTTATTGAGTATCTTGCTAAGTGTGATTACCATAAAATCATTACCACCGATAATATTATCTTTGCTATCCACCTCTTTGGCTTCAGTATAACTATAAGTATCAAATCCTAAATTATCTTTTACAGCATCCCATTTCTCTTCTGAGGTATATGTATCTCTAAAAATTCTTTCCATTAGATACAGTTTGGTATAAACATTCCAATTTTGATTTAAAAATGCAATATGTGAAACTAAAACTTGTCTAATATCGGCATCTTGATGAACTTCTGTATCCAACCACATAGGATGTACACCTTCTTTTATCTCTATATTTTCTCGAATTGCTTTTTGTAATAATCCATAAGCTTTTGGATAGTTATTCCATTTATAGTTTCCTACTTTTCTATTATGATCAGCAAAATATTTTGTAACCACATATTGAGTGAATATATTATTGGTCACTTCTGTACTATACCAACCATAAAACTTTAATAAATTTCGTTGTAGATTATGTCCATACTCATGAACTGCCCCACCACTAAAAATCGTGACAGGTTCACTCATATCAAAAGGATTACCTGAACAAGCACCACCACAATAGGCATGAATATCAGAATTAATATGCTGAATTTTTGGTTTTTGATGAATGGTTGAAGTACAATCTAAATTATTATTACTACACCACTGCAAAACATCACTACTCAATTCTAAACCATCCCCCTGATAAGCAGCAGCACTTAAAACTGTCTCTACCAAATATTTTTTTAAATCATAAAAATATAACTCCAAATCACCATTGTAATGTTTCTCATTAAATGCATCTAATTGTTGTTGTTTAATAGAGTGTATCTCTACAAATGGTGTTTTGATATCTGTCCAATTATAAATACTATCTTTTAAATTCTGATAATAATCATTAACCTTATCACTTTCAAAAGAGGTACTTGTGGTAATTAGCGATGGGTGTTCTCCTACATTTTCAAATGCAATTTTGATAGTCGGAGGATTCTCTTTGCTCTCTGAGGTATAAACATAGATTGGACCACCATAAGGAGTTGATAACGCATAGGATTTATTAGGAAGAAGTGTCACAAAACTACTTTCCATAAATCGTGGTCGAGTATAGTAATCTTTTTCCCAAATTCGTGTACTATTGACTCTAAGCATGTTAAATTTAACCTGTACTTTTATGTCACTATTGGTATCTAATCTCTTGATTGTAATAGTTTTTCCAGGAATTGCATAAAGACCAGTAGCTGTCCAACCATCAAATCTCTTAGGTACAACAGTAATTGTTTTCGAGGTGGTAGGTGCTGTCAACAGTTCTGATAGATTGGGAGTGAAATCTCCTAAATCTGATTGAAATTTATTGTTTTCTCTAGCATAAGAGACAGAGGCATCACTGTAATAAGCACGATAAAATGATGTGAAATCATCTGAAGTCACACTCATTGGGTATTTTATATTTTGACGATATTTATCCCCAATAAGCAGTGCCAACTTATAAAATCTATCACTACTTAAATTACTATCAAAGATATTCACATCCTCTGCATCTACATTTTTTATAAAATCTCGTAACCCATTAACTCCATTAAAAATCTCATCATCAAGGCTTTTTCCTGTTAACTTATTTGTCCCTTTAGCTTGCCAATAAGAGCTTAAATCGCTATATTCAATATCCAATTTTCCATCTTGAAGATTATTAATTGTTCGTAAGATATTCTCCGTTTTGGAAGATGGATTTTCCAAAGCTTTATTACAAACATTTGGGATTGTATCCCATGCTCCTATGGCATCTGTCCAAACTGTATAATAGACACCCATATATTCTCTCTGCTCCAAAGTAGGTCCATCAAACAGGATAACTGCTTTTTTCTGCTCTAATGCCTCTTTATATAAATTGGTACGCTCTTTCATTACTATATAGATATCAAATGTTCCATCTGAAATATGTGAAGTATCTTCGGTTATATTCCATTTTGTCTCAATATTATTATCTGAAATCCAACGCTCCAAACTACTCTTTGCCCCACTATTAACAACAATAGTTAAGTTTTCATTATATATGTCCTCAACACTATCTTTTTTGGTTAACCATTTAAAAAGTTTGGTTGTACTCTCTTTCATATCCCCAGTCAAGTGATCAAAAGGTGCTCCCAATATAGCATATCGTCCACCATTTCTTCTCTCTCCTGCAAAAGAGTAGAATGTAATATTTCCATCTTCATCAACACCACCATGTAGAGGAATATTATTTAATGATAGAGAGAGGAAATGGTCAACTGCTCCTTTAAAAGGTGCAGTAAATGAGGGAGTTTTACCATAAAAATTTGCAATACCATCTTGACAACTTTTATCAACTACCTCATCACCATGGTTAATTGCCTCATATAAGGTCTTCATATCAATATCACTGGCATCTCCTATGGATAGAGCTTTCTCTAGTAGGTTATTCTTGGTTGTTACTTTTGTATTAAACCTATCAAGTACCACAACCCCTCGACCATTAATCACCTCTACGCCCATCTCAACATCATTATAATAGAGTTCATCCATATCAGAACAGGTCTCAGTGTCATTTGTTTTTAGATAATCCAAAATTTTTACAAAATCGAAATCAATATTGGTGATTTTCTCTTTAGCTACAAAATTATAGAAGTATCGATTGGGATTGTCTGTCTCTTGTTTTTTAAAGACTCGATAGTGAACCCCATCAATCAACGCATCTTCAGAGAAGAGCAGTCTATCACTTGGATAGAATCCATTAGGGTCAAAACGAACCATAATCTCATATCGAATATCATCCATAGAGGAGTCATCAGTAGTATGAAGCCAACTCTCTAATGCAATATTATAAGAGCCTGTGATATTGAAATCATGGTAGGTTAAGCCAATATTAACACTACTTAACTCTTTGACCTGTTTTGGTAAAACGCCTTCAAGGTTTACTTGTCCTCTAAACTTCTTGCCATAAATCGCTTCAGGATAGGATTTGACACCTCCTTCTCCATTAGGCCAACCCCATAGCCAACCACCTTTTAAACTGTTCTCATCATTGAAACTAAAAATGCACTGCTTATACTCTTGGTTCTCTAATAATCTACTTTTGCCCCAATCATTATTATTGAGCGTATAACTGTTTTCAAATGCAATATTATTCCAACTTCCACATTTACTCTCTATAATATCTAATCCATCTACTAAACTTTCAGGAGAGATAATATTGACTATTCGGGTTTGATTTGCCTCATTTCCCGCACCATCCAAAGCAGAATAGATAACATTATAACTACCAATCTTATAAGGATTTAAAGCTGAATTATCA
>CAZNJD010000062.1:0-12049 GCA_964573285.1 uncultured Sulfurovum sp. | reverse complement strand
CGTTGATTTTTTGTTTACTTATATTTGGTTGTTAAAGATCATTTTCTACAAACTTCTTAATTAAAACTTCTAAACTTTAGATGTCCAATTTGTTTGTGGGGCGTATTATAGGGGGTTTTTTCTTTATTGTCAAGGAATTTTGCAAAAAAAATTATTTTTTTTACTTTTTTTTACATTTTTATTCTTTTACTTACTATAATTAAGAAATTAATTTATAGAAAATTAAAGAGTTAAAAAATAGAAGCTTTGAGTAAATTTTTTATTTTTGAGTTCAAGATTTTCTTAATTACATTCAGTTATAATTGAGTTTAGTATATTAGAAAAAGAGAAAAAATATGAGATTTTTAGAGTGTATAAAAGAGAAACCTATAGGAATATATCCCGTAGTAGATAAAACAGATAAATTAGAACCATTATATAAATGTGGCATAACAACAGCTCAACTTAGAATTAAAGATATGCAGGAGGAGAAATTAGAACAAGAGATAATTAATGCCATTGCTATATCTAAAAAATATGGTGTTAGATTATTCATAAATGATTATTGGCAATTGGCCATTAAACACAATGCTTATGGTATTCATTTAGGTCAAGAGGATATATTAGATGCTAATATAGATGATATATATCAAGCAGGAATTAGATTAGGAATTAGTACACATACACCCAAAGAGATAAAAATTGCATTAGATATCGAACCCTCTTATGTAGCTATTGGCCCTATATATGAAACAACTTCTAAAAAAATGGTTTATAATCCTGTTGGAATTGAAGATTTAATAGCTTGGTCAAATAAGGTTGATTATCCTATTGTTGCTATTGGTGGGATAAATTTAGATACTATTCAAAGCGTAGTAGATACTTATTGTGTTAGTGGTATATCTATGATAGGTGGAGTATTAGAAAATAATCAAGTATCTATAGAAAAAACCCAAAAGCTTATAGAGATATTTGAAAATGCGAAGTAGTTATACTCCAACTATTTTGAGTATAGCAGGGTCAGATCCTTATGGTGGTGCAGGTATTCAGGCTGATATAAAAACCATTCATGCCAATGGTGGATATGCTTTTAGCGTATCTACAGCTCTAACTGCTCAAAACTCCCAAGGGGTATGGGCTGTTAATATTGTTGATGCCTCTATACTCAAAAGTCAGATTGAGGCTATCTTAGATGATATTGAGATAAACTCTATTAAAATTGGGATGTTAGGTAGTAGAGAAATTGTTCAAGTGGTTATAGATAGTATAAGAAAATATAAACTTAAAAATATTGTACTTGATACAGTCATAGTCAGTTCTAGTGGCAAGAGATTATTAGATAATGAGGCATTGGATATATTTATATCACAATTAGTTCCAATGGTAGATATTATTACTCCTAATTTATTAGAGATAAATACTCTAACTAATAATAGATTTAATGGCGTTAAACAAGAGATAGAATTAATGTCTCAATCTCTATTTAAAATAGGTGCTAAATCAGCGCTAATTAAAGGTGGACATTTTCAAAATAGCAACCAATCTATAGATATATTAATTAAGCCAAATTATACCAATGAAATATTTAGCTCTCCTAGAATAGATACAACTCATACACATGGAACAGGTTGTATCCTATCTTCTGCTATTGCTACTCATCTAGCTCAAAATAAAGATTTAACTATGAGTATTAAATTAGCAAAAGATTATCTAACAAAAAGTTTAAAACTTTCAAATAAACTTAAATTTAGATACAAATATGACAACTTAAGCAGAGCAGAACCTTTATATCATTTTCCATATCCATAATAATAGATAATGATAGAAGAAGAAAATTTGAATAAAAGAGAATATGAAAAATTAATTATCACTTTTTATCACCAGTAACAACAGAAAATGATAACTTATCTATCTCATAATGTTTTTTAATAAATCCATTTAATTCATTAAGTGTCATAGATTTTATCTTTTTTAAATCTTCAATAGTAGCACCAAGTGGTCTATCGGTATAATACTCTTGAAATGCACGATTAAGTCTTTGTGATAGAGTCTCATTTCTAAGAGGTTCTGAACCTAATAGGAACTCTTGTGCTGATTTTAGCTCTTGTACTGTTACACCTTTGTCTATAAAGGTTTTAACTACCTCTTTTACACTTTTAAGAGCTTCATCTCCTGTAGAAACTTTTGTTTGTAGATAACCTGAGAAGTTTGAGTGTGATTTATTGATACTAAAACGACCATAAGCTGAATATGCTAAACCTTTCTTGACTCTTATCTCTTCCATAAGTCTTGAACCAAAACCACTACTTCCTAATATAAATGAGGCTACTTTTCCTAAATATCTATCTGGGCTATTATATGAAATATCTAATGGACTACCAAAATAGATATATGCTTGTTCACTCTGAACTTTTGTTTCTATAATCTGCTCTTTGCCTATAGCTTTTATAGGTTTAATTGATTTACTTTTAATATTTGGTAACTCTTCTAGTATTTTACTTAATAGTTTAATCGCTTTACTTTGCTCTATATCTCCACCCATAACGATAATTAAATTTCCTAATCCTAAATGAGTATTAATATGCTTTTTTATATCATCTAATGTTATACTTTTAACACTATCTACTGTTCCGAGTGATGGTTTAGCTAGAGGTGTATCAGGAAATAGTAAACCTTTGAGTTTAAGAGATGATATATAATCAAAATTGCTCTCTCTTTGCTTTAGCTCACCAATAGTTTGTGTTTTTATCTTGCTTAATGTCTCTTTACTATAATTGGGATTTTCTAAAAGCTCTCTTAGTAACTCTATACCATAATTAAACTGCTCTTTTAGAGAACCTAACTCTATTACAAAAGTTTCTGCTCCTGTATGGGTACTTAAAGATATAGCTCTATCTTCTAATTTTGTAGCAAAACCCACACTTCCATCTTTTTGAGTTCCCTCATTTAGTAGTTTGGCACTCATATTTACTAAACCACCTTTAGTATCAGTAAGTGAACCTGAATTTTGAAAAACTAACTGCATTGAGACAATTGGTAAATTTTTACTCTTTTCAAAAATCATTGGTACTTTGGTACCATTTATATCTATATGACTAAGTGTAGCACTCATTAATATTCCTTCTATTAGTATTATCAAAATTACTATTTTTTTCAATTTAAAATTTCTCCAAAATCTTATATGCTGTATCTCGTTTAGCAGGATTTTCACCTACATCACGGATTAACTCTATCATCTCTTCTTGGTTCATAGAGTTAATAACTCCTGCTGAAGAGACTACATTCTCTTCCATCATAGTTGAACCTAAATCATTAGCTCCAAATAGCAATGCCATCTGACCAATATAGCTTCCTTGTGTAACCCATGAACTTTGAATATTTTTAAAATTATCCAAAAATAGTCTAGCTACTGATAAATATCTAAGATACTCATTAGGTGTTGTTTTACTAATAGTTGGTAATTCTTGTTTTAATTGTGTATTGTCACTCTGATAAGACCACATAATAAATGCTCTAAATCCACCTGTTTCATCTTGGAGTTGTCGTATTAAATTCCAGTGCTCTACTAGTTCTTGGGTAGTCTCAACTGTTCCATACATCATAGTAGCAGTTGATTTAATACCTAATTTATGAGCCTCTCTATGAACCTCTAGCCAAGTATCTTTATCTAATTTTTTAGGAGCAATAATATCTCGTACTCTATCATTGAGTATCTCTGCTCCAGCCCCTGGGATTGAGCTAAGACCTTTAGCTTTTAGTCGTATTAAGACTTCACTAATAGATAAATTAGACCGTTTAGCGATATAATCTATCTCAATAGCAGAAAATCCATGAATTGTTACTTGTGGATATTTATTATGAATATGTTCTATCAAATCCTCATACCATTTAATCTCTAATTTTGGATGAACTCCACCTTGAAATAGTATTTGTGTACCACCAATAGCAACCAATTCATCTATCTTCTCATCTATCTCATCAAATGTCAATATATAGGCATCTTCTTTTTTCTCATGAGTATAAAAAGCACAAAATTTACAGTCCACCCAACATATATTGGTATAATTTATATTTCTATCTACTACAAATGTAGTTACACCTTTTGGATGTAACTCTTTTTTACGAGCATATGCCATTTTTCCTAATGTTTTTAGGTCTGCTTTTTCTATTAGCTCTACAGCCTCATCTATACTCATTCTTTTATTTTGCAAGGCACTCATTATTATCCTTAGTTATCTTTTGCTTCTTCATTTCCAAGAGCATCCAAAACAGCATTGATAAATTTTGGTGATTTATTATCAGCCAATTTTTTAGCCAATTCAATAGCTTCATTGATAATAATTCGTTTATCTATACCACCTATCATAATCTCATAAGTAGCCAATCTTAAAATTGCTTTTTCAACTTTACCAATAGATTTATAATCCCAATCTTTTAAATGTTTTTGTATTTCTATATCTATAGTTTCTAAATTTTGAATAGTTCCATCAAAAAGATTATGCGAAAAAACTCTCTGTTTATTGCGAATTTTATCCTCTTCTAGTATCTCATCTGAAAATTTAGATATATTTTCATTACCCAAATCATACGCATATAGAAGTCCAACAACTGCCGTTCTTGCTTGGTGTCTAGTTGCCATTTTCTATCTCATTATATAAATTGATAATCTCAATTAAGCTAACCATAGCTTCAGCACCTTTATTTCCTGCTTTGGTTCCTGCTCTTTCAATTGCTTGTTCTATACTATCAACCGTTAAAACTCCAAAAGTTACAGGTTTACCATATTTTAGTGCCATATTTGCTACACCTTTGGTAGCTTCTGCTGATACATAATCAAAATGTGGAGTGGCCCCACGAATTACTGCACCTACACAACATATAGCATCATATTTACCACTAGCCAATGCTTTATCTAATGCAAATGGGATTTCAAATGCTCCAGGAACTAAGATTAAGTCTAAATCTTTATCTTCTCCCCCATGTCTAATATAAGCATCTTTTGCACCTTCTACCAATCTATCAGTTATAAAGTGATTAAATCTAGCATTTATAATTGCTACTTTCTTGCTCTTGTTAACACTTAGGTTTCCCTCTACTATGTTCATCTTTTTTCCTTTATTTATATATTTTTACTCTATAATAGCTCGAATAGCATCTATCTGTTCAATAAGCTTTTCTAACTTATCTAGCTTTATCATATTTGGTCCGTCACTTAGTGCAATGCTTGGGTCAAAGTGTGTCTCAAAAAAGAACCCATCAACTCCAATAGCAGCAGCTCCACGACTTAGATATGGCACTAATGAACTATCACCTCCACTAGTTGCACCACCAGAGGCTGGTTGTTGCACAGAGTGAGTTGCATCAAAAATAACAGGTGCAAACTCTCTCATCTGTTTAAGCCCTCTCATATCTACAACCAGATTTCCATAACCAAATGTACTACCTCTTTCTGTAAGCCATACACCATATTTTTTAGCATTTTTATAACTCACAACTCCATCAAATCCTCTACTCTTCAAAATTTTAGCCACAGAGTGTTCCATAGCTTGGGGTGATAAGAACTGTCCTTTTTTAATATTGACTATAGCATCTGTTTTGGCACTTGCTACCAATAAATCAGTTTGACGACATAAAAAAGCAGGAATTTGTAATACATTAACAACCTCTGCTACAGGTTTTGGTTGAGTATAATCATGAACATCTGTCAATAACTTATATCCAAACTGCTCTTTAACCTCTTGAAGAAGTTTTAGCCCTTCATCTAATCCAGGCCCTCGAAACGAGTCTAAGCTTGTTCGATTTGCTTTATCAAAACTAGCCTTAAAATAAAAATCTTTGGTACAATCTTCATGATATGGCATAAGTAATTCAGCGATTTTCATAACACTGTCGCGACTCTCTAAGACACAAGGTCCTGCAATAAGTATCATTTTTTATCCTTAGATAGAGCTATTTGTAGCTCTGAAGTAATGATGAGGATTATACCAAAATATATTAAGAGTTTAAAGATTTTATCAAGTATATAGTTCGTATCTAAATCATAAAATGAAAATATATCTTTATACTAATTAGATAAGTGTTACTTTCTTAACGCTTATCTTTGGAAAAAGCTACCAATAGTCCTGAACTAATAACCAAAACTATACCAATAACTGTCAAAATATTAGGCAAACTATCTCCTAATGCTACACCAATAATAATAGCAAATACAATATTAGAGTAACTAATAGTTCCTACAATTCCAGCTTTGGTATATTCATATGCTTTGGTCATCATAATTTGAGAGAATGTAGCAGATAACCCCATCATAGTTAGATAAAACCACTCAATTCCATGAGGCATAATAAATGGTGCAAACATAAAATCAAGTAATTTAGGTGGATTGATATAAGGGGTTATAATCATAAGTATCAATGGAGCAATTGTTCCAACTCCCATAAAACTCATTACAATAGCTCTAGTATCATAATAAGTTCTAAGTTCTCGAATAGATGTATATGCTAATGCAGCACCCAATCCTGAAAAAATACCTAAAACATCATACTTATCAAATGAACCACCTTGTGGTTGAGCTATCATTACAATACCGATAAATCCTAATAGAATAGCAAATATAGCCCATCTATTTAGTTTTTCACCCAAAAATATATATGCAAATATAGCTACAAATATAGGTGAAGTCTTATTATAAGTAACAACCTCTCCTAGAGGCATATAAGCAATAATATAAAAGTATGCCAAAAGTGCCAAAAATCCCATAGCTCCACGAAAAAATAGTAGTATAGGTTTGCCACCTATTTGTTTGAGTGGTGATTTATAAATTGAAAATCCAATTAATACCACTCCAAAAATATTTCTAAAAAATGTAACTTCAACACCTGCAAATTTTTGACTAACAACTTTAGCAAATCCACCCATAAATGCAAAAGATAGTGATGCCAAAAGCATAAAAAGGATACCTCTATCCATGCCTAATATATATTTATTCAAATATACCCTTTAATTTTTTTGAAAGTTTAGCATATTTATATCTGAAATGCTCGAATATCTCCAAAGAAAATTAAATCTTTTAAAACAGCTTTTTGGGTAATACCATCTTTACCTATGCGTAACATCAATTCACCCTTATCACTAGAGAATATCTTTTGATTGACTATAACCCTAGCATACCAAGAAGAGCTATTATCACCTAACATCTCTTTATATTCAGACAATTCACTACTATTTGGAATATGAACATCTACAAATCCCTTTTGTATCTCTGCACCTACAGCATGGAAACGATAATCTTTTGAACTATTTTTATCTTTGATATAACTATTTAGATTAAAATAGAGTGTTAATAAATCGTCTTTGGAATAAGTATCCATTACTTTTGTTCTCTTTTTATATAGTTTACCATTTTTATATTTTTCATCTATCCTAGTAACCTTTTTTTTATTATGGTCAATATGATAAACTCTATCGCTGGTTTTTGAACCATGAGACTTAATAATCTGATATAAATCACTTACCATTATACCATTTTCTATATGTCCTTTGGATATATGTCTCTCTCTTCTATTTCCAGAAAGTATTTTGGCAAGTCCTGTTGATTGTAATCGAATATCTATAACGAAACTATTATTATCTCTGGTTAGTTTGGCATGTGCAACACCTATCTCTCCCATAATTCCAAATTCAACTTTATAATCTACTTCAATAATCTTAGCTTGTGCAATATTAAAAATAGAAAGAAACAATATAACTAGCCATGATATTTTTTTCATCAATAACCCTTTATGCAATTAAATGTGCTATTATAGCAGATAGCATCTATATATATTTTATTTTTATATTCCTAATATTGGGTTGAAATAAATAACAAAATATATACTATAATATTCACTTTCTATAGGAATAAATATTAACCTATAGTAAAGTCTCGCTTAGCAGCATTTAATTCAATAATAAATCCACCAGTTGCATCAATAAATGACATAAGTGATAATACTAAAAAAGTTGCATTTTGCGCCCATGGAACCAAAAAGAACATAACAACAAATACTACAGCAACAACGAAACTAAGTAGCGTCTCTGTAGCACCAAATGCTTGTGATGTTGCTGCTTTGGCTACTTCGATAAAAAGTGCCAATGAACCAATAATCAAAAATAACTCTCTAACTCTAATAACAAAATCTCTACCAGGTGCTATATGATGTACCAATACGGGAGTATTTAAATCAATCCCTTTAAATATTGATATATAATCTTGACCAATATGTAATCCTACATATGCTAATAGTATCCATGTAAATGTTGACATTCCTGTTATAAAAAACATTCCTTTTCTCCTTTTTTTCTTTTCTTCTTTTTCTTCTATTAATTTACTAAAAAAAAACATAATAGCAAACTTTATTTGCTCATAGCTTGAGACATATATTCAGCACTCATAATTTTATCCATAGGTTTTTGTACTTCTGATGGATATAAAACAAATTTTGAGTTACTAGATGATGAAAGTTTACTCATTGAATCAATATATGAAGTTTTTGTCAAAAACTCCATTATATTTTGGTCTGATATATCAGGCATAAGCTCTTTTAAGTCTTTGATAACTTTATGTGTTGCTTCTGCCCTTTTTTCAATTAAAAGTCGTTCACTATCTGCATGAAGTTCTGCTACTTTATGTTCACCTTCTGCCTTCAAAATGGCAGCCCTTTGTTCTCTCTCTGCGGCTATCTCTTTTTCCATTGAGTCTATAATAGCTTTTGGTGGTTTTATATTTTCAATTCTAACATTTTCAACTTTAATACCCCAACGATTAATACTCTCTTCCTCCGTATGATTTTTTATCTCTTTAGTGATAATATCAACATTTTTTTGTATATCTTCCATATTTCTATTACCTAATGTACTAAATACACTAGATGCTATAGCACTCTTTACGGCTTTTTTATAATCCTTTACACTTTTAACTGCTTTTAAAGAATCAACTACCCTAATTGAAGCAATAACATCAATCTCTAACTTTATATTATCTCTTGTAATAATCTCTTGAGCAGGAGGGTCAACCTCCTCCTCTCGCATATCTACAATGGCCTCTTTTTTATCAAGAATAGGGATAAAACGATTTACTCCCTCTTTCAATACTCTATCTTTTCCTAAACGGTCAACTATCCATTCAGTTTCAGATTCAACAACAACAAATTGTGTATATAGTAAATAAGCTATCACTAAAATAATAACAAATACTATTAATACAGAATATAAAAATTCCATCATCAATTCCTTTAATAAGCTTTATACTAGTGACATTATATCAAATAAAGTGAAAAAATATGATATAATTTAGAAAAAATAGTAAAAATTTAATTTAAAAAGATTTTAGCTAACTTGTGATAGAATAACACTTTATTAAAAACATACTAAAATCAATTTATAATAAAAGGATATTTTTGTTTAATTCTGATAATAATGAAGAGACAGGTTTTGCAGATGCATATAAATCACAAATACTAAATCCAGATAAGGAGGAAGAGATAACCTCCAAAAATTTAATTATAATTCTTTTACTAATAGCTATTATTATAGGACTTAGTATATTAGGTTATTTATATATGTCCAAAACAATAGAAGTAAAATCTCAAGAAAAGATAAATAAAGAGGTCAAAGTAATAGAAGAAGAAAAAGAAGAGATTGAACCTCCAAAATCAGATAAACTTAATAATATCGATGAGTTAGAAGGGAATGAAGAACCTATAGATATTAAAGGTATGGATATACCAAAAGATGTAGAAAATATAAAAATAGATGAAAAACCTGAAATAAAAGAACATAAACAAAAAGATGAAGATACCTATTTAGAACAACTAGCTGACCTATCCAAAGAGATTGATGGAGAGAAGAAGTAGTTTATTGCTAATAAAATTTTATTAAAATATAAACTTCTATCTCTAATTAAACTACAAAATTTCTAAATTATTTATCAAATCTGTAGGTAACATAGCATAAGAGTTTCCTTTATACTTTTTTGCACTAGCTGTCATTGCCAAAGAGCCATGAATAGAAGCATTAATTCCACTCCACCCTTGAGCTAATAATCCACCTATCAATCCACTTAAAACATCACCACTTCCACCTTTGCTTAATTGGCTAGTGCCATATGGATTGACAAATAATTTATTATCTTGGGCTATAATTATATTTGCTCCTTTGAGTAGTAGAGTTACATTAGGAAAGAGTGAACAGAACTCTCTAACCTTATTAAACCTATTTGCTTGCAGTAACGATATAGAGATAGGTTCATCTATTACCATATTCCATAAAGTTACAAACTCTTTAGGATGAGGTGTTAACACTATCTCTTTATTCTCTTGTTCTAAAAACTCTACAATTCTCTCCGAAGAGAAAATATCGGCATCTAATACTAGATGAGCCTTATTATCTAATACTTCATCTACTATATCTTCATCAAAATTATGACCAAATCCCATACCTAGAGCTATGGCAGTACTTTTAGTGGGTATTTCTATATCTTGCATAAGTGATAGTGGTAGAGGTGTTTGAATATCTCCAATCAATGTTACTAGCCCCACACCAAAACGAAAGGCAGAACTTCCTGTTAATATTCCTGCACCCTCTTTCTCCCCAACTATTACAGCTAAATGACCGAAACTGCCTTTGTGTGTTATCTTCGACCAATCTCTATGAGGTAGTCTTATATCAGACTCTTCTAACAGATATAAATCTGTATCAAATCCAGTTATATACTTATTATAACTCACCCCTAAATCAACACAGATTATCTCTCCTACAAAATCTTTTGCCATATCGCTATATAATGCTTCTTTATAAGCACCCATTGTAATAGTGATATTAGCAATAAAAGCCATAGGTAGAGGATTTCCATCTATATCTATTCCCGTTGGTACATCACAAGCTATCTTAAACCCTTTTAGAGCTTCAAGCTGTACTATAATCTTACGAGTAGTCTCATTTAGTTCACGGCTAAGACCTGCTCCAAATATAGCATCTACTATTATATCAGCCTCTTCAACCTTATTTACTATTTCTATATTTAGCATTTGAACTCTTTTTAGTTGGAGTTTTGCCATAGGTGATTTGACCCCAAAAGGGATATATAGTTTGATTTTATATTCATCTTGGAGTTGTCTAGCCAAAACTATACCATCTGCTCCATTATTTCCTACTCCTGCTACTATTAATATAGTACTTTGGGGTTGAAACTGTTTTCTAATATAGTTTGCCATACCATTTGATGCATGTTCCATTAATATATCTTCAGTTAGATTATATTCATTATAACATCTACTATCTAGCTCATAACATGATTTATATAGTGGTTGCATTAGAGAACCTCTAATCTTTGTTTTAATAGATAAATCATTATTTCTCTTCTCCAAAAGGTAAAGGTTGTTTCATTAAAATCCTTGTTTTTTGTATCTATTCCACCTAATATAAAATAAGGTGAGGTATAATAATAGCACAAAACACCTAACTATAATAAACTATACGATATACTTCCAGCGATTTTATCGCTTCTATTTATAAAATAGAAAATCTGATAAGGAAGGGGGTGCGTGAATATGCCAGGAATTAAACTATCTCCAAGAGACTCATTTGATGACTCTTATAGAAAATTTAAAAGACAATGTGACAGAAACTTGATTGTTACTGAAGCCAGAGCTAGACAGCACTATGAAACACCAACAGAAGCTAAGAAAAAAGAGAAGATTGCTACTCGTAAAAAAATTCTCAAAAAACTTTATATGCTTAGAAGATATGAAGCTAGATTGTAATAATTATAATCACTCAAACCCCTTTTTATTGGGGTTAATAACAGTTAATCAAAAACTTATCCAATCTTGGTTATAATGGTCTGAAATGAATAAATTATTATCAATAAAAGAAGCAAGTAAACTCTTAAGAGTATCAGAATCAACACTAAGAAGATGGGAAAAAGAAAAAAAACTAATTCCTGATGAGAGAACCAAAGGGAATCAAAGAAGATACAGACTCTCTTCAATAAGACCAGAGATGATGCATGGTCAAAAAATAGAGAGAAAAA
>CAZNJD010000061.1:0-3965 GCA_964573285.1 uncultured Sulfurovum sp. | reverse complement strand
TAGAGATACACTCTCTTTTTATGATACAGGTAAAAATATAGAAGCAGTCTATCATGCCTTTTTATTGGGAATTTTAGTTAATTTAAGTGATTATGAGATTATCTCAAACCAAGAGGCAGGTTATGGTAGAGTTGATATTATTTTAGTTCATAAAAGAGATAAAAATAGATTAGCTATAGTTATGGAGCTAAAAACCATAGATGAGTTTGAAGAGGAGACCAAAGATAAGGCACTAGAGAGTGCAGTGGAGCAGATAAAAGAGAAAGAGTATATATCACTGGTTCAAAAAAGAGGGTATAATAATATTTTGAGTTTTGGGGTTGTGTTTGATGGTAAGAGGGTTTGGGTGAAAGAAGCCTGATTTTTTTAATGGAGAATGAAGAGTGAAAAATGAATAGTGAAGAATAGCAAATTTTTCATTATTCACTATTCGTTATTCACTTTTCATTAGACAGCTTGTAATCTCACTCCAAAGGAGTTTAAAACCTTAATAACGGTATCAAATCTAGGTTTTGCTCCAACACTAAAAGATTTATATAGACTCTCTCGACCAAGTCCTGTATCTTTAGCGATTTGTGTCATTCCTTTTGCTCTTGCAATCTCTCCTATAGCAGATAGAAGCTCATCCAAATCTCCATCAGCTAATATTTGTGAGAGATATTCAGCAATAATCTCATTACTATCAAGGTATTTCGCCACATCAAATGTCTCTAACTCTCTACTCATCTTGGTACTCCTTTGCTAATTTTTTGGCTTTTTCTATATCTTTTGATTGAGTCGATTTGTCTCCACCTACAAGTAGTATAATAATCTCTTCACCCTTTTTTGTATAATAGACTCGATAACCTGCACCTATAGTTATTCTCAGTTCACTTACACCATCTCCTACACTTTTATGGTCTCCAAAATTTCCCTCCTTTACTCTTTTAATTCTATGAAAAATAGCAACCTTACCTCTTATATCTTTGAGTTTTAGTAACCATTTTGAAAATATTTTAGTCTCTTTTATTATAAACATATAGTAGTGTATCTTAAAAGATACGATTTGTCAAGAGTTTATTGAGTGGAGAATAGCGAATTTTTTATTTTTCACTATTCGTTATTCATTTTTTACTAGAGATTTAATACTGTTCTATAAATTCCAAAATCGAATTTGGAAACTAGAAAAATATTTAATTATGATACCATGATGGTATATGTTCTAAAGAATCTGCTCCATTAAACATATTACTCATATTTGTAACATTACTAACATCCCAAGTACCTATATCTTGATTGAAATTTTTTGCTTTAAAAAACATATGAAACATACTAGTAACATTACCAACATTCCAATTACCTATATCTTGATTGAAATTTTTAGCTCTTGCAAACATCCAACCCATTTTTATTACATTAGAAACATCCCAATTACCTATATCTTGATTAAAATTTTCTGCTCCTAAAAATAGAGCCCACATATCAGTAACATTAGAAACATCCCAATTACCTATATCTTGATTAAACTTTTTTGCATCTGAAAACATCCAACTCATATTTGTTACATTAGATAAATTTGGTTTGTCTTCTGCGTTTATCACCATATTTGAGCTACCACGAAATGAGCTTTTCATTGATTTCCACTCTATATCTCCCCATTGCTCTACTGATATTAGTTTTTTAGTATCTGTTGGAATAACCCAATTATACCCATCCTCTGATACATAAGCATTTTTACCTAAATAAATAGTAGGAAATTTCCCATATATTTTTATTGTATATATCCCTATATTTTCATAAGTATGTGTTATATCTCCTTCAATATTAAGATTACTAGTCCCATCTCCCCAATTAATAGAATAATTATAACTATAATGTTCAAAGTCGGTTGATATAGATATTTGATTATTATCAGATGTTCCATTATTATCAGTTTTCCAAATAGTAATAAAAGGTTTAGTTTGTGATGTAACAGTTGATGTAGCATTAGTACTATTTTGAGTAATTAAAATGCTTTCCTCTTCGGTAATAATCAACTCATCCGAAACCTTTTTAATCTCTTTATCCACACAACTCTGGTCATTCCCACAGCTATTAATCCTATCAGCACTCTCTTGATTGGCTTTTGTCTCATCTCCCATCTCTTTTATAGTGGCTGTTACTGCTGTTTTACTATCAAGCCCATCTCTTCGTAAGGTATTGATATTGGTCTCTAATACATCTAGTAACATCACATAGTATTTATCTTGTGCTTCTGTATTGGTTAGAGTTCTAAACTTATCTGCTATATTTTTATCTAAAGCATTAGCATCTATCATAGACTCTAAAAGAGAAATCTCTTTGGTTTCATTTTGCTCATAATTTTTAAATCCATTAAAATTAAGTGTAAATTTACCATCATCATAATCAACTTTTGAGGCATCTTGAAGTTCCAATAAAATAGGGAGTTTTGGGTTATAAGTCTCCAAAAAATATTGCCCCTCACTATTAAGAGCTATCTTTCGCCAAATATCATCTACACTATCACCTTTATTAATAGTAACTTTGGCTTGAAGTTCATCTACTCCACATATTCCATTTCTGTTACTATCTTGACAAACATTAACTATAATAGTTTGTGGAATTCCTACAAATTGTAATATTTTCTGAAGCAACTCTTTAGCCTCTTTGCTACTTCCACCTCCACAGTTAACCAATCCAACAAGAGCTACAACACTTAGTGACCATAAAAACTTTTTCACTATATCTCCTTATTAAGTTTATAAGTTACTTTAATATACACTCCAATCTTACCACCCTCTTAATTTTTATTAAAACAAGAAGATTATTATTCATCCATAATATATTTTAATAAAATTAGTTATTTCTAAATCAAATTTGGGAACTAGAAATATTTTTTCCTTGGTATAAATCATAAATAGGAAATACCAAATCATAATCATTCCACTCTATCTCTCCATAAGTGAGATTAAATTTTTTAAACAGGTTTTTATCTTGGTATTTTCTAATTTCAGGATGATGTGATGTAAAAAGAAAGTTTTTAAAATCTATAATATTCTCTCTGTTGTCATTAAATTTTAAATATATTTTATATCCATCTATATATTTT
The DNA here is from genome assembly GCA_964573285.1 of uncultured Sulfurovum sp. Classification (GTDB taxonomy): domain Bacteria; phylum Campylobacterota; class Campylobacteria; order Campylobacterales; family Sulfurovaceae; genus UBA1140. The sequence continues at coordinate 877 of CAZNJD010000061.1, read as the reverse complement.
GCTTCTTTGATAGAGAGGTATTTTTCCATAACTATTTAACCTTTCCTTCTATTTTAATACAATTAATTGGTTTATGATATACAAAATAGTCTATCCATTTTTTGATTATATCATCTTTGAATTTATCAATAAAGTTCTTAAACTCCTTTAACTCTTTGCGTGGTAAGGCTCTTTTGCCTTTGACATCTTTGATTATAATTTCTGTAATTTTCCCATCAACAATAATAAATTCAGCCTTTGATTCGTAATCTTGATATTTACCATGAACATGAATAGGTTCATGTTCATTGCTATAAAACATAATAATAATTCCAAGATATTCGAATATTTTTGGCATATATTTTCCTTTTTTAGAAAATTATAACATTTTTTAATGAAAAATGAAGAGTAGCAAATTATTCATTATTCACTTTTCATTCAATTAAGCCTAAAATAGTATAATCAAACCAAAAAAGAGTAAAAAATGAAAAAGCTACCCATAGGTTTAAGTGATTTCAAAGAACTAATTCAAGAGAAATATTATTATATAGACAAAACCAATCTTATTAGTGAAGTTATAGACAACAGTGCCAAAATTGTTCTGCTTCCAAGACCAAGAAGATTTGGAAAGACTCTTAATCTTAGTATGACAAAATACTTCTTTGATGGAGAGGAGGATAATAGAGAGCTTTTTGATAATCTAAATATCTCAAAAAACCAAGATGCTATGAAGCATTGTGGGAAATATCCGATTATCTATATTACATTCAAAGATGTCAAAGAGAGTAGTTTTGAAAGGAGTATAGAAAAAATAGACTCTCTTATTAGAGTTCAATTTGGAGAGTATGAAGATATTATCTCTAAGATAATTGATAAGGTCAATAAAGAGGATAGGAGT
>CAZNJD010000060.1:0-54441 GCA_964573285.1 uncultured Sulfurovum sp. | reverse complement strand
AAGAATTTGATAAATAGAATAAAAAGCAAGAACAGGAAGTTTTGAGCCACCAAAGGTTTTGTATTTAAATCCAAATTGGCTGTCTAAAGTATCCATCATTTTAGTAATAGTCAATTTTTCTGGATTTTCTAATGGCTCTATAGTGATTTGATTCTTTCTTTGTAACTCAATAATTTGTATAAACAGTTCAACTAAAATATATTTTGGATTAATTTTGTCAACTTCAATAGAGTGAACCAACTCTAAAAAAGCTTTTTTAACAGCTTTATTACTTATTTTCCCCTCATAATCTAAACCATAAGGATAAGGCTGTTCAAGTGAACGCGTTAACCACCCACTCTCTGCCATTGATGGTAAACCAAGTTTTTTGAGCGTAGGTGTAATATATTTGGTATCAACAGTTCTACCTGAAAATCCACCTTTTATCTGCATTTGGTGGTTTCGTATATCCTGTTTTGGGTGGACTATTTTATAGATAGCAAGGGTGACTAATACTGTAAAAACTCCTTTTTGATTGAAAGATTTTTGAGCTATGGTTTGGATGTTTTGAAGCGTTTTAGTGTTTAGTTTATTGGTGTACTCTTTTTTGTTTATTGCTTCGGTGTGTAGCTCTTCTAATATTTTATTGTAGTTCATTTTTATCCTTCCTAAAATATCTATAATTATTTTACTAATGTAAGTTCATTGAAAACTTCTGCTATTTTATGTCTTATATATTTTGTGAGAATTTTTTTAGAAAGACCCATTTCTACTGGAAGTCTTATGGAAAAAATATCAGCATGTCCAACTCTATCTTCTCGTGCTGTATCAAGAATATAAAATACTCTAAAATCATCTATAATTATTTTTCTAATATCTTCAATATTTGCACATACATATCCAGCATATTGATTTTTATCATCTTTTTGTAATGATTTAATTGTTTTAATAAGCGAATCTTGAAAAGAGTAGTTTAATCTAAGTACAGACATACCATTAAGAGAAAAAATTTGAGTAAAAGCAGTTTCATGAATTTCACCATCAGAATATTGTTTTGGAGAAAAAATAACTCTTGCAATTTTTTCATCATCAGATATTATACATGGTGAAAATTTACTGTGAGAAAAAGTTTCTAAGTTTAATAATTCCTCATAATCCATATATATTTATACTCTCTTATGTTAAGAAAGTTGTATATGGTTTACTATCTCTATTTGTAAGTGAAATATCGCTATTTTTTGTAGAAATTTGGTTTTTAAGATAATTAAATGAAAATAATAGTTTACTTGGAATATTTCCATTTATTTTAATATCTTCTTCTCCATATACTTTTTTATCCAATTCATAAAAAAAAGTTAAATGTTCTGATATATCAAAACTAATTTCAATATAATTTTTATTATTTTTCCAAGAAAATGCAATCTCTCCATCTCCTGCAACCATTATTTTAGGATTATTTATTTGATTATTTTTTAAAATATCAAGAAAACTTTTTGCTGTATTAATAATTGCATCGCTAGGTCTACTTCCTCCATAGCCATCCCAATTATTATTAAGCTCTTTGTATGAATAAAGTTCTGTATAAAGTTTTTTATACTTTTCGTCAAGAAAGCTAACAGATTTGCTTATATATGATTTTTCAATATGTATATTTGAAGTATCTTTTATTATTGAATCAGATATTAGTTCATTACCACCAAGTGTTATTAAAAAACTAGTGGCGATAGCAGTAGTCGTAATAATCATTAGTTTTCTCCTGTATTAAATTGATTTATAATATCATCATTAATTATATCTATAAAAATTTTTTTACTATGTTTATGAATTTTCTCAAAAGAATTGTTAATAGCTTCTTGGTTATACAATGTTTTAGGACTATATAATAACTTATGTTGTATTCTTATATTTATTTTATGCTTTAAATTATCCAACTCATCTGAAAAATAATGAATATCCACAGTATCTAAAAGCTTCTCATCTTGTTCCTCTAACTTAATAAAATAACCTTGAGATATATGCCAAAAATCATTTAGGTTATGAATATTTGAAGTTATATATTCACAATTATCTTTAAATAGTTCTTTTTTCCAGTTACTGTAAATATTAACAACTTCAAATTCATCAAGATATTCTAATGTAATTTGTGTGATATTTGGAATATCTGAAATAAGTTTAAAAGCATTATTAATATATTCAAAAGCTTGTTTTGAAATTTCATTCCATCTAGTATACGCATGACAAGCTATAACTATAGTCTCTTTATTAATAGTAAGTGTCCAAAGTGGTTTATTAAATTTATCTATTTTTTGCCATACAATACCAGCAACACCTTTAGTTTGTGTTGTTATACCATCTTGTGTAATTATTGAAATTTCTTCTTGAATTTGTTTATTAGAAAAATTATTTTTAAAATATTCTACTTCTTCTACTTTCTTAACTAAAAAATCAATCTGTTCAGAAGAGAGTCTTTGTTCTAAATTGATTGCAAATGCAAGAACTTTAATTGCATTCTCAGTAGAATATGATTTTATTGATTCCATAAATAATCCAATTTTTATTTGAATTATAACTTATATGGTATAAAATATTGGAAAAAATGTATGAATTCTATTAAAAAATATTATAAAAGTAGCAAAAAAGAGTAAAAAAAAGGGGACAAAAAAAAAGGGGACAAGCTACTTTAAAAAAAAGTACCATATCATAAATCGCCACTTTTAGTATATTTCCTAAATATGCTTAAATTAATTCATCCATACTGCAACTTAGACTCAACTCTTTTAACGGCACAATCTGTCAAATAGGAGTTAATCAAATTTTGATAGAAATCTGTTTTCTCTCCTTTTGTGCATAAGGATTTTTAATTGAATCATTAATCTAAACTCCCTCTATTGGTTCTCTTCGTGTTTGATTGATTTTTTAGCACTGATGATTCTAACATTTTATTTATCATACAGATAGAAAAAGGTGTAATATAGATTAAATTACTCTCTGCCCTCAATGCCATAAAATAGTCTTCAAAAACCTCTTTTGCTAGATAAAAAAGAACCTCCACAACCTATTAATAAAAATCCAAGTAGCGATAAAACTACAATTATACTTCTCATTCTTTAGCTTTTCTAAAGATTACTATTACATCTAATAATGTTGTATTATCAATACTACATACAAACTCTCTACATTCAATATCTTCTTCCCAAGTAATAAACTGACTGCCCTCATCAGCAATAGCTTTAATAATATGTGTTCCTATCTCATTAAATTCAATATAAGTTGATTTGTTATATACCACTCCATCAACCATTACTGTACCATCTCCTATTATTTGTAACCAAATACCATTTCCTGTTCGCTCTGCTATGTCATTGTTAAATTGGTAGTTATTGGTATTTGGGGCAACATGTACTTTTTGATGTTTAAAGAGTCCTGAGAAATGATTCCAATAAACATTGTTTTCGCTATTGTTATTTTCTACTCCATGATTAACAGCTATGCCCCATTGCATCAAGTCATTAGTACTATTAATAGTATTAAGACTAATGATGGAGTCACTTACAAATGCATCTACATAAATTCCAGAATCCCATGCTGTTCTCCATCCTGGATAAAGCGTCTCTTTCGCTTCAGCTAAAACTAAAGCTGCATTAGTCACTTGATTTTTCGTCACTAAAAGATGGTCACTTTGTAAAAGATATATACCATTAAAATCTGTCGAATTTACAACATTGTCTTTTATAACTGAATACGTTAAGTTATTTACAGCAATTCCATGATTACGTGCGTTTTCAATTTTGTTTCCAACGATTAAAATACCTGAACTTCTATAAGAATCATCGAGTAAAGGTTCATTGTTCTCATCTTTATGGTCAGTTTGTAATTTCACAGTAATTGCTGTAGAGATAGAATTTAGAATAATATTGTTTTTAATAGTCACATCATAAGAAGGTAAAGACAAGAAAATTCCTTGTGCATTTGGACTATTTAGCGTATTGTTAGCACAGGTAACATTTCTATCTAAAAAAAGTGCTATAAGTCCACCATTTATAGTATTTCCATTCACAAATTCATCTTTTTGTAAAGGACTTTTAGGGTCAGGTGATGAAAATAAACTTTTAAGAAAAGAATTGTTAAAATACAAAACCCAAAAATAAGGACGAAGTAATGGCAAGAAGACCAAGGCTAAATATGGCAGGTTTCCATCATATAGTAAATAGAGGAGTAGCAAGAGATAATGTATATAAATGTGATGAAGACAAAAATAAATACCTAGAGATACTCTGCAAAGCGTGTAAGATTTACAGAGTCAATGTGCATGATTACTGTCTAATGGATAATCACTACCACCTACTGATAGAGACAACCAGTGAAAACCTTTCTTTGTTTATAGAAAAAACACTTGAAGAGCATTTTGAAAATTTTAAAAATAGAGAAGAGCGAAATAGTGCTATTATAGAGGCATTGGATGATGGTTATGGACAGGCAGAGGTGGCTAGATATTTAAATATTACTGCTTTGGCTATTGCTAAAGTTAGGAAAAAATTTGAGTGAAAAGTTTAGTTTCATCACCTGACCCTAAAATTTTAGGACTCAACAATTTGTACTGATTTTCTTGGACTTTTAGGTGTACTTTTTACTCTTACAAACATAATCTGATATTATAGCATTTTTTAGATTTAATGTCAAAGTATATTTTTGGTAGGCACTACAATTTTGAGTTTCTTTTTTTAAAGCCTATTTTTAGGGGTTTGGGAGTTTTTTTGTAGTGCTGTTGGGTTAAGTCAGGAACAAACCCCATACCTAAAATCTCTTCAAATGTAAAAGTCCTGTTTACTTCGTCTATCTTTACCTAAAAAATTATAGGATAATGAAAGTTGATTTGAAGAACAACTGATGTTTTCAAATCAATAAATACCCAAAGACTTCATAGTCTCTATAGATAGTCTTGTGACAGATAAACCATTTGCTTTTTGATACGCTCTAGTGGCTGATTTGGACTCTAAGTTCCATACACCATTAATTTCCCCTTTGTAAAATCCAGCTTTTTTAAGTGCCTCTTGGACTTTTCTAACTGTTGTAGGAGTCATATTACTCTCACAAACTACAGGCATCCACTTAGCAAAACCTTTTGTTCGCTCTTTCTCTACCCTTATCATTTTATACTCTGCTGGTACAACTGTCTTTTTAAAAGAGGCTGGTTTTATAATTTTTTTGACTTTGATTATACTATATTTAGGAGGAGTTTTTATCTTTTTGCTACTAGTAGGTGTTACTACTATCTTCTTTTTTATAATTTTATATTTTGCAGGTGTCTCTGTTAGACATATTTTATCACATTGGGTTCTTAGACGGCTATCTGTATCTTTTTTAGAGATAGAAGACCATGAAAATTTAGCATCTGCTATCTTCTTTTTTCTATTTATAGTTTGATATCTTGCAGGAATGGGAACTACTCTACTTGTAGCAGGTTCTATCATTTCTCGAACTTTGATAGTTTTATATTTAGGCTCAACAGCTATCTCCTCTGCAGCAGATGGCTCTAGTAAAATTTTCTTAGTTACAGTTTTATATTTTCTAGGAACCTCTATCAGACATACAACCTCTGATTGATTACAACCTCTATCTTGACATGTTGTTTTTCTCCACTCACTTCTAGCAGGTGCAATCACAATTTTCTCTTTTACTTTTTTATATTTGGCTACAACTGGAACTAGTTTTACAGAAGTGCTATCTGTCATGATTTTTTTGGTATAAGTTTTATATTTAGCAGGGGTGGTTATAACTCTACTACTAGGCTCTTCTGCCAATATCTTATCTGTAGTTGTAATATATTTTTCAGCTATATAATGTTCATAAAAACATGTACCAACCTTAGCTCCTATAGTATCCATACCTGCATTTGAAGCAGACTCTACACAAGAGTTATAAGCCTCTGTAGAGTTTAACTCTAAACCTTTTCTCCATACTTTTTTACTAGGTTCTACCAATATTTTTTCATAAACTGTTTTATATACAGCAGGAGTAACAATAATCCTTTCTTTGCCATCATCTATCTTTACTCTCTTCTCTATCCACTCATATTTAGCAGGTACAACATCATATCTTATAGTAGATTTACGAAGAACTACTCTTTTTGTAAGAGTTGTTTTGACGGTTTTCAGCTCCTTTGGTGGAAAAAAAGATTTAGTAAAACACTGTCCAGCTTTTGCTGAAAATGGCATCTCTTCAGCACGAATAATAGTCAATAGTAAAGATATAAAAAGTAATTTATGCATCACAGTGTCACCTTTAATCATATTTTTAAATATTATACAACATATTTATTAAATAATAACTGTTGTTTGCTATTTTTTGGGAAATTTAATTTTTAGCACCCCATTTTCATAAACTCTCTCCATCCTCTTCTCATCAGCATCATTGGGTATAAAAAGTGTCATAGAGGATGAACTCATAGTAGTCTCAAAACCACTAACAGATTTATCATCTATCCCCTCTTGCTCCATAGTAGTTGTAATGATACTTAACATCCCATTTTCTAGTTTGACAGCTATTTTTGTATTATTATTCTCTGGAATATCTCGCTTAAGCAGATAACCACCCTCTACCTCCTCAAAATCCTCTACCATTGCATTTATACGCATCTCATCTTCATCTTTTATATCTAACTGATTATGTTTAGCTATGGCTTGATTCATCTTTTCATCAAACTTTATCATCTCCTCTGCTGCATCATACATCCCTTTCTGCATATCGGTATCTGCAATAGCAAAACTATATATTATAGCTATCATTATATATCTATACATTATCAATATCCTTTTTTAAAATTTTACAAAAATAAAATTAGTATCATATTAATTTTTATGTATAATTATGATATTAAGTGTTATGTGTGTAAGGTAATTTATGAAAAAACTTTTGATTTTACTAATATTTTCTATTTATACTATAGCTAATGAAGGGTTAATAGAAGATAACTGTACCAACTGCAAAGCTATCTTTTCTAATACCAATACTGAAGATATTTCAACTAAATCGCCCCATATATCCAATGAAGAGATAGGAGATATATTAAAAAATGCTCTAAAAAAAATACGCCTATATAAAAAGAGAAAAAATAGTGAAATAGAAAGGATAAATAGTAGATTAGAGAGTATTAAATTAGAGTTTAGAGAGTATAAGATTGAAAAAGAGAGAGAGATTAAAAATCTCAAATCTGAACTAGCTATTTATAAAAAACTCTCTAAAAGCCAAAAAGAACTAGCTACCTCAACATGGATAAAAATAGTAGTCGAAGATGGAGTTGATATTTTCCAACTCGCAATAAGATATTATGGAGATAGAAACAAATACAAACAGATATATCTAGCAAATAAAGATATCATTGGAGATGACCTTCAATTAACTGATGGAATGTCCCTTAAAATTCCCATAATAGAACCGTTCAAAGAGCAACCAATGTTTATAAACATGGATTAAATAATCATATATACTCTTCTCCCATAAATTCTATTTAAGCTTTTATTAGTTTTTCATAATTGTCTTTAAAAAGATTTGATAATGCTATGGCTTTCATATTAGAAATAGAGTAATTTACTTTTTTGAAAAAATCAAACTCTTTATTCGAACTATTTAATATACTCAATCGAGTATTCTCCTCTTCTAATGTATCAGCTTTGTGTTTATACTCTTTTAGTCGTTTTTCTATCTGTTGGAATTGGTCTTTGGATATTTCAATATATGAACTATTATCTTTTTTTCTATTCTCTATTTTTCTATTCTCTATTAGTTTATCTTTTTTGATAATAATCATTCGTAATCTTTGTAACTCTTGTGTATCATAAGAGTTATTATCTAATCCTTTTTGAATTTTATAGAGTTCATCAGATTTTTTTCGTAACAAATTTGATTTTTGAAGTAACTCATGTTTACATAAAATACTCTCATCAATTAATCTATCAAGTTTATTCTGTTTTTCAGCACAATCATTTTCTAAATTTTTAAGATAAATTTCTCTCTCATTTATAGTATTACTTAAACTTTCTATCCTATTTATATCTTTTTTTCTAAAAAACTCTTTTGATATAAACCAACCTATAATTAAACCCAAGAAACCTACTGCTATTAAATAAAGTTCTATTTTTTCCATAACTAATATACCTTTCAACAATTCGACAATGACAAATAATAATTGTTTAAATATATTATATTGTATTTTATTTAAAATAAGATAAAAATAGTTATTTCTTGTTAATTTATGGTTTATTTTTCTTCTGCTTTTTTAATATTGCCCTTAAACTATCTATCTCCTCATACCTTTTATTATTTATTTTAGTTAATCTAATATAAAGTTCGAGAGACTTCTTTAGTCTCTCTTTGGCTACACTCTCATCAATAACAGTATAAAACTCTCCATACTCCATTAAAATCCTAGCTTGTTGTTCTTCTTTAGAATATGTTTTTAACATTAACTCAAAATTTCTAAATGCTTTTAAATAACTATTTTTGGCAACTAATAGAGTACTATATCTCATATCTGTTTCAAAATTTCTTTTGATATTCAAAGATTTTTGATAAAAATTTAATGCTTTTTCTATATGATTATTTAGTAGTTCTAAATGAGCTAGATAACTATATGATTGTGATAATATCTCTTGGAACTCTATATTGTTCTCTTTTTTGATATTATAAGCTAATTTGATAGAACTTGCAATTATCTCTTTAGCTTTTATATAGTTTTTGAATTTTGGTTGTGTTATATATATCCATGCAATTTTATTTTGGGTTTTAGCTATTTTTGTAGTATATATATTGGATTTTGTATTTAGTTTTTTATACTCTTGGATTACTTTGATATAACTATCTTTTGCTAATTTAAACTCTTTTTGATAACCATATAGAGATGCCTTGTCATAATGAATTTGAATGATATTCTCCTTAAAACTATCTGTACCATTTTTTTCTAATGATTGATATAATTCTTCTGCCTTACTATATTTTGTTAATGCCTCTTTAAACTCTCTATTTTTTGCAAAAATTAGACCCAAATTATGATAAGATATAGCTATATATTTGTTATATTTAGTTTTAGATATAAGTTTAAATCCATTTTGATAAATAATTTTCGCTTGTTTAATATTTCCTATCTTCATATATGTTTTGGCCAAAGAATTCGTTGTTTTAAATAGTGTTAGTATAAACTTCTTTGGTTTTTTCTTATAAAGCTTTTGATATAGATTTAGAGCTTTTTTTCTATAAACTATAGATTTATTCAAATCTTCATTATCATCCAAATAAAAATTTGCTACTATATTATAATTCCATGCCAAATCCTCACTATATTTTTTTGGATTTAATTTATAAAGTTTTTTAAATTTTATTAGACCCTTTTGATACTTTTTTTCCGATTTTTCTATATATTTTTGAGCTATTTTAGTTTGGTTTAAATCTTTTTCTATTTTGGAAAGTTTAGCTAAATTAAATGCATCTGTAGCCATATATTTTATAGGATTTTGTTTAGCTAATTTTCGAGTTATATCTAATGATTTTAGATAATCATCTTTTGACCTATTTAAATCTCCAATTATTTTGTCCAAATTAGCTTTTTGAGATAGAGTATTGGCTATGTCTATATCTTTTATATCTTTATCTTTGGACTCTAATATCTTATCATAACATTTTAATGCACCTGATACATTCTTTTCTTTGATAAATTTCATTGCATAAGAGTTTAACTCTTTGACACTCTTATTAAAATCTCCACTCTGATTACTATCATCTAGTTCAAACTTGATACCACCTTTACCTTTGAAGTTTTTGACCAACTCTTTTGAACTATATTTTGCTTTTTGCTTTGGTGGTACCATATCTGATATAATAGTTGTAGTTATATCCATAGCTTTCATTATCTCTGGTTGTATTGGAGTATTCTCTTTATCAAAACTCTCTTGAATTGCTTTTAGCTTTTTTATATCCAATTTGATAACTGTTATATTATTATCATCTACTATTTTTGTCTCTTTCTCATCTGAAAAATAGTATGAATAATTTTTATAAAAATATAATCCTATTTCAAATAGAGTAAATAGTATTAAAGCTAATATACTAAGAGCCAATACTATCTTTAATGCTTTTCTACTCCTTTCTTCCTTTTTTACTTTTATTAAAAAAAGGACACCTGATATATCATTAAAATCAAATAAAAGCTTTTTAGCTCTATCAATCATATCTTGGTCTGAATGAGTCATAATTATGATTGTTTTATGTTTAGCCATTTTTGTTTGAAAATGAAATCCAAATAGCTCATTTTTATCCAAAATTTTTATCATATCCCATACAATATGATTAGTTCTAATAGCTACTGCATGAATATCAGAACCATACTCAACCCCACCGTCATAAGTTACATCTGTACTCTCATAGGTATTCTTTTTCAAAAGTTATATCACCTTTTTATAGTATATTCTTAATTTTTTATTAAGAAAAATTGTACTATAAATATTCATAAGTTTCTATTAATGATATTTATAACTCTAATAATTTTAATAAAATTTTAACAAGTTTTATAATATAATTCATTATATATAAACAAAAAGGATGTCTATGTTAAAAGAATATAGAGATGAAATTTCCCAACTTAAACAGAGTAATGCACACTTTGCAAAAATATTTCATGACCATAATGAGCTTGACCAAAAAGTTCAAGATGCTGAGAAAGGTAGAGTTGGTATGAGTGATACAGAGATAGAGGTAATGAAAAAGAGAAAACTTTTACTTAAAGATGAGATGCTTAGAATGATATTAGAATATAGAAAAGTAGAAGCTTAAATATACAAAACATCCCATAAAAACATGGGATGAAACTACTTTAAACATTATTTAATCTATTTTATTATTAAAGATAGAATATTTTTATACTTTATAAACTATTTTATCTTCTTTATATTATTTTTATATTACAATTATACTTACAATTCTTAATATTATTTTAAACTAAGGATATAATATGTTTTATAAAGAAATACTAAAAAAACCAATCAAATATTATGACTCATCTTTGATAGCACTAATACTATCTCTCGTTACAATTCCATCATTTTGGTATATATCACATGGTAATTTATCTTGGGTTTTATCATGTACTATACTTTGGGCATTGGGTGTATTTATAATTTTTCAACCAATGATTCGTTATATATTTCCATATCTACTCACACAAATGGGAACAATCTCATTAACCTTTATATTGACAATAGTATCTATATTTATTAATGTAACAATGATTTGCATACTTTTGCCAGAAGAAGATGTGGAGATAGTTATGAATACGACTATCTTTAGTAGTTCTATTAGTAATATATTTGCATTTTTATGGTTTTATATTATTATTGCAGGAACACTATTATCAAATTTGGATTTTCATATTAGAAAACTATATTCTAAACCAAAACAGCTTATATATACTCTAACCAATAATCCTATTATATCTAATAATTTTATTGAAATGATACTAATATTTATTTTGCCAATAGTTTTTCTATTTTGGACGGATATTACTTATAGTTTTAGAGTTTTACTTGGAATTATATCTATAGGTATTGGATTGACATTTTTTATGCATAAACTTATTATCAACCATATTCAAAATAGATTATCGACTATAGCTATTACCTCTTTTATAGTTTTGATTATAAATACAATAATTATTAACAGCATAGGAATAAATAGAATACCTGATATTAATATCAAAGCAAAAAATATAGAATATCCATCTTTTCAACTAAGTAAAAATAGAGAAAATGGAACTACTAACATATATCAACTCTTAGCATCTATTCCACAAATAGGTTTGCATATTGGTCATAGAGTAGGAACCTTACCCAATAGCGAAGTAATAATTAAAAGTACAGATACTCAATACACTATATTAGACCAATACAACGATAAAAGATTAATTACTTTGGATAAATAATAGATTTTTTATTTTTGAGTTCAAGATTTTCTTAATTACATTCAGTTATAATTGAGTTTAGTTTAAGGAGTATTATTGAGTAGGGTATATATTATGCGATATATTATGGTGCTAATAGCACTATCTATATCACTTTTTTCAGCAAAAGTCACTAACAATTTTTGGAAAAAGGGTCTTGATTTTGAAACTTATTTAAAACAATACAAAATATCTAAAGATGTAATTAATCTATTAGATAAAGATGATGCACAATTAATTGCAGAGATTAATTCTAATAGACGATTTTATGAGATGGTAGCAAGTAATGGTGTTTTGCTTCAGACACTTATTCCTATTGGTGAAGAGTTACAACTGCATCTTTTTAGAACACCAAGAGGATACAAAGTCGAGATTATTCCTATTGCATATCAAAAAGATACCTATGTTGCACTTATATCTATTGATAAAACTCCCCACTCTGATATTATCAAAAAAGTAAAAAATAGAAAACTTGCTAATGAATTTACAAAAGTAATGAAAAATAGTGTAAATTTTCATTCTATTCAAAAAAATGATAAATTAGCTATAGTATATGACCAAAAAATGCGTTTAGGTCAACCAATAGGTATTCCTGATATTAAAGTAGCCATGATAGAATCTCATAATAAAAAGCATTATGTATTTAAACATACAGATGGTAAATATTATGATGAGAATGGAAAAGAGCTAGTCAAAAAGTATATGGGGAAACCTTTAAATCATATACGAATTACTTCACCCTTTACCAATAGACGATGGCACCCTATATTGCATAGATACAAAGCCCATTTAGGAACAGATTTTGGAGCAAGAAGAGGTACACCCATATTATCAGCTGCTGATGGAGTAGTAATATTCTCTGGTTGGATGGGTGGTTATGGGAATGTTATCAAAATAAAACATAGTGATGGCTATGTAACACTATATGCTCACCAAAGCAGAAGAAAAGCAAAAATAGGGCAAAAAGTTAAAAAAGGTCAAGTAATAGGATTTGTAGGAAGTACAGGTAGAAGTACAGCTCCACATTTGCATTTTGGTTTATATAAAAATGGACGACCAATTAATCCAATGCGTATGGTTAAGTTCTCTTCAAAAGGTCTATCTGGAAAAGATAAAAGAGCTTTTTTGAGGAGAAAAAGAAGATATACCAAAATCATTAATAAGATTTTTGATGAAAATAGACCATCATATGTATGGAATACAGTACAAGAGAGACAAGTTTCTCCTAGAATGAAAAAATATTATAAAAAAATAGGATGGTAAAATGGAAAATATAATAGAAGATTTTGAGCTACATGAACTCAAAACCCCCAAATTTATAGAAGCAAGATTAGTAACATATAAACAAAATAGTATCCCAAAATCATGGGAAGTAGTTCAAGCACATGACTCAGTAGCTATTTTGATATATCACAAAGAGCATAATAGCTTTGTATTAGTTAAACAGTTTCGCCCTGCTGTATATATTGGAAATGGTAATGGTTTAACTGTAGAGCTTTGTGCAGGTATTGTTGATAAGGATTTATCTTTGGTAGAGATAGCTAGTGAAGAGATAACAGAAGAGTGTGGTTATCTAGTTCCTATTAAAAATATAGAAAGGATTACAGAGGTTAATAGTGCAGTTGGTTTTGCAGGTTCAAAACAGACACTTTTTTATACAGAGATTGATGAGTCAATGCGTGTAAATCAAGGTGGTGGAGTTGATACAGAGCTTATAGAGGTGGTAGAGATACCAACTAATAGAGTACGAGAGTTTATATATGATGAGACTATTGCTAAGACTACTGGACTTTTATTTGCTTTGATGTGGTGGATTGATAATAAAAATCTATCACCTAAGAAATATTAAATCTGCTGTTTTGAGAGAATAAGATTTGAAATATAATATAATCTTACATCGTTACATTCTCCAAAAATTCAATCTCACCTCCACGAACAACTATTACATCAATACAAAAAGCTACATCTAAGCTTTTTTCTTTGAGATAATAATAAGTAGAGTTAATAACTCTTCTAAGCTTAGTAGGAGTAAAATTATAAACAGGGTCAAAATCAGCCTGAGCTGATTTTACCTCTATAAAATGCCAAACTCCATTATCAATAGCGATTATATCTATCTCTCCTAGTTTTCGTGCATAATAGTTTCTCTCTATAACTCTATAGCCTAAATTTTCTATATAAGAGATAGCGATATCTTCACTTAGATTACCACTATCTCTAGTTGAGGTTTTGCTTCTATTAAACTCCACAACGACCACTACCACAGCTACTTCCACCATTAAGATGAAAGGTGGATGTATATTTACAATTTTTGCACTCAAATGTAATCATTTTAGGACCACTGCAACTTGTACTTCTTTGGTCTATAATCTCTATAGTGGGTTGATGACATTTCGGACAGATGCCTTGTTCTATTGCCATTAGTTGGGCTTTTTTCTCTTTCATAAAGTATATATAGCTAACTATCATACCAATTATTATGATAAGTAAAAAAAATAGTAGATAAAAATTCAAAATAAAAACTCCTTAATAGTGCTATATTGTAGCAGGATAATTGTTAATTATAAAACATCAAATAGCTTTATATTACCTTAATATATTTTCGATATTATATAACATTAAAAAATAGATAAAGATTTCTAAAAGGAGATTGAATATATGCAATCAAACTGTTATCCATGTAAAGAGGGTTTATATGACCCTGATTTTGAACATGACGCGTGTGGTGTTGGCTTTGTAGCACATCTCAAAGGAGAAAAGTCTCATAATATTGTAGCTAAGGGACTTGAATTATTGGCGAATTTGGAGCATAGAGGTGCTGTTGGGGCTGAAAAAAATGCAGGAGATGGTGCAGGAATATTAACTCAAATGCCTGATAAATTTATGCGTAGAGTTGCAAAAGAGGCTTCTAATATAGATTTGCCACCTTTTGGCTCATATGGGGTAGGTGTTGTTTTTATTCCACGAGACCCTGATGCATATAGCGAGACTCAAAGTATAGTAGAACAGTGTATAGAAGAGATGGGTCAAGAGTGTTTGGGATGGAGAAAAGTTCCTACTGCTAATGAG
This sequence comes from uncultured Sulfurovum sp., assembly GCA_964573285.1. Lineage (GTDB taxonomy): Bacteria > Campylobacterota > Campylobacteria > Campylobacterales > Sulfurovaceae > UBA1140. Next base: position 39,410 of record CAZNJD010000060.1, on the reverse strand, counting down.
TCATTGGGTGAGAGTGTCAAAGCTACAGAACCTATTATCAAACATGTCTTTATAAAAAAAGCAGATGATATAGATACAGAAGCATTTGAGAGAAAACTATTTGTAATTCGTAAATATGCACAAAGTAGAGTAACAGATTCCCCTGTTCGTGGTACGGGATATTTCTATATGCCATCTATGTCATACAAAACTATCTCTTATAAAGGGCAACTAATTACAGAGCAGTTACCTCTATATTTTGCTGATTTAAATGAACCCGATTATGAGTCTGCTATAGCATTGGTTCATAGCCGTTTCTCTACTAATACTTTTCCATCTTGGTCACTAGCTCAACCATTTAGATATATTGCACATAATGGAGAGATAAATACTTTGCGAGGAAATATCAATTGGATGAGAGCTAGAACTTCACTTTTAAAGTCTAAACTCTTTACTAGTGATGAGCTAGATAAAATCTATCCTTATCTAATCAATGAGAAAAAAGGAAGTGATAGTTCAGTACTTGATAATGTTATTGAACTTTTGACTTTGGCAGGTCGTTCTCTCCCTCATGTTATGAGTATGATGATACCAGAGGCTTGGAGAGATGATGAAATGACACCTGATAGGAGAGCATTTTATGAGTATCATGCTACATTTATGGAACCTTGGGATGGACCAGCATCAGTTGCTTTTACTGATGGTAAATTTATAGGTGCTACACTTGATAGAAATGGACTTAGACCATCTCGATACTCTCTAACCAAAGATAATATTCTAGTAATGGCTTCAGAACAAGGAGCGTTGGAGTTTCCAGCAGAAGATATAGTCTTAAAAGGGCGACTACAACCAGGTAAAATGTTTTTAGCAAACCTAGAAGAGGGTAGAATTATCTCTGATGAGGAGATAAAAGAAAAAATTGCTACAACCCATCCATATAAAGAGTGGATAGAGAAGCAAAAGATTAATCTTGATGATTTACCACTAAATAGAGAGGTCAGACAGCCAAATCATAATACTATTCTTCAGAGACAAAAGTGTTATGGTTATAGTATAGAAGACCTTAAAATAATTTTAACTCCTATGGCGAATGATGCTTATGAAGCAACAGGTTCTATGGGTAATGATGCATCTTTAGCTGTATTGTCACATAAATCAATTAATTTATATAACTATTTTCATCAACTCTTTGCACAAGTTACAAATCCACCAATTGACCCAATCCGTGAAGAGTTGGTAATGTCTTTAACATCTTATATAGGCTCACAAGGAAATCTATTTCAAGAGGTTGATGAAAATAGAAATTTTATTAAACTTTCTTCTCCTATATTAACTAATATTCAGTTAGAAAAATTAAGAGGAGTTAGTAGATTTAATTTCAAATCAAAAACTATTCAAATCTTATTTGATGCTCATAAAAAAGGCTCAATGGAGCAAAGACTAGAAGAGGTAAAACAAGAAGCAAGTGAAGCAGTAGCTTCAGGTTATCAAGTTATTATATTATCAACTAGAGGTGTCAATGAGTATTTAGCACCAATTCCATCACTATTGGCTACAAGTTCCGTTCATCAACATCTAATAGCAGAGGGTACACGAACAAGTTGTGGATTAGTAATTGAGACAGCAGAAGCTAGAGAGATACACCATTTTGCTACTTTAATCGGATATGGAGCAAATGCAATCAATCCATTTTTGGCATTTGAGACTATCGAAGATATGCGAATACGAAATTTAACTCGTGCTGATTTAACCCAAGAAAAAGCTGTAGATAACTATATCAAAGCTATTGGTAAAGGTATTTTTAAAATTATGTCTAAAATGGGAATATCAACTATCCGTTCATATACAGGAGCTCAAATATTTGAGGCTGTAGGATTGGGCAAAGATTTGGTTGATAAATATTTCACAGGTACACCATCACGAATTGGGGGGATAGATATAGACACACTAGAGGTTGAGACTCTATTATGTCATGGATTGGCATATCCAAATCGTATAGTTGAGTCTAATGATTTAGGTGGAGGTGGAGAGTATGCCTTTAGACAAAGAGGTGAAAATCATCTACTCTCTGCTGAAAATATATTCTTGTTACAACAATCTACACGAAACAATAGCTATGAAACATTTAAACAATATACAAAAATAATTGATGAACCAAATGAAGATTATATAACTCTAAGAGGTTTATTGGACTTTAAAAATCAGAAACCTATTGATATAGATGAGGTAGAACCTATTGAGTCTATTATGACCCGTTTTGCAACAGGTGCTATGAGTTATGGTTCTATCTCCAAAGAAGCACATGAGACTTTGGCAATAGCTATGAATAGTATAGGAGCCAAAAGTAATACAGGAGAGGGTGGAGAAGATGCTTCAAGATTTGGAACTAATAAAAATTCTAAAATCAAACAAGTTGCTTCTGGACGATTTGGAGTTACAGCTAACTATCTAATAAATGCTGAAGAGTTACAAATCAAACTAGCACAAGGTGCAAAACCAGGTGAAGGTGGACAACTTCCAGGATATAAAGTTGATAATATTATTGGAGCTACTAGACACTCAACCCCTGGAGTTACGCTTATCTCTCCACCACCTCATCATGATATTTATAGTATAGAAGATTTGAAACAGCTAATACATGACCTTAAAAACTCTAATAAAAATGCTAGGATTAATACTAAACTAGTATCAGAAGTAGGTGTGGGAACAATTGCAGCAGGTGTTGCCAAAGCATACTCTGATGTAGTACTTATCTCTGGATTTGATGGTGGAACTGGAGCTAGTCCTCAAACATCTATCAAACATGCTGGGCTTCCTTGGGAACTAGGACTAGCAGAAACTCATCAAACTTTGGTCAAAAATGGTTTGAGAGGTAGAATTGTACTTCAAACAGATGGACAACTTCGGTCAGGAAGAGATATTGCAATTGCAACATTATTAGGTGCTGAAGAGTGGGGAATTGCTACTAGTGCATTAATTGTTGAGGGGTGTATTATGATGCGAAAATGTCATCTCAATACATGTCCTGTAGGGATTGCTACCCAAGATAAAGAGTTACGAAAAAAATATACAGGAAAACCTGAATATATTGTCAATTATGTTAAATTTTTGGCGACTCATTTACGAGAGATTATGGCAGAGCTTGGATTTAGAACTATCAATGAGATGGTTGGACGAGTTGATAAGCTCAAAACAAGAGAGGGTATAAAACATTGGAAAGCAAAACATCTACAACTAGATAAACTACTACATAGAATGTATGTTAGAGAAGAGGATAATACATTTAAAAGTATGGAACAAAACCATGGATTAGATGAAGCTTTGGATAATGATTTAATAGAAGCTATGCAAGAGGCAATAGAGAACAAAACACCAATTAGAAAAGAGATAAAACTAAGAAATATCAATCGAACCGTAGGAACAATGTTATCAGCTGAGATGACACGGAAATATGGAGAGATAGGTCTGCCAGATGATACTATTCATATTAAAGCAGTAGGTACAGGAGGTCAAAGTTTTGGGGCATTTCTCAATAGTGGAATAACTTTTGAAATAGAAGGAGATGCTAATGACTATTTTGGAAAAGGGCTTTGTGGTGGTAAACTAATATTATATCCACCTGCTAGTTCAACTTTTGATGCAAATAGTACCGTAATAGTTGGAAATGTAGCATTCTATGGTGCTACTAGTGGAGAGTCTTATATTTATGGTATGGCAGGAGAGAGATTTTGTGTACGAAACTCTGGAGCAAAAGTAGTAGTAGCTAGTGTAGGTGAGCATGGATGTGAATATATGACAGGTGGACGAGTAGTTATATTAGGTCAAATAGGTAAAAACTTTGCTGCTGGTATGAGTGGAGGAATTGCTTATATATATGATGCAGAGGATAATTTATCTCAACGAATTAATCAAGAGATGGTTGACCTAGATAGTATAGAAGAAGATGATGATAATGAGGTCAAAGAGATGATAGAAAACTATATTAAATATACAGGTTCAACAGAAGCCCATAATATATTGGAAAATTGGGAAAAGAGTAAATCCAAATTTATAAAAGTAATGCCAAGAGATTATAAAAGAGTCTTATCCGAACAAAAAAAACAGATAGAGGAGGTCTAAGATGGGAAAGATAACTGGATTTAGAGAATATAAAAGAAAAAACTTCACACTTGCACCTATTGAGGAGAGAATTAAACACTATAATGAGTTTACAACACCCCTAAGTTATGAGGAAATGCAAGAGCAAGGTGCTAGATGTATGGATTGTGGTATCCCCTTTTGTCATAGTAATTATGGGTGTCCGATAGGAAATATTATCCCGCAATTTAATGACCAAGTATATAGAGGAGAGTGGGAGAGTGCATTTAGAACACTAATGAGTACCAATAATTTTCCTGAGTTCACAGGACGAATATGTCCAGCACCTTGTGAACATGCGTGTGTATTAGGACTAAATGAGACAGCAGTAGGGATTAAAAATATAGAATATTCTATTATAGAAAAAGCATATGAAGAGGGTTGGATGAGACCTCAAATACCCTCTATTAGAACAGGAAAAAAGGTAGCTATAGTAGGAAGTGGACCAGCAGGATTAGCAGCAGCTAATCAACTCAATAAAGCAGGATATATAGTAACTGTTTATGAGAAAGAATTAAGAATAGGTGGACTACTTAGATACGGTATCCCTAACTTCAAATTAGATAAGAAAAAAGTAGTACAAAGAAGAGTAAATCTAATGACAGAAGAGGGTATTGAGTTTATTACTGATGCGAATGTAGGTGTTGATATACCTATAAAAGAGTTACAGGATAGATATGATGCAATTATCATTACTACAGGAGCAGGAACTCCAAGAGATTTACTAATAGAAAATAGAGATGCCAAAGGCGTTCATTTTGCTATGGAATTTCTAGGACAAAATAATAGTAGAGTAGAGGGTGAAAAATTTAAAAAGTCTCAAGAGATATTAGCAACAGATAAAGCAGTAGTAGTAATAGGAGGAGGAGATACAGGAAGTGATTGTGTAGGAACATCTATTCGTCAAGGAGCTAAAAGTGTAACCCAAATAGAGTTAATGCCAAAATCTCCTCTGAACCGAACAGCAGATATGCCATGGCCAACTTATGCAAGAGTATTTAAACTATCAACTTCACAAGAAGAGGGTGCAGTATTAGATTTCAATGTACTATCCAAATCATTTATCAAAGATGCTAATGGAAATGTAAAAGGTATCAACTGTGTATATATAGAGTGGGAAGGTAGAGGCTTCAAAGAGATAGAGGGAAGTGAATTTGTACTAGAGGCTGATTTAGTACTATTAGCAATGGGCTTTTTAGGACCAAAACAAGATGATGTTATATCTGAAGTATCACTAGAAACAGACTCTAGAAGTAATATTAAAACTAATGGATTTGCTACATCTGTAGATGGAATATTTAGTGCAGGAGATTGTCGTAGAGGTCAATCATTAGTAGTTTGGGCTATTAATGAAGGTCGAGAGTGTGCTATAGAAGTAGATAGCTATTTGAGTGGACAGAAGAGTATGTTAAATAGGAAAAGTGCGTCTCTTTGTGAGATTTAAAATTAAAGATGTTTGGATAGTTACCTCTAGCTCTTTAGATAGAGCTAGTTTACTCAATTATATCTTTTAGTTTTAAACTAAAGCTACACCTTTTTGTCCTACAATTATTTCACCAATTACATATCCATCTGTATTGGCACAAATATCATCTACATCTTGGGCATCTACTACAAATATCATACCTACACCCATATTAAAGGTTCTAAACATCTCTTCATCGGCTACATATTGAGACATAAACTCAAATATAGGCAGTAGTTTTATATTCTCTTTTTGAATTTTGGCTCTCATCCCATTAGGTAAAACTCTAGGTAGATTTTCTATAATTCCACCACCTGTAATATGTGCCAAAGCTTTAATCTTATCTTTATTGGCTTTAAACTCTTTAACATATATTCTAGTTGGAGTTAAAAGTGTATCAATTAGTGGCTTACCATCAAATTCATCATCTAAACTCATTTTTAGTTTATCAAAAAATAGTTTTCTAACTAGAGAATAACCATTAGAGTGAACTCCAGAACTAGGCATTGCAATAATTACTTGTCCCTCTTTTACATTTGATAGTCTGTCCATTTCGCTTCTCTCTGCAATTCCTACAGCAAAACCAGCCAAATCAAAATCTTCATTACTATACATTCCTGGCATCTCAGCAGTTTCACCTCCAACCAATGCACACTCACCTATACGACATCCCTCTGCAATTCCTGCGATAACAGCTTTGGCATTAGCAGGAACTAAATGACCTGTAGCATAATAATCTAGGAAAAACATAGGCGTTCCAAAGTTACAAATCAAATCATTAACACACATAGCTACAAGATCAATTCCTACTGTATCAAACTTACCACTATCTATAGCTAATTTAAGTTTAGTACCAACTCCATCAGTAGCTGACAAAATTACAGGCTCTTTATATCCAGTAGGTAATGCATAAGCTCCAGCAAATGAGCCAATTCCACCAATTACATTTTTATCAAAAGTTGATTTGACATCAGCTTTGATAGCCTCTACAAAATTGTTACCTGCATCTATATCTACACCAGCATCTTTATATGAAATATTTTCCACTATTTTTTCTCCTCATTACATAATGGAAAAGCAGTTTTGAGTACTTGTGTAATATAACAAAATCCAGTTAGTCCACTGACAATCAAGATAATCATGATACTAAATTGTAATAAAAATGCAGCCTTAATAGAACCTGTTGCTATTAACATCATAACTATACCCAATGCCATAGCTAATAGAATTTTTTGTAGTTTTTCAACACACATACTACTCTCCAAAAATTTTTGAGATATTATATCAAAATGTAACTGTTTTAGAGTTATGTTATAATCTACTTTAGAAATTCTCAGTTTATTAATATTTCTATTGTTTACTAATACTTCGCTAATACTTTTTTAGTATAATTGTTTTATTAAAAAAAATAAAGGATAGACATGAGAAAATTAACATTAGGTTCAATAGTGACAGCTACACTTTTACTAATAGGTTGTGGAGGAGGTGGTAGCACTAGTAGTGATGATACAACTACAGCTTTATCTCCAACAACTACTGCTACAAGCACTCCTACTATAAATAGCAGTAAAACAGTAGGTACAGGATATTATGTTGACTCTGCAGTTGAGGGTATAGATTATAGTTGTGGAAGTGAAACAGGAGTTACAGATAGTAACGGAACATTTACATTTGAAAATGGTCAAAATTGTAAATTTGTTTTAGGTGATATTACATTAAGAGAGATAAATGCTTCTATGTTAGAAGATAATATTACAATTCTTGAAGATAATATTACAGTAGCTCAACTTCTTCAAACACTTGATGCAGATGGAAATGCTACTAATGGTATCCAAATTTTAGATGGCACAGATAGAGTAGTTAGAGATGAGATACAATCATTAAATGGGCTAGATAGTGATGTATTAGATGCAATCCATAGTTCAATGAGAGCAGAGCATCAAAATGAGTATAACGGTACAGTTATAGATATAAATAAAACAAAAGCACATATTCTTGAAACAGAAGCTAGGTTAGAAGATGAAGGAAGAAGAACTCAACACTCATCACATAGAGATAATATATCTACAGAGGGTAACTCTTCTATAACAACATTTAATCATAATGGAAATGGCAATTCTCATACTACAACAGAGATAGAGCATAATGGAACTATTGTTGATAATAATGCAATAGAACAAAATAGAGATGGTCAAAATAATGGATATATGAATGGTGGTGTAAGTCAAGAAGGTCATGAAACCTTTTTTAATAGTAATTCGGTTCAAAATCCAATGAGTCAGAATAGAGCAAGTAGTTCAGAAGAGAATAATACAACAAATACATCAAGTTCAAATAATAGCCAAACTCATGGTGAAAATGGTGGATATATAAATGGTGTACAACAAAATGAACATGAAAATTCAGCTGAAAATAATAGTCATCAAAGCTCTTTTAATGGTAATCCAATGAGTCAGAATACAGCAAGTACATCAAGCTCAAATGATACTCAAAGTAGTGAAAGTACATCAGACTCAAATGATACTCAAAGTAGTGAAAATACATCAAGCTCAAATAGTAGTCAAAGTAGTGAAAGCACATCAAGCTCAAATAGTAGTCAAAGTAGTGAAAGCACATCAGGCTCAAATAGTAGTCAAAGTAGTGAGAGTACATCAAGCTCAAATGGTAGTGAAAGTACATCATCCTCAAATAATAGAGGAAGTATATTTAATCAAAGATAACTCTAAATAGTAAATCTAACATCTCCCATCTTTATTACCAAACCCAAATTTCAAAAATCAAAAGCCCGAGATTTCGGGCTTCTCTTCCAAAAAAAGATTAAATTCGGCGAAAATGAACTATTTAGTGCTAATACATTTGATAGCAAAATAATATTATGAGGTTTCTTCATATTAAACAGCTTAAAAATTTATCTACAAAGGAGGATATACTCTGTTTATTTTAGCTATTTTTGTTCAAAAATCTCTCTTGTAGTGACAACTTGAACATTTTTTTTTAAGTAAAACCCTAAATATGGGGTTTTAGGGATTGTTTGGTGATAAAGATGGGAGAACCAATTTTTAGAAATCAAATCTATTTTTTTGTTATTTTCATCTATATTATCTCTTTTATGAATTTTTTATAACTTTAAAAAATTATCCAATATCTTATGCCCATACTCACTCATAATAGACTCTGGATGAAATTGAACTCCATAAATAGGTTTGTCTTTTATCTCTAATGACATTATCTCATGGTCATCTTTACTATGAGAAGTTATAATAATATTATCAGGTATATTTTCTTTATTTACACTCAAAGAGTGATACCGTGTAGCTCTAAACTCTTTTGGTAAACCATCAAATACAATAGTATCCACATCTATCTCTACTTGCGAAGTTTTACCATGCATCATATTTTTAGCTCTAATAACCTCAGCACCAAAGGCTTGAGCTATACTTTGATGTCCCAAACATATACCAAATATAGGAGTAGTATCAGCAAACTCCTTTATTACTTCAAGTGTAACACCTGCCTCATTAGGAGTAGCAGGGCCAGGAGAGATTATAATCTTTTGGGGATTTAACTCTTTTATTTGTGTAAGTGTGAGTTCATCATTACGAATAACTTCTAAATTAGCCCCTAATTCTAAGCAGTACTGCACCACATTATAGGTAAAACTATCATAGTTATCTATCATTAAAATCATAAAATATTTTCCTTTTTAGGGATTGCCCCTACTTTAAATCAGTTGTCCAAAAGAAATCAATCCAATCATAAGTCTCTTTGACATACCAAGTTGGTGCAATTTTAGCAGTTTTTTTATAAAATATAGAGGCACTATAGAAAATAACTCTAGGGTATCTCTCTTTTAGCACTTTTAAAATAGCTATAAGTGTATCACCACTATCAACTATATCATCTACTATCAAAGCTATTTGACTCTTTTTTAAATCAGGAATATTAAATATCTCTACACTATCTAACTTATAAGTATCATTATATCCTATAGTATTCATTGCATAAATCTCTCGAATATTATAATACTCACCCAAGAGATGAGATATAGTAAACCCACCTCTAGCTATAGGGATAATAGTATCAAATGGTTTATCTATTTTTTTTATTAGAATTTTTAGGTCTTTTTGGAATTCATTATAAGAGTAGTATATTTTATTCATTAGTTGCCTTTTTATTAATTTAATGAAATAATTGATTTTTCTATTTTTGGAGTATTTATTATTTTAGAAAAGCTTCAAGAAGCTCTTAAAATGGTGCGAAGAAAGGGATTTGAACCCTCACACCAAAAATGGCACCAGCCCCTCAAGCTGGCGTGTCTACCGTTCCACCACCTTCGCATTTTTGATAACTTAAAGGCTTATTACAAACCTATATATAAGGAATTAGGGTGGAATTATACCACCCCAACCTTATCTACTCTTTAAACTACTAATTATCCAAGAAATGGGTTAGCATAAAGAGCAATAAGAGCAATAACAAGTGTATAAATAACTTGTGCTTCAATCATTGCAAGAGCAATAAACATAGTAGTCATTAATTTACCACCAAGACCAGGGTTTCTAGCAGTTCCAGCAATAGTAGCAGCAGCTGTATGACCCATACCAATAGCTCCACCGAGAGCAGCAAGACCTAGACCAACACCAGCAGCAACTACTGAGTAAGCTTTAATCATAGAATTACCATCAGCTTCACCAGCAAATGCAACAGCACCAAGTGCCAAGAAAAGTAAGAAAAACTTTTTCATATTTAAATCCTTAAGTTAATGGGCTTTAAGTCCCCTTCGACTGCGTTTCAAAGTCTGTTCGGATAGCGTAAACATATATAAAATATATGCCAACAGTCACATAAATGCAAACTATTTCCCTACTTATCACTTCGTAATAACGACGCGATTATAACCAATATCAAATTTGATAATTATTAACTAAAAGAAGAATATACTTAAAAGAGTTTAAAAGAGATACTTTGCTACTAAAACACACATCTATCTAAGTAATAACTCTACCCCCAAAAGAGAGGGCAGAGTAGGAAGTTTCAATAATTAATATCCACTAATTTGAACCATATGTGTAATATATTCTAGTAGAGGCTCAACAAAGAATATTGAACTTACTGTTACAAATACAGTTATACCAAGAACTGTCATTAATGGTTTGGAGACATTGTAATATACAGTTGTTTCATTTATACCTGCTGTTGGTTCTTTTAAGAACATATATACAACCAATTTCAAGTAATAATATGCTGAAATTGCTGAGTTTATACCCATAACAATAGCTAACCATACCATACCAATATCAACAGCAGCACTCATAATATAAATTTTACTCCAAAATACAGAAAATGGTGGTACACCTGCAAGTGATAGCATAAATAGAGCCATAACTACAGCACCCATAGGCATGATATTTATCATACCTGCAAACTTCTCATATGGATGGTCAAATCGTGCATGATGGATTTTGTGTTTATGACGGCTAACCCACAACATAGCAAATGCACCAAGGTTAGTAAACATAAATAGACCATAATATAAAAATACTGCTGAGTTAGATTTGGTAGTAGCAATTGCAATTGCAGCCATAACAAAACCTGCATGAGAAATAGAAGAGTATGCCAACATCCGTTTAACATCTTCTTGAACTAATGCCATAATATTAGCTAATGTCATTGTGACAACTGCCATAATCAAGATGGAAATTTGTATCCACTCTACATTAAGTTTGATAAACATATCAAAAATTCTCATAGATACAACAAATGCAGCTACTTTTGGAACAATTGACATATATCCTGCTAATGGAGCAGATGCTCCTTCATATACATCAGGTGCCCATGTATGAAAAGGAAATAGTGAGAGTTTAAAAGCAAATGCAGCAAGAAGGAATGACGCACCACCTATCATAAGTGCCAACATACCACTATCACCCATTCTTAATTGAAGAACATCAGCAATTTGAGCTAATTCCAAACTTCCACTTATAGCATAAAGGATAGCCGAACCCATAGTAAAGAATCCAGCAGCCAATGCACCCATAGTAAAGTACTTAACAGCAGCCTCAAAAGAGTTATGTCTATTATGAAGAGCTATAAGAGTATATAGAGCCAAAGATGAAGTCTCAAGACCGATAAATATCAGTATTAAGTTATCACTACTGACCATAAACTGTAAACCTGCTAACATAAACAAAAATAGTGCAAAGAACTCAGGATATGAGTACTCATGAAATCTTTTTGAAGTTAAAGCCAATGGTATAAACAAAACTGAAGCTACCAAGATAAGAATTTGAGTAACAATAGAAATACCATCAACAAGCATCAAATCAAAGAAACCTCTATCATTGACATTGAGTCCTATTGTCGTACCCAAATCAATAAGAATAATCAAAACAGTCAACATAACATATAAAGACTTGTGTAAGTTCTCTTTTATCAAATCAATTGTCAAGATAACAAGACCACCAGCGACTGCAATAAGCATTGGCATAAGTGTCGCAAGATTAAGTGCATCTAAACTAATTTTTACTGGCTCTAACATTATTTTTCCTCCTTAACTTTTTGCATAGAAATAATAGTCTCTTTAGCCTTGGCTGTTCGAGCTTTATATTCCATATTAACCAAAAGTTTCTTTACACTCATATCAATTGGTTCTAATACTGGTTTAGGATATACACCTAACCATATAACAATTGCAACCAATGGTAATAGTGCTGTTAACTCTCTAGCATTTAAATCTTTTAAATCTCTATTCTTTTCATTAGTTACAGGACCAAAAAATGATTTTTTAAAGAGACTCAACATGTAAATAGACCCAATAATAATCGTTGTACCTGCTAAAATAGTAGCAATTGGCGAAACATGATAGAAACCAAGTAGTACCAAGAACTCACCAACAAATCCGATAGTAAGTGGAAGACCAACTGATGCCATTAACATAATACCAAAAACAGTTGCATATACTGGCATAACAGATGCCAATCCACCAAATTTACTCATAGTTTTAGTTCCTGTTCTCTCATATATTACACCTACAAGCATAAACAAAGCACCTGATACTATACCATGTGATAACATCAAGAAGATAGAACCACCAAGACCTTCAGCATTCATAGCAAAAACACCAATCATAATAATACCCATATGTGATACAGAAGAGTAAGCAATAACTTGTTTCATATCTTTTTGTGCAAATGCTACCATAGCTGTATATATAACCATAATAATAGAGAGTATCACAATAAATGGTATCATCTCAACTGAAGCATCAGGAAACAGTGGAAGTGAAAATCTTACAAATCCATAAGTACCCATTTTAAGTAATACTGCGGCTAATATTACAGAACCAATAGTTGGTGCTTGACCATGTGCATGTGGTAACCATGTATGAAATGGAAACATAGGAACTTTGATAGCAAACCCAGCAAAAAGTGCCAAGAATAACCAAAATTGTAATCCTACAGACAAATCTAATTGATACCAATCTAATAAATTAAATGTCCATACTCCCGATTCTAAGTGATAAAGATATGCAATAACCAAAAGACCTACCAACATTACTAACGAACCTGCAAATGTATATAAGAAAAATTTAACTGCTGCATATACTCTAGTTGGCCCTCCCCATGCTCCAATAAGATAAAGCATAGGTACCAAAGATAACTCCCAAAACATATAGAAGATAATAGCATCTAATGATAAGAAAACACCTACCATTGTCATTTCTAAAAATAATAAAGAGACAATCATATTTTTCATATTTGCTATTTTGCTCTCATCTAATAAAATTATACCCAACAGTGTTATTAACGCTGCCATTATTACAATAAATAGAGATATACCATCTACCCCTAAATTATATGATATACCAAACCGTGAGATAATTGGAGCAAACTCACTAAATTGCATACCTGCATATGTTGTATCAAAACTCATCCATAACCAAAGAGAGAGTAAAAACTCTACTGATGCCACTGATATACCGTATGCTTTAGCAGACTCCTTATCAACGACAAATCCTAATATCCCAGCCAATAGTGGGAAAAATATTAATATACTTAATATATGTTCCATAAACCTCTCCTTAACCCATAACAGCAGATATAGCTGCTGCTAATATTAATAATAGTGTACCAGCACCCATCCAATTAAGATAGGATGAGAGATTACCATTTTGTATTCTTCTTGTTTTATCACCTGTTGTATATATTACTTTTGCAATCATATCAACAGTTCCATCTACCACTGCTTTGTCTATTGCCCAGAATTTTTCTGAAATTATTTTATATGGTTTTACAATATACTCTACATAAAAGTAAGGAACATAATATTGATTTATCAATAATTTATAAACAAATCCATTTTCTACTTTTTCATCTTGTTTAAATGCTTTCTCACCTCTTCTAGCATATTTGAAATAAGCAATAATAATTCCTGCAACAGCAAATGCTAAGACAATAAGACCTAATTTACCTGCGAGATGATGCGTATGATGACTCATCTCATACTCAGGTAATAAAGAGATAATAAACTCATGGAAACTACCTTGGAACCAACCTGTAATCACTGCCAATATAGCCAATGGTGATAGTGCTACCAATACATATTTATACATCTCATGAGGATGGAAACCGAGTGGTTTATATCTCTCTTCACCTTCAAAAGTCAAGAATACTTGTCTAAAGCTATAAAATGCTGTAAGCCCTGCTGTAAATACTAACATTCCCCAAAGAATAAGAGTTCCCTCATTAAATGCTGTCTCTATAATAGCATCTTTTGAGAAATATCCAGCTAGTGGTGGAATACCTGCAAGTGCCAATGAAGCTACACCCATATATATATAAGTTCCTCTCATTACTTTCTTGAGTCCACCCATTTTGAAAATATCTAGTTCATCATCCATAGCGTGCATAACATTACCTGCACCCAAGAATAAGAGAGCTTTGAAAAATGCGTGAGCTGCAAGGTGGAAAAGTGCAATCCAATAGGCACCAAGACCAGCTGCTGCAAACATATACCCTAACTGTGAAAGTGTAGAGTAAGCAATAATTCTTTTGAGGTCTCTATTGACCAAAGCCATTGATGCTGCATAAAAGGCTACAAATGTACCAAGTGCTGCTATAAAATAACTAACACCTTGTACTGCATCCATTCCAAATAGTGGATTGGCTCTAATAACCAAGAAAACCCCTGCTGTTACCATTGTTGCAGCGTGAATAAGTGCTGAGACTGGTGTAGGGCCTTCCATAGCATCTGTTAACCATGTGTGTAGTGGAAATTGAGCTGATTTACCCATTGCACCAATAAATAGTCCAATTGCAATAGATACTAATATTCCATCTGCTAAATGAGGCAATGCATCAAATACAACGGCATATTGAAGTGAACCTACATTCCAATAAATTAAGAATATACCAACTAACATACCAAGGTCAGCTATACGGTTCATAATAAATGCCTCATTTGCTGCATATGATGGTGAAATAGCAGGATTAATATCAGGTGTAACATCTGCTTTGTGATACCAAAAACCAATTAGTAACCATGAACATACACCAACACCTTCCCAACCGATAAATAGACCAGCAAAGTTATCGCTCATAACCAAAATCATCATTGAGAAAACAAATGCAGATAGATATGAGAAAAATCTATTGAAACTTTTATCATGGTCCATATATCCATTTGAATAGACATGAACTACAGTTGAAACAGTTGTAACAACTACCATCATAGTTACACTCACCTCATCAACAAGGAAACCAAATGAAATATGCAAACTACCTGCACTTATCCAATCCATCATAGTGACATGAACTTCACCAAATTCAGCCACATGAAATGCCAAAATAATTGAAGCTAATAATGATACTCCAATCAAAGCAGGGTTAACAATACCAACTATAATATTTTTTGGACTTCTCGCAAAAAAGAGTCCAGCAAACAGTGACCCAATAAAAGGAGCAAAGAGTGCTATATATACTAAACTTTCCATTCTATTATCCTTTCATTGATGATATAACATCAAGGTCAAGTGAACCATATTTTTTATAAAGTAAAATCAAAAGACCCAAACCAACAGCAACCTCAGATGCTGCAACTGCGATAATAAAAAAGGCAAACATTTGACCTGATAAATCACCGTAATAATTACCTATTGCTGCAAAAGCAATATTAACTGCATTTAACATCACCTCTGTAGCAAAAAATAGCATTAGAAGATTTTTTCTTCTAAGTACACCCATAAATCCTATACTAAACAGTAGTCCTGAAAGTATAAGATAGTGACTAACACCTATCATTTGCTCTCCTTTAAAATCTCATCTTCTGGCTCTTTTGCTATTACTGTAGTAGTCAAAGAGTCATCCATTTTTTTACCTGCTAAAATAATACCTGCAATCATTGCTACAAGCAACATAATAGCAGCTACCTCAAATGGTACAAGATATTTTGTAAATAGAACCATACCAACAGCTTGTGCATTACCTATACCCTCAACAATAGGATATGAAGCTTCAATATTATCTCCTATAATTGGAGCAGAGAAGATAATTACAAATACAACTGCCATTAATCCACCTAGTAAAAAAACTAATGATGGATTAGCATGTTTCTCTTTTATATCTCTAGTTGCATCAAAAAACATCATTGCAAATGAGTATAGAGCCATAACAGCACCTACATATGCAATTAACTGAACAACACCTAAAAAATCTGCCCCCAAAAGGAAGAAGAAACCTGAAATCATTACCATTCCTGCTGCCAATGAAGTCATGGCATAAAGGACATTCTTACTCATCACCGTAATCATAAACAGTATCGTAGTCGATATTGCAAAGATATAAAAGGCTATAAATTCATACATTATTTTTTCCTTAATACGCTAAAGGCGTTTTTTTGATGTTATCATCAGCATTAGGACTGATAGCACCAAAACCTTGATACTCTTGTTGAAGATTGAGTTTATCAATAGGAGTTAACATATCTTCAAAAAGTGAGAAACTAGCTCTCTGTTCTGAAGCAGTCTCATATCGTCCACCATGAACAATTGCTAACTCGGGACAAACCTCTGCACAATATCCACAGAAAATACATCGTCCAAAGTTAATGGTATATTCACTAACCTCTTTTCTCTGATTTTCATCATATCTTGTATCCATAGTGATACAATTAGATATACAAATCTTTTCACATAATCCACAACCAATACATCTATAATGACCACTCTCTAATAGTCTCAACATCTCATGGATAGCTCTATATCTTGGAGATATAGGTAACTTTTCAAGTGGATATTGAGTAGTATGCATTTTACCTCTAAATAGAGCATTATTCATCTCTCTTAGAGTTACCCAAAGACCTACAAATAGCTCAGGTTTAACTGCTCGTGAGAGTACCTGCTTAAATGCACTCCATCCATCTTTTGGAGGATGTGTTAAGTCTAATTTTTTATAATTTTGTATTCCAACGGTTCTGTCTTTAAACTTTTCTAAACCCATTACTACTCCTTATATGATCATCATCACAATACCTGTGATAACAACATTTATAACTGCCAATGGCATTAATACTTTCCAACATAACCACATAAGTTGGTCTGGTCGAATATGAGGCCACGATGCTCTTACCCATAACATAAAGAAAAATGAGAATGCAATTTTACCAAGTATCATCATCCACCCTGAAAAAATCCAGAAATCATTATATCCACCAAGGAATACAACTGATGCAATAACACCTATTGTAATCATATTGGCATATTCACCAATAAAGAACATACCCCATCTCATACCACTATACTCTGTTACATAACCAGATACTATCTCTGCTTCATGCTCTAATAAATCAAATGGTGTTCTATTTGTCTCTGCGAAACCAGCTATCAAAAATAGAATAAATGCAACTGGTTGATAAACTACTAACCAAGTACCATCTGCTTGATAATTATTAAAATCAACAAACGATAATGAACCTACCATCATAATCGGAGCTAAAAGTGAAAGACCTGTAACAACCTCATAGCTTAGAAATTGAATAGCTGTTCTTGCACTTCCTATAATCCCCCATTTGTTTGATTGTGCCATACCTGCAAGAAGTGGTCCATAAAGACCAGCTGCCATCATTCCTAGTACAAATAAAATTCCAACATTAATATCAGATGCAATTGATGGAACAAATACATCTACAAATGGAATTGTAAAATCAGGAAACACAGGAACAGCAGCCAAAGCAATAAATGCAGTAGCTGCTGTAATAGCAGGTGCTATTGCAAATATAATTTTATTTGCATGTTGAGGCATAATATCCTCTTTGGTAAATAGTTTAATACCATCAGCTGCTAACTGTAACAATCCAAAAGGACCTACATGTTGTGGCCCTAACCTTCTTTGCATAAATGCAAGTACTTTTCTCTCAATATAAGTACCAAATCCTGCTATGGCTGATATTATTGCTAAAATTAAAATAGCTTTAATAATAACGCCAACAGCAGTTACTTCAGGTAATATTGTTGCATCCATTTTATACCTCCCTTATAATTACTTTTTGGTATCTTGAAGCTCCAAAGAGTTCATAGATATTTTCAGCACTTTTGAAGTCTGGAATAGCAACTATATCACCTTCCATTCTATCATCAACTATTACATCTAACTCTAAGTTACCATTATCAAACTCAACTACAACTCTTTTGCCAAGAGTTTTAGCTTTGGCTGGACTTGCATATAGTGCAAACTCTTCAAAGATTTGATGAGCTTTATCTGTAAAGTCATTAAATTGTCGTTGTGGATTACATCTATAAGCAATCTCTCCATCTAATAATATTGAATTATCAAACTTATCAACTTTAATATCTTCAACTTCTATTTTAGTAGTATTTAATAGATAACCTCTATTTTCAGTTCCATCATTTTTATAACTATTTGGTAAAGAATCAAATTCAACAGCTCTAAATCCTTTATCTAATGGAAGTTGTAAAGTCCAATCAATAGTATGAGTTGGTGCTGATAAAACTTCTCTCATAATATCATTAAGTTCATATCCATGATACTCTAATGCTGCATTGGTTGGAGTTACTCTTTTGTGCATATTAGTTAGAGTTCCCTCTTGTTGGTTCATAGCAGGAATATCCAAATCACCATCACCTAGTGCTGATAATCTAAAGTCCCCACTAGCATTATAACCAATAGTAAATCCATCTGCTTCATCATCAAGGTCACATATAAGTGCAACACCGAGTGAGTTGGTTTTTGGTGGTATCATAGCTACTTTGACCTCTGAAGAGTTTTCAAGTACTGCAATAAGTTTTGCAATATTTTCAGCTTTTTCATGGAAGTATAAATCTTCACCAATTATTAAAGAAAAGCTCTCTTTTTTCTTCATCATCTTAGTAAATGATGCTTCAAATTTTGCAGTATCTCCACCTAGTAAATCTACCAATTTAGCTCTATCTAACTGCTCTTTAACTGAATTTGGTAGTTTATCATGGTCTGAAAATAGGTCAATAATTAAAAGTAGTGCAATCTCTTCTAATCCTACTTTATGTTTAAACATCTCAATATTTTTACCAAATGTAGGTACAAGTGTATCTCCAACTGGGTGAAAATATAATCCAGCACCCTTATTCATCTTTTGGATATTATTAAAGGCATATCTTGCGTTTGGATTATCATTTCTAAGACTAGTTCCTAAACTCATAACAAAATCAGTTTTCATAACCTCCTTGAAATCAGTTTGATAGAGTGAATTACCAGAAGCTTTGGAGTAGAAATCTAAAAAGATTTGAAATGCTCTAGCTTCACGGTTAATTAGCTTTATACCTTTTTTCTCTTTGAGAGTTTGAAGCATTAGAGCCTCTTCATTAGTAATAACAGATGTAAAGTTAATTACTTTGGCTTTATTAAATGCTTCAACTGCTCTATTAAATGCCTCTTTATCCTTGCTCTTGACTCTATTTTCAAAATCATAACCAAATCGTCCTGCTCCACATAGAGATACAAAATTCCACTCATTAGTTACACGGAAGATTTTCTCTGTTCTATTTTCTATTGAAGTTGGTTTTGTCTCATAATATATTTGACAACCACTACTACAATGCGCACAAGTTGCAGGAATTCTTTTTAAATCCCAAGCATTTGATGAGTATTGAAAATCTCTACTGACTAATGCACCGACAGGACAAACTGCTATACACTCACCACAATCAGAACAGTTTGTCTCTTCTGTTCCATTACTTGGAGCAATTACAGATTTTTGAAGCTTATTCCACATTGCATAAGCATCTTTTGGCATATTGCCTTTTAGTCCTTTATCAAGTGCTGCTCCTCCTCTTTTGGTGGTTTTAATCGCAGCATCACCAATCATATCTTTACAAACTGTAGTACATCTTTCACATACAATACATAAACCTGCATCATAATGAAGAACACTACTCCAATTTATTGTTTCTCTCTTGGTATCAGGAATTGAATAACTCTGAGAATCAACTCCGAGTTCAAGTGTATAGTTTTGTAACTCACACTCACCACTTTGGTCACATACACCACATTGAAGAGGATGATTTACATCATAAACCTCCATAATAGCTCTTCGCTCTTCTAGGATATTTGGAGTTGTGGTTGTAATCTCCATACCCTCTTTGACTTTAGCATTACAAGAATAAACTTGCTTACCATCTGCTTCTACTAAACATATCCTACACGCAAGTGTTGGTGAACATCTAGTTAGATAACAAATAGCAGGGATAAAGATGTCATTTGCACGAGCAGCATTAAGAATATATTCACCCTCTTTTGCTTTGTACTCAACCCCATCTATCTTGATGCTAATCATATTTTCTACTGGTTGCATTTCACTCATATTAGCTTCCTATCTTTTCTAATCTACTAAATCTATAAGAGGATAACAAAGCCGTACTTAATCCCATATCATAAGTAGGATTAAGTGCTATTGTTCCTTTTAGAGATGTATCAATTTTAAACACTCTTGTGAACCCTATATCATCAACTACAAATTGAACACTATCACCATCATTTAGTTTAGATGCTATTCCAAACTGTTTTGAACCTAATAAGTATGGGTTATTAGGTAGGATTTTAGATTTTGCAGTAAATGGGGAAAAGTGTTCCTGTGGGTTACAATGATATACTACTGCTCCATCAATTCCCTCAACCTCTACTGGCTCTTCTATAATTCCATTTTCATTCACCTCAACCTCCGACAAAAGGTAACCTCTATTCTCATTTCCACTTATATCAAAAGAGTTAGGTAATAAATCAAACTCTACTGCTTTAAATCCTTTGTCAATAGGAAGTTGTTTTGTGTAATCTATAGTGTATTTGGCACTCAATCCTAAAACATTAGCAATATCATTCAGCACATATCCACCATAATCCAAAGCAACATTGATAGGAACAACTCTCTTCCCTATTGAGGTCAAAGTTCCCTCTTGTTGAATAAGTGAAGGCATATCAAGGTCACCTTTACCAAAAGCAGATAGTGTAAAGTCACCTTTGGCATTGTAACCAATAGTAGCACCCTCTATTTTATCATCTAAGTCACAAATAAGAGATATTCCCATACCATTACCAGCAGGTGGAATAGCTATAACATTAAATCCTGCATACTTTTCAAGTAAAGCAATCATTTTTGCTATATTTTGGACTCTTGGATGAGAGTATAAATCTGCACCAACAACCAATGAGTAGCTAACCTTTTTGATTAGTGATTTAGATAAAATCTCTAACTCTTCTTCTCCAATATTAGTCTCAGCCGATAGATTTCCAATATCAAGGTCATCTAATATAGCTCTTACTTCATCTGGCAACTGAGTATCTTTTAGAAGTGTATCAACTAGAAGTGCTACTACACCCTCTTCACTTAATGCATCATATTTAATAAATTGAGTTACAATATTTTGGATATTATTATCTTCAATGGGATGCATATATATAACTCTTGCTCTATGGTGTTTACTAGCTTTATTAATATTATACTTGATAGTAGGTGCATCATCATTAATTCGTGTACCCACCACAATAATAGCTCTGGATTTGCTAAGTATATCTTCTGTTCCACTATATAGAGATTTACCTGTAATAGAACTATAAGCACTCATAAATTTCTGATATGCTCTAGCCTCATTTGAGATAAGTTTATAACCTCTACTCTCTTTTAATTTTTGAAGAATTAAAGCCTCTTCATTTGAAATCTCATTAGAAAATATAATAGTTCCAGCACTCTCAAAAGCCTCTATCGCATTTTTAAATGCCTGAGTATCTTTGGTTACACCCTCATTTGCAAAATCAAATCCATAACGACTAGCACTACACATAGTACTAAACTCTGCAACATTTGATACTCTATAGATTTTACCATTTTTGGTCTCATAAGTTACATCATGACCACCACCACAATGAGGGCAAGATGATGGAACTTTTATTAACTCCCAAGCATTTACAGAATATTTGAAATTAGTATCAACTAATGCACCAACAGGACAAACAGCTGCTGCTTCACCAAGTGTTGCAAAATTTTTATCTTGTTTAACATTCTCAATAGTTGAGCTATATCCACCAAATTTAACTTTGAGTGCCTCATCACCTGTAATCTCTGTAGAGACTCGAACACACTTCTCACACATAATACATAAAGCTGGGTCATAAGATACAAATCCCCAATTCTGAACAGGTCTTGATGGCTCTTTGGCTGTAAAGCTCTGTCCCTCTAAACCAAACTCCATAGTTTTATTTTGGAGGTCACACTCTCCACTCTGGTCACATACACCACACTCTAAAGGGTGGTTTACATTATAGAGCTTCATAATATTCTGTCTCTCTTTATAAAGCTCTGCATTTTGAGTAGTAACAACAGCTCCATCTATAGCTTTTTCTTGACATGATAAAATAAGACCATCTACCCCTTTGACATCAACAACACACATACGACATGATGCAATAGGTAATACTTTGGTTAAATAACACATAGTAGGGATATAAATCTCGTTCTCTCTAGCAATCTCTAAAATAGTTTGTCCAAAAATACCACTACAAGTTTTACCATCAATAGTAATACTTATAATTTTTTGCTCATTTTTTCTAATACTACCCATTATACAGCCACCATCGATATGTAATAACATCGCATACATCGCTCTGCTTCACTTATCGCCTCTTCACCCGTAAATCCTAAATTTACCTCTTTGTTATTAGTTTTTCGCTCATTAACACCGAGTTTTTCACTCTCTTCTCGTGGAATACCAGGCATCCAACCTGTAATTTTCTCGTTTTTATTATAAACTTTGAGTTTAGAGAGGTGGTCTTCCATAATCTCATCATCAGTTAATTCACACTTACCACCATTATATAAATAACGGCTAATTACAGATGATGCTCTTTTGGCTTGACCCACTGCATTTACAATTGTCATTGGACCATATTCACAATCCCCACCTGCAAATACACCCTCTTTTGAAGTCATATAATCTTTGCCATTAGTAAGAATAGTTCCCCAAGAAGTTAGTTTTATATCCCACTCTGGAGGTAAAATCTGTAAATCAGCAGCTTGTGAAACAGCAGGGATTAGATAATCACACTCTATATCAAAATCAGCACCTTCTATTTTCAGAAGTTGAGCTCTACCACCATTCGGATCAGGTACTAATTCAAATTTATTGACTTTGACTTTTTCTATATTATTACCATTATCATAAATCTCTTCTATAGCAGAGTGGAATATAAACTCAACTCCCTCTTCTACTGCCTCATGATACTCTTCATAAGTTGTATTACGGATAATAGTCTTCTCATCTCGTCTATAGAGCATAATAACTTTTTTCGCACCCTCTCGAATACAACATCTAACAACATCCATAGAGGTAAATCCACCACCAACACATACAACAACTTTATCCTTTAGTTCATTACTAGCAGGGCTTCCTATTTTATACTTCTCCCAAAGGTTTACTTTGTCAAGCATATCAATAGCACCCCAATAACCACCCATTTTTGGATTTTCATTCTTTGCACGAACTTTTTTAGATAATCTTGTACCAAAACCCAAGAAAGTTGCATCATATTCAGCCTCTATCTCTTTGAGTCTTTGGGCATCTACTCTATGATTATTGGTAATAGTTACAGACTCCATCTCTAAGACTAAATCAATATCTTTGTTGTATTTGTCAATCGGCATTCTATATTCAGGAACACCTACAGCAACCTCACCACCATTTACTGGTAGCTCTTCGAATATATCAACTTTTATACCCTCTAAAGCCAAATAATAAGCAACTGTTAGTCCAGCAGGACCAGCACCAATTACAGCTACTTTTTTTCCATCATTTTTTAATGGCTTTGGTTCTTGTGGATGTAACCACTCTAAATTATGGTCAGTCTCATAATCAGCACCCAATCTCTTAAGTTCCATAATAGATATAGGTTCATCAAGATTGCTTCTCCGACAAGCATCTTCACAAGGGTGAGGACAGACTCTACCACAAGTATGAGCTAATGGCATAGTCTGTCGTGTAGCAGTCAAAGAATCAGTAAATACCATATCTCTAACACCCTCAATATAAGCAGGAATATCAACATGTGCAGGGCACATATCTGTACATGGTGCTGTTATTTTTGCAATATATGAGGTATCACCTCTATAATGTTTTGATGGAATTTGTGCATCAATACAAGTATCAAACTGCTCTTTGTAATGTTCCATTAAATCTAAAATAGGTTTAGGAACAGTCTTTCCAATTTCGCACTTAGAAGTGGTCATCATAGTTTGACCAATCTCTTTTAAGTGTGCAATATCATCATGACTTCCCTCACCTCTAGCTATTTTGTCAAGTAAGTCATATAAAATCTTACCACCCCATCTACCAGGGGCACACCTTCCACATGCTTCGGAGTACTCTTGATACTGTGCAGCATACTGGTTTGCTAACTCAACAGCATCTATATCTTCATCAAAAATGGCTACACCATCCCATCCAATAAATGCTTTTGAGTCTCGCTCTCCATGATATGTTTCAGGTAATTTAAATCCTGACTTACTCCACTCTTGGGTATCCTTATCACGATTATCAATAAGTTCACCTTGCCAAGTAGAGAAAAGTAGTTTTGCCATTATTTAGCCTTTGGTTTAGTTGGTGCTTTTTTAGCTCTTGTTTTTCTAACTGGTGCTTTTTTTGCAGGAGCTTTTTTTATAGGAGCTTTTTTAACTTCAGACTCTATTTTTGCTTTCTCTTCAGCCTCTTTTTTTTCAGCATCAGCCTTAGCTTTCTCTTCAGCCTCTTTCTTTTCAGCATCAGCCTTAGCTTTAGCCTCTGCTTTAGCTTTCTGTTCAGCCTCTTTCTTTTCAGCATCAGCCTTAGCCTTAGCTTCTGCTTTGGCTTTAGCAATTCTTTGGGCTTCTATTCTCTTCTCTTCGGCTAATTTAACTGCTTTTTGAAGTGCTTCTTTTCGCTTTGCTATCTCATCATTACTGACTTTTTTTACAACAATAGTCCAATCTACCTCATTAAATTTTAATGAGTTCATAAGGTCATGACCACTATCTCTAATAAAATCAGCAGATTTCTGAATAGAATTAAAATCTCCTACTTCAAAAAGGAAAATTCCCACTTCGCCAACTTTTAAACCTGACTCAATAAGCTCACCCATTCTGTCATAGAAGTTTTCATGTAAATCTCTTAAATCATATCTTTGCATATCTTCTCCTATCTATCAACTTCACCGAATACAATATTGGTAGTACCAATAATTGTAACGACATCTGCTATATATGTTCCTACTAAAAGCTCTTGAAGTAAACCCGTATGAAAGAAACTAGGTGCTCTACACTTAAGTCTATAAGCATACGGTTCACCCTCTGATTTGATGTAAAAACCAAGCTCACCTTTTGGTGATTCTGTTGGAACATAAACTTCACCTTTTGGTGGTCTCATACCTTGGGTCACAAGCACAAAGTGTTGCATAAGAGCATAATTTTGTGTCATAATCTCCTCTTTTGGAGCAGATATATATTGTGGAGCATGAGCCATAAGTTGTGGCTTAGTATCATCATATTTGACAATAAGTTGTCTAAGAATTTTAGTTGACTCTAACATCTCTGCCATATAGAGTCTATATCGACCATAACTATCATTGGTATCAGATATAGGAATATCGAAATCAAGCTCACTATATAACTCATAAGGCTCTTCTTTTCTAATATCATAAGCAATTCCACTTCCTCTTAGCATAGGACCTGTACAACCCCAACTTAAAGCATCTTCTGGAGTTACTACACCTACATTTTCCAAACGCATTTTCCAAATTCTATTTTTTTCTAAAAGTGCATTGTATGTGTGTTTTAACTCATAATCAACACCATCACACCATTTTCTAAGTGCTATCATCCAACCATCAGGAATATCTAATGGTACACCACCAATTCTAACAGCACTATGAGTAAGTCTAGCTCCACAATAATCTTCCATCAAATCCATTCCAAACTCTCTCTCTCGGAAAGCATAAAGGAATACACTCATCGCCCCAACATCAAGTGCATGTGTTGCAATAAAGAATAAGTGAGATAAAAGTCTATTTACTTCCAAAAGCATAGTTCTGATAACTTGGGCTCTTCTTGGAACTTCAAGACCAATAAGTTTTTCAACTGCTAAGGCATAAGCATAATTATTTGATGTTGATGCGATATAATCGAGTCTATCAGTAGTAGGTAAGAACTCATTATATGTCATATTTTCAGCCATCTTTTCGATACCACGATGTAGATACCCAATATCAGGATAAGCTTTTACCACCTGCTCACCATCAAGTTCTAACACAAGTCTTAATTGACCATGAGCTGATGGGTGCTGTGGACCGAAGTTGATAACCATTGTATTGTCTTCTCGTTCAAAATTGAGATTTTCAAAAAATGGGGATAATTTATTTGGTTGTTGCATACTACTCCACCTCTACTTTCTATTCTCTAATTGTGTTTGAGACTTATTATAATCAACTAATAGTGTCTCACTGTATTCAATTGGAGTCTCTGGTTCACCCTTACTAATATCTGCACCAAATGGTACTTCTCTACCAACTCTTGAAAATCTTTTAGTATCATACCTATCAATCCTAGATGGGTCTCTATTTTCTGGTCCAATTGCCTCTCTAGCATCTTTACCAAAGATTTTATCAACCTCATACCATGATGCAAACTCATCACCTTGAAGTGGATAAGTTTTGAGAAGTGGATGACCTTCCCAATCATCAGGCATCAAAATTCTCTTCATAAATGGATGATTGTTGGATACAATTCCAAACATGTCAAACATCTCTCGTTCTGAAAAATTTGCTGATTTATATAGAGGAACAATAGACTCAACTGCTAATCCCTGCTCTATTCTACAAACAATACGAACTCTTTTTCTCTCTTGGAGATTAAGAAACTGATAAAAAACTTCAAACTCCCCATCTTTGGCTAAATAATCAACAGCACTCATATCTGTCATCATCGCATAGCCACACTCGTTTTTAAGTATCTCTATAGCTTTAAAGTTATCTTTGTGGTCAATCTCAACTCTCATCTGTCCTACTTGAATATAAGCAGATTTAATCTCAACTTGACTACTCAAAATTTCTAACTGCTTTGCAAATACCTCATCCGTGCTTACATCTTGTGTTGGAACAGATGGAACAACATGAAATCTATCCGTATAATAAGCTTTTGCTTGGACATTATCTTTTGGTGTATATTTTCTCATTATATTAACCTTAGATTTTGTTTTCTATTCTTGTTCATATTTGCTGATTCTCTTCTAATCTTCGTCTGAAGCATCATCAACGCATATTGAAGTGTCTCTGGTCGTGGTGCACAACCAGGGAGATAAATATCAACAGGGATAATTCTATCAACCCCTTGGACTGTAGCATATGTATTAAACATACCACCCGTATTTGCACAACTTCCCATAGAGATAACCCATTTAGGTTCTGTCATCTGGTCATACAATCGTCTTGCAAACTCCGAGTGTTTTTTAGATAAAGTACCAGCTAATATCATAACATCAGCTTGTCTTGGAGATGCTCTAAAGATAGTACCAAATCTATCAAAATCATAACGGCTATCTCCTGCAGCCATCATCTCAATCGCACAACATGCTAAACCATAAGTAAGTGGCCACAAAGAGTTACTCCGACCCCAATTCACTAAATGGTCAACTGTTGTTAATGCTACTGGTAAACCTCCTGCTGAGGCATAATTTACTTGATGCTGTGCCATTCAAGTGCTCCTTTCTTCCATGCGTAAATAAATCCAATTGTTAAAAGTAAAATAAATAAAATCATCTCTACAAATCCAAACCAACCAAGTAGTTTAAAATCAATTGCCCAAGGGAACATAAAAATAATTTCGACATCAAACAAAATAAATAAAAGTGCTATCAAGTAAAACTGTATAGAAATAGTGTTAGGTTGTTTCGTAACCTCTGGTCCACACTCATAAATTGTTAGCTTTAATTTTTCAGTGTCAAGCTTTGCCAATTTTCTACTTATAAATCGTGCAAGTGCAAGTGTCGCATTAAATGCAACCACCGTTACCACGAACAAGAAGAAAATACCTAAATAGGGGTGAGTGTTAATCACATGAGTCATTAGAACTCCTTTTTCCAAGATATTATTCTTTGTTACAAATTTCTACAAAATATTAAGAAATAAGAAGAATATGTAGGCTTATATTAGCAGAAATTTTATTAAAGAGATTGTGTAACTATTGTGGTTTTAAGGGATGTGAACACTTTGTAACAAAGTGTTACAGTGGAAAATAAGAAGATAATAAAAAACTATTATAAATATAATATATAACTCTAATTTTTTTTAGAAAAAGATTTCCTAAAATCTATATTCCCTTCTAATGAAACAGAGACAGGTTTTATCAAATTAATAGATTTTAAATTGATACTCTTAGTAGGAGTCTTAAAAAAATCTTGTTTAATATGAGATATACTTAACTCTAAAGGTATAACCTTGGAGTATGCCATTGCTGTAAAAATCAGAAATATTATTATCATTGGTTTAATATTTGTTTTCATAATTATCTCCATTCTTTTCTAAAGATATGATTTAGAAATTATATATAAACAAAGTTTAAACTTAACTTATTATTTAGAATATATATTTAATATTTTCTTAAGATTACTTTATTCCAAATGGATTTAATCCTCCTATCATTCCCATGGCTTGAGATTTTTTATTATCTTCTACCATTTTATTAACATCATTAATAACTGAAATCAATAAAATTTGTAGAGACTCTTTATCTTCTAATATACTATCATCTATAGTAATATCAACAACTTCACCTGTACCATTTGCAGTAACTTCTATCATACCACCACCTGCTTTTGCTGTTAGAGTAACTGATTTAGATTGTTCTTCTATATCTTTGGCTTTTGATTGAAGTTGCTCCATCATCTCACCCATTTTACTCATATCTAATCCTTCAAACATTATTTTAATCCTTCAAATTGTTGTGCTATACTATTATCATCATTTAAGATAACAATTTTTGGCTTATATTTATCTGCCTCATCTTCACTCATACTAGCATATGCAATAATAATAATCTTATCACCCACATGTACTTTTCTAGCCGCTGCACCATTTAGGCACATCTCTTTTTTACCAGCCATTCCAGCAATAATATAGGTTGAAAATCTCTCTCCATTATTGATATTGACAATATCTATCTTTTGACCTACACGCATATTTGCTGCATCCAAAAGGTCTTGGTCTATTGTGATAGAACCCACATAATCTAAATTTGCTTCGGTTACGGTGGCTCTGTGAAGTTTACTATATAACATAGTAATATTCATTGTTTTCTCCATTAATATTTTTCGTATTATAACAAGTTTAAATCATAAATCAATGAAAAAACCATCTACCATCATGAGGTAAAAGTATATCTTTGAAATTTATCCAAGCCTCTTGAGTCAATAAGGCATCTTTGACTAATGAAGTATCAGGTGCTATTAAAAATAGAACTATCAAAACTAAATATATTAATAAATTTTGTATCTTGTCTGTTGTTGTTTTCAGTTTATAAAATTTAAATGCAGTACCTGATGATTTTTTCATTCGTCTATTCCCTAAGTCCACACTATAGAGTTCATCTAATAGCAAATGAACAATATATCCAAAACTCATCATAAATCCATAAACCCAAGATACCAAGGAGTTTAAATCAAAAAAAAGATGCGTCAATATAGTTGTAACTAAACCCCAAATTAAAGCTACAGGAATAGAGTGAAACATTCCTCTATGTTTTGATATTTTTCTAAATATATCTATAACTCCTAATCGAATAGTAGAAAATACAATAGCCCCCATAATCAACATCTCTACAAGAGAGTAAGTAGAAGAATTTAAAAAGATCAATAATATAGTAATCAAAAGAGACAAAACAGTAAAACCTATCCCAATAGCCTTAGAATTATCTGAATCTATATCAGGCATTAATCCACCAAAAGTTCCAATAGCAAATCCCATTATAGCTTGGCTAGGAGCTATAACACCCATAGATAGTAGCGTACCACTAACAACAGCACTAGCTCCAGCTGAAACTATGAAGTGTGTATTAAAATTTGCCATCTATTACTCTCCTACTCTAACTATTTGATACATTCTTTTCCAATTTAAGTTTTTACATAATATATCAAAAAATTAGCAAAACTACGATTAAGCATTATAAATAAATATAAAAAAATAGTGTTTATTTTAAATAGAATAGAAAAAAATATAGCAAAACTTAATTGATTATATTTTTAAGAAATTACTAAGAATATTTAATAAATTTTTAATTTTATATAGTAAATCTATATTTTTTATGGTATAATTTTCTTATGAGAGTTCATAAAATATAAACTATTTAAAATAAAAAAATCTCTCTAAATATTACAGCTTCAAAGGCATATAATTCTCCTCCTTTCCCTTAAATTCAAAAACATTTTGAAGCTGTTTTTAACTATAATAGCATAATGAATGCCCTCAAAAAAATTATATTACTACTCTCTATATTTATAATAACTCTTTTGATACTAAACTATCTCTACCCATTAGATATACAAAGACTTAATAAACCCAAATCAACACTAATCTACGATTGTAATGGAAAACTACTTACAGTCAAATTAAGTAGTGATGGATATTTGCGTATCCCTATACGAAAAGAAGAGATAACTAATGATATAAAAAAAATTGTATTAAGATATGAAGATAGATACTTCTATAAACATTTTGGGATAAACCCTTTGGCTATTATAAGAGCATTATACTCAAATATAACCAATCAACATAAAATTGGAGCATCTACGATTACTATGCAGGTAGCTAGAATGATGCATCATAAATCAAGGACTCTCAAACAAAAGATTATAGAGATATTTCAAGCATTGCAGTTGGAGTTTTATTATTCAAAAGATGAAATATTACGACTCTATCTCAATAATGCCCCTTATGGTGGAAATATAGAAGGGTTTGCTTCTGCCTCATTCAGATATTTTCATATACCACCATCTTCTTTGTCTCTATCACAAATTGCATATCTAACAAGCATACCTAAAAATCCAAATCGTAATAGACCCAAAGCCAATAGAGATATAAATCAAATTAAAAATTCTCTGCTTGATAGACTATATAATCTCAACCTACTAGAAAAGGAGAAATACAATCGGGCAAAAGAAGAAATTATATCTATACATATCACTCCTCTACCAAATGAGATACCTCATCTATCTATAAGAATAAATAGTGGAACTAGAGTAAATACTACTATAGATTTAAATCTACAAAAAAAAGTACAATATCTAATTTCTCAACGATGTAAAATATTGAAAAAATATAATATCCATAATGGTAGTGCTATTATAATAGATAATAAAAATATGCAAATATTAGCATATATAGGTTCACAAAATTTTAATGATAATAGATATGGTGGACAAAATGATGGGCTTAGAGCGTTGGTCTCACCTGGTTCTACTCTCAAACCTCTTATATATGCTAAAGCATTAGAACAAGGAATTATAACCCCACTCAAAAAACTCTATGATGTACCACTATTTATAAATGGTTATCAACCAACTAACTATTCTAAAACATATCTAGGAGAGGTAACAGCTACAGAGGCTTTGCAATATTCTCTAAATATACCTGCTGTTGAACTAGATAGATTATTAGGAGATAACTCACTCTATAATATACTAAAAAAGCTAAATAAAGGATTACTAAATAGACCCAAAAGCTATTATGGAAGTGCTTTAGTTTTGGGTGGATGGGGTTTATCATTAATCAATAATGCAGAGCTATTTGCCTCTTTGGCTAATGGAGGAGTATATCAACCATCTAGCTATATATTAAATAAGAGATATAAGAAAAAGAGAATACTATCTATAGAATCAACATATCTAGTTAGCAATATCTTAGCCAATGCCCCAAGAGTTGAATTCTCTTCATCATGGGAGTTTATAAAAGATATGCCCAAAATTGCATTCAAAACAGGGACATCAGCTCATGCTAAAGATATGTTGACTATAGGTTATACTCCTGAATATACTGTAGGAGTATGGTATGGTAATTTCTCAGGGAAATCAAGCAGACTCTATAGAGATAGATATGCAACAGGATTATATACAGCTTCACCTACCTTATTTCAAATTTTTCAAATATTAAATAGTAAAACTTGGTTTATCAAACCACAAAATATTATTAAAAAAAAGATATGCCAAGATGCTATACAGATAGGAGAATGTAAAAATAAAGTTATAGATAATATTATAAAAGGAGTAAAACTACACACACCATGTTCAGCTATGAGAGCAGAAGTATTATCTTATCTCATTAAAAGCAAAACTATAGAGTCTATCAAACGCCTATCTACACATAAATGTTATAAAAAATGGATAAGTTATAAGCCACTAATAACTTCACCCATTAATAATAAAACATATACATTTAATAAATATCTACCAAAAAAACTCAAAAAAACAGCACTACAGTGTTACTCCTTTAATTCTAATGATACTATATATTGGCTAATCGATAATCAAACCCCTATAATCTCACAATCAGGAGAAAAAATATATCGTTATCTCTCTCCTGATAAACATAATATATCTTGTCTGGATGAGGGAGCTAATATGAGAAGTATAAGTATTATTAATCAAGAGTTGTAAAGAGTAATAAAGTAGTTTACTCTCTATTTACTTTTAGATATGACAGTTAGCATTAGCTAATGCTATACAATCAATCTCAACTAATACATTTTTAGGTAGAGTTTTGACAGCTACTGTACTTCTAACAGGTTTATGTTTGCCGAAATAATGAGCATACACCTCATTCATTTTTGTGAAATTATCCATATCACTTAGATATACTGTTGTTTTAACAACATCATTAAAATGAGCTCCACCAGCTTCAAGTATATAAAAAAGATTTTTGAGAACTTGATGTGTTTGGTTTACAATATCATCAGCTACTATTACGCCCTTTTCATCCATTGGAATTTGTCCTGATGTGTATAATACACCATTTGCTACAACAGCTTGGGAATAAGGTCCAATAGCCATTGGTGCTTGATTAGTTTCGATGAATTTCATATTTTATTTTCCTTGTAGAAGATGTTAGCAATACTATTTATCTTCATAAAAGATATAACTTGTTGAGTAGTCAGAAAACTCAAAATATACACGATACTCCCCATTATCTTTTTTGCCGTTTAGGTTTTTATCATTATAACCATAACCATATCTGTATGGTCTATCTTTATCATTGTCAGTTCCTGAAGCAGTTGTTAGTTTATCAATATCTATAAATCGTTTTACCAATTTATCTCCTGCATAAACTTCCAATACTCCATTAGTTCCTGTCCAATTTTGAATAGAACGACTTAGTTTATTTTGTGTCTCTTGTGTACATCCACCTAATAATAATATAAAGGTGATTAATATGGATAGTTTAAGTTTCATTGAAATGTCCTTTTAAAAAAATTGTAATATTTTAACACATTAATATTAAGATGGCATATTAAATTTTTGAGTTATAAGCTCTCCATCACTATTAAAATATAAATAATATAGTTTGTCTTTGACAACACTTAATCCTGCCAAGTAACGAAGTGCCAAATTTGCTTGAAGTGAAGCGATATGCATTACAATGGGTGCTGTAATCCCTGCTGGTTTATGGTCACTAATATTAAATACCCCAAATGATGATTTTTCAAAAAAACATACTTGACCATTAAATGCCTCTACACTTCCATATATCCATGGAGTATTAATTTGTTTTGCATAATAATCTATAGACTCTCGTGTTTGTAGATTATCTGTAGCATCTAATATAAGGTCATATCTATTTCCTAATAATTTAAACTCTTCAAAATCCATACAGTAAGCTTTGGCTTTGACAAAAGGATTTTTGGATTTCATCACTTCTACTACAACTTCTGCTTTTGGAGAGTTCTCATCTGCTAGAGTAAAAGCTATTTGTCTATGAATATTATGCAAACTAACAGTATCAAAATCGACCATATCAATCTCTCCAATACCTGAAGTTCCTAAGGCATAAGCTAGAGAACAACCCAAACCACCAGAACCTATAATAGCGATTTTTTTATCTTGTAATAAGGCTTGTGTTGCCTCTCCCCATAATTGAATTTGTCTATTGAAATAATCTTCTTTTTTTATCATAATGAAAGTGTATCTAAAAATTGATATAATTCTACACAAATAAAAATAGGTAAAGAGAAAAATGGAATTAAGAGTAAGAGTATTAATTGATTGCGAAGATAAAAAGGGGTTGGTTTATAAAATCTCAAAAGTCTTTTATGATAGAGATTTAAATATCGAAAACAATCGTGAGTTTGTTGACAAAGAGCAAGGTAAATTTTTTATGAGAACAGTTGTAACAGGCAATTTTAATACAACAGAATTAGAAAATGCACTAAAAGAGGTTATCCCAGATAGAGCTAATCTTCAAGTGATAAAACCTAAACAAAAAAAGATAATTATATTGGCTACAAAAGAGTCTCATGCCTTAGGAGATATACTTATACGACTTGAAGCAGGTGAGTTGGATGCACATATAGAAGCAGTAATTGCTAATCATAAGACGCTAGAGAGATTGGTAAATCGGTTTGATATACCATTTTTTTATATTAGTGCAGAAGGATTAAGTAGAGAAGAACATGAAGATAAAATGATGAAGATTATAAATAAACATAATTTTGATTATATAGTTTTAGCAAAATATATGAGAATATTAACACCAAAATTTGTAAAACAATATAACAAAAAGATTATAAATATACATCACTCATTTTTACCTGCATTTATAGGTGCAAATCCTTATAAACAAGCACATAAAAGAGGTGTAAAAATCATAGGGGCAACAGCACATTTTGTTACAGATGATTTAGATGAAGGACCAATTATTGCTCAAGATATAATACCTGTTAACCATAGATTAGAGTGGAGAGATATGCAAAAATCAGGACGAGATGTTGAAAAGATTGTTCTATCTCGTGCTTTGAATTTAGTATTAAATGATAGGGTTTTTATAAATGGTAATAGGACAATTATATTTTAAAAATATATCCAATCAATATTGAAGAGAAAAATTGATATTATTCGCCTAATAAAATAGGAGAGATATTATGAAATTTGTTTCAATTGTAATTGGTAGTAAAAGCGACTATGAAGTAATGAAAGAGTGTTCAGGTACATTAAAAAAGTTTGGTGTTCCATATGAGTTAATTATATCATCAGCACACAGAAGCCCAGAGAGAACCAAAGTATATATGAAAGAGGCAGAAGCCAAAGGAGCCCAAGTATTTATAGCCGCAGCAGGAATGGCAGCCCACCTAGCAGGAGCATTAGCATCAGCTACAACGAAACCTGTAATTGGTGTCCCAATGGCAAGTGGAGAGCTAAGAGGCGAAGATGCCTTACTAAGTACAGTAATGATGCCAGCGGGTATGCCTGTAGGTACTGTAGCAATAGGAAAAGCAGGAGCTACAAATGCAGCATATTTAGCAATTCAAATTATGGCACTACAAGATGATGAGTTAAAAGTAAAATTGCAAGAGGATAGAGTAAGTAAAGCTAAAAAGGTTGAGTTAGACTCTAGTACTGTTGAAGTTCTTCTCTAATTTTAGATATACTAACAGTATGAAACAATTATTTAGGATAACTTATGGCTGAATTAGCATATTTTAAAAACTTTGCAAAGTTAAAGGATACTTCGGTTGAGTTTAATGATATTACTGTATTGGCAGGGAAGCCTAGTACTGGTAAGAGTTATGTTATGAAGATGGCGTATGTATATAATGAGACCTCCACATCTTTTGTAAATGGTCTCAATATTAAATCTATTATTCAAATAGAGAAAATCATGAAACCTCTGCTAAAAGATAATGAATTGTTAAAACAGATATTAAATAGTAGCTTTGAGAGTGATATATTTGATAAATTATCTGATGGAGTTGAAAAGAAATTTCAAGAAAAAATTAAAAATCTACTAAACTCAATTTTTACAAATATAGAGCAGATTTCAGATAGTTTCTCTGTTGAGTTTTCAAATAAAAGTATT
The DNA here is from genome assembly GCA_964573285.1 of uncultured Sulfurovum sp. Taxonomy (GTDB): domain Bacteria; phylum Campylobacterota; class Campylobacteria; order Campylobacterales; family Sulfurovaceae; genus UBA1140. Next base: position 3,212 of record CAZNJD010000060.1, on the reverse strand, counting down.
AAATATGAAAATCAGATATTAAAGATTAATATTACCAAAACAGGCAAAGAGAGTTTTGAAAAAACTATGGAAAAGCCTTTTGATATGAATATGCACCTAAAGCTAGATAATAGTATAATTTTTGTTGAGACACCACTTATTTTAGAGTTTCATAAACATATGGATAAGAGAGAAGGGAAAACTCCTTATCATATAGAGTCTCTACTAAATATATTAGATGAAGATTACTCTTTTACAGATGAAGAGCAAGATAAATTTATTAGAGATTTTAGTCAAAAAGTAAATAGAATGATTGGTGGAGATATAAAAAATCGAAATGGCTCTTTTGTTTTTAGCAGAAATAATGATAAAGATTATAATATTTTTAATGCCTCATCAGGAACAAAAAGCATAGGTTTACTTCAATATTTAGTAACCAACAAAGCTCTAAAAAAAGGTTCAATCCTATTTTGGGAAGAGCCAGAGGTACACCTACATCCAACTTGGCAACTAAAAATAGTAGATTTATTTATAGAGCTTATGAATGCAGGAGTCAAAATAGTATTTTCTACCCATAGCCCATATATGGCAGATTATCTCAATGCCATTAGCAAAAGAAATGGTTATAGAGAGCGAATATCTTTTAATGTATTGGATGAAAAAGATGGAGTAGTAACCAATCATATCTTGGATGATGATAATTGGGATATTTTACAAAAAGAGCTAATGGATACCTTTGAGGATATTTTGTGGCAATACCTATAAAAAATATCAAAGAGAACTGTTGTGATTCTCATCTAGCCTCTTACTCTATTATTGATATGGATTCTCTCGATGGTGTTGGTTCAACCTGTGATAAGGTAATTGAGTGCAAAGATAGATATTATCTTGTTGAAGAGAAGAGTATAACCCTCTCTTTTTTAGATAGTTGCTGTAGGGAACTAAATCTAAAACTAGATGATTATAAATATATGGATAGTGAGGTTCAATATTTAAAGATGAGTGAAGTGATAAGTTTGATTCAACCAATGCACAATGAGACAAAAAGAAGAATCTTATCAGATACTATTGTCAATATGATAAATACATCAGCTAAAAAAGCAAGTAATACCACAGATATTTTAAATAAGAGATTCAATAGTCAAAAGACAGCCAATATGCCCACTTTTTATCTCTACTGTAATAGTGGGAAGCCTATTGATATGATTATTCATCGGCTATTACAGAATTATAAAAAAACAACTTTTATTGAGTGTCTTAAATTAAGAGAGAAACTAGAAGAGGAGTGTTTATGACGCTTGAATTGAAAAATATCGGAATGATTAGAGAGGCTAGTGTTAAGATTGATGGTCTGACGGTTATTGCTGGGGAGAATGATACTGGGAAGAGTACTTTAGGGAAAATTTTATATGGTTTGATTCAATCAATCTCTTGGGCTAGTAATAGTCATCCTCAAGAAGATAGTAATTATAAAAATAAGTTTACAAAACAAATTAATGATATATTTGATAAGCAATTATCTAGTAATGGTGAAATTAAATTCTATTATGAAGGTGTAGACTTTGAGTATAAAATTATACAGAACTCTTGTCGTGATTTTAGTATTAGTCAAAAGTTTGATAACAACTACCCTAAAATAGGAAGACCTCTGCTTATTGAAACACCATTTATTTGGACAATTCATCCACTTCTAAAAACAATTCGAAACCTTAAAGCACATGATGTTGTGAATGATATAGATTTTGAAATAGTGCCAACATTAAAAGATTTATATTTTGCGTTAACAACAAAAAGAAAAGAAGAGCAACCTTTTAGTTTTAATATTGAAGGTATTATCGGTGGCAGGTTTGAAGAAGATAACTTAAGTGGTTTTATTTTTAATAAAGGTGGGGAAAAAATTAAATTAGTTAATACAGCTATGGGAATAAAGTATTTTGGGTTACTTCAAGTACTAGAGAATAATAATTATCTGTATAATGGTCAAGTATTAATACTTGACAAACCCGAAGTACACCTACATCCAAAATGGCAATTAGAGATGGCAAAAGTTATTGTTGAACTTGTTAAAAATGGGGTTAAGATAGTTGTTAATTCTCATAGCCCATATATGATAGATGCTCTAAAATATTATGCTGATAAATCAAAAGTTAATAGTAACTTCTATTTAGCTCAAAAGAGTGAAGATGAGACTTCAACTATAAATGATGTTACTATAGATATATCTCCAATTTTTGAAAAACTAACAGAGCCATTAGAGCAATTGCATAGAATGAAATTAGGTCTATCTCATGACGATAAATGATATTAATGATTTATTTGAGGAGAAGTTTTCTAAATATAAAAAAAGTATTTCTCAGATTTCATTAGATGATAGTAATAAAAAAAAGCCTATAATTCTATGCAAATTTAAAAATAGTTTTTTTAGTTTTGATGATATTGCAAAAGAGTATAGGGCTAATGAACCCTCTACTGATATGATTTTTTTTGATTTAAACAAAGAGTATATAGTATTAGTTGAGTTTAAAAATGGAAAGATAAAGAGTGAAAATAAACCAAAAATAAAACAGAAGTTTTTGAATAGCTTTTATATTTTCAATAAAATATTAGACATAGATAAACAGATATTTTGGTCACTAAAAACATATCTTATTTTTGTGACAAACAGAGAGAAAAATGTAGGTCAAGAGCAGTATCGTAATTATAAAATAGATTCCCTTGGAATATTGAATTATCTAAGAAATGATATTACTCTTTATGATTTTGCAAAATATAAACCATGGTATTTTGACGAAATAAAAACACCATTTTGTGATGAGTTTGCAGAACTCATGGAGCAAGAATTTAACATTATATTAGAGGAAGACAATGAATAATAGCTTAACATTTAGCCAAATACTACTAAAACTACAACAATACTGGGCAGAACAGGGATGTAATATAGTTCAACCCTACGACATACCAGCAGGAGCAGGAACATTTCATCCTGCTACACTTTTAAGAAGCTTGGATTCTAAACCATGGAGTACAGCTTATGTAGCACCAAGCAGAAGACCAACAGATGGAAGATATGGAGAGAACCCAAATAGATTGGGGGCTTATTATCAGTTTCAAGCTCTGATTAAACCTAGCCCTGACAATATTCAAGAGCTTTATCTAAAGTCTTTGGAGTATTTGGGGCTTAATCTACAAGAGCATGATATACGATTTGTAGAGGATAATTGGGAGTCACCAAC